>CAWINE010000001.1:0-364910 GCA_963837315.1 uncultured Chloroflexia bacterium
CGAAGAAGACAGTTTCGCTCAGCAGGAAGAGCGCCATAGCCAACGTGTTGCTCTCTATTCTTTCAAGTCTGTTTGTGTTGATCATGGCGCTGGGCTCTCCAGTTCGGGGTTGTGGTCTCCGTCCTTCCTTCGCCAATCGGGATTTTCGGGGTGAGCGAGGTCCCATAATGGGCGGCGGCTTCTGACGGGCGGCACCAGGTCGAAGTTGTAGACGGGCGGAGGCGACGTGGTAGCCCATTCCAGGGTCCAGGCGTTCCAGGGGTTGTCCCCTGCCACTTCGCCGTTGCGCAGACTGATGATCACATTCCAGGCAAAGACAAGCACCGACACCGCCAGCATGAATGCCCCCGCAGTCGATATCAGGTTGAGAGCGCCCCAGTCGGGCAGGTCGGGATAGGTCGACACCCGCCGCGGCATTCCCATCATGCCAAGGAAGTGCTGCACAAAAAAGGTCATGTTGAAGCCGACAAATGTCAGCCAGAAATGCCACCTGCCCCACTTTTCGGGAGAGCATCCGCCCGGTTATCTTCGGGAACCAGTAGTAGACCCCAGCCATTACCGCGAAGAAGGTCCCGCCGAAAAGGACATAGTGCATGTGCGCCACCACAAAGTAGGTGTCGGTAAGCTGCCAGTCTATAGGCACCACCGCAAACATCACGCCGCTGATGCCACCTATGGTGAACATCACCAGGAACGACATAGCGAACAGCATCGAGGTCGTAAAGCGGATCACCCCTCCCCACATAGTAGCTATCCAGTTGAAGATCTTTACCCCTGTCGGAATGGCGATCAACATACTTGCTGCCCCGAATATCGTGTCCCACGGCCTGCCAAGCCCCACCGCGAACATATGGTGCGCCCAAACTGCGAAGCTAAGGAATGCGATGCCTATGGTCGCAGCCGCCACGAACGCATACCCGAAGATCGGCTTGCGCGAGAAGACAGGTATCACCTCTGAGATGATCCCGAATGCTGGCAACACCATTATGTAAACCTCTGGGTGTCCGAATGACCAGAAATAGTGCTGCCACAGCACCGCCGAGCCCCCCGACGCTGTCTGGAAGAAGTGAGCGCTCAACTGTCGATCGATGAGCAACATGACCAGTGATGCGTTGAGAGCAGGTAGCGCCCCGATGATCAGCACCGAGTTGATCACCGACATCCAAACAAATAGGGGCAGGCGGCGAATCGTGAGACCCGGAGCTCGCAGCTTCCAGACAGTGCAGATGACATTAATGCCGGACGCTACCGTGCCGATCCCCACCGCCAGCAGACCAAGTGCCCAGTAATCCAGGCCGCTCGTGTCTGCATAAGGCTTTTCGCTGAGAGGCGCGTAGCTAAACCAGCCGGCGTCAGGCGCGCCCCCTGCTACGAAGCTGTAATAGAGAAGGAGGCCGCCAAACAGCAGCATCCAGAAGCTAAGCGCATTGAGCCTCGGGAAAAGCACGTCGCGCGCCCCGATCATCAGGGGCGTAAAATATGTCATGAATGCGATCAGCAGCGGCACCACCACCAGAAAGATCATTGTGGTGCCATGCATAGTGAATATCTGGTCGTATGCCTCCGGCGAAAGGAAGGTGTTGTTCGGCGCGCCAAGCTGGACCCGCATGAGCAAAGCCTCAAAGCCGCCCACCCCGAGGAAAAAGAACGACACGATCAAGTACATGACTGCGATCTGCTTGTGATCCACAGAGGCGATCCATGCGATGAATCCCTCGGTCTCGCTAATCCTGGGCATTGGTTCGGTGTTTTCCGGCACCAGCGGTATGTCGGTCATTTTGTCCTCCAGTTGTCAGTTGCCAGTTGTCAGTTGTCAGTAGACGGTGGGCAGTGGTCGGTCGTCTACTGACAACTGACAACTGACAACTGGCAACTGACAACTACGTCATCATTTCAGCGTCTCCATATAGGCAACCAGGGCGTTTAGCTCGTCGGGAGTAAGCTGCACATTGGGCATGTTGCTGCCGGGCTTGACGGCCTGCGGGTCTCTAATCCAGGCCGCCAGGTTGTCGGGAGTATTGGTCAGTGTGCCTGCGGCGATGGTGTTGCGGCTGGCAAGGTGGGTGAGGTCAGGGCCGACCTGGGCGACGGCGGCTGTGCCGTTGATCGCATGGCAGGTGATACAGGTCTTGCTCTGGAATACCTGTTGCCCTCGAATAGCGAGAGCACTCACCGGTGGGGCTGCCGGCTGGGCCTGAGCTTTGGCCCAGGCATCGAAATCGCTCTCGGGCTGGGCTATGGCGCTCACCAGCATCCGGGCGTGCTCCGTCCCGCAATACTCGGCGCATGCCCCCGGGTAGACCCCCATAACGCCCGCTTGCAACCACAGGTAGTTAGGCTGGCCCGGTATCATGTCGATCTTCCGGCCCACCTGCGGAATCCAGAGATCGTGGATCACATCGGCGGCTTCGACCTCCGCCAGCATCGGTTGGCCAACGGGCAGGTGGATCTCGTTGGTGGTCGTCACGCCAAGCTGCGGATAATGTATCTCCCACCACCACTGGTGGCCCACCACAATGATATTGGGCTGCGCGCCCTGGGCCACCGATGGATCGGCCTTGCCCATCGCACTTACTGTAAAAATGAAAAGGATCCCCAGGATCAATGTCGGCCCTATGGTCCAACCTACCTCCAACTTGGGGAAACCGAATGTCGGACGAGGGTCAGGCTGGCCCGGCTTATGGCGGAAGCGGATGGCGATATAAATAACCAGGCCCGTGACGAGCAGGAAAATAAACCCGGCAATCACCGTAGTAAGTATGAACACATCCGAAATGGCCGAAGCCCCAGGTGAAACCGGATTAAGCATATCTCCCCCTTCGGGAATGCGGAATGTTGAATGTGGAATGCGGAATATACGTTAGTGCCTATTTAGGTCGTCGGGCGTCCATTCCGAATTCCGAATTCAACATTCCGCATTCACAATGATCCTGTCTGTTGCATTAGGCCGCCGTCTATGAAAATGGTTGTGCCGGTGATATAGGAGGCGGCATCCGAGGCGAGGTAGGCCACCAGGGCGGCTACTTCTTCGGGCGTGCCTACGCGGCCGAGCGGTATCTCGCGGTCAAGGGCGGCTATCTTCTGCGGGTCCTGTAATGTCGCAGCGTTGATGGGCGTAGCAATTGCGCCTGGGCCGACATTGACAATATTGATGTTGTGCGGGGCAAGCTCCACCGAGAGGTTCCGGCAGAGCATCCGCAGCCCGCCTTTGGCGGCGCAATATGGGGTGAAACCGGGGAATGGCAGGTCTTCGTGCACCGACGAGATATTGATGATCGTGCCACGAGCGCCCCTTCGCACCATGTCGCGGGCCGCGGCCTGAGTACAGAGGAATGGCCCCTTCAAATCGACTTCCAGGACCATGTCCCAATCGGCTTCTGTGATGTCCAGGATCGACGCTTCCTTCTCGATCCCCGCGTTGTTGACCAGCAAATCTACCCTGCCGAGCGCCGACACTGCTTGCGCGAACAGGTTGGTTACATCGGCTGATTTGGAAACGTCGGCCTGAATGGTCACGGCATGACCACCGGCCGCCGTGATTTCGTCCACGACCGGTTGGCCGGGATCGCGGTCACTGTGGTAATTCACCACGACGCTCGCGCCTTGCCGGGCCAGCTCCAGCGCTACTGCCTTGCCGATTCCACTGGCCGCGCCCGTTACCAGCGCAACCTTGCCATTCAATGTCATATCGTCCACCCTTCCCGAATTCTTAATTCTTTATTTTGAATGTTGAATTAATACTAAGAATTCAACATTCAAGATTTATAATTCCCGAAAGGGGCTGGCGCGGCGAAGTCCTGATTCTATCGCCTCTATTGGGTCGTGGAAAAGCTCAACGTAGCGTTTGTTGGGCGCATCGCACCAGGTGTAATAGCGTGTGCCGGATACGGCTTCCACCACATAGACCGTGCAGCCTTCTCCCCTTAGGCGGACCCAGCTTCCTGAAAGTGAAAGCTCGCCCTCCAGGCCGAGCACTTCGACTGCTTCCGCCAGCCGCGTCATTGCGATCCTCCAAAGAGAGCGCCAGGGGCCGGTGCGCCCTAGCTCCTTCGTCGCCACCCCACTGAATCAAATCTAACAGGGAATAGTCAATGCCGAGGTAAGAGATAGTAAATGGGGCCGTTTACAGGTGTAAATATTCGTCAATTCTTGTGGAAACGCGTTCGAAAGGGCAGGTTCTTGCATTTGAAAGGTAGTAAAATGGGAGCAAAAGAATACGGGCAAAAGGGCGAGATACCGGGTTCAGCCAACGACAACGGAGTATTCAGGGAGGATAAGATAATGGGAAATGAGAATAGAGATGCAAGCAATCAGACGCGGCAAATTGCCCCAGCGCGAGAGCGAGTTGGACTGGCCGTATCTGCGTTCAATGGGGCGACAGTGGTATCGAACATCGTCGCGGCGGAGGCTGCCGGGGTGCGGCAAATCTGGTCGACGCAAATTACCGGCGCGCCTGACACCATGAGCCTTTTCGCTGCGGCTGCTGTACAGACGAAAAGCGTGCGTATCGGCACGGCTATTGTGCCTACCTACCCTATCCACCCGCTGGCGCTGGCCCAGCAGGTCCTTGCTATACACGACCTGGCACCTGGACGGTTGAGACTGGGCATCGGGCCAAGCCATCGCCCGACAATCGAGGGTGTTTATGGCATCCCGATGGGGAGCCCTATGGACCATCTGCGCGAATATATGGCTGTGCTTCGCCCCCTTCTGTGGGAAGGCAAGGTGGATTACCAGGGGCAGTTCTACAAGGTGAAGGCCCAACTGCCGCGTGCGCCTCAGGTGCCCATCCTGATTTCGGCGCTGAGGACGGGAGCATTCCACCTGGCCGGCGAGATCTCCGACGGAGCCATCTCCTGGATGTGTCCCGTGCCCTACCTGCTGGAAAGCGCGCTCCCTGCTCTGCGCGCGGGAGCCGCCGAGAGTGGACGGCCAACTCCCACCCGAGAGGGGACCCCGTATATCGTGGCGCACATCCCGGTGGCACTCAGCACCGACCGTAAAACATTGCTGGCAGCGGCTCAGAAACAGGTGGGACGTTATGGGAAGATGCCGTACTATGCGAACATGTTTGCAGATGCCGGCTTCCCCGTTCTGCCAGACGGTTCATTGCCCGACGATCTAATCGATAACCTGGTGGTTTCGGGCGACGAAGTAAGCGTGGCAGATCGCCTCAATCAACTCCTGGCATCCGGGCTGGACGAATTGCTCGTCTATTCTGTGCCGGTAGCCGATGCTGAGGCCGAGTTGAAGCGACTCATGCACCTTATAGGGCAGTTATGAGTTAGTTTGGTGAACTCATAACTCATAACTAGGCCATTATGCTAGATGAGGGGCGGCACGCTCCCTTCCGCACGTTTGTAGCATGGTACTGGTGGCTACTGTGCCTGCTCTATCATGAGAGTATTGATAGTTTCCCTCGTGCGCGCCGCCGGTCTATGCTGGGAAACAAGAGAACCAAGACTCCGTTGGCCAGGTACAAGAAGTGCTTTCGGAACTCGCTTCCAAACCTATTGACCCTACTAGGTTATAGTGATATAATGCGCGTCGAGCGTAACAGTGGGAATAACAGCGGTGGTGACACGACAATTCAGGAACCTCATCCCATTGTTCCGACCAGACGTTCGCGCGCCGGATCGTGACACGTGAGAGCCCGCACAGAGCGAGCCCCTCGCTCGAGATCCGCGCCATTGAGGTGCCGGTGGGACGGTTATGGAGTCGCCCCGATCTCAGCCCAGCGCTGATGAGGCCAGGGTGGTACCAGCGTCCACCACACCCGATCTGTGGAGGTCACACGATGAAAAGCCACCTTCGACGCTCGCTCTTTCTAACGACCCTTCTCGCCCTCATGCTCGGGCTCTCCGCTGCCGCGGCGCCGAGTAGCCTCGCGGCGGACCCGGGGACCAACGTCTCCGGGATCGACGTCGACGCGACGACGATCCCGCAGTTCCAGGCGTTGATGGACGCGCACCGGATCAACGCCGTCGATCTGACGAACTTCTATCTCGGGCGGATCCACCAGTTCAACCCGGCGCTGCACGCAGTGATCACCGAAAGTCCCACGGCGCTCGCCGACGCACGAGCGGCCGACGAGGCGCGGCGGCAGGGCGACCACCGTCCACTGCTCGGGATTCCGATCATCGTGAAGGACAACATCGACACCGCCGGCATGCCGACGACTGCCGGCTCCTGGGCACTCGCCGGCAGCACGCCCGGCGATGCGTTCATCATCCAGCGGCTGAAGGCCGCCGGCGCGATCATCATCGGCAAGGCGAACCTGTCTGAGTGGGCCAACTTCCGGTCCGGCCCGTCGTCGAGCGGCTGGAGCGGCATCGGCGGCCAGACGAACATGCCCTACGCCCTCGATCACAACCCGTGCGGCTCGAGCTCGGGCTCAGCCGTCGCCGCTGCCGCCGATCTCGCGGTCGCGGCCGTCGGTACCGAGACGGACGGCTCGGTCGTCTGTCCGTCCGGCACGAACGACGACGTCGGGATCAAACCGACGCTTGGGTTGTGGAGCCGCGCAGGCGTCGTCCCGATCAGCGCCAACCAGGACACGGCAGGCCCGATCGCCCGCAACGTCACCGACGCTGCGGTGCTCCTAGGCGCGGCTACCGGCGTCGACCCGAACGATGCCGCGACCGCCGCTCAGGCCGGCCACACCTCCACCGACTATACGCAGTTCCTGAACGATCACGCCCTCCAGGGCGCTCGCATCGGCGTCTGGAGCACCGGCACCTACAGCCCGACGCTGGTGGGCCCGATCGTCGAGCCGGTTCTCAACAACGTCATCGCCGCGCTCAAGGCCCAGGGTGCGACGGTCGTCGACCCGGCCGACATCGACCTCTCGGCGACCGCCAACGAGGGCAATGCGCTCAACTGCGAGTTCAAGACCGACATCGCGACGTACCTGCACACCTACGTCCACGGCACGAACCCGGTGACGGGCCAGCCGTACGCGCAGACACTCGCCGACCTGATCGCGTTCGATAAGGCCCATCCGAACCTCGAAGGGCCGTGGAACGACGCCGTCTTCGAGGCTGCTCAGGCGACGAACGGCCGTGACGCGGCTTGCGACGCGCTACGAGCCGCGACGACGCCGCCGGTTCAGGCTGCGATCGATTCGGTGATGGCCGCGAACCATCTCGACGCGATCATCGCGCTCACCAACGGGCCCGCATGGCCGACGAACAATAACCCGACGGAGGGCGACCTCGGCGGGCACTTCGAGTACTTCGTCGGCTCGTCGGGGGCAGCTGCGGTGTCGGGCTACCCCGGCATCACGGTTCCGGCCGGCTATGACGCGGGACTGCCGCTCGGGATCACCTTCATCGGCCCCCGCTGGGGCGAATCGAAGCTGCTCGGCCTCGCCTACGACTACGAGCAGGCGACGCACGTCCGCGTCCCACCGCAGTTGACGGCTCAGGGTGGGCAACCTGGAATGCCAACAACCGGTGACAACAATGAGGGTTTCCTGACAGTAATGTTTGCCCTTGGAATGCTATCCATAGGTATGGGCACGCTCATTAGGAGCCGGAGGTCAAGATCAAACAGCCGGCTCTGATGCGGGCGCAACGACAGCAGGCGACCCACAGCCGGCACGATCGCGTCGTGCGGTTCCGCTAGAGGCACGTAGCAGCACAAGCACAACGAAGCCCGGCCGACTGGCCGGGCTTCGTCGTGCTGTGTTGCGCACTCCCGCATCTGTTGACCCGCTCGTCCGCAAGTTTCTCTACCCCATTTCTGAATGTTTACCTTCAAAGCACAAATCGTCAAAGGTACCAAGGTGCGGTATCACTGGGTATCCTGCGTGTTTGGTTCGGGTTGGTGTTGCAACCGCTTCCTTACTAAACCGGAGGTTTCGTTGTCAACCAATCCTATCCAGCATAATGGCCGAGTTATGAGCTGAAGGTGAAACTCATAACTCATAACTACTTAGCTTCGCCCAGAAACTGGTATCCGACCCCCCATTCGGTCCTTATGAAGTGTGGCTGCTCGGCCCCGTCACCCAGCTTTCGGCGGAGACGCTGCACGAACACCTTGAGGTAGTGACTATCGCTCACGTAGGCCGGCCCCCAGACTCGTTCCAGCAGCAATTCATGGGGCATGATTTTGCCTGCGTGCTTCACAAGTTCTTCCAGTAGCCTGTACTCCATAGAAGTGAGAGTCACCGGCTTCCCTCGCAAGCGTACTTCGTGGAGATCGAAGTCAATATGCAAGCTGGAGGAGTTGAAAGTGTTGTGAGCGCTTGACCAGCCCGGTTGAGCAGCTTGCGCCTGTACCGAGCCGGTTGCCCTGCGCATTAGCGCGCGCAGCCTGGCAAGCAATTCGAGGTGGTCGAAGGGCTTCGTGAGGTAGTCATCGGCCCCAAGATCGAGGGCACGTATCTTATCGAGGGTAGAATCGCGCACGGTTAGCATCAAGATCGGCACGTCTGACATTTCTCTGATTTGCAGACAAACCTGAAAGCCATCCGGTGGCGGCATCTCTATATCCAGCACGACAAGGTCGGGTAGGGTCTCATTAAAGAGATGAAGCGCTTCCTGGCCATTGGAGGCAATCGCTACGTCACATCCTGGCCAGGTCATACGCGCTCCGAATGCAACCACCTTCGCAACACTTCGAGCATCTTCCGCAACCAATAATCTCATGGCTCACCTTTCGAGAAATGAGAAATGAGAAATGAGGTATGAGACCCGTTCGCGCAGCCCTCATTTCTCATTTCTCATTTCTCATTTCTCGGCAAAGCTATATAGAATGTGCAGCCGTGACCGGGTAGGCTTTCGACCCAGATGTGCCCGCCATGCATCTCGACAATGCTGCGCGCTATGTGCAGACCCATGCCCCAGCCGCCCTCGCTGTTGGAGTGGCGGTGGAAGCGTTCAAAGATTCTCTCGTATTCGCCGGGTGGTATGCCCGGACCCTGGTCGGTTACCGCCAGCAATACTTCGGGAGAATGGTATCTGCCGGAAATCATTATGTGTGTGCCCACCGGCGTATAGCGGTGAGCGTTATCGAGCAGATTGACCAGCGCCTGCTCCAGCTTGCGGGCATCACCCCGGTTGGGTAGAGGCTCGGAGAGGTCCACTTCAAGTATCTGCCCTTTCTCGTGCATGAGCGGGTGGACAACAACTATTGCATTGGCCGCCACTGCGCGCAAGTCGAGAGGCTCGTTTTCGATCCTCAACACCCCGGCCTCAAGCTGGTTGAACGTCACCAGGTCGTTGATGTACATCCCCAGGCGCTCGATCGTGCGCTCCATGTCGTCAAGTAGCTCGCTCTCATCAGGGTTGAGGCGCTCGGAGACGCTGCTTCGCAGCATGCCAAGACCTGCGCGCACGGCAGTGAACGGCGTTCGCAGATCGTGGGAAACGGTTGACATGAAGTTCGATTTGCGGCGGTCAAGCTCTTCCAGGCGGGCCTGCTCGTCCTGAGCTTTGCGTGCGACGGTGCGCTCATGGGATAAACGCAACGTGAGGGCAGCCGCGCCCACGCCTGCCAGGGAAAGCAGCATCAGCCTGGTTGTCATGTCACGGACATTGTGAGCGTTCGTGACCCACCCTGGCGAGGTGGCTTCGATGGCCGCCGCCAGGCAAACGGCCAGAGCCGTATAAACCAGGCTGGTGCGCGGATTCATGCTGATTGCTGCGCACACAACCGCCAGAAAGAGTGGAACAAACAAGGGCGCACCGGGCTCCGCCCCGAGAAAATATATGAGAGCAGCTACCGGCAAGTCGAACAGCACCCTGTGGCTGAGAGATCGCAGCCAGGGCATGCTCTCTGCAGCCAGGTCCGCGAGCAGATTATAGGCAGCGTAAAGCGCGACAAGCACCCAACTAGGCAGATCGCCACGCCCTAACCTTTGCTCCGACAAAGTGAGCACGAGGAGCACGGCGATAGTAGCCCAGCGCAGCGTAAACACCGACCGGTTTAGAAATAAATAGAAATCCGGTGTGACGTATTGGCTCTTGCCGCCGCTTAGCTCCATGGTGGGGCGTCCGTGGGTCTGTCGGGTGTCGAGTCTTAGGGGGTCAGGTTTCAACCATCAGCCGCTGATCGCAACCTGTCAATACAATTGCTGAAGGATCATATTGCGGTAACGCATGTCCCGGTCTACCGGTCCAGCGAGCTACAATTGTTCGCAGACAACAGCAATTCTCGTGCGATGGACGTAGTAGCATAGGCTATGCCAGCAACCGGCCCTTCGGGAATTACGAATTACGAATTACGAATTACGAATTACCTTATCAAACTTGGCGAACCTTGGCGTTCTTGGCGTCTTAGCGGTTAACGTTAATTCGTAATTCGTAATTCGTAATTCGTAATTTGGAAGTTTGCGCCCTCAGCGCCGGGCAGGACCAGGAAGGGCCATTGGCCTGACTTCTCGGTCTCACTGACCAGACTGTCGAGGAAGTCGTCGTTGTGGCCGGGGTCGTGATGGAAGGGCACCAGGCGCTTTGCCCCGGCGAGAGCGGCGAACTGGAAGGTTTGTCGCATGGTGCTGTGTCCCCAGCCAACGCGCTCTCGGTATTCGTCATCGGTGTACTGGGCGTCGTGGATTAACAGGTCGGTCCCCGCCGCCAGCTTGTAACCTGAGGTCCATTCGCCACTCATCGGGAAGCGCCTGACGCCCAGGGCCGGTTCGTGATCAGGGAGATAGGTAATGATTCCGTCCGGCGACTCGATGCGATAGCCGACGGTAGGATCAGGGTGGCAGACGAGCATCGATTGAATTCGTAGCTCGCCTATCTGCTCATCTTCGCAGGGCACTTCATGAAGTATCAGGGTGCATGGCAGGTCGCGCAGATGCACCGGAAAGAGCGGCGGCGACATATAGCGGGTGAGGCGCACGCGCAAGCTCAAAAGGGCGCTGGCCGGACCCCAGATATGCACCTCAGAGTCCGGATTACGCAAAGGCGCGAAGAAGCCCAGCCCCTGGATATGATCCATATGCAGATGGGTGAGCAGCACGTCCACGCGGCGCACTTCAGGCGAGATGGCGGCTCCCAGCCTGCGGATACCGGTGCCTGCATCGAGCACGAGCAGCGTGCCATCGCTGCCGCGCACTTCCACGCACGATGTATTCCCTCCATATCGCGCCGTGTCCGGCCCCGGCGATGCCACCGAGCCGCGAGTGCCCCATAGTGCGATTTTCATTTCGCTGCCTTTTTGAAGAGAAAATAGAAGTCAGTTACCGATTTCTATTTTCTCTTCAATTTCCCAGAACAGGGCCACCGCGCCCAGATGTCTTTCGGCCTGCCCTATGAGGGGGAACGCCGTCGCTTCGATATGATGGCGCGTGCCGTCGAAGCTGTGCAGCCAAAATCTCGTGTGGACAGGTCGCTGCTCGCGCAAAGCCAGGGCCAGTGGCATCTCTGCTGAGGAGACCGCCACGCCGGCATCATCCACGGGACGGAAGGCTTGAAATCTGTCATCGAGGGATAACGTATCAGTCTCCTCGAACTGGCGGCCTATGATATTTTCGGCGGGCTCGTTGAAATAAATAAGGTCGCCCTTGTTGTTCGTGATGAACACAGGCATAGCAAGATAGCTCGCCAGTTGCCTGAGCAAGATTACCTCTATCTCATTTTGCGTTATTTCGGCACTTTCCAACGCTTTACGACCTTGTTGTCCGTTGATGAGCGAACCATTGTCAGTTGCCAGTAGATCGGCGGGCAGTGGGCAGTGAAAAGTGAAAAGTGAAACGTAACCGCCAAGACGCCAAGTTCCGCCAAGGGCCGCCAAGTTTTCTATTGTTTAGGACCATAACAACCTCTGTGATCATGAGCGAAGTAGTTCGCCTCTCTCATCTCTAATTCAAACCCATAAAAACCTTCGTGCTCTTCGTGTCCTTCGTGCTCTTCGTGATTAAAACCCATAATATCCTTCGTGCTCTTCGTGACTTGTCTTTGTGGTTCAACCCGTAAATCCTTGGCGTCTTGGCGTTGAAAAATACCGTCGCAGGTCTACTGACAACTGACAACTGCGTACTACCTCATTCATGCGCCAGTTTGACGGGCAGGGTCACCTGGAAGCAGGTTTGACCTGGTTGTGACGACAGAGCGATTTGACCCTGATGCTTGTCAACAACGATATTATAGACTATATGCAAGCCCAGCCCGGTACCGGTGCCGGGGCCCTTGGTCGTGAAGAACGGCTCGAATATGTGCTGCTGTATATCAGGAGGGATTCCCGGCCCATTGTCCGCGATCTCCACGATGACGTTGTCCGCTACCGGTCCTTCTCCCCTCATGTAGGTGCGCAACGTTATCTCGCCTTTGCCCTGCATGGCGTCAATGGCGTTGTCTATGAGATTGGTCCAGACCTGGTTCAGCTCGCTGCCATAAGCCTCAATGCGCGGCAGGTTGGGCGCGTAATCGCGCGTGACGTTGACGCCCGTTTTTAGCTTATGCTTTAGGATAACCAGCGTGTTCTCCAGGCCGTCTTGAATATCCACCTGCTGGATCGGGGCCTGGTCGAGGAAAGAATAGGTCTTGACTGCCTTGACGATTTCGGAGATTCTCTCTGCACTGCTCTGCACCTCGTCAAGCAGATTGTAAGCCAGGGAGCTATTAGCCATCCATGGCACAACCACCCGTAATTGCTCCTGTGTGAACTCAGCCGCAAGCTCCTCCAGTTGCTCAGTTCTCCAACCAAGAGACACCAGCGCCGGGGCAAGCTCCCATGCCCTGTCCATTTCGCGGTCGTCCAGCCACGTCTCAAGCTCGCTTTCCAGGTCGCTCCGGGCCAACGCAGGGAGGATTGCGGATTGCGGATTGCGGATTGCGGATTGTGCGAGTAATTCCTCAAGTCTTTCGGCCTGGGCTGGATCGAAGGTAAGAAGCCCAAGCTCGCGTGAGGTACGCTGCCACTCGTCGAGCACTTGTCGCAGCTGGTTCGTGCTGCTACGGACAGCGGCGGCAGGGTTGTTGAGCTCATGCGCCAGCCCCGCCGAGAGTGTGCCCAGCGCTGCCAGTTGCTCTTGGTGCACCAACAATTGCTCGGTGCTGCGCAGGCGCGAGATGAAGGTGCGTAGGATCGCGAACACCGCTGACGGGTTGCTGGAGAGAAGCTGATAGAAAGCTGATTGGCTTATGGCGAGCACGCGGCTGTCGCGGAGGGCGCGTACCGAGGCCATGCGGGGGGCCTTCTCCAGCAGCGCCATCTCCCCAAGCATTTCGCCGGAGCCACGCAAGCCGAGCAGCACGTCCTGCTTGCCCGAATGCTTCATGACCTCAAACTGCCCGTCGAGCACCACGTACAGGGCGTCACCCGGGCTTCCTTCTTCCATCAAGAGGTCGCCTGACTTGATGGCACGCGGCTCGGCAAGGTGGGTGAGCGTGTCCAGGTCTTGCTCTTCCAGTGAGGAAAAGAGGGGCAGAGGTCGCAGGAACTCTTTTGTGGTAGCGAACTGCACCTCTACAGGCTGCCCGGTCGTTGCGTCGCCCTGGTCGTCGCCGGAGGGCAAGGGGCGGAGACCCTTCGGGTAGATGAGCACCTGGTCTTCGTAGCACCACATCCAATCTTCGCCCGGCTCCATTGAGCGCATTATGGGGTGGCCGCTGCCATGGAAATGGGCCGTTGCGTGCCTGTTCTGCAATTCGTCGCAGCACCCGACGTGCCCGCAGACCATACACATCCGCAAATGCACCCAGGCATCACCGCTCTGAAGGCATCCTTCGCACCCCGCTGCCCCCGGCGCAACGTCAGTTATGAGGTTGAGATGTGTGCATGTGGAGTCCATAGTTGTCAGTTTGGTGCCAAGTTGTCAAAGTTGTCAGTTGTCAGTTGTCAGTTGTCAGTAGACCAGGGGCTAGTGAGCGACGAGCAGTAAGCAGTTGTCGGTCGTCGTTCGTCCATCGTCCGTCAACTGACAACTGACAACTGACAACTTGGTACCAAACTGACAACTGATCTCATAGGCTAGATAAATACTGGTGAATAAACTGTACAGCCATTGAGCCTTCGCCCACTGCGGAGGCCATGCGCTTTACCGAGCGGTGGCGCACGTCGCCCGCCACGAATATGCCTGGCACGCTCGCTTCGAGCCAGAAGGGCTGCCGCCGGAGGGTCCAGCCTTTGGGGGACTGGCCGTCCTTCATCAGGTCGGTGCCGGCCAGGATGAAACCCATATCGTCCCGCTCCAGCATGTCTGCTACCCATTCGGTGCGTGGCTGCGCCCCGATAAAGATGAAGAGCGCTGTAGCGGGCACGGTCTGCGTCTGCCCTGTTGAGCTGTCGGCAATTGTGATTGTTTCCAGCCTGTCGCTCCCGTGCACCTCCGTGACGCTTGAGTTGATCAGCACCCTTATGTTGGGGGTGGACTCTATCTGCGCGACGAGGTACTGGGACATGCCTTTCGCGAGAGAGTCGCCACGCACCAGCATGGTCACGCTCTTCGCATAACGCGAAAAATAGACGGCAGCTTGCCCCGCCGAATTCGCGCCGCCAACGATGTAAATATCTTCGCCCTTGTAATATACGGCCTCGGATTGCGCCGCGCCGTAGTAGACGCCCGCGCCCGTAAGCGCCTCCACACCCGGTACGTCGAGCTTGCGGTAGCTCACGCCGGTGGCAATCATCATGGCATGACAGCTTATCTCCGTGCCGTCCACTAACTTCACGATGCGGTAGGGGTCTTCTACGCGCAAGGATGCCACTTCCTGCGGGGCGAGGATTTCCGCGCCAAACCGCTCGGCCTGGGCAACCGCCCTCCTGGCGAGGTCCCAACCGCTCAGACCCGCCGGAAAGCCCAGGTAGTTCTCGATGCGCGAGCTTGTGCCTGCCTGCCCGCCTGGAGCTTCGCGCTCGATTATCAGCGTGCGCAGGCCCTCCGAAGCGCCATAGACGGCAGCGGCAAGTCCGGCGGGGCCGCCACCGACGATAACCACATCGTAGAAAGGCAGAGCCGCGTGCAGTTTGCGCCCGACTTTCTCGGCTATCTGGACGTTGGTGGGCCGGGTCAGGTAGGAGCCATCAGGGAAGAGCACGGCAGGGAGTTGTGAGGTTTGCAGGCTCAGCGATCGCACTAACTTCTGCGAACTCTTCGTCAGTCTCCAGGTCCGACCAGTGGTAAGGTATCTGGTTACGCGCCAGGAAATCCTTGATCTGGTGGGTGAGCGGTGCCCACCTGTGGCCGAGCACCCGCAAGCCCTCGAATGCCGGTAGGAAGGATGCCTGCCAGTCGTCCAAAAGCTCGTCCAGCACCGGGTAGAGGTTCTGGTCGGGCGGGTCCCAGGGCTTCATCAGGTAGTAGTCGAGCTTGATCTCGTTGATGGCACGGATGGCGGCTTCCGTATCGGCGTAAGCTGTGAGGAGGGCGCGCTTGGCGTCAGGGTATTGCTCAAGAGCCTGCGCCAGGAACTCTACTCCACTCATCACCGGCATCCGCTGGTCCACCAGGAAAAGTGCCACTGTAGAATCGCGCAGCTTCAACTGTTTGAGCACGTCGAGCGCCGCGCCACCCAACTCGGCACGCACAAGCTGGTAGTCTTTGCCATACCTGCGCCTCAAATCGCGCTCCACCGCACTCAATACGGCAGGCTCGTCGTCCACAGCTAGAATTACAGGTTTCGGCATCGTTTTGTTCCTGGTTGCCAATTTGTGACCAAGTTGTCAGTTGTCAGTTGTCAGTTGTCGGTTGCCGGTTGTCAGCAGACGGACGACGGTCGTCTACTGACAACCGGCAACTCTATATTATACCCATCGTCGGTTACGGGCAAGACGTCCGGATCGCGTAAACATTCAGAATAGGCCGCAGAAAATCTTGTAGGGGCACGGCGCTGCCCAATGACTCCAATCAATGCAGAGTGAAGGCAGCGACACGAGCAGCGCACAGCGGTTAAAACCGCGTGCTAAGGTTACGAAGTCCGCCTGCGCGGACTACAAGCCCCATCATAATATTCGGTATCAGGCACAATTGAGGGGATAGGAGCCCGCGTAGGCGGGCTTTGTAGATGTAGCACGCGGTTTTAACCGCCGTGCGATGTCTCCTAACCGAAGTAGTTGGAACAGATGGTCAGCGCCGTGCCCCTACACCAATAATCTGAATGTTTTGCGATCGCGCGGTCGACGGCGCAACAACGTCTGAGCGAACTGAGCAGCTTTGTCGCCATCTTCTGGCTGGGCCTCCAAAATGGCGACGGATGGGACTTTGCCCGCATATTGAAGGAGCGCGGTATCACCGTGCCTATTCTTGTGATGACCGCCGCCCAGGATGCGAGTAGTTGGGCGCAGGAGATAGGAGCTGAAGGATATATACCCAAGCCGTTCCACATCCTCGACCTGATCAACTTGGTGGAGCGATTCCACGGCGGGGGATAGGCACAAGGAGCCTTTCCTGCGCCCTAAGAGCTTCTGTTACTCCGCGCCCACAACCGTGATCGTTACCTTGTATACGAGGATGGACATACAACTCGGCCCTCCGGGGTTGGGCAGGCATGCGCCGTCACTTGTCAACTCTGTCTGACCGGGCGTGAGCGCGTTGTACTTCCAGGCTGTAACCCCTTGCGGCACTGTAATGTTCAGCGGGGCAACTCCCAGGATCGCGTTGTCCAGCTTGGGGGTTGACCATTGCCGGTCGCGTAGCTCCAGCAGCAACGTGTCGCCCACATGGAGCGTGATACTGCTGTTATTGTTATCGTTGGTCAGTAAATGACTCTCACCGCCGGCAGTACCCTGTCCCGCATCTGCTGCGTTTGGATTAGGTTGCAGGGCGCTTACTACGTAGCCGTGTGCAGTACAGCCGGCTGCGGGCGCAGTGCCTGGCTCAACTTGACCTTGCACCACCACCCACGCTCCGTCCTTCAGACCGGTCGATTGCCAACCTGGGCCTGGCAGTAGAGCAACGTTGTTACTATATTGGTCAGCGAGTATATCCACGAGAGGTGAAACGTAGGTCACAACCCAGCAGGACCCTTGCTGCTTCAGTTGGCCCGCAAGCCATGAATAATCCTGGGCGTGACCATAGGGCGGGTATGGGTACTTCTGTGCGAACCGGAGAGTGCCTAGTTGCGACAATAGCACGTTGTATGGGGGCGCCTTCTCCGGGTGCGATTCGAACACAGCCCTCTCGAAATATTGGACAGTGTACTGTTTGCCATCCAGGTCGCTCTTCTCCACTATCAAGTTGGTAATAGGATAACCTTGCTGTTGAAGACCACCGTGCTCTTTCCAGTAGGTGAGGAACTCCCCCCGTATCTCTTTGCCGGTCTGCGGAAAGAAGATGCCTGCCACAGGATTGGCCGGCGCGGGTAACTCGGGGGCTCCATTCGGATACTTTTGCTTGTAAGCCAGGCTGCCCAGCAGGGACAGTAAGACATCGTTTGGAGCCGCGTTCTCCGGGTGTAGCTCGAGAACTGCTCGCTCGAAGTACTGCACGGTATATACTCTGCTGTCTATGTCGCTTTGTTCCTGGAACTCGCCACTAATGGGAAAGCCCAGCTGGTCCACGCCACCATGCCCTTGCCAGTAGCTCAGGAACTTACCACAAACCGTCTTACCGGTCTCGGGGAAAGTCTGGCACTCTCCTTGTTGGGGCTGTTGCAGTTGTTGAGGTTGCTGAGGTCGTTGAGATTGAGCCAACATGGAGGGCTCGCCTAGCGTCTGGAAAATGAGAATCGCTGCCAGCGAAAGGATGAAGACAGTTAGTCGGGAGAACAAGCGCATGGGCCTGAGCATGCTGGACCTCCTTCTCATTATAAAGCTTATTACCCACTGTATTATACCACTCGTGTCGTGCCGCTCGTACGTAGCACGATAAAGGTCTTTTACTTCTTTGAATTGGGGACCGGGCTTGAGGCGTTCATCGGAGCACCGGTCGGGTAGAGCTGCTTGAGCCTTTGGGTGCCGATAGGCGTGAGCTGAACGTTGTATGACGGGCCCAGCTCAGGGTGGTACTCCATCTCCGCCCGCTCGAAATACTGCACCAGGTAAGCTTTGCCGTCCACATCGCTCTTCTCCTCGAACGCCGGGCTGAGCGGGTAGCCGAAGCGAGCTACCTCCCCACTTTGGTGCCAGTAGGCCAGGAACGGATCGGTTACGGTGTAACCGGTCTGGGGGAACTTATAGCTGTTCGTGCCCGGCACCGGGCTCGCCTGCGGTACGCCGCCGGGATATTTACCGGCAAGCCGCCACGCGCCCAGGCGCGATAACTGGAACTTGTTACCTTCCGGCAGTTCGGAGTGGTACTCTATCACTGCCTTCTCGAAATACTGCACCCAGCGATCCTCGCCGTCCTGCGGGTCCCGCTCCAGGAACGCCTGGGCGATGGGGAACCCCAGTGCACCCACTCCGCCCAGGTCGGCGAATGCCTGGGCGAAAATGGTGACCGAATGGGACGTCTCTTTCGCATAGAAGTAGCCTGTATCGGGCGGCGGGGAAGCGGCCAGAGCCGTGCCGGTGGGGTCGGAAGCCGGTTGGCCAGCCGCCGAGTTACCGGCGCTGCCGCCCTGTCCTGCCCTGTTGTTGCGTCCCAACGTCAAGGCGTAGACGGCCACCAGCGCGATGATTACGAGCAACACGGCCAGCGAGCGCAGGAGGAGGCGGGGGAAGTGGCGCGGGGGGCGCACAATAGCCGGCACCGGCAATTGGGTGGGAGGCAAGTCCGGATTGAGCACGCGGTCCCTCGCTGCGATTTCGCTCCCCAGAGCCGCCAACCCCCTGATGACCTCGTCGCGCCGGCGGTACAACTCGGCCACCTGGTGCTTGACCACACTCGTCTGCTCGATCATCTGGCGCTGGAGCAGGCGCCTGTCTATCTCCTGCAAGCCGGCATACTGGGCCATATACTGCTCGTAGAGTTGCTTGCGCTCTTCCGCGATCCTGTCCTTGTCTTTGGAGCGCTCCTGTTGCTGTAAGGAGTATAGCATCGCCTCCTGTTTATCAAGGTCCACGGCCAGGTCAGCCCCGCAGTACTGGCAGGTAACGCGTGTCGCGCCAGGCGGGGCGCTTATTAGCCCTCCACAGTTAGGGCACTTTAGCTGCTGAATCTCGGTCATTTAGATGCTGGATTTTAGATTTTGGATTAGATCGCCACAGCTATTATATTAGAACTGCCGCTAGCAGGATACCCACAAGCACAGGCTGTTGGGCCGAACCCCATAAATAAGGGCAACTCCGTCCTTCGTCCTCCGGCACGAAGCGCCATATTGTGGTCGAAGGCAAAGGAATACCCTTTTGTGTGAAACTGACTGGTGCCAATACCCACAACTCCAGGGTCTTTGAAGAGATGGTGGACAGCATTGAGCCTATCAGGCGACCGGAGGCAAGCCTGGCCGGCCCCGTAAGCGCGCTGTGCTCTCGTCTGTCTCAATTACCTGCTATGACGGTTCTAATCGGTAGGCCAGCCCAGGCTGATGCGCCCTCGATCTTGTTCAACATTCAGGATCTCGACATCGATCACGCCACCAACGGTCAATTGTTGCCCTTGAGGGATCCGGCTGCGGTGTAACAATCCATCCTGTTTGACACCAATATCCACGAACGCACCGAAATCGACGACATTACGCACCGTTCCACTGAGCTTCATCCCTCGCTGCAGATCATCCACAGACAGCACATCGCTACGCAATAGAGGTGCGGGCAGGTCCGTACGTGGATCGCGCCCTGGCCTGGCAAGCTGCTCACATATATCCGAGAGAGTCGGTACGCCCGTTCCGAGCTCGGCGGCAAGCGCATCGAGTCCAGGCGTGACGCGCAGCGCGGCTAACGGCTCTTCACGCTCGGAAAGTGGTGTCTCCAGTTTGAGTCCTGCACGCTTCAACACCGCTTCTGCGATTTTGTAGCTTTCCGGGTGGATAGCGCTGGTATCTAATGAATTATCGCCTTCCCGCACCCGTACGCGCAAAAATCCCGCCGACTGCTCAAAGGCTCTGGGGCCAAGTCCTGTTACCTTGCGCAATTCGATGCGGCTTTTGAACGCGCCGTTCGTGTTTCGGTGGGTGACAATGTTTTCCGCCAGCTTCGGCCCTATGCCCGCCACGTGGGTCAGCAAAGATACGGATGCGGTATTCAAGTCTACCCCGACGCGGTTCACCACGGTTTCGACCACCCCATCAAGCGCGGCGGTCAGCTCCTTTTGATTCACGTCATGCTGGTACATCCCCACTCCAATCGATTTGGGGTCAATCTTGACCAGTTCCGCGAGAGGATCCTGTACCCGCCGGGCAATAGATACCGCACCACGCAGCGTTACATCCAGGTCGGGCATCTCGGCGCGTGCCAACGGACTGGCGCTGTAAACACTGGCCCCCGCCTCATTGACGATCAGGTAATGCACATTATGCCCGGCATCCGGGGTGTCCGCGTCGTCACGCGTTAGCGCGGCGGCAAGCTGTTCTGTTTCCCGAGATGCCGTACCGTTGCCGATCGAGATCAAGGTGGCATGGTGCCTGGCAATGAGGTCGCGCAGGGTGTGCAGCGCTGCGTCCCACTGTCGCTGCGGAGCATGAGGATAAATAGTTGCGGTATCCACCACCTTGCCTGTCGGATCAACCACCGCGACCTTGCACCCGGTACGGAAGCCCGGATCAAGCCCTATAACGGTGTGTCCCGAAAGCGGCGGCTGGATGAGCAGTCCACGCAGGTTCGTGGCGAACACGCTGATCGCATGGTCTTCCGCTTGTTCGGTGAGTGTACGGCGAACATCGCGCTCAATCGCAGGCAGCAGCAGACGCTGGGCTGCTTCCTCGATAGCCATCTCAAGTTGTCCCGCCAACGGAGAGCGGGGATCGGGCCGGACGACGGTAGCAACGGCTTGCTCCCAATCACGAGGCGTAACAACAATCTGAACCCGCAGCACTTTTTCCGCTTCGCCACGATTGATAGCCAGGATTTGATACGGCTTCACGCGATCTATGCGAAACTCAACCGAATAATATGTTGCGTAGACCTGCTTAGGGTCTTCGGCATCTTCGATTTTTTGGCATTGCATCAGCCCGTAGCGAAGAGCCTTTTCGCGCACCCGACCACGCACTTGTGCATGATCGCTAATCGTCTCCGCGACGATGTCTCGTGCCCCGGCAAGGGCGTCATCAATAGTGGCAACATCGGCGCTCAAGAACGCTCGCGCGAGTTCATCGGGCGGCTTACCGTTCCAGAGTCTGCTGCAAAATCAGGTCGGCTAACTCCTGGAGCCCTTTTTCACGCGCAATGCCGGCACGAGTTCTGCGTTTGGGCTTGTATGGCTGGTACAGGTCTTCGAGCGCCGTTATCGTTTCTGCCGCGGCGATCTGCTGTGTCAATTCCGGGGTGAGTTTGCCCTGCTCCTCAATCGAGGCGAAAATGGTTTGACGGCGTTCATCCAGACCTCTCAGTTTTCCCAGGAGCTCGGCCAGCTTTCGGATCTGGTCTTCATCAAGGCTCCCGGTCATTTCCTTACGATAGCGGGCGATAAAGGGCAGGGTATTGCCTTCATCGAGTAATGCAATGGTCGCTTTTACCTGATGCGGATTGACCTTGAGGTGCAAGGCGATCTTTTGATCGTAGTTCGTAGGCTGCATGATTTCTTTATTATCCGTTGTTATCCATTTATTTGCTTATCTTGCATCTATCCGCGATACGGGAATACGGGAGTAGGATAAAGCGTCCTATATGAGACTGAAAATTGGAGTGCGAAAACTGTTTGCCTATTCGCCGGGCACAACGATTAGGTCGCGGCTGAACGTGCTGATGCTTTCCGCCCCCTCGTTGGTAATCAGCAGATCATCCTCTATGCGAACCCCAATGCTATTCATCTCGTAGATCCCCGGCTCAACCGTAAACACCATGCCAGGCTCCAGCAGCAGCTTGTTGCCTTCCACTATATACGGTGCCTCATGCGACTCCAGGCCAATGCCGTGCCCGGTGCGATGCCGGATCAGCCGCTCATAGCCGGCATCGATCAGCACGCTTTTGGCGGCTATATCCACGGCTTCCGCTGCCACGCCTGGTCCGGCAACTGCGCGCCCCGCCGCATTAGCCGCCTGGACCACGGAGTAGAAGTGCCGAAACTCCGGGCTGATATCACCCACAACACCCACGAATACTGTGCGGGTGATATCAGCCCGGTAGCCCTGGTAAACAGCGCCGAAGTCGATCAGCAGCGGGTCACCGGCTTGTATGCGGTAGGGCAGCGGCCCCGAATGCGGCAGTGCGGTGTTGCCGCCTCCGTGCAGGATCGTCTTGAACGACAGCTCCTCGCTGCCAAGCGCTTTCATGTGGGCTTCCAATATGCCGGCTAGCTCGATCTCGCTCATGCCCACCCGCACGGCGTCGAGCGTCAACTGTAGCGCTTGCTCGGAGATCTCCACAGCACGGCGCAGTGCGTCGATCTCATCCTGATCCTTATGCATTCGTAGCGGCGCTAGCTGCTCATCGGCTGCTACTACGGTTGCTCCCATGGCCCAGCGGCGGATTACCTCGCCCTCGAAGAAGCGCATCTGCGTGCCCTCGACGCCGATGGTCTTGCCTGCCGGATGCAGCATGTCGAGTGCCGCCTGGAAGGCCCGGTCGTAGCCCTCGGCGTCGGTCCATGAGACTATGCGCAGATCGATCTGCTTAGCCTTGAACAGCGGAACTTCAAGTTGCGGGATAACGGCCACAGGCTGCCCGTCCAGCGGGATGAACAGCACAATCGGGCGCTCCATAACATAATGGACCCCGCCGGTCAGGTAGCGCATCGTGGCACCGGAAATCAGCGCGACGATGTCCAGCCCCGCATTACGCATGATCGATCGCAGCTTCTCCAGGCGCTTGTGTGCCTGCTTCAATGCCCGCCTCCCTGTCTATCTCCCTGCCGGTTTACCCTGACAGACGTAGTCGCTGATGGCATCATGGTACAGCCCGCTAAGGCGCTCCATGAGCGGCCACGCATGCCCGTCGCCAATAGCTCTGCCGTCTATGTCGCGCACCGGAACAAGCCCCGCGAACGTGCCGGTAACGAAAGCCTCGTCGGCGTCATAAACGTCGGTGAGGGAGAAATTCTTCTCGTAAACAGGAATGCCCTGCTTGCGGCACAATTCGACGACTTTCCCGCGCGTGATGCCGTTCATGCAGTATTGCCCGGTCGATGTCCAGACCTCACCGCTACGCACGATGAAGAAGTTTGTTGCATTGCAGGTGCTGACAAAGCCGTGGATATCGAGCATCAGCGCTTCATCTGCGCCCGCATTTAGCGCCTGCGTCAGTGCGATCACCTCGTGCAGCTTGCTATGGCAGTTGAGACGCGGGTCCAGGTAGTCGGGCGAGCCGCGCCGTACCGTGGAGGTGAACAGGCGGATACCGGTCTCTCTCATGTCCGGATTGGCCTGCTTGTACTCCGCGATTATCACGATGGTCGGGCCGCCAACTACCAGGCGCGGGTCCTGTGAGGGCGTTTTCTTGACGCCTCTGGTGATCATGAGGCGCACGTGCACGCCGCTTTTCATCTGGTTTGCTTCGATTACCTGGTATAGAGTGGTGGTAAGCTCTTTGCGCGTCATGCCGATATCCAGGGCGATGGCCTTTGCACCTTGATAGAGACGCGCCAGATGCTCCTCCAGAAAGACCAGCACACCATCGTGCAGCCGGATGCCCTCCCAGACGCCATCTCCAACCAGGTAGCCACTATCGAACACCGACACCTTAGCCTCGTTGCGAGGGAAAAGCTCGCCGTTTACAGAAATCAGGATATGTTCATTGCGCTCGTCTTCAAGCGCGTCGTGTGTGCCCCGAGCCATATGCCCACCTCCCACGTCCCACGTCCACAGCCCATAGCCGAGATCCTGACACACTATAGGCCACAACAGGACCGGTTTTCAACTGCTCACCAGGTTGTAATCCGTTCATGAGCTACGCTGGGACTATCGCGGCCAGCCTAAATGTGCGCCCACAGCAGATAGCCGCCGCAATGGAGCTTCTGGATGGCGGCCATAACATTCCCCTTATCGCCTGCTGCCGCAAAGGGCAGACGCAGGGGTCGGACGAGGAGCGTCAAAAACGGCCGATATTGGGAGCCTGTAGAAATATCCAGTGATGCAGCTTTTCCTCTGCGAGACTAAGTTTTAGACAGTCCGTTCAATTAGCCACTAGCTTTCCGCCCGCGCTTTCTAAGAACATCTGCCTGTATTCGTCGTTCTTGAACAGGGCCGCTATTTCCTCGATGGTGGATTGCGCCGGCGAACGTCTTGAGCTTCGGCCAATTCACCGCACCCTGACAGTACGTCTATCGCACCAAGGCGCGCCTGTAGCACGGCAGGGCGCAACTTCATCTCCAGGGCAAGCTCTTCGGCGGCCTTGTAGTGTTTCAGGGCGGCTTCGGTGTCGCCGCCAGTTGCGCTCACTTTTGCCTCTGCTATGCTTGTGAGCTTGCGAACCCTTGTTTCGCTCCGGGCAGGCTTTATGAACCCGAGCCGCGCACCCTCCAGAGGCTGTAGCCCAGCAGCGCCACGATAATAACGGGGAAAAGGAGCGCCCAATAGGTGCTGAACGAGGATGAAGCATAATGAGCAAGAAGATAGAGGACGATCAGCGTGAGCAAAACACCAGCCGCAACCTCCCAGGCGTCGCCCACGATGAAATCGTACCAGAATGCGAAGAAACCTTTGATGTACTTCATACTCCGCCAACCTTCTGCATACCTGCCGCGCTACGCTGGCGCAGGAGGTAAATAATGATGCCCCCTACCACTGCGTAGAAAGCTATCAAGCCCAGGATCGCCAGGTCCTCGCCGGGCCACTGCAGACCTACCCCTTCGCCCGACCAGAAGGTGCCGAAGCCACAGAGCATGATGCCGACCACGAACTTCAGCGTGTTCTCGGGCACTCGCGTCAGAGGTGCGTGCACTGCAGCCGCCAGACCAATCACGACCACAGCCGCCGCAACTGCCCCGAGCACAGCGGGCGTGAAATCTCCTGCCGACAGGCTGAAGGTAAGCACTATGAAGATAACTTCCAGCCCTTCAAGCAGCACGCCTTTGAACGACACTGTGAAAGCGGTCCAATCTATTCCCTGGGCACCGGCCTGTGCAACCGGCTCGCTCTTTAGCTGCGTCACTTCGCGCTCGTAAATTCTCTCTTCGTCGTGCAACTCCTTCAGGCCCGTGTAGCGCATGATCGCCTTTCGGAGCCATTGCAAGCCGAAGATCAGAAGCAGTGTGCCCACGACGATGCGCAAGGCGTCCAGCGGTATCAAATACTGCAGAGCAGGGCCAAGCAGGGCCACGAGCACGGCCAGCACCACCGCTGCCGACACAACACCAATCCAGGCGCTGCGCCAACCGCGTGTAACGCCTACCGCCAGCACTATAGTGACGGCCTCCACGACCTCCACCCCGCTCGCCAGAAAAGCCGAAACAAAGCCGAACCACCAATTCATTGGGACCTCCTGGGGCCAAGTTGTCAGTTGTCAGTTGTCAGTAGACCGGCGAGCGACAAATGACGAATGACGAATGACGAATGACGAATGACGACACTAGCCACTAACCACTAAACCTCGTATCCTCTTGCCCTCTAATATCTGTTCTTAGCAGAAAGAGGTCGCCGGCCAGGGGCTCTTTGGCGCGTTGCTCATCGCTGAGGCCGGTCCAGGCGCTGGTAATGTATAGGTCGGTGAGGTCGGGACCACCGAACGCACAGCACGTCACCTGGGAAACGGGCAGTTCGACGATGCGATCTATTTTACCCGAAGGGTCGTAGCGAATCACGCGATAACCACCCCAGTGCGCGCTCCAAACATATCCTTCGCTATCGACGGTGAGGCCGTCGGGCTGGCCTTCGCCTCCCGAACCTTGCATGTATACGCGCTTGTTCGATATGGAGCCGGACGGCACATCGAAGTCGTAGGCGTAGATTACGAAACGCGGCAAATCCGTGAGGTACATGGTGCGCCTGTCTGGGCTCCAACCGATACCATTAGAGATGGCCAGGCCGCTCTCCATCGTATGCACGGAGCCGTCGGGGTCAAGGCGATAGAGGCTGCTGGTTGCGCCCGTTGGGGTCATGGTGCCCGCCCAGAAACGGCCCGCCGGATCGACCGCCCCATCGTTGAAGCGCGCATCCTTCTTGCCGGCCTCGGGGTCTGCAATGAGAGTGAGCGCCTGTGATGCGAAGTCCCAGGTGGCGAAACCATCACGCGTTGCCATCACCAGCCCGCCCTTCTCCCTGAAAGCCAGTACACCCAAAGGCAGACCTACTTCGAATCTCTCAGGCTGCGTCCCATCGTTCGTCCTCCCTACATCGTAGCGATAGAAAAGACCATTCTCAATATCGACCCAGTAAAGCCTCTGCTCTCCCACGTTCCAGCGCGAGCCTTCGCCCAGCCGGCACTGCATCGACAGGAAGTGCTCCGCTTTCTCCACTCTGGTCATTTCCCGCTCCTTTTGCTTGCCACGATGACGAACGACGGCGTGAAATGTTTCACGTTTTTACATCTTAATCCGCAATCCGCAATCCGCAATTCACCTGGTCCACTCCCCGTCTATAAGCCGCCACATTTTGCCGGTCGGATTTTCGTCTCGCAGGTCTTCGGGGAGACGATGTGGTCTCACGTTGTCGTAGCATTGAAGGGCAACAAAGCGATGCATGGAAGCCGGGATGCCGACGGCGGTGAAGCCTGGGTGACCGGTTGATGGAGGAGGGCCGCCATGCACCATCGCGGGGCTGACAGCCACACCTGTAGGCATCTTGTCGTTGAGAAGGCGGCCAACCTTCCGCCTGATAGCGGGCTCCAGCCGGTAGTACAAAGCATCATCTGTACCGCCGGTATGGCTGTAGACCGTGGCCGTGAGGTTGCCTTCCAGGCTGTCTGCTATTGCCATCAATTGGACTTCGTCTTTCGCCAGCACGAAAAGGGAGACATTGCCGAAGGCTTCGGTCTGCAAGGCATCCGGATGCTTGAGGAAGGTATTGCCACTCACGCTAAGGAGAGTATTCTGGAAGCTGTAACCCGGACCCACGGACGGCTGGCCGCCTGTTACAACTTCGGCTCCAGTCTCTTTCATTGTGGCGAGGGCATCACGAATTTGCCCCGGTGCGCCCTCGCCAAGCAGCACGCCGGAGGGAGTTGCTTCAAAGTTGGCTGCAACTCTCCCAAGAAAGGCGCGGCCCAGATCGTTATCAAGCAGCACTACCAGGCCCGGGTTCGTGCAGAACTGGCCGGTGCCCATAAGGCAGGAGGTGGTGAAATCGGACGCTATAGCCTCGAGTCGCTCCTCCAACGCGCCCGGCAGGATAAATACCGGGTTGATGCTGGACATTTCGAGGTAGATGGGCTTGTTAGCGCGGTCCGCCGCTTCTTTCAATTTCATACCCGCGTTGCGGCTTCCTGTGAAGGCGCTCGCGCCCACCTTCGGGTGCGACACAAGGCGCAGACCGTTCTCGCCGCTGATCCTGTAGACCATCTGCACATGGCTGGCGGGCAAGCCCGCTTGTTTGACCGCATCGAACGCCGCTTCAGCGAGTAGGCGGGTGGTGCCCGGGTGCGAAGTATTGGCTTTGGCGATCACAGGGTTGCCCGCCGCTATCGCCGCCGCAAAATCGCCACCTGCTACTGAATTGAAGGCGAACGGGAAGTTGTTGGGCCCAAAGACCACGACAGGCCCATCGAGAGGTGCATAGATAGAGCGGATATTATTCTTCGTATCAATCGTGGCATGGCGCCAGCTACGGTCGCGAACAGCGGCTGCTGCCTGTCGCAACTGATTAGTTGTGCGTGGCAACTCCACCGAGTTGAGGCGCGGCTCACTAGGGAGAGCGGTTTCAAGGTTCGCCATCTCCACCAGGACAGCGCGGCGTGCCTCGATATTATCGGCAAAGGCATCGAGAAAGCGAGCAACCGGCTCAGGCCCCATCGAGCGCAGATCTTCGATGGCGCGATGCGATGCTTCAAGAGCGACTTCGATCTCTCCGATGCCCGACACAGGGTATTCTTCGGACAGCAACTCTTTAGTCGCAGGGTTCGCGGCCCGAAATGAGCCCTCGGGAGCGCGATCTTGCCGCCATTGGCCGTCTATCAATATGGGTTGCAATGTCATGAGGCCCTTCAAGTGTAGATAAACTGTAGCTTGCGAAAAAATGCTAGTAAGCGCAAGAGTGATGACCGGTAGGCAATATTACAATCTTACGATAATATGGAGGTACGCCGAGCAGGCGTTGTAGAGAATGCTTAATATTAGCAGCCTGTGAGGGTTTGTGCAAAGAACGAGGCAATCAGCGGGCAAATCGTTATGAATGCTAGACGTGCCATTCCGGTAAGACTCCCCTGGGCCATCAGCGTGCCTGGCACTCCCGATCCTGCCTACCGCTTCCCTACCCAGGTGCCTCCTACTCCGCTAAGCACGCAACTACCAACTCCGTAACAAGCCCGGTACAAAACTTGCAATCCCTTCTGTGCCAGTACGCAACAGGAGGTAGAGAGAAAATGAATCCACGCTTGCCGGTGCGGCGATTTGACGTTTTCGCTGAATATACGAAGCAAAAGGCCATCAAGGATGGTGTGCCGGAGGACGAAGCCGAAGGCTATGGGCTCTGGGTGGCGAAGGTAGTGGCCGCCAGGCGATACGGTGGTGGGCCTCCTCCGCCCAAACCGAAGAAGCACGACGGCGAAGGCAAGCAGGAGGAGCGAGAGCCTGCCGAGAAATTGCCCAAAGAAAAGTGGCACAAGCTCGACGGCGAAGACCAGACCGACGAGCTTTTTGAGAAAGAGATCGTAAACAGGATGGGCAGCCAATTCTACAACACAGTGTTTGCGCCCGCCATCGAGGAGGCAATCGCCCAGGACAAGAGCTATCCCTCTATTCGCGACTTTATCAGGCGCGACTGGAAGCCATAGCGCATGTTCATGAGAGATAGTGAGGAATAGAGAGTTTCGGGGGACACCTCCTTGACCACCCCCGGCAGGGGAGTGCCCCTGCACCCCTTTTGCACAAGCTCCAATTCCAATCTGTTTCTAATATTATTGAGTTATACTATCCTCAAGCCAGTGTTGCAGCGGTGTAAACCGGATACTACCGGATACTTTAGGAGCGGCCAGCAAAGAATGAGGGTGCTGATAATCGAGGACGACCAGCGCCTGGCGCGGTTGATGAAGCGCGTGCTGGAAGAGGAACATTTCCTGGTTGATATGGCCTTTACCGGTGACGATGGGCTGGAAATGGCCTTGCGTGATATTTACGATCTGGCGGTGATCGATTGGATGCTGCCCGGCAGGGATGGGCCATCTATTTGCCTGGGCATTCGCGCCGCCCAGCTTCGTATTGCTACCCTCATGCTGACCGCGCGCGGGCAGGTCGAGGACCGGGTGGCCGGCCTGAACAGCGGGGCCGACGACTATATGGTAAAACCGTTCGCCTTCGAGGAGTTGCTGGCCCGCCTGCATGCTCTGGCCAGGCGGCTGACGCCCGTAACAGGCGACCGCTCGGAGCTGCGCCAGGGGGAGATCGTGCTCGATGTGCGCGCCCACGCTGCCCGCCGCGGCGACCGCCCGCTCGATCTTACCTCCAATGAGTGGAACCTGCTGGAGTTCCTCATGCGCCACCCCGGCCAAACCCTCACCCGCCAGCAGATACTCGATTACGTCTGGTCTTACGAGACCGACGTCCAATCTACAATTGTGGACGTATACGTTTCCTATTTGCGCCACAAGCTAAACCTGCCGGGCCAGAACGACCCCATAACGACTGTGAGAAGCGTCGGCTATCGCCTGGAGAACGGGCATGTTTAAACATCTGCGCCTTGCACTAACTCTGCTTTACATGCTGGCCGCGCTTTTGCTGCTTGGGTTGATCGGTGGCGGCACCTACCAGCTTGTAAATAACTATTTCCAGACAACCACCAACTCGGCCTTGCAGCACAAAATGGCTCACGAGTTCATCGCGCGCGGCGTTCCTGAACCGGCAGCACTGGCCTCCGCGGACCAGGAGTGGTACGCGAGCGAAGGGCTGCAACCGCCTTCTCCTTCCCAGGCATTGGGATCTGCGGTGTCGCACGATGGCGACAGTGATGACCATGGTGGTCAGCGGCCCCCGCCTGGCGGCAACGATGACCGAATCGCAATAGAGGATGCCTATGGCGGAGACCTTGCCTCCATTTACACCCTACCCCTCGACGCCAACGGTCGGGTCGTTACGGTTGCAACGGCCTCCACTCTCAATATCCAACCGAATCAAGACGCGGTCGCCGCCGCGATGAAGAATGGCCTGGATTGGCGCACTATCCAGCTTGATGGCGCGGCGCGCTGTCCGCTTGCTCACCTACAGTGTGCCCCAGGCGACAATAACCCAGGCCGCAAACGGCACGTCCCCGCCGGGACCCACGCCCGCATTCCTGCAAATGGGCCGTCTCCTCAGCGACCAGGACGGCGTGCTTCAGCGCCTTGAGATGGGCCTGCTGGCGCTGGGCGGGGTCAGCATATTTTTACTCGGCTTCGCCAGTTGGTGGCTGGCTGGCCGCTCACTCAAGCCGGCTCAAGAAGCGTGGGAGAGGCAGCAACACTTCGTCGCCAACGCTAGCCACGAGCTGCGCGCCCCTCTCACTCTCATGCGGGCAAGCACCGAGGTCGCACTTCGCACCACTTCACCAAAGGACATGGATCAGCGCGCTCTCCTCGAAGACGTAATGCAAGAATGCGACCACATGAACCGGCTCGTGGAGGACCTGCTTTTGCTATCCAGGCTAGATGCAGGTCGAATCAAGCTTGACCGTCAGGCGATCAGCCTGGCGGATATGCTCTCGGATGTGCAGAGGCAGGTGGGCCGGCTCGCCGACGAGCGAAGCATCAAGCTGGTGGCCAGTAGCCCGGCTGCCAATCTGGTGGCGCTAGGCGACCCGACGCGCCTGCGCCAGGTGCTTCTTATATTGCTTGATAACGCCCTGCGCTATACCTCCATGGGCGGCACAATCGAGATGACAGCCGTAGCGCATGGTCGCCACATCGAATTGACCGTGGCTGATACCGGTAACGGCATCGCCCCCGAGCATCTCCCGCACATATTCGAACGGTTCTACAGGGTAGAGGAAGCGCGAGGCGAAGAGGGCAATGGCAACGGCCTGGGCCTATCTATCGCCAAGGGCCTCGTCGAGGCGCAGGGCGGGCATATAGGCATAACCAGTAAGGTCGGCCAGGGCACCAGGATAACCATCAGCCTGCATGCCGCAAGTGAGGTCGGAAGTGTACCCAAAGTGAAGGCCAACGCCCCCGTATAGTCTGTAAACGAGAAATGAGAAATGAGAAATGAGAACTCCGCTTACGCAGCCCTCATTTCTCATTTCTCATTTCTCATTTCTTCCCATTTCTCATTTCTCATTTCTCATTTCTCATTTCTCATTTCTCGTCAACCCACTTGACTTTTGCTCCCACTTGAGCTATGATATGACCAGATCTGTACATCTGGTCATTTGGTCATTTAAGAGCTACCGGGTACAAGAGGGCCTATGATAACCAGCGACACCCCTAATCGAACTCCAACTGATGAAGGACCACTCGAACCCCAATCCGATGAGCGCCGGCAGCGCGAGGAACGCATTCTTGACGCCGCTGCTGCGCTGATGGTGCGCTGGGGGTATCGCAAGACTACTATTGACGACGTGGCCCGCGAGGCGGGTGTGGGCAAGGGCACCATCTACCTGCATTGGAAGGACAAAAACAAGCTCTTTAGCGCTGCCATCTGGCGTGCCAGCCGGCGGGTAAGCGAAGACATGATGCGGCGGATCGCCGACGATCCCGAGGGTGGGCTGTTCCATCGCGTCTGGACGCATGGAATGCTCGCTGTATTCTCCGATCCGCTCATGACTGCCCTTATGAAAGGCAGGCCGGACATCTTCCAGGGACTGTTGGACACCCTCGACCAGAGGATGCTCAATCAGCTTGTGCTCAACGCCGACGCCTACATAGTCCAGCTCCAACAGGCCGGGCTGATACGCACCGACCTTCCGGTTCCCGTCATCACGTTTCTGATTGGCGCCCTGAAGATTGGTATTATCAACGTTGCCGAGCTCACCGGCCAGCAACACATACCATCAATGGAACAGCTTACCGAGGCGCTCAGTGATCTCATGCGCCGCTGGCTGGAGCCGGAACATCTCCCCGCCGACAGCGCTGTAGGCAAGCAGATCATGGCCGAGTGGCTGGATCAGGTTAACGATTTGACGAGCGGATAGTGGTTAGTAATTCTAACCACTGAGCCACTAACCACTGGAGGGACAATATGCCGGCAATCATTGAAGTGGATCATCTGTCCAAGAATTACGGCAGCAAGCGTGGTATCATCGACGTCTCCTTCCAGGTGGAAGAGGGCGAAGTCTTTGGATTTCTTGGCCCCAACGGCGCAGGCAAAACCACTACCATTCGCCTCTTGATGGCGCTTCTACGCGCCGACTCGGGCACGGCGCGCATCGCAGGGATGGATGTCTGGCAGCAGTCTGTGGAGATCAAGAAAATGGTCGGCTACTTGCCTGCCGAGCTTGCGCTCGACCCCAGCCTGACCGGCGGGCAGATTCTCGAGTACTTCGGCCACCTGCGCGGCGGCAGTCGATCAAGGCTACCTGAAACAACTGATCGCCCGCCTGGACTTTGACCCGACCCGCAAGTTCCGCCAGTATTCCAGCGGCAACAAACGCAAAGATCGGGATCATCCAGGCGTTTATGCACCGTCCCCGGCTGCTGATACTGGACGAGCCGACCAATGGGCTGGACCCCCTCAACCAGCAAGAGTTTGACCGCATGGTCAAGGAAGTGCGCGCCGCAGGGGCGTACCGTCTTTCTTTCCTCGCACATCCTGACCGAGGTAGAGCAGACGTGCAGCCGCGTGGCCATCATCCGTGAAGGACAATTGGTGCGTGTGGGCGGCGTTGCCGAGCTCAAGGACATCAAGCGCCACGATGTCATCATCACTTTTGCCAACTCTGTGCCTGCCGACGCATTCAAGGCGCTGCCGGGCGTGGAGAGCGTCGAGACGCTGGGCGACGGGCACACACTGCGCTTGACCGTGTCGGGAGACCAGGATGCCATCGTCAAAGCGGCGGCGCAATACCCGGTGGTCACCATGACCAGCCACGAACCCAGCCTGGAAGAAATCTTCCTGCGCTTCTACGAAGGTGACGGCACAGCCCATTAGAGGGCAGGGAGTTGAGCCATGTGGTTCAATAGCATCTTTCTCAAAACTCTGCGTGATTTTCGTATTGCCATTTTCGGCTGGGGCCTGGGCATAGGCTTGCTCATGTACGCGGTCCTGTCCGCCGTCTCCTCGCTGATGGGGACGGCTGCGGCCCGTGCCTCACTCGTCAGTCTGGCCGGCTCGTTCGCCTGGATCGCCGAGCCGGTCTAGGTAGATACGCCCGGCGGCTACGCTACCTGGAAATATGGTTTTACGATCCTTGTGATGGCCCTCTGGCCGCTGCTGGTGGGCAGTCGCATGCTTCGCGGCGAGGAGGAGCGCGGCTCGCTGGATGCTCTGCTCTCGCATGCCGCGCGGGCGGGGGCGCATTGCGCTGGAAAAGTTGGCCGCCATGTGGACCGCGCTGCTGGCGATGGGCCTGCTGATCGCGCTGCTGACATATGCGGGCGGCGCAAGCGTCAGCGCTGACTTTGGCTTGGGCGAGCCTTGCTCTTTGGCCTGAATCTCGCGCTCATCTGCGGCGTCTTCGGGAGCATCGCGCTGCTGGTCTCCCAGTTCACCCCGGAAGCGGCGCACGGCGGCAGGCGATGACGGGAGGTCTGCTGCTCGTCTCTATCGTGCTGGATATGGTCCATCGGGTCATCCCTGGTACGGATTGGCTGATCGCGCCTTTCGCCGGTCTACTACTACAATCTGAGTAAGCCCCTGGTGCCGAGCTACGGTACCGATCCGGTCGCGCTGCTGGTGCTGCTGGGCTTGAGTGTCGTCTTGAGCGGCGCGGCGCTCGGCTTTTCGTGCGGCGCGACATCGGTGGCACGGTGGCGCTGCCCAGCTTTCTGCGCCTGCCGGAGCGTGCCGCGCGGCCTGAGCGCGCGCTGCCGGTGAATGACTGGTCGCTGCGCTCGGTCTATACGCGCAGCCTGGCAAAGCTTGCGGTTCCCACCTTCTGGTGGACGCTGGCCATCGGCGGATTTGCCGCCTGGATGGTCTTCATCGTCGAGCAAACGGCGCAGAAACTTAATGACCTGGCCAACAGCTCGCCGATCCTGAAAGACTTGATTACCAAGGTCGGCGGGGGCGATGCCACCACCAACGCCTCTCTCCTGAGCTTCCTCTTCCTCATCTTGCCGGTGCTGATGATGGCCTTTGCCGTCACCCAGGCGAGCCGCTGGGCCGCCGATGAAGAGGATGGCCTGCAGGAATTGGTGCTGGCAACTCCGCAGCCGCGCTTGACGGTCTTGCTGGCGCGCTTTGGCGCGCTCACCACCGCGACGGTCATCATTGGCGTGGTGACCCTGGCTCTGACGGCGCTGGCTTCGGTAGCCAGTGGTCTGACACTTGACGCAGGCAATCTGACGGCAGCCAGTCTTTCTATCATTCCCCTGGGGCTGCTGATGGCAGCGCTGGGCTACCTCTTCTCCGGCTGGCTGCGCACGGCCATAGACACCGGCCTCCTTGAGCTTCTTGCTGGTGATCTGGTTCTGCCATCACCTTCATCGGCCCTGAGCTGAACTTGCCCGATGGGGTGCTGCAGCTCTCAGCCTTCTACTACTATGGCACGCCGCTGCTGAATGGCCTGTCGCTAGGGGGTATGCTGGGTGTGCTGGCGGTTGCCGCCGTCGCCCTGGCACTGGCATCAGCACGCTTCATGCGCAAGGATATTGGGACGTAGACTTGTCAGTTGTCAGTTGTCAGTTGTCAGTAGACGGACCACCGAGCTGATACCGGTACTGGTCCGTCTACCGACAACTATTCTAACTGACAACTGACAACTACGGTCTAAAATAGCCCTTTGATCATGCCACCGTCCACTTGAGTGGTTGTGCCTGTTATGTACGATGCTTTATCCGAGGCGAGGAAGACTGCCAGATAGGCAAGCTCTTCGGGGCGGCCGTCGCGGCCAAGGGGAATCTGCGCCGCTGCCCCCTTCTGTATGTCGGCCACAGTACTGCCGGTGGCCTGGGCGCGCGCTTCGTCAAGCTTGCGGATACGATTGGTCGCGAACCGGCCAGGCGCAATGTTGTTCACGGTGATATTGAAAGGCGCAAGCTCCGTCGACAGGGTCTTCGCCAGCCCTATCACGCCTGCCCTGATCGAATTGGACAGGAGCAAGCCGTCGATAGGCTGCTTCACGGCGGTGGAAGTGAGGTTGATGATACGCCCGCGTCCGCTCTCTTTGAGGTAAGGCAGAGTTGCGCGGACAAGGCGCACGGCGCTCATAAGGTTCTGCTCGAAGGCACGCTGCCAGGCCATGTCGTCGTGTTTGGTAAAATCGCCCGACGGGGGACCGCCCGCGTTGGTCACAAGTATATCCAACCGCCCGAAGTTGTCTATTGCGGCCTTCACCACAGCTTCGATCCCTTCTACCGTGCTGACATCTGCGGCCACAGCCACCACTTTTCCGCCCGATAATCCTCTGATCTCGTTTGCAGCATCTTCGAGTGTTTCAGGGTGACGGGCGCAGATAGTGACGCCGGCCCCCTCGCGCGCCAGCTCGGTGGCGATGGCCTTGCCAAGTCCCTGGCTCGCTCCCGTGACAAGCGCCACAGTCCCCTTCAAGCCCATTTCCATCGTCGTTCCTCCATTCAATGCGGAATGTGGAATTAGGAATTGACGGAATGCTTCGGTAGATCGTTATTCGCAATTCCGAATTCGCAATTCCGCATTCCGCATTCCCGAAGGGTTACTCCGCCTTCAACTCTTTATCGCTGACGCGCACCAGTAAAACTGGGCAGGAAGATTTACGCACAACCTCGTCGGCCACGCTCCCAACGAACGCTCGCGCCAGGCCGCTTCTGCCATGAGTGGTCATCGCGACAAGGCCCGCGCTCAGACTAGCGGCCTGCGCGATGATGATTTCGGCTGCATGGCCTTCCACATGTGAGGTTGTGACGTTGAGGTTCTGTGCCTTCAGACGCTCGGCCACGCCATTCAGGTAGTCCTCCGTCTCGCTCTTTTCGGAAGCGAGCAGAGATTGAAGGTCTTCCACGCTGCCGGGGCCGACCAGGCTCCCGTAGGCCGCCATATCGCCCATCGGCAGACCCATCCCCGTGGGCGGCACCAGCTCATCCGGAGATAGTGTGGCACGCAGCAAAATGACTGCCGAGCCGAACTTTTCGGCCAGAGCCTGCACGTGCGGGAGCACCGTCTCCGCCAGCTCCGAGCCATCCAGCGGCACCAATATCTTCTCGTACATTTGCGTCGTCCTCCATTACCACTTCTCACCCGGCAAGCGGGTGAAGGTTGCCTCTCCAGGCGTTTCTTCGCCAGGCACCTTCCCGGACATCACCCCAGACATCATCATTGTACTACGTATCGCCTTTTCCGTATGGCAATGTTGAGTAAAAACTACTCGTGAGCCGCCCCGGACCGTAGATGCCATAGTGCCTCTTCAACTTAATGATGCGCTTTGATCCTGCACTGGGAAACCTGAGCCCGAGCGAGGAGATAATTGCACGCCTGTTGTGGATGAGGCCTTTCCTCCCTTTGTGACTGTATCTCGGCACACAAAGTGCAATAGCTTTTTGAGAAAATCGTTATCCTGTTATCAAAACAAGCGAGGTATGAAGATGGCACAACGCATTTCTTCAAAGCGCGATCTTTATGCTCACCTCCCGCCCTTCAATGAAGACGGTGACCTGAATGTTGTTATAGATACACCTCAAAAAATCGCAACAAATTCAAGTATGACGATGAGCTTGGTATCTTCAAGCTGGGACATGTGCTGCCTATGGGCGCAGTCTTCCCGTTCGATTTTGGCTTCGTGCCTTCAACAAAGGGCCAGGATGGCGATCCACTTGACGTGCTGGTGCTGATGGACGAGCCTGCCTTCGCAGGCTGCCTGGTGCAATCGAGGCTTATAGGCGTCATAGAAGCCGAGCAGACCGAAAATGGCCAACCCGAGCGCAACGACCGCTTGATAGCGGTCGCCGCCGAATCACGCGACCACGCAGATATAACCTCGATCCACCAACTATCGGACAACATGCTCAATGAAATCGAGCACTTCTTCATCTCGTATAATGCAGCCAAAGGCAGAGAATTCAAACCACTTGGCCGCTATGCCTCCGAGCGCGCACGCAAGCTGGTGGACTCAGCATCAGGAGTTAGGGAAACATAAACCACAGTAATCCTCTGTGCATCTCTGTGATTCAAACCAATAAAAACCTTCGTGATCTTCGTGTCCTTCGTGATCTTTGTGTTTAAATACAATAAAACCTTAGTGATCTTTGTGCCTTTGTGGTTCAAATCGTAGAAACCTTGGCGTCTTGGCGTCTTGGCGTTGAAAAGAAGCGGTCATCCGCCGTCTACTCGCCCCTGACCACTCGTCCCGGCTTGCGCACCGGTGCCATCTCAAGTATTCTCTTAAGATAGGCTCGCTTTATTGTGCCCGGCGTAGCGGCTATGCGAGCAAAATATTAAGGAGAGAATAGATGTTGCCCACCACAATACAGGAAGAAACGCTTGATCCCGAAGATTGGGAGGAATTGCGCGAGCTAGGACACAGGATGCTCGATGACATGCTCACCTATCTACAAACGGTGCGTGAGCGTCCTCTCTGGCGGCCTATGCCGGAGGAAGTCCAGCAGTCGTTCAAGACCTCCCTCCCGGCAGATGGCGCGCCGGCAGAAGAGGTATACGAGGATTTCAAGCGGAACGTTCTTGCCTACCCGATGGGCAACATCCACCCACGCTTCTGGGGATGGGTCATGGGCAACGGCACGCCGCTGGGTATGCTTGCAGATATGTTGGCCGCGGGTATCAACCCGAACATGGGGGGAGGCGACCACTCGGGCAATCGTGTAGAGATGCAGGTTATCGACTGGTGCAAGGAGATGCTCGGCTACCCGGCAGAGGCGAGCGGGCTGCTAGTAAGTGGCGGCTCTATGGCTAACCTGGTGGGATTGGCCGTGGCGCGGAACGTAAAATCGGGCTTCGACGTGCGCGAGGAAGGTGTGGCAGCTTCTCCCTCGTTGCTCACAACGTACGGCTCTGTAGAAATGCACTCCTCAATACAAAAAGGCATAGAGCTGATGGGCCTGGGAAACCGCTCTCTCAGGCAGATCGAGGTTGACGCGAACTTTCGCATAAACACCGCTGCTCTTCGCCGTACCATCGAGGCAGACATAAAGGCGGGAATGAAGCCGATTTGCCTGGTGGGCAACGCGGGCACGGTCAACACCGGGGCTATAGATCCGCTCGACGAGCTTGCCGCCATCGCCGCTCAATATGGCATGTGGTATCACGTGGATGGGGCATTTGGAGCGCTCGCCTACCTTTCACCCGACCTGCGTGGAGAGCTGGCAGGCATGGAGAAAGCAGACTCGCTCGCGTTCGATCTGCACAAATGGGTCTATGTGCCGTTCGAGGCCGGTTGCGTGCTTGTGCGCGACGAGCAAGCCCACAGGCACACTTTCTCACTCACGCCCGACTATCTGCAGCACGCCGACCGTGGCATTGCCGGCGGTTCGATGTGGTTCAGCGATTATGGCCTGCAACTGACAAGAGGATTACGCGCCCTCAAAGTCTGGATGACAATCAAGAACAACGGTGCGGAAAAGATCGGGCGTGTCATCCGGCAAAATGTCGAGCAAGCCAGGTACCTGGAAGAGCTCGTAGAGAAATCGCCCAGGCTGGAGATGGTCGCGCCCGTGTCATTGAATATAGTCTGTTTTCGTTACGTTGCGCCCGGTCTTGAAGACGAAGCGCTAAACGCTTTGAACACAGAACTGCTGACCAGACTGCAAGAGTTGGGTGTAGCCGCCCCCTCCGGTACCAACGTGAACGGCAAGTACGCCATCCGCTGTGCCATAACTAACCACCGCAGCCGTCGCGAAGACTTTGACATCCTGGTAACCGAGGTAATCAAGCTGGGTGACGAGTTGATCTGACGAGTGGTTAGTGGCTAGAACGTTACTAACCACTAACCACTAACCACTACGTCCGCTGTCTCTCGTGCTATCAGGAGCGATTCGTCAACGAGCACTACATAAATGCTAACCGGCGAGTTGTCCGGGCTTATCTCACCTGCTTTGCCTGCGGCAGCCTCGTTGCGCGTTTTATCAAGCTTCAGCCCAAAGCCTTCCAGGCCATGCAGAATCCGCGCTCGTATGATCGGGGAGTTTTCACCTATGCCACCCCCGAATATGACAGCATCCGCGCCTCCGAGTGCCGCCAGATATGCGCCTATATACTTGCGCACACGATAGCAGAATACCTCGATTGCCAGTCGTGCGCGCTTGTCGCCTTTCGCCTCGGCATCTAGCAGAGAGCGCATATCGCTTGCGCTGCCCGACATGCCGAGCAGGCCGGAGCGGGTATTCAGCAGGTCCTCTACCTGGTTCGCGCTCATGACTCTCTTTCTCGGCCAGGTAGGCCACCACGCTGGGATCTAGGTCGCCTGAGCGAGTGCCCATCACCAGCCCTTCAAGGGGCGTGAAACCCATCGAGGTATCCACCGATCTGCCGCCCTGGATTGCCGCTGCCGAGCAGCCGTTGCCAAGCTGGAGCGTGATAAGCTTCACCTCGCCCTCTCGCTTGCCGCGGTCCCCGGCCTGAACCGAGCGTTTCATCAGGGAGTACTGCTCTACCATATACTGGTGGGCCGTGCCGTGGAATCCGTAGCGCCGCACCTTATGCTTCTGCGCAATCTCGTAGGGCAGGGCATAGGTGTACGCGTAATCGGGAAGATTGCTGTGGAAGGCTGTATCAAAGACTGCCACCATCGGCACGCCCGGCCCCAACGCCTCGCGGGCTGCATTGATGCCATCCAGGGCGGCAGGGTTGTGCAGGGGCGCAAGCTCGCACAAGTCCTCGATGGCCTTTATCACCGCGTCATCAATAAGGGTTGGCTGGACAAACCGGTCGCCCCCATGCACCACCCGGTGCCCGACCGCCTCTATCCCTCCCGGCGAGATGGCAGGTAGCGCATGGAGGACCAACGCCACAGCCTCTTTATGGCCCGGTGCACTGACGCTATGGCGCTCAACCCCTTTCGAGGACGAGGTCGAGTGTAGCTCAAAGGTGGCATCCTTACCTATGCTGTCAACCAGGCCATAAGCGAGCCGGTCTAATTGCGGATATGCTCGTGGTCTTCCGTTTGGCTCGTGCCGTCCGCGCAATGAGCTGTACTCTCGCGGAAGAGCTGCGCCCGTATTGCGCGTTGCTGGGCCGGTCGCAGGTCGACGAGCTCGCGAGCTATCGCCGGTTTCCGGACGGACTTCCACCAGGTCAAATTTCAAACTGGAGCTGCCGCTGTTGAGAACGAGTACACGCATATATAGTCACCGGCCTTGTTCTGCGGGGGTAAATAATGAGCGAAACCCGGCATATCCAGGGCATTGTAACGTGGAGCGTGTCGGGCTGTCCAGGCTGGGCCTTAGCGTAAGCTAAGGAATTACGAATTACGAATTACGAATTACGAATTACGAATTACGAAGAATCGGAGTCTCGTAATTCGTAATTACCCCATGCTATACTGTTCCTTACCTGTGTCTATGAGGGGCTGAAGGGTATGAAGACCGTCAATATTGTCCAAAGAAACAGATATCAGGACTCCGTCACGCTGATGCAAGCGGCGGTCAGGCTGCGCGAAATCGAGGGGATTGAGGACGCTGCCCTCATGATGGGCACCGAGCCTAACATCGAAATCCTGGCCGAAGCGAGCCTGCTGGCGGGCGAAGGACGAAGGACTGAGATCGCCGGGCCGAACGACCTTATCGTCGCCCTTCGAGGCAGCGACCAGGGCATAACAGCCGCTACCAGCCGGTTGGAAGCTATTTTGAGCGCAGGGGGCCCTGAGCCTGCGAAGCAAGGACCAAGACCAGCCTTCGCAACCGGAGGCGACGGTGGGCGAAGGCTGGAGCGAGCAGTCCACAGCCTGGCAGACGGCCTGGCGGAGGTGCCGGACGCCAACCTTGTTCTGATCTCCACGCCCGGCATTTACGCTGCCGCCGAAGCCCGCAAGGCGCTATCAGCGGGACGCCACGTGATGATATTCAGCGATAACGTTTCGCTTGAAGACGAGATCATGCTAAAGAAGATTGCCACTGAACGCGGCCTCCTGCTCATGGGTCCCGATTGCGGCACAGCCATCATCGGCGGGGTGCCTCTCGGTTTCGCCAACGCCGTGCGCCGAGGCGCGGTCGGTGTAGTGGGCGCGTCGGGCACAGGAATGCAGGAGATCACCACTCTCATAGACCGCTACGGTGGAGGTATCTCACACGCCATCGGTACGGGCAGCCACGACCTGTCGGCGCAGGTTGGTGCGCTGTCCACCCTCGCCGGCCTCTCGGCCCTCCAGAACAACCCCGAAACAAAGGTAATAGTGGTAGTTTCCAAACCCCCGGACGAGACGGTGGCATCCCGCGTGATCGATCAGGCCGGTGAGGGCGACAAACCTGTCGTAATCGCCTTCCTGGGCATCGAGCCGCGAACAACGAGCAATCCCAGGGTGACATTTGCTCAAACGCTCGAAGATGCGGCACGCCAGGCTGCGTCCCTGGCAAGGACCCTGGAGCCGGCGGAGGTGCACTCGAACTCTTGAAGTGCCCCCGACCACGAAGAGGCGAAGGCGCCGGAGGGGATCACCGCGCCACCTAGCAAAACGAGCGCACCCGGTACAGCATCTCACGGTTTTATTCGAGGCCTTTTCTCCGGAGGAACCTTCTGCTATGAAGCCATGCTGATTCTCGAAAAGAGTCTCGGCCCTATCTTCTCCAATGTCCCGCTCTCCCCCGACCTAAAAATAACAATCCGAAATCCGCTATCCGATATCCGCAATCAATACGTTTGTCTCGACCTTGGAGCGGACGAATTCACAATCGGGCGTCCCCACCCGATGATTGACCTGAGCACGCGTATCGAGCGTATCTTGCTTGAGGCCAATAACCCCGATGTACGCATAATCCTCCTGGATGTTGTGCTTGGCTACGGCGCGCACTCGGATCCGGCGGGAGCCCTGGCCCCAGCGATAATGGACGCTAAAGCACGAGCCGAAGCTCAGGGCCGCACTCTTTATGTTGTGGCATCTGTATGCGGCACAGACGCCGACCCACAAAAGTTCTCGCGGCAGGTCGATAAGCTGCGAGAGGCCGGAGTCATAATCGCCGAAAGCAACGCTGATGCCGCCAGGTTGGTAGTAGCAATGCTTGATCATGATAAGGTCCTTCAAGAAGACCGGTCGCATGCAGTGCCGCCTGGACACGAGCTTCCTGACGCAGTCTCGATGAACAGACCCGGCCGCAATGTCGCACACGTCGCGCCAGCCGGCGAAAAGATTGCCGATCTCCTCAGCGGCCCTCCACGTGTGCTCGATATGGGCGTGCCTACTTTCGCTGATACCCTGACGCAGGTAGGCGCACCGCATCTGCACATAGATTGGCGACCGCCCGCGGGTGGCGACCCTGCCCTGGGCCGTGTCCTTGCCGGCCTCATGGACGAAGAAACGCCTGGTGGCCCTGGCGCTCTCATCAAAGCCGCCAACGAGCGTGCTATCGAGCGCATCCTGGCGGCAGATCCTGTCTGGGAGGATGTGCGGCCCGCCGGCGAAATCTGGCCTGGAGATGGATGAGGACCGACTATTGTTTCATGCGGGCCCACCGATCGAATGGGAGAGGATGTGCGGCCCCATGCAAGGAGCGGTTACGGGCGCGATCCTGCTCGAAGGCTGGGCTAGCAACGAAGAGGACGCTCGTAAGCTGGTCGCCGGTGGGGGCGTGAAGTTCGCGCCATGCCACCACTATCACGCGGTGGGGCCGATGGCGGGCCTGGTTTCTCCATCGATGCCCATGTTCGTGGTGCGCAACGCCGAGGCGGGCAACATTGCCTATTCATCGCTCAACGAGGGGATGGGCAAAGTGTTGCGCTACGGAGCCTTCGCGCCCGAGGTGCTGGCGCGCCTGCGCTGGATGTGCGACACCCTGGGCCCCACCCTTCAGATAGGAATACGAGCCCTGGGGGGCCTTCATCTCAAGCCGCTAATGGCTCAGGCGCTTCAGATGGGCGATGAGCTGCACAACCGCCATATCGCTGCCACCTCTCTGCTCTTCAAGAGTATTGCCCCCGCCCTCATCCGTGCGCTAGACGACCGCGAGCGTGTAGCCGCATCCCTCGACCCCATCGCGGCCAATAGCTATTTCTTCCTCAACCTGGCTATGGCCGCCGCCAAATCCACGCTCGACGCCGCACATGGCATCCCGCACAGCAGTGTGGTGACAGTGATGGCGCGCAACGGCGTTGACTTCGGCATCCGCGTGAGCGGCACCGGCGACCGCTGGTTTACCGGCCCCGCCGGCTTGCCGAAGGGTCTTTACCTTCCCGGATTCACAGAGGACGACGCCGCGGGCGATATAGGAGATAGCGCCATAACCGAAACGTGCGGTCTCGGCGGGTTCGCCATGGCCGGCGCGCCGGCGGTGGTCAAGGTAGTGGGCGGAACACCCGCCGACGCGGTAGCATACACCGAAGCGATGTACACGATCACGCTCGCCCGCAATCCCCATTGGACCCTCCCACCATTGGGTTTCGCGGGCACGCCCACCGGCATAGACATACGCCGAGTTGTGGATAGCGGCACTCTCCCGATCATCAATACGGGCATCGCCCACCGGCAAGCAGGCATTGGCCAGGTCGGCGCGGGCCTGGTCAATCCTCCCATGCAGTGCTTCACCGAGGCGCTGCGCGCGCTGGCGGAGGCGGGATACGAATCTTGAATTCTTAATTTTGAATGTTGAATTAACTGACAATTCTGTTGCTGCTTACTGATCCAGGACCCATACGTCGCCTATAATCTGAGCTATAACTGATGATCAAAATCGAAGCTTCTGATATTGGGCCTGAGATCACGCAACTTGTGGATTCCGGCGAGGGACGCCTTCTCGCCGTCCTGAGCAACAGCCTTTATCTTGAGAGCTCATCGGGATATGTCGCTGCGATTGTTGGTGAACAGGCAGTAAATGGGCCTCTCAGCTTGCGCGTGCGCGGTCTGCCTCGTCTTCTGGAGGCTTTACGCGGGCAACAGAACCTGCCGTTTCGGGCTTTTCGTCAGTGCATTCAAATTGGCACTGTTGCGGACGTTTCTTTGCGCAATGCAATTCAGTGGGTGCCTCGCCTGCCTGATCGCCTGGGCCACCGGCCGGCAAGAAACCAGGCCGCACACAGGCTGGCCAAAGCGATAGCGGATTGTGCCCAACACACATCGTCAGGGCGAGCAAGCAACCTGGAGCTGGCCGATCTGGTTCGCGTGTGCTATCTCGAGGACGTCGAAGAACCGGAGATAGAATCCTGGCGCAACTACGACCTTCGAATTCTTTGCCGCGCTTAGAGTGACAGTTGAAAACTGGCCTTTCGAATCCCGATCCGGCGGGCCTACAGAAAGAGTCTTGAAAAGGCTTGCAAATGGCGTCCTCCGCTTCGCTGATGCCTGGCAAGCTGGAGATAGCAACGCAGCCACCGACAGCCTGATTGCGCTCATGGGGCTTGGAGAGGGGCTCACGCCAGCAGGCGACGACCTTGTGTCGGGCATATTGGCCGCGCTGGTATGGCAGGCTCGCCTTGAAGGAGACCCGGCGTCCAGCGTTGAGCAATTGAGAGATCGGATTCTGGAAGCTGTACCGCGAACCAATCGCATCAGCGCCCGCCTTCATCACTACGCGTCCACAGGCGTGCTTTACGCCCCCGCAATAGCGCTCGGTACAGCGTTGCTCGCAGGTGAAGCCCAGGCTGTCAGAGAGCCCGCCCACGATCTCTTCTCAATAGGCAACACCTCAGGCGTAGACGTGGCTACGGGCGTACTGGTCGGCTGCCTGGCTGCCGAGCGGGTAACTTGGTGAGACGTAAGACGTAAGACGTAAGGCGTAACCGCCAAGATGCCAAGATCCGCCAAGTTACGCCAAGGTTTTTATGGTCTAAACTAAAATAATCCTCGGCGTACTCTGTGGTCATGAGCGGGGTGCCCTCTGGGCCGCGAGCTCTGATTCAAACCAACAAAAACCTTCGTGATCTTCGTGATCTTCGTGCTCTTCGTGATTAAACCCATAAAACCTTTGTGATCTTTGTGCCTTTGTGGTTCGAACCGTAGAATCCTCTCGGACTGTTGGCGGTGAAAAACGTTACCACAAAACAGAAGGCCCGCTTTCGCGGGCCTCTGCTCGGGGGAGGGATAATTGGCTTATTTGGTGGACATACCGGCCGATTGCCAGAGTCCGATCCTGTTGCCTGTGGGGTCAGCGAAGAAAGCGAACGCGCCCATCTCCGCTACCGGTGTTCTTCCAAGAAGGGTCTTGCCGCCAAGGAACTCGACCTTCGCAAGAGAGTCATCGATATCGTCGGTCGAGATATATATCAGCACATCACCCGGCTTGACCGGTACGTTGCCCTCACCGGTGAGCTTGTTGAAACCGCCGCCTGTGCCGTCACCGAAATCGAACATATAATAGTCCAAATCCTCCCACGATGAGCCTTTCCACCCGAATGCATCGGCGTAGAATTGACTCGCCTCTTTGCCGCTCACTGCAGGCAGCTCGACATGCACAACATGATGCTCAGACATAAAATAGCCCTCCAGTTCAGATTTGAGATTGTAACCCCTGGATCGCAGATTGCGCTTTTGGGTCAGGTGCAGCCCTAGTATAGAACAAATGTTCTGCGAAGTCAATAGCTTTGCAGACCCAGTTTCGGCCCATTTTTGCACATCCGGCTGTAGCAAGAAAGGGCTGGTGATGATACCCACCACACCTGGTACAGGCTTGTATAATTGAATCCAACTCCCGGCAGGATTTTAGCTTTGCACAACCAGGACATCCCGGACATCGCCTGGCAGCCCACGCCCGCGTACATAGCGCGAAGCCGCCTCTATCACTTCATGCAGCAGCACGGCATCGTCACGTTTGCCGAGCTACTGGAACGCTCCACGCGCGATATCGAGTGGTTCTGGGACGCCGTCGTGCGCGACCTGGACCTCCAATGGTACGAACCGTACACAAAGGTGCTGGACCTGTCCAATGGCATAGAATGGCCCCGCTGGTTCGTCGGCGGCAAGTACAATTATGTGCGTGATGCGGTCGATAAGTGGGTTGGGACGGACGAAGGACGAGCGACGAACGACGAAGGAAGACCGACGATCGACGATCGACGACCACCCAGCACCTCAGCAAGCAATCCGCAATCCGCAATTATCTGGGAGGGCGAAGATGGTGAAGTACGCACCCTAACCTATGCTGAACTCCAGCGGGAGGTGAACCGGGCCGCGAACGCACTTCGGGCGCTGGGGATCGAGCGAGGCGACCGGGTAGGCATCTATATGCCGATGATTCCTGAAACGGCGGTGGCTATCCTTGCGGTTTCCAGGATCGGCGCCATCTACATCCCTATTTTTTCGGGATTTGGCGGAGCAGCTGTTGCCGGTCGCCTGCAGGATTGCGAGGCAAAACTGCTCATCACAGCGGATGGTTTCTACCGTGCGGGCAAGCTAGTGCCCATGAAGCAAGCGGCTGACGAGGCCCTGGCGTCCAGTCCCTCCGTCAAGCGAGTGGTTGTGGTGCAGAGAGTTGGGGGATATGTTCCGTGGCACGAGGGGCGCGACCTCCGGTGGGATGAGCTGCTGGACGGCCGGAGCGATCAATGCGACACCGAGCAGACCGGCGCTGAAGACCCTTATATGATTATCTACACCTCCGGCACCACCGGGCGGCCTAAAGGGGTCGTGCATGTCCATTCGGGTTTTCCCCTCAAAGCCGCACAGGAGCTTGCCCACTGTTTCGACCTTCATGCCGGCGAGCGCCTCTTCTGGATAAGCGATATCGGCTGGATGATGGGGCCCTGGTCAATTACAGGCGCGCTCATGCTTGGCGCCACCTGCTTTCTTTATGAAGGCGCAATCAACTATCCCCAACCCGACCGCCTCTGGTCTATCGTCGAGCGCCATGGCATCACCCACCTTGGAGTGTCGCCCACGGCGATACGCTCTCTCATGGGCATGGGCGACCACCTTGTCACCCGACATGACCTCACCAGCCTGGTCGTCCTGGCGGGCGCGGGCGAGCCGTGGAACCCGGCCCCCTGGCATTGGTACTTCAGCGTTGTGGGTGGGAGTAAATTGCCGGTCATCAATTATTCCGGCGGAACGGAGACCTCGGGCGGCATCCTGGCCTGCAACACTCTCTTGCCTATCAAACCGTGCGCGTTCAGCGCTCCGGTGCCCGGCATGGCTGCCGACGTGATAGACGAAAATGGCCACTCACTGCGAGGCACGGTCGGCGAGCTCGCCCTGCGCCAACCCTGGCCCGGTATCACCCGCGGTTTCTGGGGCGACCTTAGAATGGGGAATGGGGAATTCGGAATGCGGAATAAAGACGAACCGGAATCGAGAATCCGAATTCCGAATTCCGTTTGAGCGCGTACATCGACACCTATTGGTCGCGTATTCCCGGCGTCTGGGTGCACGGCGATTGGGCCATCGTGGACGACGAGGGCTTCTGGCATATCCTGGGCCGCTCGGACGATACCATCAAGGTTGCGGGCAAGCGCATCGGGCCCGCCGAAGTCAAGTCGGCTGCTATTGCCCACACCGCTGTGCTCGAAGCTGCCGCCATTGGCGCGCCCGACGATCTGAAAGGCGAAGCGCTTGTGCTCTTCGTGCGGCTGCGCCCCGGCTATGCAGAGACCGAAGAATTGCGAGCCGCCATAGAACAAAGTATCGTGGCCCAGCTCGGAAAATCCCTCAGGCCCAGCGCTATCCACTTCGTTCCCGATCTTCCTCATACGCGCAACGGCAAAATTCTCCGCCGCCTGGTCCGCCAGGAATACCTCGGTGAGCCCCCCGGCGATACCTCAGCCCTGGAAAACCCTGACTCCTTGCGGGCCATTGCTGAAAAAAGACACAGCTAACCAAGTACCAAGTACGCACTGGGCACTGGGCACTGAGCACTCGGTACCTGGTACTCGTACTTCCAATCTAATACTCAGAGAAGGACCATTCTCTCATACAAATTTAAACGCAAGTACCACTTCCCTCTCTCACGGTGCGGATATAATTCCGGTATAGTGAAGTGGTATGACCCGCCTGGTTCCAGCTTCGCTGCAGCTTGACCAGTTGCGGATTGCGGATTGCGGATTAAGATCAATTCAATTCGTAATTCGTGACTGGTACGCCGCAATCCGCAATCCGCAATCCGTAATCCGCAATTCGTAATAGGACTGGTACGTATGTCCCGGTTGACATTATTAACGAAGTTCTCGATCACGAGCTTCGTCTTGCTTGCTATCATAGGTGTTCTGCTGGGCAATGCCCTTACGCAACACTTCCAGCAGCAGGCGATCGAGCAGCAAAGAGACGCTATATCAGCGCTGATTCCGCCGGTGGTGGGGCCATTCCTGACACATGATTTGCTGGCGAATGGCGCTCATGGCGACAGCTACGATCAAATCGAAACTGCCCTCTCCTACCTGGGTGGCTCGGGTCTGGTGCGCATAAAGATTCTAAACGGCACCGGAACCATTATCTACTCCGACGACGCTTCACTCGTTGGCCAGCGCTCCGACCCGACGGGCGAGCTGCAACAGGCCCTCGACGGTGAGCGCTCCGCGTCAATCTCACCCGCACCTCCGTCTGAAAGTATAGCTGAGATCGGTTATGGAGACCTGCTCGTTGTCTATACCCCCCTTCGGATGCCTGGCAAAAGCGCAGTAAGCGGTGTTTTCGAGGGTTACTACGACGTTACCGACCTGGAACAAAGCATAAGCGATACTACGTCGTTCCTCTGGACTGCCATAGGCGTGGGCTTCCTGATGCTCTACATAACCCTCTTCACAATTGTTCGAAACGCGTCACGCACGCTGGTCCGGCAAAGTGAAGAGAATAAGGAGCTGTACCAAAAGCGTCTCACCGAGCGCGAGGAAGCCGGGCGGCAAGCACAACAGCAAGTCGAACGTCTCAAGGCGTTGCACAACATAGACATGGCCATATCGTCCAACCTCGATCTGCGCTTAACCCTGCATGTGATATTGACTGAGGTGTGCAGCCAACTCCACGTGGACGCCGCGAGCGTGCTGCTGTTAGACAAACAGACGCAACTATTGGAATACAGGGCAGGACGTGGGTTCCGCACAGAGGGGATAAAAAGATCGCGCATAAAAATGGGCGAAGGGTATACCGGGCGGGCAGCAGTTGGCGTCCCAGCGGGGGCCAACCCCGGAGGGACCCCATACCCTGCCAATCAGCATGGCACTCCTCAAGTTATCGAGATTTCAAGCACAACTCGACTCCGGCACAACTGACCTGGGGCGCAGCCGAATGGTTTCTGAAGAGGGATTTGTATCTTATTCAGTGGCACCACTGATAGTGAAGGGGCAGGTCAAGGGACTGCTCGAGGTCTTCCACAGGTCGCCCTTGATCATAGGCCGCGGTGAGTTCGCACCCAGCGGGTACCCGCTCATGGACACCACGCTCACGAGCGATTGGACCCGTTTCTTCGAGACCCTGGCCGGCCAGACCGCGATCGCGGTGGACAATGCCACCCTCTTCGAGGACTTGCAACGCACCAACGCAGAATTGTCACTCGCTTACGAGCGCACGCTCGAAGGCTGGTCGCAAGCGCTCGATCTGCGCGACGAAGAAACCCAGGGGCATAGCCTTCGCGTTACCGAAATGACCATGCGCCTTGCGCGCAAGCTCGGTCTTCCGGAGGCCGATATGGTACATATCAGGAGGGGCTCGCTGCTGCATGACATCGGCAAGATGGGTGTGCCCGACGCTGTCTTGCTCAAGCCTGGGCCGCTAACCGATGACGAATGGAAGATCATGCGCCAGCACCCGGTTTATGCATACCTCCTGTTATCGCCGATCGCGTTCCTGCGTCCCGCGCTTGATATACCGTATTCCCACCACGAAAAATGGGACGGCAGCGGCTACCCGCAGCGCCTACGAGGCGAACAGATACCTCTGGCGGCCCGTATCTTTGCGGTGATCGACGTTTGGGATGCGCTCAGCTCAAATCGCCCGTACCGGCAAGCCATGCCTAAAGAGGCTGTACACTCCTATCTCAGAGAACAGTCGGGCAAGCACTTCGACCCGCACATAGTGGAAGCGTTCCTTGAAATGGTGGAAGCCGGCAAAACAGAGCCGGTAGTGGCAGAGCGGCCTTTGCAAAGCAGCACTATCTAGTCTTCTATCTCTACAATCCAGGCATACCTGACCGGTGGCCTGGGGCCAGTGGTTAGTGCAACTCCAACAGCGTAATAAATAATAGAGAGACTTTGGGGACACCCCCAAACCCCCGGCAAGGGAGCGGCCCTGCACCACCTCTATATGGGAGAGAATTATGGGGACACCCCAAACCCCGGCAGGGGAGCGCCCCTGCACCCCCTCCGTCCCTGACCCTGGACCCCTATTCCATGGTAGACCATGACGAGTGAGGCCACAATTGCGCACAGGCGTGGGCTATGCTATACTGGCCCAACTTCGGTCCCTTCCCTGACCTGAACCTGCCCTCTACGATATACCCTATATACTTGTAGTTAGATCCGCAATCCGCAATCCGAATAAGGAGTTCGCATGGATACTTTGCAACGTATCGTATGTGAGTGGTGTAGCAGCCAGAATTACCCGAATGCGACAAGCTGTTGGGCCTGTGGCGCGCCGCTCGACATCAAGAATCTGGTCAGCGAGTCGGGCTGGCGTGAGGCACCTCGCCTTCGCGACATGACCGAGATCCATTTCGGCAACAGTACCTGCCAGGTGGAAGGCGAGATCGTACCTGTGGCCGAAATGACCCTCGCTCAGGGTGACGCCGTCTATTTCGAGCACCATGTGCTCCTCTGGAAGGACGACACTGTGCCTGTGTCGGTGATGCCTATGCAGGGCGGTCTGTCAAAGCGCGCCTTCGCAGGTATGCCGCACATCATCAGCCTGGCTCACGGCCCCGGACGAGTGGCATTCTCGCGGGACGCCACAGGAGAGCTTGTGGTCATGCCTTTGCACCCCGGCATGGAGCTGGACGCGAGAGAGCATGCCTTCGTGCTGGCCTCGCACCACATCTCCTACTCTTATGTGAAAGTCCAGGGCCTCCGCAACATCCTCTTCGGCGGCACCGGGGCCTTCATGGACCGCTTCATCACCAGCAACGAGCCCGGCTTACTCCTCCTCCATGGCTACGGCAACGTCTTCGAGCGCAATCTAAAGCAGGGCGAGAGCGTCCAGCTTGAGCCTGGGGCGTTCCTGTACAAGGACTCCTCGGTGCAAATGAACGTTGAGCAGCTTCAAATCAGCCAGGGCATGTTCGGCGGACACAAGATCAACCTGGTGAGGATGTCGGGGCCAGGCAGGGTCGGCATCCAGTCCATGTACGTCCACCACAATACGGAATAAGAAGGGAGCCTGTGATGAATAACTACGGAACACAACCTCCCAACCAGCCGGGCGGACCACCACCGCAGGGACCGGCGCGCAGCTACACCTGCCCGTTCTGCGGCGCTACCAGCGACGGCACTACCGGAAGCTGTCCGGCCTGCGGCGCGCCTGTCGATATAAAGGCAATCGTCTCCAAGAGCGGCTGGCTGGAATTGCCCGGCATCAAGGATATGGCCCGCCTTCAGTTCGGCAAGTCGCACTGCCAGATCGAAGGCAAGTACGTACCTGTGGCCGACATGAATCTGGCCCCGGGCGAGAGCGTCTACTTCACCCATCACGTGCTCCTCTGGAAAGACCCTGAGGTGGTAGTACGCACAATGTCGATGAAGGGCGGCTGGAACCGCCTCTTCGCCGGGCTGCCCCTTATCATGACGGAGGCTGTCGGCCCGGGGCACATCGCCTTTTCGCACGACGCTCCGGGCGAGGTGATCGCGCTGCCTCTGCAGCCCGGCATGGCGATTGATACCCGCGAGCATGTCTTCATGGTGGCGACGAGCCAGGTAACATACGACTGGTTCAACAGTAACATCTGGTACAGCACCAGAAACGGGGACGATACCGAGACGCACTATCCGATGGGTATGTATCTGGACCGCTTCTACGCCACCCAGGCCCCCGGCATGGTGCTGATCCAGGGCAAAGGCAATATCTTCACCCGCGTGCTGGCCCAGGGCGAAACGGTGCTTGTCAAACCGACTGCTCTCCTGTACAAGGACTACACCGTGCAAATGCACCTGCACTTCGAGCGACCCGCGGGCACATGGCGCTCATGGCGTAGCTGGGGCGACCGCTACATCTGGGTTCGCCTCTACGGCCCCGGCAGAGTGGCCATCAAATCCGCCTTCGCGCCTATCGAAGACAACGGCAACAACATGGTAAACAGCTCCCAGGCCAGTTGGAGCAATTGGTGACGTAGTTGTCAGTGGTCTGACCAAGTTGTCAGTTGTCAGTTGTCAGTTATCAGTTGTCAGTAGACGACCGAAGACCTGGTATTGCTTACCAGCCTACTGACAACTACGTCACAAAAGGACGGCAAAAGGATAACCCGAAAGGAAGTCAAGGATTGGTAGGGGCTCGGGGCTAGTATCATCCACTCCAACTAATCCGGTAGGCGGGCAGCGCACGGCGGTTAAAACCGCGTGCTACATCTACAAAGCCCGCCTACGCGGGCTCCTATCCCCAGGGGTGTGCCTGATACCGAATATAATGATGGGGCTCGTAGTCCGCGTAGGCGGACTTCGTAAGCTTAGCACGCGGTTTTAACCGCCGTGCGCTGCTCGTGTCGCCGCCTTTTTTGAATTAGTTGGCGTCGAGGGGGCTAGTATACTCCTAGCCCCTCCCTGGCCCCTAGCCCCTATCAACTCGTCTCACCACTTCTCTCGGTGCACGTAATCTTCCCAGGCCTTGCGACCGCGCTTCAGCGAGGGTGAGCGCTTATCGGGCGCTCCGTGACCTATGGGAATAACACCTACCGGTGTGACTTCATCAGGGGATGCCGGTAAGGGAGCGCAAGGCTGCCAAATCGCCCGTACCGGCGAAGCCTGCCGCCAGGCCCTCATCGACCACGGCCAGCAATAAATTCTCGACCGCACAGCCGACATCCATAAACCAGTAAGGCACCGTCCATTCGATCTCCTCGCTGCCCTCCGGCATCTTGTCCGGCTCGCGATAGCGGCGGTGGTAGGCCTCTTCGCTGGTGCAAGGAATCACCAGTACGGGCGCTTCCGAAATCCAGGGGTCCCAGCCTTCCGCTTTATAGAACTCCTCGCCGCACAACTCGGCAATAGCAGCCTTCAAATCGGGGCGCGTAACCACCACGAACGACTGGCCCTGCGTATAGCCGGCGCTGGGCGCATGACACGCCGCATAAAGGATCTTCTCCAGAGCCTCCGGCGAGACCGCTTCTTGCGTAAAGTGGCGCACTATGCGCCTCCTGCGTATTACTTCGCTGAATTCCATTTTTTACCTCGTTGTCAGTTTGGGACCAAGTTGTCAGTTGTCAGTTGCCAGCAGACCGTACCTATGCAGCGTTTTAAATCACGAAGAGCGCGAAGAGCACGAAAGCGCCCGAAGGCTTGTATGTTTTCATGTTTCCGTCGTCGGTGGTCGGTCGTCATTGCCGGTGGCGGAAAATCGATCGTTACTGACAACCGACCACCGGCAACTGACAACGTCGTCACCACTATCACTCAAGCGTGGTAATCAGCTCGCCTGCTTTCTGGATCACTTTATATTGCTCGCTTACTTCGCGCTTCGTTTCCGCGTCTAGCCTGACATGCCCTGCCGCAAGTATCAGGCCATCGCACACTATTACTCCCTCGTAAGGCAGCAGAACCGTCTTTACGAGAGCGGGCACGATCTCCTTTGGAACCATTGCGCTTAGCTCCTCGGTGAGGCCGAGCACTGCGTAGGCCTTGGGCGGACCCAGTGTCGAGACGAAGATGCTATGCTTCTTCATGTGACGCAGCACGGCGAACGTACCCATGACATAGCAGCGCTCCCACGATGTGAGCGTGTCTTGCGCTTGCGCGGAAAGCAGATCCTCGTTTTCGTCAAGAAACCTCCCGATCAAGAGCGTCGGCTCATAGATAGCATCCCTGCAGCGAATCTTCAATCCCTGAGGTCCCTCCCGGAACTCATCCAGTGTCATTGTCACAGGCAGTATCCTGCGCTCCTGCCCGGCATAATAAAGCAGCAATGTATAGAGTGAATTGAACTGCCTTGCCCCCTCCGCCGAAACACGCATCTTGCCCCCCAGCAAATTAAGAGTATTTGTGCCCGGTCCTAGATTAATGATCTAGGACCGGAGTAAGCAAATTATAGTCCATATCTAAGACCTATCAGCGAGCAATGCGGCTATGGCCAGCAGCTTTTCTTCTCCCCAGCGCCTGCCCACTATCTGCGCTCCTATCGGCAAGCCATCAGCATCTCGTGCGATGGGAATCGCTATCGATGGATGCCCTGTGAAGTTGAAGGGAGCTGTGTGGCCTACCGCACGCCAGTAGTTTACCGTTTCGCCATCCACCTGTAAAGGGGTATCCACAGGGCAGTGAGGGAATGCCGTGACCATGCATACCGGGCAGATCAGCGCATCCCATTCGTCGAAGAATGCCTCCCAGGTCTGTGTAATCTTGTCGCGTGTATCGAGCGCGGTGAGAAATTCGGCCATAGAGGGGGGAGCTTCGTCTTCGGATGTAGTGAAGGTTACACGCACCGCCCGTGATATCGCGGAGCGTGCATTCGCAAGCTGCTCGAAATCGACAACCCTGGAAAGGGGCTCCCGCGCTTTTGCGAGCTGCCTGAAATCCACCGAGGGCAGCCTTTCTTCGACCACCGCGCCTGCCCGCTCCAGCCGAGACACGAACCTGTCCAGCGCGTCGCGTATCGAAGCCGCCACGGGCACGCCAGGGAATGTGGGCGACCACGCCAACTTTAGGCCCTTCATCTCCAGGCGAGGAATTTCTCCGATAGCCACGGGCGGCACGTCCATGTCGTGCCCATCGGGCCCCGAAATAATTCGGTAGGCCAGCGCCAGGTCTTCCACGCTTCGGGCCATCGGACCTATAGACCACATCAGCCTGTGCGAGCGCACCATCCCCGGAACATCAGGGATATGTCCCCACATCGATACCCGGTGCTCGGTGGTCTTGAGGCCGTACACTCCACAAAAATGTGCGGGTATGCGTATGGAGCCCGCCAGGTCGCTCCCTATCTCAAGCGGGGTCATGCCCACTGCCAGCGCCGCAGCCGCCCCGCCGCTCGATCCGCCCGAAGTGCGCTCGGTGTTCCACGGGTTGTTGGTTCGCCCGAATATCGGGTTGTCCGCCTGGATATTGCCCAGCAGAGGTGACACATTCGTTTTGCCGAAGATTATGGCCCCTGCAGCCTTGAGCCGCGCCGCCACGGTGCCATCTTCTGACGGCACGTAACCGGCCAGAGGCTCGTACCCACAGGTGGTGCGCATCCCCTTCGTGGCGTGCCCATCCTTGAGGGTCATAGGCACGCCATGCAGCGGCCCCCACACTTCCCCATGGGCCAAAGCTTCGTCGGCCTCTCGCGCACTCTTGCGAGCTCCCTCTTCATCGAGCGTCACTATAGCGTTGAGACGCGGGTTCTCCTCCGCTATGCGCGCCAGATGCGCCTCCAAAATCTCAGTGGAAGATGCCCGGCGCGTGCGAATGGCTTCGGCCTGTTGGACGGCTGTAAGTTTGGTCAGTTCTTGTGCCATAGGTAAACCTTTAATTTTCTCCGCGTAATTCTGCGCCTCCGACCGTAGAGACGCATTGCAATGCGTCTCTACTTGTGTACCAATTGCGGTGCCCACGCGACCACATCCAGGCGGCGAGCAAAATGAAGCAGAGGCTGATTGCCGGGCAAATCAAAGCCAAGCTGCTCGGTCATTGTGTTGTGCGCCGTCTGCGCCTCGGCGGGCTGCAAAGGCCAGAGCGCGTGGTTTATCTCGCCGCGCCAGATTTTGCCCTGCCGGTTGGCAGAATAGAGGCAATAACGCTGAGTGAGCCAGTATTCGAGCGTGCCGGGCTGCGAGTGGAATACAGGTCCGGTCGGACGGTAGCGTCCGGCGAACGTGGCCGGCGGTGCGCCGTAATAAATCCTCAGGCTTTTGTAGTAAATCCAGTCATTCTTTCTCACCGTGAGCATTCGGGCCTCGAAGTACGGCAGATGAAAACCGAGCCGCGCCGCTATCACCGCGATAACATTCGATGCATCCAGGCTGAAGAACCAGACGCCCGGCCTATCCTGTATGGTGACGTAAGTCCGCACATTCAGCTCCACAAAAGCGGACACCCAAGGCACCCATGTCAAGAAGCGAGGCCCCACACCCCGCATATGAAACGGCACGACCCCGATCCAGGCCATCCCATCGAACAGCTCAAGCTCCAACCCTCGCGGTATGAGCGGGCGAACCAACTCGGGGTCCACGGGCCAATGCATGAAGAGCAGGTCGTGCCACTGCATGCCCATGATCCATGGTGCGCGGGGAGTGGGCCAGGGCCGCACGCCGGATTCTGTCGTTGTGGTAGTGAGTTGGCTCATGGATAAAGTGAGCGCCATGCGCCGTTAACTAGCATGAACCGCGCCCCTCCGCCTCCTCCACCAACTTCCACAGCCGGCCTGGGTTAAGCGGAATCTCGCGTATCTCCAACCCCGTGCCCTCAAGCGCGTTCTCCACGGCCTGTGCAAAGAGAGCGCCCACCGGGATGGCCCCGGCCTCACCCGCGCCTTTCACGCCTAGAGGGTTAAGCGGCGATGGCGTTTCCTCATGGCCGACGTCTATGTGCGGTACATCCATGGACGTGGGCAGCAGATAGTCCATGAACGAGGCGTTCAGTAGCTGGCCGTCGTCATCGTACACAAGCTTCTCGTAGAAGGCGTTGCCGATGCCCTGCGCCACCCCGCCGTGCACCTGCCCCTCGAGTATCATGGGGTTTATCACCCGCCCGCAGTCGTGCACCACCACGTACTTGAGTATCTTCACGTCAAACGTCTCGGTGTCCACCTCCACGATAGCCGCGTGAGCGCCAACTGCCGTGGCCTGCATAGGTGGGGCGAAATAGGCGGTCGCCTCCAACCCGGGCTCGGTGCCGGGCTGCACCGCGCCCCTCAGCGGGTTCGCCTTGTCGGCAAGGGTGCTCAGAGCCACATGGCTGCCAGGCACGCCCTTCACCTGCGCGTAGCCGTCGACAAGCTCTATATCTTCCGGCGCGGCCTCCAGCTCCTCGGCCGCCAGCTTCTTTGCCTTGTCTGCCACCATGACAGCGGCTGAATGCACGGCAGAACCCGCGACCGTGGCCCCCCGGCTGGCAAACGTGCCTGTGCCCCAGTTGAACTGGGCGGTATCGCCGGTCGAGACGTAAATATCCTGCATGGGGACGCCCAGCACCTCGGCAGCTATCTGTGCAAAGACCGTGTAGTGGCCCTGCCCCTGGGTACCTACGCCCGTAACTACCGTCACCTTGCCCGTCGGCTCGATTTGTATCCGCGCCCCCTCGTAAGGTCCGATGCCTGTGCCCTCCACGTACATCACCAGGCCAATTCCCTGGCGAAGCCTCGAATGCGGAATGTACGGGGCCCCTCCGGGGGAGAATTCGGAATTCGGAATATCGGGCGCGGACTTATTCCGCATTCCACCTTCCACATTCCGCATTCGGTTGAACGCGTCCCACCCCACCATCTCTTTCGCCCGGTCGAGCACGGGCTCGTAGTTGCCGCTGTCGTATGTCAGGTGGGTGAAGTCCTGGGCTATTACTTCATTGCTCCAGGGGAAACTGTCGGGTGGGATAAGGTTGCGTCGTCTGATCTCGATAGGGTCTATCCCAAGCTCACGGGCTGCGAAATCGAGCAGGCGCTCTATCACGAAGACGCCATGCTGCCGGCCCGCGCCCCTGTAGGGCGTGACGATGATTTTGTTGGTGAACACTGCGCGGAACTCGGTGTAATAGTGAGGAATAACGTAAGGGCCAAGGAGGTGCGTCTGCGTGTTGAGCGGCACTGTCAGCCCGTACGGATCGTACGCACCGTTGTCGTGGAGGAAGACGTCCTTCACGCCCAGGATCTTGCCGTCCCTGGTCAGCGCGATCTCCGCGTCGTGCGATTGACCGCGCTCCTGGGTCATCGCCACGAAGTTCTCGTGCCTGTCCTCGATCCACTTGATTGGCTGCTTGAGCTTGATGGCAGCCCACGGCACAAGCACCTCTTCCGGGTAAGGCATCATAATCTTCGGCCCGAACCCACCGCCTACATACGGGGCAACCACCCGCACCTGCCTCTGCGACAACCCCAACATCCCGGCCAGCAAATTCCTGATCACGATAGGAGCCTGAGTCGAATCCCACACGCTCAGGTGATGGGCCAGGGCGTCCCACTGCGCCACAATTCCCCTTGTCTCCATAGGCGCGGCGCTACCACGGTCGTAGTCGAAATGGCGCGAGATAACGATGTCAGCTTGCGCCCGTGCCGTGTCGTAGTCGCCCTTGGTCTGTATCACATGCGCCGCCAGGTTGGATCCCAGGTCTTCATGTACAAGAGGCGCACCGTCTTCCAGACCCTTGGAGGGTTCTACCACCGCCTCAAGCGGCTCGTAATCTACTATGATGGCGTCGACGGCGTCTTCGGCCAGGTAGCGGCTTTCGGCCACCACCATCGCGAGCGGCTCGCCCACGTATCGCACTTTCTCCTTCGCGAGAGGCCCGCCTGTCCGCTCATTGAACACCACATGCTGGGCGGGCGGCGGCGACACAAGCAGGGGCGAAGGCTGCCAGTAGTCGCCCAGGTCCGCGGCCAGGTAGACGGCCACAACGCCCGGCATCGCGCGCGCCTCTTCAACGTCAATCGAGAGGATACGGGCGTGAGCGTAATCGCTGCGCTTGAATGCCGCGTGCAACATCCCGGCAATATGCACGTCGTCCACGAACTGCGCCTGCCCCGTGAGCAGTCTCGGATCCTCGTTCCGCTTGATGCGATGCCCAAACGAGCGAGTTTCGCCGGAGGGTCCTGAGCCAACGAATTGCGGATTACCGCCTACGCGCTCCGTGCCATCCGGATGGCTCCTGCTGGATTGGCGGGGTGACCTCCGTCCGTCGTCCTCCGTGACCCCTGACCCCTGATCCCCCCTGGCTGTCATAGCACGCCACCCTCTTCCTCGGTACCAGGCGAGGTTGAGCCACTCGGCACCTGGAATTCGATACTCGACACTCTCTTTATCGCTTCGACTATGTTCTGGTAGCCGGTGCAGCGGCAAAGGTTGCCCGAGATTGCTGCCCGGATCTCTTCCTCGCTGGGGTTGGTATTCTCCTCGAGAAAAGCGGATACAGTCATCAAGATACCGGGCGTGCAGAAGCCGCACTGCAGGCCATGCGCCTCCCAGAAACTCTGCTGGATAGGGTGCAGGTGCTCCGGATCGTCGGACAGGCCCTCGACGGTCGTCACTTCGTGCCCATTCGTCTGCACCGCGAAGGTGAGGCACGAGCGCACCGGCACACCGTCGAGCAATATCGTGCAGGCTCCGCACACACCATGCTCGCAGCCGACATGCGTGCCCGTCAGCGCCAGGTCGTGTCGCAGGAAATCGCTCAGGAGCAGGCGCGGCTCAACGGTGCGGCTGTGCGGCCTACCATTTACTTTGAGGGTAATCTCACGGTTCATTCAAAGCTCCCGGAATTAACTTCCAAACTAACAGGCCCGGCTATTGAGGAGTAAACTCCGTTTGCGTGCGCGCTACAACCGCGCCGTTCACGGTGAACGCAACATCAATCTTCACCATGTAGCCTTTGGAAGGACGGCCTATAGGCTTCGTACATGAGGCGTAGCCGGAGGCGTCGGTGGCCCCACCATCACAAGAGCTGCTTGTGGTTTTGTAATGCCATGTGGTGCTCATGGTTGCCCCCTGCACAGGCTGGCCGCCCTTGAGGAGCCTTGCCGTGAGTATTTCCGAGCTGCTGGGCGGAGGAGTGGGGTCGGATACTTCGGCGGCTGCACAATATTGTCCGGCGGGTGCCGAACAAGTTAGCGGAGGAGCCCCACCAGGCGGAGGCGGCTGGGGCGCCGGTGTCGCAGTAGGCGGGACAGCCGGAGTATTTGTAGGTTGCGCGGCAGGCTGTGTGGGCGTTGGAACGCCGGAGTTGGGCGTAGCCGGTGGCTGAGAGGAGCCGTATTTCTCGCGGTAGCGGAAAGTGCCGAGCTGAGATAGAAGCACCTGGAACTCGGGCTGCTGCTCCGGGTGATACTCAAATACAGCGCGCTCGAAATACTGCACCAGGTAAGTCTTGCCATCCAGGGTGCTGGTTTCCATGAACTCTTCCGAGATCGGCAGACCTTGCTGGGCCAAACCTCCATGGTTCTGCCAGTAGTCCAGGAAGCGCCCACCCACGCGTTTGCCTGTTTCGTTGAACAGGAGAGAGCCGAGGTCATTGTTTGTCTGCTGGCCGGGAGCGCCCGACGGGTATTTGCTCTGGTAGAGGAACACGCCGAGCAGCGAGAGGAGTACGTCGTTGGGCGCCGCGTTCTCAGGGTGCATCTCGAATATGGCGCGCTCGAAGTATTGCACGGTGTAAGTCTTGCCGTCGGTTGGACTGACCTCTTGAAGCTCACCCGATATAGGGAAACCCTGCTGCGCGAGGCCGCCGTGCCCATCCCAGTAAGCGAGGAACTTGCCGCAAACAGTGTTGCCCGTCTCGGTAAAGGCGCGGCAATTCGCCTGCTGGGCAAGCGCACGAGGTGGCAAGCCGGCTAAAAGGTATGTCAAAGTCAAAACCAGGGCCAGGGCGAGAGCTTTATTCCAGCGCATATTTACCTCTTTCTTACCATCCTCTGCCGGCAAGCGGTCAATCACCCCAAACGTAGTTGGGCCTATCGTAAGCCAATTTGAAACCGGCACGCACCATATTCCGGTAGGAGGGGCTGGGGCGCTCGGTGGTCTCTGTATCCGTCTCGGTCACGAGCCGGTTGCAGGCCATATCACTGTTTCGTGCTGCGCCTGCATCACTGATACGCCTGGCGAACATCGCGCCCTGCACTCCGCGCCGCCGGTAAGCAGGCAGTGTTGAGCCATAACCGCACCACCCAACTCCATTCTTGACATACAGGCCGCTTGTAGCCGCGGGCGTTTGTCCATCGTAAGCCAGATAGTGCCGCCAGCCTGGACGCCCTACACCGGCAGCCATCAAGGTTGCAAGTGCGTGCAAGCTCGGAGGGAACTCGAAGCCTTTCATGGCTGTATCGGCAAAGGCTTGCGCCTGCTCGGGGCCGATCTGGCGTATCTCCAGGTCCGTTGTCAGCAGCGGCGGAGACTCGACGTCTCTGTACATCTTTACCCATTCGTCCTTGAACTTGAAGCCGCGAGCTTCCAACCAGCGTGGTAGCTCGGCAGGCTGCGCGAATGGGCTGACCTGCACCATGAACTTCACGCCATATGGCTCGTAGAAGCTCATGATATCGTCCAGGACCTGCTCGGTAGCGGGCTCTTCCAGGCCCAACCCGATCACGGAGTTGAAGAGGGTAGCGTTGACGCTACCCATCACCCTGGCGCGAGCAGAGCCGAATCGCACTGTCTTCAAGCGTAGCTGCTCGGTCACCTCAGGGGTCGCGGCGGCGTAGAGTTCCTCGTATGCATCACCCTCTGTGAATTCCACCAGTTTTGCGATTTCATCCGGCATCATGGTAATCACCTCACCGCGCAGCGCACCAGGGCACGGCGCTCACGTGTCCGTACACCGCTCTACTTAGCAGCAGAATTCTGCCCGCTCAACAGCCCTGCTCAAAGTGCGCCGAGCCAGCACTTTGGCCAGGTGCCGTCTGTAGGCTGCCGTAGCGTGTATGTCGCTCGGGGGGTCGATGTCCGCCTCGATGGCTTCGACCGCATTCCGGATAGCTTCGCCGGTCGGGAGCATGCCCAGCAGAGCTTCAGAAAGAGATGTAGAGACCACCGCCGCATCGCCCACCGAGAAAAGCACCAGCCGTGCCCGCTCCACCGTTCCATCGTCTGCAAGAGTGACCACGGCGCAAGTGCCCACCAGAGCATAGTCGCCGTGGCGGCGGGCGAACTCCTCGAATGCTGTGCCTGTGTGCCCAGGCAACGCCGGGATCTCCACCTCTACGAGTAATTCGTCCGGCTCCAGCGTTGTCGTGAACAAGCCCAGAAAGAAATCGTCAGCGGCAATCCACCTATCTTCTAAGTCTGCTCCACTCGACCCTTGCCGTTGGGCGCGTAACCGTGCATCGAGGGCCACAGCGAGCGCGGGCAGCTCCGCCGCAGGGTCAGCGTGGGCAAGCGAGCCGCCGAATGTGCCGCGGTTGCGAATTTGTGGGTGGGCTATATATGGCATCGCTTCGGCAACGAGCGGCGCGTATTGCTTCACCAGCGGGCTGCGCTCCACCGAACGCTGCCGGGTCATCGCCCCGATCCGCAGGCCGGTGCCCGCAGTCTCTATGCCGAAGAGATCGCTGATCCCGTTCAAGTCCACAAGAATAGAAGGCTGAGCCAGCCTGAAGTTCATAATGGGTACCAGGCTCTGCCCGCCCGCCAGCGGCTTGGCATCGCCGCCATACTCAGCCAGGAGCGAAAGCGCTTCCCGGCGCGTTGTAGGCGCGTAGTATTCGAACGGTGCAGGTTTCATGCTAATGGCTAGTGGAAATGAGAAATGAGAAATGAGAGCTTATCGCGAGATGAAGGCTCATTTCTCATTTCTCTTCTACAAACGCCACGATACGAGCGAACGCGGCTTCGCCGCCCTTGAAACGGAAGGGGAAACAGCCGAGCCACACGCGCTGGTTCAACACTTCGTCTACCTGGCCGCCTACATTCTCGGCATGGAAGACGCCTCTGGGGAAGAGGAGGGTATGCGTGCACTGGTAGTCTTCCATCCAGGGGAAGGCTTCGTCCATACTCATGCCTATCTTGGCCTCTACCTCGGGGATCATATCGGGGCGAGCCACGCGAACTTTGGTGTTGAAGGGGTGGTCTGTGGAGATGGCGTCGATTGCCATCCAGCGGATGCCCCTATCGAGTACCCAGTCGCAAAACTCGCGGCGCGGGCCGGGGTGCTTGAGGAAGGAGCGAGGCAGGTCCGGCTTCTCCTGGTTGTGGACCTTGTACCAGTCCTCATTATAGTAATGGTGGTAGCCCGTATGAATCACCAGGATGTCGCCACGCTCGATCTTGATACCCGTATCCTTTTCCCATTGCTCGAAATGCTTGGAGCCGTAGATATCGAAATCGCCGATGCCATACCGGCTGAGATCTACCACGCATGCCGGGCCGAACAGCGTATCGATAGGAATGCCGGAGATATCGGGTCCCGGGTCGTAGAAATGGTAGGGTGAGTCGAGATGGGTGGCGATGTGGTTGGTGGTGGAGATGTGCTGCGCGTTCACGCCTTCGAACGCGATCTTCTTCACCCACTTGATGGTTGGCCCCTCATAGAAGGCAAATGGGGGCGAATCAACGCTAAAATTCTGCGACAGGTCGAGCACCTTCACCTTACTCAGGTCATACGGCACGTACATGGTGATCCCTCCCCTTTGGGTAATTACGAATTACGAATTACGAATTACGAATAAGAAACGTCACAATTCGTAATTCGTAATCAAAATAGGATGGCAATGCTCACATATTCTAACACACCTTTCCTAACGCATCTTAGCCGCCTCTTACTTGGCAAGGCGGGGGTTGGTGCGGCAAGATAGACCGTGGCACTCCTCTGAAAATAGGGGTGCAGGGGCGGCTAACCCTGCCGGCCCTTGGGGTGTCCCCAAAACTCCCTCCTTCATTTTCATTGCCGGCGGTGGCCCGCAGGGCCATGATTACTCGGAATGACAAGGTAGAGTTGGCACTCCTATCTCCAACGATTTAGTTGGTACAACGCTCACGTACTCGACAATATCGTTGCCACAGCACTGCGCGAAGTGCATGATTCGAGGTGTTTGCCTGGGTGCGAGGTCCTACGGCACGGCAGACAATGTGACCAACAGTCCCTTTATGTCAGGACCTTTTCCACTGCACTGTAGGACTTTCGTATCTATTGAACATCGCGCCCAGGAGATATACTTTGCACATCGACGTACTATAAGATCATTCAACGGACTATTGCCCGGCTGCGGGCCTATAAGGAACAAAGTGCCATGATAAACCTAGCCCAGACTAACGTATACACCGGTCTTTCGTTAGAGCACCACGTAGAGAGCCACAACCGCCAGCGGATGAAGCTCGCCATAGCCCTGTTCGATGTCGAGGTAGCGCACACCCATCTCGGTGAGCTGGACCCGAGCGACCGCCAATATGCCCAGCGCCTTGAGCACCTGAAAGCTGCCCTGGAAGCTTATTGGCGCATTGACGATCAGATAGAGCGATATTTGAAGAGCGCGAGAGGCAACTAAATGATAGTGCTCACGAATAAAGACATCGTAAAAAGAGAGTTTCTCACCATAAGCCACGACGAACTGGAAGACCAATGGCGTGAAGCAAAGGCGATTTTCGAGCAGATTCAAGCGAAAAAGACAGAAATCGACCGCATTCACCTGACCGCCGCCAACGAGTTGAACAGGCTCGAGAGGCTGATGAACAAAGCAAACAGGCGAGCGATGACCGCCGGGCGGTAATCTCCCCCGCCACGGGAGCCTCTCCCAATAAAAATCAAAGGAGCGCTTGTTGCGCTCCTTTGATTTTTATACAGATGTGGGAAACGTTTCTGGAGGCTCGTTGCGCTCCCAGGAAGCCGTACGCTCAAGCGGCTCGACGGCGCGGGTCTGGTCTATATGGATGATCGCGTCGAACTGGTCCGGAAGACGAGCCACGAAATAGTGGCTGGCGCGTCACCGACGAGTTCCAACAATGGATCATAGTCGGCGTCCGCGCGCTGTAAGGGGTAACAATGGAGGCCGATGGCCACCGCCGCCCTGTTATGTTCGTGAATTGCTGTCGCGCTGCTCCTTGGTCTCGCCATGCTCCCGGCGCTCCTTATTCACCGTGCGGGCAGCCCGCTCCTCGGACTCTTTCTCGGAAACGCCGCGATCTTCGTACGATTCTTTGATATGCTCGTACTGGCGCTCGCGCTTGCTACCTTCTTTTACTCCTCTTGGCATCTGAGTGCCCTCCTTTTGTGCTTGTAAGTTCGCTGATAAACTACACATAAGAATGAGCATATTTTGTACCAGATAACCTGATCTATAGAAAAAGAGCGAACAAGTCGCCTGAGGCGACTTGTTCGCTCTTTTTCTATAGATCATTAATTCGTTTATCCGGGGGCCATCCAGAGGCCCATGGCCCAGTTGTCGCGAGGCGGCAATTGGATACGCCAGACGGCCAGCAGGCGCACGCTCGCGCCGCCGTCGGAGGGAGGCATTCGCCAGAGGTCGCATTCCCGGTCCCAGCCGAGCTGGAGGGCCATCTCGCCCACGGGGTTTGCCAGGGCCAGGCTCGTCGCGTTGGGAGAAACCCCGAAGGACGACAAAGAGGCATCGGTGGGCCTCTCGCCATCTATGAGATAGAAACATTCAGGAGCGGATGAGGGGTCTTCAGCCACGCCCGGCGCATAGAGGTTGTATTCCACTGCAAAGAGAATCTGCATGGGGCGCAGGCTGGAGTTGATAACGCGGTACAGGGCCGAGACGTCGTTGGCGGTGGGGCGCACAGCGGCGCTTTTGGCCATACGCACGTCTGCCGTCCGGTTGCCTGCGCTTATCTGGCCATCGCGTAGCAAGCCAATCCTGATCTCGCCCCCAGAATCTACCACCTGGCTTTTGAAAGCGCCTTCCACAAAATCGCCGAACTCGCGATGCTCGCCCGCGGCAAACTCCTGCGGTTTTGAGCCGAGAGGGAGAAAGTGATCGATCAACGTACCGTACCGTCTGTCTACAAGGTCGAGCAGACGGGGAGGGTTGTGCCGGGTAGCCGGATTGAGGGCATCAGGCGGAGGCACGGTGCGCCACTGCCAGCGCACGAGCCGCCCTCCACGCTCGGTGTCGAACCGGCAGAGGGCCGAACCGCTATCCAGCGTTGCCCCCGTTTCATCTTCGATAAATCGCGCCATGCCCGGGTGCGATTGCGGATTGCGGATTGCGGATTACCTACGTCCGACCCGCTGCTCCGTCCCTCGCCCTTCGTGACCCCTGACTCCTCACCATGGCCGTTATGATTTATGCTGGCTTTTCTCCTTGGCGGTACCCGTATGGGTGGGTAATGTAGGAAGCAAATACTATTGACGTGCTCCTTCGCGCCCCTGTACCATGAAGAAGGTGCAAAGTAGCTATATAACGCACCCGGGATCGTGACGTATGCCGGACCCTGAAATCCTCCAGCTTGCTCAGCAAGCTCTCCAGGCTCCCATTAGTTTACAATCTATTGGCGGTTCCTGACAGCAGGGCCGAAACACTTCGCTGGCTGGTGGCGATACGAGGTAACGTATCGCTGGCATTTCTCTGCCTGGCACTGGCAGCGTTGCTGATCCCTGGCGTGGACATCAGCAACAGCCTCTACGGCATTGCCATCTGCGCTTCGTTCGTCATAATCAACGGCATCTACGACCGCATCTTGAATAGCGGAGCCTCTGGAGAAAATCACGCCGGCGCTCAGGGAAATAATGATCCCTATAGACGCCCTGCTCTTTACCCTGTGCATATACATGACGGGCGGAGCGCTCTCGCCGGTGATTATTCTATATTCGGTGGGCATACTGCTGTCGATCATACTCCTTGATCGGAGGGGCGTCTTCCGGACAGCTGGCATCTCTATTTTCTTGTATTGCTGCCTGGCCGTCCTGGAAGCCAACCATATCGTGCCGTACATCAAGGATTACTGGGGCGGGTTGGACCTGCACCGGGACGCAACTTTAGTTACTTATGGCCTTTACATGATGGTAGTCTGCTCGTTACTGGTGGCACAAGCCTATATGGGCAACCGCATTGCACTCATAATCAACCGGCGCAACAGCCGTATTGACAGCCAGATGAACGACCTGAACACTCTGTACAACATCACCGGCGGCCTCGGCAACATCATGGACGAGGACGAGATAGCGCGCTACCTGGCAGAGACACTCAAGACGCTGCAAAACGCCTCCATCTGCATAATAAGCCTGACCAACAAAGATGGCACGCCGGAGATCGCTGCCAGCACCGGCCTGACGCCCGCCGAGCTAGCCACGCTACGCAACCAAAGCTACGACACTACAGGTATCAAAAACCTGTTAGAGAGGGCCGAACCTCTCATATTGGAAGACCTGAATAAGCACCCTGGTTACAAAGTCTACTCCCAGGGCCGCGACATAAACTCCGCTTACGCTTATCCTATCATCGCCAAAGGCGAGGTGCTCGGCACTATTTGCCTGGCCTTCGAGCAGAGTAAATCACTCAACGAATATTATAAGAACTTGCTGGTCAGTATAGCCAACCAGGCCGGAATGGCCCTGCAGCGGGCACGTCTCTTCTGCGATACTCAGAGGCTGGCGCGCGAGATGAGCACTCTGTATGATATCGGACTTTACACTGCCTCCACCCTTTCACCCGGCGAGGTAATCAAGCGCACTGCCGATAATATCGAGGAGCTGATGAGCCTCGATATGTTCTATATCGCGCTCTACGACGAGGAAACGCGCACCATTACCCTTGAGCTATGCAAAGAACACGGCCAGACAATGCCAAAGGTGAAAATATCTCTGGAGCGCGGTGGGCTTACCGGGCGTATTATCAGCACCCGAGAGCCCCTATTGGTGCAGGATTGGCTGGTTGACGGGCAGCAATACAATGCTATCGCCCAGAAGATGGGCACCGATATGCTCTCGTATCTGGGCGTGCCGATGGTATTCGACGGGCGTGTGATTGGCGTGCTCTCGGTGCAGAGCACCGAGCCGCACGCTTTTGACCGTAACGATCAGGGTCTGTTGCAGGCCCTGGCCGCCCAGACCGCTATGGCCCTTGAAAACGCACGGCTGCACCAGCTTGCCCAGGCAGGCGCGATCACCGATAGCCTCACCAAAGTATACAACCATGGCTATTTTGTCGAGCTGGTGAACGAAGCGGTATCGGCCTCGGACAGAGACAATTCGCGGGTATCGTTGATCATGCTGGACATAGACCATTTCAAGCAATACAACGACACGTACGGGCACGTGGCGGGCGACAAAGTGCTCACGATGGTGGGCGACGCGCTTAAGGAGTGCCTGCGAGAAGGTGATGCTGTAGGCCGCTGGGGTGGCGAAGAGTTTTGCATCCTGCTCCCCGGCCTGGGAGTGCAAGAGGGCAAGAAGGTGGCCCGCACTATCAGGCGCAAGGTGGCTGAGCTTGCACCCATGGATGGGCATGGTCGTATCATCACCGCCCCAACCGTGAGCCAGGGTATTTCGTCCTACCCCTTCCCATCCACCAACGCCGCCCACCTGATCGAGGAAGCCGACGCAGCTCTCTACCACGCCAAAGAACAGGGCCGCAACCAGTTGATAGTGATGGAAGCGGCCGGCACCCTCTCAAGAGATTTCGAAAATATGGGCGCGCACCCTCCTGCCAAGACGCTCAAGAACGCCACCATCACTACCGGGCACCTGATGGAATAGGGGACGTTCCGATTGCGGATTGCGGATTGCGGATTATACGACGGTTAATTGGGCAATCTGATAGATCATCCTGACCTGCAAATTCCTGGAACCAGGAATTTGCAGGTCAGGATAATTCTACACGAGGATACTCCCCCGTCCTTTGTGGTCGTGAGAGGACTTTATGACGCCATGTTCACTTGCGACAGCAGGTTCCCGGAGGGTGCCTTCCCTCACGAGAGGTCAGCGCCGGTCTGCTGCTCTTCGTCGCAGTGCATAGCCTGCGGCGCAAAGGGCCAGGCTGCCAAGCAGCAGTGCCCAGAGATTTGTTTCGCCGGCCTGCATGCCTGTTGTGGGCATCCCGGGGCTGCCGGCCGCTTGCAAGGCTGCCTGGAACTTGGCCCCCAATTCCGGCGTGAAGGCGAATGTAAAGCTCGAGATCTTCCCATTATCAACAACCATTTCTTCTGTCCCGTCGAGTGATGCGAAGCCTAGCTGCCGGAAGGTGTCGAGCGCGACCGTAACAGAGTATGTCGTTTTCGACCCCGATGTGCTGAGCGGACTTGTCACCACGATCGAGAAGTGTCCATCCGAAAGCTCCTGCTGCCAGGCCCTGATCTGGTCCGTCCCCTGTAGCGGGCCGGTCGCCAGAACGACCGTCGCATTGTCTGCAAACAATGAGGTCACTGCGTCCACATTATGCGCGTTCTCGCCCGCGATGAAGGCGTTAACCAGCGTCGAGGGGTCGGTGCCCTGCGCATGAACGGCAGCCGGCGCGGCGATATGCCCCGCCAGTAGCACTACGAAGAGCACAGCTATCAGCCAGCTCAGAGTGCCTTTCGCCTGCCCGGCACGTGATCCACCCGTTCGGTATCGTCTCGTAGCTATCTGTCTCATATTACCCCTCCTCGAGTTTATGCAGCCAACGCAGAGTCCCTCCGATTGTGGCGCAATTCTAGCAGGGCAACAAAGGAAATGCAAGTGCATAGCCAGACCATTTAATAAGATCCGCCCCTATTTTTCAGGTGGTTCCTATGCTATAATGGCCCGTCGTTCTCGTTCGCGATCTGTAACTAATTGCTGACCGGTAACTTCTAATATCTTACGTCTATTTTCTGACCCCTGACCCCTGAAATCTTGAAGATCATAGTCACAGGTGGCGGCACCGGCGGGCATGTAAGCCCGGCAGTAGCCGTGATAACAAGGCTGCGCGAGCGAAGCGCTGCTGAAGGGTGGCCGCTGGAGCTATTGTACGTGGGCAGCATCGCGGGCGTGGAGCGTAGCACGATGGGGTCGCTTGGTGTCCCCTACGTACCAATCCAGACAGGTAAGTTGCGACGCTATTTGTCGCTTCAGACGCCGGCGGATCTCCTGCTCAGGCTTCCCGCCGGGGCGGTGCAGGCACTACTTGCTGTGCGCCGCTTCAAGCCGGATGTGATATTCAGTACGGGAGGCTACGTCTGCGTGCCGACTGTGATAGCGGGCCGGCTGCTGCGAGTGCCCGCCCTTACGCACGAGCAGACCGCGCTTGTGGGCCTCGCCAACCGGATTGCCGGGAAATTTGCGAAGCGGGTGGCCGTCAGCTTCCCACAATCTCTCCGTTACTTTCCTAAAGGCAAAGCCATCGTCACGGGCAATCCCCTCAGGCCATCGCTGTTGCAAGGCGATGCAAATCGAGCGGTGCAGTTATTCCACCTGGACGCGGGCAAGCCCACCATTTATATCACGGGTGGGGCGCAAGGCTCTCACGCAATCAACATGGCCGTGCGAGATGCTCTGCCAGGCCTGCTCGAATGCTGCCAGGTAATACACCAGTGCGGCCAGGGTCCGGACGGCTCAGGCGAAGACCTCAAGGCGCTGAACGAAGCCAGGGAAGCATTACCTACCGAGCAAAAGGCACGCTACCACGTGCAGGCTTACGTAGGCGATGAGGTAGGCGACGTGTATGCATTAGCTTCGCTGGTTGTGGGCAGAGCAGGCGCGGGCACGGTGAACGAGCTTGCCAACCTGGGCAAGCCCTCCGTACTGATTCCATTGCCCGGCGCGGCAGGCGGCGAACAGGAAGCCAACGCTCGCGCCCTCGAAGCAGAGGGCGGCGCGATTGTGCTGCTGCAGAACAACCTTAGTGCTGATGCTCTTGTCGGGACTGTATGCGGACTTGTCCGCGACCCGCAACAGCTCGCGGCCATGCGGGCAGGCGCGATCAAGCTCTCGACACACGGAGCGGCTGATGTTATTGTGGATGAGATTGATGAGGCTAGGGGTCACGGGTCGGGGTGTCGGGAGTGAAGAATAGGCAAGTAAATTAGGGCCGTGTCAGCGCAATCTGGTAAACTCCTAAGTATGGCAACAGAAGGTGGCATGAAACCGGCAGGGGTTCAATATTCCAAACGTGATCGTCGATCATGTATGCTGCTGCTCTCGCACCGGTAGTATTCGCTCTTGCTTTCGTCTGCTTGATGGTCTGTGGCCATACACAGTATGTTCACTCAACCGCCGGCCAGTGTGGAGCATACGCCATTGATATCAGATGCTGGAACGTAACCACGCAGCAAACAAGCAATCAAGACGGCAAAGTTATTACATATCAAACTGCGACTGCCCCGGCAGACGTCTATAATTCTATGAAGATGTGCTTGTAAAGGACGGTTGGGGAGGCAAAGGGCATCTCTCAAAGCCCAAGCTCACAACGGACGGAATGATACTTGAGTGGGATCAGTTAGGCCCCAATGGGTGTGAAGAACTTGGGTATACGCTCCAGTGGCTGCCAACACAGACCTACTCGGGTATTACGGGAGTGCGGCTGGAGCTTGCAAAGATCAACCCATGCTAAACACACCTTATGTGCAGGCATAAGGGACCCTGGGAACAGTAAGGAAGCAGAGGTCAAGTGCGGACGACCGACTATCGGTTCCTAGCCCATGACCCCTAACCCCTAGCAACATAGAAAGAGGAACAAAGATGCAAACGCGAACACTGGGCAAAACAGACCTTCAAGTTGCCCCGATCTGCCTGGGCGCCAACGTATTCGGCTGGACCGTAGATGAGGCCGCTTCGCCTGCGGTGCTCGATGCCTATATGGAATCGGGCGGCAATTTTATAGATATGGCTAATGTTTATTCGGGCGGACAATCCGAGACCATAATCGGACGGTGGATGAAAGCGAGAGGCAACCGGAGCAAGGTGGTATTGGTCACCAAGGTCGGGATGAAGGCGGGGCCGGGGCCGGAAGACCAGGGGTTATCGCGCGGCTATATCGCCAAATCTATCGAAGCCTCTCTCGGCCGCCTGCAAACCGATTTTATAGACCTCTATCTCGCCCACCGGGACGACCCCGATGTTCCCCTGGATGAAACCCTGGAAGCGTTCACCAGGCTTATCGAGCAAGGCAAGGTGCGCAACATAGGGGCTTCCAACTACACGGCGGACCGGCTCGCTGCCGCCTTGCAGACAAGCGACCGCCAGGGCTACGCTCGCTACGTCTGCTTACAACCGCGCTACAACCTCGTGAGTCGGGCTGACTATGAAGGCGACCTCGAAGCCCTGTGCGTGCGGGAGGGCCTGGGCGTGATCACCTATTCTTCGCTGGCAAGCGAATTCCTGTCAGGCAAATACCGCCGGGGCGAGCAGTTGCCCAAGAGCGCCCGCGCTACCAACGTGCAGAACAGGTATATGGACGACCACGGCTTCGCGGTGCTGGAGGCGCTTGATAGAGTTGCGAAGGCGAGAGGCGCGACGCCTACGCAGGTCGCATTAGCCTGGATACTGGCGCGACCCAGCGTGACAGCGCCTATAGCCAGCGGCAGCTCACCCGAACAGGTGCGCGAGCTGATGGGAGCAGCAGACCTCCACCTCAGGCCTGACGAAATCGCGGCGCTCGATGCGGCAGGGCAATGAAAAGGGTTATAATGCCTTGTAATCCTATCTTCGGGAGTAGCAGGGTATATCACCATCATGACAAGACCATCATTGACGCCCTATACGGTTGGCATCGCCCAGATAAGCGTGAAGCTGGGTGACCTGGAAGCGAACCTCGCCAAGCACCTCGAATATGTCGAGCGGGCCAGGGACGGCGGGCGTATCCCTGCTAATCTTCCCTGAGCTGAGCCTCACGGGCTACTATTTGCAGGACATCACGAACCAGATCGGCATGTCGGTGTCAAGCCCTCCACCGCCGTTGCAGAAGCTGATGGACGCGTCCAGGCGCAACGATATGGACATCTGCGTCGGCTTCGTGGAGGAAGACGATCGCTACGTGCACTACATCGCGCAGGCGTACATCGGCCAGGGCGAGATCAACCATGTACACCGCAAGGTCTACCTGCCCACCTACGGTATGTTCGACGATATGCGCTACGTTGGCATGGGACGCCGAGTGCGTGCCTTCGACACGCGCTTCGGGCGGATGGGCATCCTCATTTGCGAGGATTTCTGGCACCTTTCGCTGCCCTACCTCCTGTGGCTCGACGGGGCCGATACCCTTCTAATGGTGGCGGCGGGGCCGGGGAGAGGGGTCAAACCGGGCGACGATTACCTGGATACCACCTTTGACGTCATAACCACGCATCGCATCTACGCCGAGCTATTCACGACATTCATTTATCACTGCAACCGCGTGGGTTACGAGGATGGCGTGGCGTTCGGCGGCTACAGCACCATAATTGCTCCTGATGGCGATTTCCTGGCCCGAGGCGAGCACTTCGAGGAAGGGCTGGTAACCGCCACTGTCAACCCCGAATCGGTGCGCTTCAAGCGCCGCAGCCTCCCCCTTCTCCGCGACGAGCGCCCTGAGCTCGTTCTAAGGGAGTTGCAAAGAATCGTGGGCGAGAGATATAGCTAATTGAGGCGTGGACATAAATGCTCACGCAGCTTTCAATGGGGACCTGGAGGCCAACATTGAGGCCCAAACCCTGCTCATGGCGATACAATAACGCCAACTGATACACGAATACAGCATCCAGCGCCGGCGGGCGGCTACCAGGTCTTTGGCTCTCAGCACCGTGTTGTCAGCGGCAACCACTCTGTCGCAACTCGTCGGGATTCCACGCAGAGCAGTTGGGCGGGGCAGTACTATCATTGGCATTGGCCGCCGCACATTTGCGCGATGTAATTCACAAGAGTTACAATTGGACTATGGATAACAAACGTAAGGCTATACTCTTCGCTGTACTGGCGTGCTTTTGTGCCGCTGTCACCGCAGTACTGGCTGCCGATCCATCAACCAGCCACGCCCTATTGATACTACCGCTCGTATTGATGGGCGTCCTTCTGTTCATATCAGGGTACTTCGGGGGTCTGGGTCGCAACAGTTGAGAACGAACGTCTAAACATGTAGACCAAGCAGCATGCCCATCCACAAATACCCTGCCAGATGTGCCCCACACAGCGTCCTAGCGGGCTCGTGTGGGGCAGCGCACTCCCTGCCCGTTCATTTTTGGGCATATCTACTGTAGCAAAGTGCTTGGACCAGCATGCCAAGTAACGACGGGTGTGATACCATTGTAATTGCCTCCCATGATTGTGGACTGAGCAACTATAACGATAATGGGAGGGCCGCTCTGCGGGGTTGCCGCGGCGCGGTTCCCTATTTGTGGCCACGCCTCAGCTAATTAGGGATTAGGGGTGCAGAGGAGGTCCCCTGCCGGGGGTTCCAGAGGACGAAGGACGGCGGCCCCAACTCTGCTTCTTTCCCTAAAATGTGTCTCGAAGAGGCACTTGAGACCAGGGATAAGTAGATCGCTACTGAGAAATTAAACCGAGAGGGCGGACGATACAATGGCCGATTGGTATAGAGGGACAAAATCCCAGATCATCGAAGATACTGAACGCAACTGGAACGATCTCAAAAGTGTGCTCGACCAACTGACTGACGAGCAAATGACCCAGGTGCAGGACGCCGAGGGCTGGACCATCAAAGATCACCTTACTCATCTCGCTGCCTGGGAGCGATCGGCGCTCTACTTCTTGCAGGGCAAGCCTCGTTATGAGGCGCTTGGCATTGACGAAGCGCTATTCATGTCGGGCGACTTCGACGCGATCAACGCCACCATACAGAAGCAGACCAAAGACCGGCCCCTTGCCGAAGTGCGCGCAGACCTGAGCAACATAAATGAGCAGATCCTTGCCGCCGTCGCACCTCTCAGTGATGATGTTCTGAAGAAGTCGTACAGGCGCTTTCCTGATGAGCCGGGCAGCGATACAGGTCGCCCGGCAACAGATGTGGTGTATAGCAATACTGCTGACCATGCCGCGGAGCATCTGGAGTACATTCGGGCACTGGCTGGAATGGCAAATTGAACTGCACTGCCAGAAGGACAGATGATGAATCTCAAGAAAGTGATACCGGAGTTAGCCAAGCCCCACAACGTGACCGACAGGTTGGCTATCAACGCGGAGCTAACAAAGCGGCTGTTGATCGAGTTCATCAGGGCTGAAACGCGTAAGTTCGGCTTCAATCGCGTCGTGCTTGGACTATCGGGCGGGATAGATTCCGCTCTGTCGGCCACGCTGGCAGCTGAGGCCCTGGGGCCTGAGAATGTGGTCGTCATCATGCTGCCTTATAAGACGAGCAGCCCTGAAAGCGAGGGGCACGCCCGCCTCTTGATCGATCACCTGGGCTTGCCCAATTTCGACAAGATCGATATCACCGGCATGGCCGACCCGCTGATCGAGCATTACGGTGAGATGAGCCAGATGCGCAAGGGCAATATCCTGGCCAGGGCGCGCATGATCGCGGTGTTCGACAGGTCGGCTGCCGAGAACGCGCTGGTGCTCGGCACGTCGAACAAGACCGAATACCTGCTCGGCTACACCACCTGGTACGGCGACAGTGCCGCCTCCATCCAGCCTCTGGGCGACCTCTATAAAACGCAGGTGCGCTCCCTCTCGCGTGCCATAGGCGTGCCCGCCCCCATCGTGGACAAGAAGCCGAGCGCCGACCTCTGGCCCGGCCAGACCGACGAAGCCGAGATGGGCCTCGAATACGACATAGTTGACCAGGTGCTCTACCTGCTGGTGGATGAAGAAGGCTCGACCCGGAGAAGGTAGTGCAGCGCGGCTTCGACCAGGCGCTCGTGGACCGGACGGTGCGCACAGTCCGAAACATGCAATACAAGCGCATGACCGCGATCATAGCCAAAGTAGGCTCGCGCACACCCGGCATAGATTTCAGATACCCAAGAGATTGGGGACATTAGATCAGTTGTCAGTTGTCAGTTGTCAGTTGTCAGTTGTCAGTAGAACAACGAAGGACGACCGGGTACTTCTTACCTGCCACTAGCCACTGATCCCCGGTCAACTGACAACTGACAACTGACAACTGACAACGGGGGTAACCATGTCACTTATCAAACTGACTGTCGAAGATTTCGTCGAGCAGCTTGCTTCTCCTAATCCGACGCCGGGTGGGGGAAGTGCGAGCGCGCTGGCGGGGGCAATGGCTGCGGCGATGGTGGAGATGACCTGCAACCTGACGGTGGGGCGGGAGAAGTTTCGCGATGTAGAGGACAAGCTGAGAGTTGTACTGGCGCGGGCGGGGGAGCTGCGCGCCCAGCTTTTGGCGGCTGTGGACGAAGATACCGCCGCTTACGACGAGGTCAGCCAGGCATACAAGATGCCCAAAGAGACCGACGAGGAAAAGGCAGCACGCTCCGCAGCAATCCAGCAGGCGCTGCTAGTTGCCACCCAGATTCCTCTGAGAGTGGCGAAAGCTGCCATGGAAACGGCGCAGCTCGCCCAGATCGCCCTCGAAAATGGCAACCCCAACGTGGCCTCCGACGCACGAGTTGCACGACTCCTGGCAGACGCCGCTCGCGAAGGCGCAGTGGCCAACGTCGAAATCAACCTCAGCAGCCTCAAGGATATGGATTACATCACCACCATAGAGGAGGAACTGCGGGATCTGCACGGGTAGCGACTCATGGACCGCCCTGATCAGGCGGCAATCTATCGTGAATGTCGTGCAGCAAGGCACCCAAACTGGCGATAAGAAGAGATAAAGGAGAGGAAAATGAGGGATGACAGTGCAAGGAGCGAAGTTGTTCTCGCAGAGGGCACAGCTCTGATAGTTATAGACGTGCAAAAAGGCCTTGATGAGCCCTATTGGGGCGAGCGCAACAACCCGGAAGCTGAACAGAACATAGCCAGGTTGCTTGATGCATGGCGGGCACGGGGCTGGGCCATCTATTACATACAGCACCAGTCAAAAAATCCCAAATCCCCCCTGAGGCCCAACTATGTGGGCAATGAGATCAAAGATATTGTAAAGCCGCAGCCCGGCGAACCCATTCTTCAGAAGAGGGAAAACAGCGCCTTTATCGGTACGGACCTTGAGGAGCGATCTACGCGCCGGCAAGCAGAGCACCGTCGTGCTCACCGGGTTGACTACCGACCACTGCGTCTCCACTACGACCAGGATGGCGGCCAACCTGGGCTTTGATACTATTGTTGTCTCCGATGCGACAGCAACTTTCGATCGCTACAGCCCCATCACGTCGCGTCACTTCACAGGCGAGGAGATGCATGAAGCAGAGCTAACCTCGCTCGGCGGAGAGTTCGCCAGGATCGTGGAGACTGAGACATTGCTGAGTGCGCTTGGGAGCGAGGCGAAGGTGCAGGCCCATCCAGCTGGGATTCGCGCTCTCAACTAGGAGCAGCTAACAAGGGAGTTGAAAGCCTTATCCACTGCTCCATCAGTCCTCTTCTTCGAGCAGTCTCGCCTCAAGAACCTGGCCGCGCTTGAAATCGGTCAGGCGCAGGTAGAAGTCCGCCGCGCCGACGAGGGCGTCCAGAGGTAAAAGGCCCACGATCTCGCTGCCAACTACAGGCACGCCGTGGCGCTCGGCTTCGATCCTGACAAGCTCGTAGGCGCGATGGATTGGAGTGCGGGTGTAGTCGAGCAGGTTCATCGAGACCTGCACCATCCCTTGCTCCGCCAGGTCCACACCCAGCGCCTGCACGTTCATGAGGCCGCCGCTGCTCTCTCGCAAACCTTTTGCTATCTTTTTGGCGATTTGCAGGTTGGTTGTGCCCAGGTTTACGTTGAAAGCGATCAATGGAGGGCGCGCCCCTACCGCAGTGGCCCCCGCTGTGGGGTGCATCTTCGCCTCGCCAAAGTCGGGGCTACGCTCAGGGCGGGCGATGGCCTCTTTCAACCCCTCATATTGGCCCTGGCGCACGTCGGGCAGTCGCTTGCGGGCCGGGTTGGTGGCTGCCATTGCATATAAATAGACCGGCACCGACAACTCATCGGCGATCCGCTTGCCGACGCTGTTGGCGATTGCCACCGCATCATCCATGGTCATGCCTGATATCGGCACGAACGGCACCACATCCATTGCACCGATGCGCGGGTGCTCGCCCTTCTGTTCTTCCATATTTATCAGCTTGACAGCTTCCGCTGTGGCCGCGAAAGCGGCCTCGGCTACAGCCGCAGGGGGGCCAACAAAGGTCAGCACTGTCCTATTATGGTCGGCGTTGGGCGCGACATCGAGCAACCGCACGCTTTCAACATTGCGCACCGCATCTGCGACCCGGTCGATGACCTCTTTGCGGCGGCCCTCGCTAAAGTTGGGGATACATTGTAGAAGTTGTTGCATTAGTGGAGATACTCCGTATTACTTACCCTTTCTAATAGACCAGGTGCAAGGTTACAGTGCCTGGCCGGAAATCGAAAGGCTGGAGGGGCGCGGCGCTGGCCATCTGTTCCAACAAATTTGCTTGGGTAACGCACAGAGATTGTATCCTCAGTGCGGTGCTCGTGTCGCGTTGCATGCCCGAATCAGTTGGAAGAGATGGCCAGCGCCGCGCCCACACAACCCTTCCCTGCTATAAATCGAGTATCTGCACAAGTGGCCATTGCCAATGAAGAAAATACCCGAGTACCATCACATCTCTTTCTGGCGCTCGATGGCGTTGAGCGCTCGAAGTCCGACCACGAGACCTATAATACCAAGGGCTGCTGTGCCGAAGATGGCGGCAAGAGGATTCCAGCCGGTAGCCATATAGAAGAGGAACCAGAGCAGAAAACCTAGAGCCGACACCACGACCGTTGCGCCCACCACGCCCAGCGCGAAGGCACGGCGCGGTGAGATACGCTGCCATAGCCAGTAGAGGAAAACCAGATACCCGATGCCGAGGACCACCGGGAAGATGTCGTCCTGGCTGAGCACCGTAGAGAAAAAGAAGAAGGAGTACATGGCGGCCAGCACAAGACAAAAACCCACCAGCAAGACAAACCATGGGATCACACGCGTACGCTCGCCCCTCTTCCAGGCTTGCCATAGCTCCCAGCTATCAATCTCGGCAAGAGGAGGCCGGCGAGTACGTGCGCGACGTGGTGGCTGGCTAGAATTCATGGTGGACCAAGTTGTCAGTTGTCAGTTGTCAGTTGTCAGTTGTCAGTCAGCTATTAGCTATTGAATTACGAAGAGCACGAGGCACAAAGATCACGAAGGTTTTTATGGGGCTAACGTTTCACGTTTTACGCCGTCGCCGTCGTCGATCGCCAGTCGTCTCTCCGTCTACTGACAACTGACAACTGACAACTGACAACTGCGTTCTATCGCGCTCCTACCCGCCCGACTACACTGGCGGCTAGGCGGTTGCCGCTAAGGGCGGCAGAGGTGAGATCGCGGGTACGGAGGTATTCTACCACAAAGCCTGCGGCGAAAGCGTCGCCCGCGCCCGTGGCGTCTCGCACAACGTCGACCGGGTGGGCTTGTATTGTCGCCATGCTTTCCTGTGTTGCTACCAGACATCCCCTATCGCTGAGGGTCAATACGACCAGAGGCGACAGGGCAAGAAGGTCGCGGGCAATCTCCTCCGGGGTGTCACAGCCTGTGAGTAACCGGCCTTCTTCGAGATTGGGGAATATAATGTCGAATTGGCATTGGGCCAGCATCTCGCAATAACGCTCCGTCCCGAAATCAGCTATCAGGTGAGAGGGGTTGGGGTCGAGTGTGCAGAGGGTGGCCTGGCCTTTCGCCCTCCGGCCTAAACGCGAAAGACGCAGGGCTTCTAGGGCAGCGGCGCGGGCGCCCTCACGCAGCAGCGAATAGCCGGTCAGGTGGAAGGCGTCCAGGCCCTCGAACCAGGCAGGGTCGATATCGTCAACGGCTATGGAGCCGCTGGCACCAGGGTAAGACCACATCCTGCGCGTGCCGTTGCTGTCCACCAGCACCAGAACACGTCCGGTCGGCACATCGTCCACCACTCGCACGGCCGGCACGACGCCGGCGTCCGATAGCGAGTGGACGAGCATATCGCCTGAAAAATCGCGCCCAACCCGGCTGATGAAGCGCACGTCCGCACCCTCGCGAGCGGCCCACACCGCGAAATTAGCCGCCGACCCACCCGGCCACAATTGGACGGCGTCCGGCCCAGCATCCGCCTCCCCCGATTGTGGATCGAACCGCACCACCAGGTCGAGCAGCAAATCGCCCAACGACAGAATTGCCGGATTAGTCTGATTGCGGATTGCGGATTGCGGATTGCGGATTGTCATGGGGTGTACGCAGTTGTCAGTTGTCAGTTGGTGTACAGTTGTCAGTTGTCAGTTGTCATAGCTATCATCCGTCGGTCGTCCGTCTACTGACAACTGACAACTGACAACTGACAACTGCGTCACACATAATTCGGCGGCGTGACGGCCCGGCTGATTTGGGCGGCCAGGGAGGCGTTGTTTTCCAGGAGGGCGCGGTTGGCGTCGAGGGAGTGGCCTTCTGTGGTGCGGGAAAGGGCGCTTAGCAGGAATGGGGTGACGGCCCGGCCTCTGATTCCCTGTTTAGCTGCTTCTTGAAGGGCAGATTGGATTGCCGCCTCGATTGCGGTATTATCGAGAGCAAGCTCGGCGGGAAGGGGCTGGCACACCAGCACGCCGCCAGGTAGACCAAGGCGGGCGCGCATCTTGAATATGGCAGCTACTTCTTTCGGGGTCTCGACGCTGGCATCCACCGGCAGAGGCGGGTCGGTGAAGCGGGTGTAGAAAGCAGGGAAGTGGGGTGTGCGATAGCCGAGCACGGGCACGCCATGCGTCTCCAGCCATTCGAGGGTAGCGGGCAAATCGAGCACTGATTTGGCCCCGGCGCAAACGGTCACGATTGAAGTTGAGGCGAGGGCCGGCAGGTCGGCAGAAATATCGAGCGTGCGCTCCCACCCGCGATGCACTCCACCGATGCCGCCCGTGGCAAACACTTTGATGCCAACCAGCGCCGCCAGATGGACCGTTGCTGATACGGTAGTAGCGCCACTCGCGCTGCGGGCAAGCAGCATGGGCAGGTCGCGCAGGCTCGCCTTGGAGATGTCCGGGGCTGTGCCGATGCGCTCCAATTCTGCGGGAGTGATGCCCACATGAATTTTGCCGTCGAGGATGGCGATGGTGGCAGGCACCGCTTGATGCTCGCGCACGATAGCCTCCATCCGCGCCGCCACCTCGAGGTTCAGCGGGTGAGGTAGCCCATGCGCTATCACAGTCGATTTGAGAGCCACCACGGCCCGGCGCGATTGCAACGCCTGGGCCACCTCGGGTGTATAGCGCACCAGGTCTGAGATGTCTCTGTTCATAAGATTAGGATACGATATTGCCGGCAGGCGGGCAACTCGTAATCTCCGCGTAAGCTACCTAAGATTGGTGTAAGCTGCTGGAAGCCTTCATCGGACCTGGAAGAAGTCCGGACCATGAGTGAGCTTTCGCTTGAAGAGACGCTTTCCTGATACCAAAACAGGTCCCAGCTGAGGGACCTGTTTTGGTATCAGGAAGATATCAGATCCTGCAGGTGGATAGACCGCGCTTCTCGAGATACTGCTGATGGTAATCTTCCGCCTGGTAGAACTGGGAGGCAGGTGTTATCTCGGTCACAACCGGCTTTCGGTACCTACCGCTTTTTTCGAGCTGTTCCTTGGAGGCAATAGCCTCAGCCTGCTGCTCGGGTGTGTTGAAAAAGATCGCCGAGCGGTACTGCTGGCCCCAATCGGGACCTTGCCTGTTGAGCTGGGTGGGGTCGTGGTTCTCCCAGAAGACCTTCAGAAGATCGTCGTATGAAACTCTAGCGGGATCGTAAACCACCTCCACCACCTCGGCGTGCCCCGTCCTTCCGGTGCAGACATCTTTATAAGAGGGATTCTGGTATGACCCGCCACTATATCCCACGGAGGTCGAGACAACCCCCTTGATCTGCCTGAAGGCCGCTTCCACTCCCCAGAAACAGCCGGCCCCAAATGTTGCCTTTTCTAATTTCACGTTTTCCATTATATTGCTCCTTGTGACGCAGTTGTCAGTTGTCAGTTGTCAGTAGACGACCGATAGCTGACAGCTCCGGTCTACTGACAACTGACAACTGACAACTGACAACTACGCATCCTTCTTCTCGAGCCGCAGGCAGGCGGAATTGATGCAATAGCGCAAGCCGGTGGGTCGGGGGCCATCGTCGAACACATGCCCGAGGTGGGCATCGCAGTTGTTGCACACCACTTCGGTGCGGCGCATCCAGAGGCTGCCATCCTCTTCAGTACCGACGTTCTCCTCGGAGATCGGCGCGTAGAAACTGGGCCAGCCTGTACCTGATTCGAACTTGGTATCCGAGTTCGAACAACTCTGCTCCGCAGCACACACACCGGTAGACGCCCTCATCCTTGCTGTGGGCATATTCCCCTGTGAATGCCCGCTCGGTGCCTTTCTGTCGGGCGATTCGATATTGCTCCGGGGTTAGCAGCTGCCGCCACTCGGCGTCTGATTTGATAACTTTGTTTGCCATGATTGCTTCTCCAGTACTTCGGCTGATAAGATAATTCGGCTGGTAAGTGCCGTTAACTATATTGTACCCTACAATTATTACAGGGTTATTCCGAAGATTGGCCTTTTATTACCATTTCATGCGACCTGACTGTAACGTTTCGCCACATGGTCAGACTAGACGTTAGAAACGAGAAATGAGGAGGCAAAGATGGCAGATCATTTCGTGTCGCGCGGGTTTGTCGGGAGGCGCAGGGCGGCCGGCATTGCGAACCGCGTGCCGCCGGGCCAGTATGTCACCACCGACTACCCTGTGCTCTCCGCTGGGCCGACGCCGCGCACTCAGCTTGACCAGTGGAGCTTCACTATCGACGGGCTTGTGCGCGAGCGGGTTAGCTGGTCGTGGTCGGACTTCATGCAGCTTCCTTCCAAAGAATATCTTGTGGACATCCATTGCGTAACCAAGTGGACCAAGCTCGATACGCGCTGGCGAGGTGTCAGCCTGGACACATTGTTCGAACAGGTCGAGCTTGACCGCAAGGCCATGTACCTAACCGCATATAGCGACGGCGGCTACACGACGAACATGCCTCTGACAGACGTTATCAACGGCCAGGCTTTCGTGGCGTACGAATACGATGGCAAACCATTGGCCCCCGAGCACGGCGGGCCTGCCCGCCTGGTGGTGCCCCATCTATACCTCTGGAAGAGCGCCAAGTGGGCGCGTGGCTTGCTGCTGAGAGAGGCCGACAAAGCCGGCTTCTGGGAGTCGCTCGGCTATAATAACCATGGCGACCCCTGGAAAGAGGAACGCTACAGCGGAGACTAAATATGAACCAGATGCTGGAGTGGCAGATCGCCACGGTCAAAGCTATCAAGCAGGAAACGCCAAATGTCAAGACATTCACTCTTACCTTGCCCAACCGGCTGCAACACCGGGCGGGGCAGCATTACGACATCCGCCTGACAGCGCCCGACGGCTACCAGACGGAGCGCAGCTACTCGATCGCCTCCGAGCCTGAGCGCGCCGGCGAAATAGACCTCACTGTGGAGAGGATCGAGGACGGTGAGGTGTCGACTTACCTGCACGATGTTCTCGTGGTGGGCGACCGGGTAGAGGTGCGCGGCCCGATTGGCGGCTACTTTGTGTGGCAGGCGGCATTGGGCGGGCCCTTGCTGCTTGTTGCCGGAGGCTCGGGCGTTGTGCCGTTGATGTCCATGCTCCGCGACCGTGCCGCGTCAGACTCAAAGGTGCCCACGCGTCTCCTTTACAGCTCGCGCACCGCCGACGACCTCATTTATCACGCAGAGCTGGAGCAGCTACAGGCCAACGACAGCGACCTCGGGGTTTATTATACGCTCACTCGCACCCAGCCTCCCGGCTGGACAGGTTACAGCCGGCGTATAGATTCCCAAATGCTCTCAGAGGTGGCTTCATCGTTCGGAGTTGCGCCTCAAACCTACATTTGCGGCCCAACCTTGCTGGTGGAGGCTGTAGCAAATGGGATGGTCCAGTTGGGGGTAGCGCCGGGCAACATCCGCACCGAGCGCTTCGGCCCAAGCGGCTCTTAGGTAGATCAAGGAGACGGAGAATCCTGAGCGAGCGAAGGAAGGACGGAGTTATGGACAGCAATCAAACAGATACTATTCAAGAGATGGTGCTGGACGGCAACGCAGCAGCCGGCGTCCTGAGCGAGATATTCGCGGTGGAGATGACAGCCACCCCAACCGAGTGCGCCAACTGCGGGCGCGAAGGCGAGATAGGAAGTCTGATGGCTTTCACTCAATCGCCTGGCATCGTCCTCCGCTGCCCCGGCTGCCAGCAGGTGATGATCCGCATCGTCAGGACACCGCAGGCGGTCTACCTTGATGCGCGAGGGGCGGTATATCTGCGCTTTCCTCGATAGAGAGTTGAGCAATTACGGTAACTCACTGAAGAGTAACTAAGAGCTGGCGCACAGATGCATGGATGAAAATAGAGAAGAGACTGGGGACACCCCGTACCCCCGGCAGGGTGATCCCCGCACCCCTTAAACCATAAGGACCTCTGCGTAACTCTGCGCCCATGAGCGGGGTGCCGCCCCAGAGTTGGCCGCCCAGTATGAGCGCGTACCCTTTGGGTGCGAACTGACCGCGAACTCCCTCTGCGGTGAGTTTGGGCTGATTCCCGATAGCTATTCCTTGACACACGCCCCCGCTTGTGATAAGATTCATGTTGGACAAAATAATCTAATATCCGGACTCTTATCGAGATGGGCGGAGGGATCGGCCCCGTGAAGCCCGGCAACCGAGTCTGTGCCTAGACAGCCAGACCGTCGGTGCCAAATCCGTCAGGCAGCATGCCTGAAAGATGAGAGAGGACCAACAGGCCATGCCATGCTCAGTTCTCTCGCAAGAGAGAGCTTTTTTTATGCCTGACGATGGACGATGGACGACAGCAGGAATCGTAAAACGTCTGCAAGCAGTAAGCAATAAGTAGTACGCACCATGGCCAATCCGCAATCCGCAATCCGCAATCCGCAATCAGAAGGTCTGCAACCGGTCGAATGGCTGACCGGGGGCACGGTCAGACTGATCGACCAGACGCTCTTGCCTCTTCGGCTGGAGTATGTGGATTGTGGCACCGTCGAAAAGCTGGCAGAGTGCATCCGCACCCTCAAGGTGCGCGGCGCGCCGGCTATTGGCGTGGCGGCGGCCTATGGGCTCTGCCTGGCCGCTCGAAATTCGCTCGCTCCGGACTTGCCGGCCTTGCTTGCGGACCTTCACGAAGCGGCCGAGACTCTGCGCGCCACTCGCCCAACCGCGGTCAACCTATCGTGGGCTCTGGACGAAGTATTGCGGGCCGCCGAACAGGAAGCAGAGCATTCAGGCGAATACCAGGAAGTGCGCGATATCGTTCTAGCCACGGCCCGCCGAATTGATCAGGACAACCAGAATGCCAGCCTCAGGATGGGCCTGACGGGTGCCAAACTTCTACACGATGGCATGAACGTGCTCACACATTGCAACACCGGACCGCTGGCTGTAGGAGGCATCGGGTCGGCGCTCGGCTTGATTTACATGGCGCAGAGCCAGGGCAAGCGCCTCCATGTGTGGGTGGACGAGACACGGCCTCTATTGCAGGGCGCGCGCCTGACCACCTGGGAATTGCAGCAGTGGGGAGTGCCTTGCACCCTCATAGCCGACAATATGGCCGCCTCGCTGATGGCAGCAAGCAAGGTGGACGCTGTGCTGGTAGGGGCGGACCGCATCGCGGCAAATGGTGATGTAGCCAATAAAATAGGCACCTACGGTCTTGCGGTACTGGCTCACGCCCACAAAATACCCTTCTATGTAGCCGCTCCTACCTCGACTTTCGACCTCGACATACCCGAGGGCAGCAGCATCAATATCGAGCAGCGCCACCCCGACGAGATAACTCATCACGGCGGCACCCGGTACGCGCCGGAAGGCGTGGCAGTCCACAATCCCGCGTTCGACCTGACACCAAACCACCTTATTAATGCTATAATCAGCGAGTCCGGCATCTCGCGCCAGCCTTACAAAGAGAGCCTTAAGTATGCCTGGCTGGACGCGCAGGAAAATGGAGGAAAATGAGCACATTTATCACCGGGTCTGTCGCTTACGATTACATAATGGACTTTCCAGGCTATTTCAAAGACCATATAATGCCTGAGAAAATCCACGTATTGAACCTGTCGTTCCTTGTCAACACTATGAAGCGCAACCGAGGCGGCGTGGCATCCAATATCGCCTATACAATGGCGCTTCTCGGCGCGCCCCCTGCCCTTTTCGCATCGGTAGGGGCAAACGATTGGGCTGTCTACGAAGAGGCAATGCACCAGCTTGGCATCGATACGCGCTTCGTTGAGGTTGTGCCGGACGAGTTCACAGCCACCTGCTATATCACTACCGACCTCGACAACAACCAGATAACAGCTTTCTACACAGGCGCGATGGCCCGCGACAAAGAGCGCTCGCTCAAGTCGGTGCCCCGTAATGAGCTGGACCTGGTGGTGATAGGCCCTACCGAGCCTGAGCCCATCGTACGCTTCACGCGCGAATGCCAGGAGATGAGCGTACCGTACGTCTACTCGCCAATCTGGCAGATCATCCGGATGACCGGCGAAGAGCTGGCCGAGGGGGTGCGCGGGGCCAAAGTGGTGGTCGCCAACGACTATGAATACGAGTTGATCAAGGACAAGACCGGGCTTGACCAGCACGACATCCTCGACTACGCCGAGATGGTCGTGACCACCAAAGGCAAGCAAGGCTCCGTAATCATGACTCGCGACGAAACAGCCGTTATTCCGCCCGCAACAGCCACAAAGGTGCTCGACCCCGTGGGCGCGGGCGATGCATATCTGGGTGGCCTCGTATATGCCCTTAACGCGAAAATGGACATGCAAAGGGCGGGCCGAGTGGCTGCCCTGGCGGCGGTATACGCAATCGAGTGCTACGGGACGCAAGCCCATTATTATACACGTGAGGAGTTTGCTCGGCGCTATGAAGAGAACTTCGGCGCGGAGCCGCTGGTGGCGGAAGCTATTCTTCTTACCCCGAAAACAAGGATATGAAATTGCGCAAGCACATACTCGTGGTGAACGATACCCAGGAGATACTGGAGCTGTTTCAGGCCATTCTCGGAGAAGAGGCCGGCTACGAAGTAACACTCACCTCCATAAAGCCCCAAATGCTTGAGTTAGTAAAGGAGATCAAGCCTGATCTTATCATAAGTGATCATGTTTTCGGTGACGAAAAGATAGGGTGGCAATTTATCCAGCGACTCAAGATGGACCGCGTGACAGCCAGCATCCCAATCATCGTGTGCAGCGGCGCGATCAAGGAGCTAAGGGATATGGAAGGATACCTGACGTCAAAGGATATAGGCGTTCTTTACAAGCCGTTCGATGTCGACGAGTTGATCCTGCTCGTCGAGACCAAGCTCTCTTTAGCGGACAAAGACGCCATGTACCATAGTGATGGCGTGAATAAAAGTAGCGAAAAGAAGAGCGACAGCGAGGATCATAACAAAGCCAAATAACCTGACCGAGTTGTCAGTTGTCAGTAGACCGGTGGGCGGGACCAGCCCTCGATGATCTGACAACCGACAACCGACAACTGACAACTGACAGCTTGGTCCGCCCATCGGTGAAAAGCGTGGAACGTGACGCGGCAAAGGTGTTGAGGGAGCAACACGCCGCCATCCGTATTGCGCAAGAGTCTAGTACGTAGTGCGTGGTAAGCAGAAATTACCTGATACACGCAACGTACTACCCGCTACGTACTACGAAGTTCATTAGACACAAACAGGAGAAACTTGCAATGGTAATGGAAGCCAGTAAGAAATTTCAGATGCCTCTAACCGAAGGCGCTCCCGTCAAGTCGCACGTCAAAGACCTGGGCCTGGCGGCTCGGGGCCGCAGGCGTATCGAATGGGCCGAGGCAGAGATGCCCGTGCTTCGCCAGATTAGAGAGCGGTTCGCCACGGAGCAGCCCTTGAAGGGCGTGCGCCTCTCGGCGTGCCTCCACGTAACGGCTGAAACCGCTAACCTTATGCGCACCCTCCAGGCAGGCGGCGCAGAGCTCGCTCTATGCGCCTCCAACCCCCTCTCGACGCAGGACGACGTGGCCGCGTCGCTCGTGGCCGATTTCGGCATATCAACTTTCGCCGTGAAAGGCGAGGATACCGAAAGCTACTACAACCATATCGTGGCTGCCCTCGATCACCGCCCGCAGATCACCATGGACGACGGGGCCGACCTGGTTTCGTCGATGCTCTTCATCGCCCTCGACCGTCTCAAGGACGTTCACCCGAAGGTGAATGAATGGGCCTCCCTCCTTAGCGTCGAGGAGCGCAAATCGCTGCTGGCCGACGTGCTTGGCGGCAGCGAAGAGACCACCACGGGCGTTATCCGCCTGCGCGCCATGGAGAAAGACGGCGTGCTCAAGTTCCCTATCATCGCGGTTAACGAGTTGGACACCAAGCACCTCTTCGACAACCGCTACGGCACAGGCCAGAGCACGATCGACGGCGTGCTGCGCGCCACCAACCTCCTGCTGGCAGGCAAATTAATGGTGGTATGTGGCTACGGCTGGTGCGGTCGCGGTCTCGCCTCGCGTGCTCGCGGTATGGGCGCACGCGTTATCATCACCGAAGTCCAGCCTGTGCGCGCTCTTGAGGCCGTCATGGAAGGCTACGAAGTGATGCCTCTCATGGATGCCGCCAAAATCGGCGACCTCTTCATCACAGTCACGGGCGACCTAAACGTGATCGACAAGCACCACATGGACGTGATGAAGGACGGGGCCGTTCTGGCGAACAGCGGGCACTTCAACGACGAAATCAATATCCCCGCGCTGGTCGAGATGGCCGGTGGGCGAGGCGTGGAGGTGCGCGACTTCGTGGAAGAATTCGTTCTGCCCGATGGCCGCAAGCTTTATCTGCTCGCCGATGGCCGCCTGGTGAACCTGGCAGCCGCCGAAGGCCACCCCGCGTCCGTGATGGATATGAGCTTCGCCAACCAGTCGTTGGCCGCCGAGTATATGGTCAAGAACGGCTCTACGCTGGAACCGAAGGTCTATCTCATCCCGCAGGAGCTGGACCACGAAATCGCCCTTCTAAAGCTCGCCTCGATGGGCGTCACAATTGACGTACTCACCGAAGAGCAGAAGAAATACCTCGCCTCCTGGGAGAGCGGGACCTGATCGGGAATTACGAATTACGAATTACGGAACCAGTCACCTCGTAATTCGTAATTCGTAATTCGTAATTCGTAATTATGAAGAAGATCCTTCCCGGCTTATATACTTTCACTCGCCTTGTGGTGGGACGCGTGTACGCTATCGAAGACTCTGATGGGTTGACGTTGATAGACACGGGCTTATCGCTTGCACCGTCGCGCATCTTGAAGCAGGTCGCGGAGTTAGGGTATAAGCCGGAGGATATCAAGCGTATTCTGATAACGCACGCGCACCCGGACCATATCGGCGGATTGCGCGAGATGCAGAAGGTGACAGGCGCGGCAGTATACGTATCTGAGGGAGAGCGGGCGGTGGTCGAGGAGGAGGCACCTATACCAGGGCCTCCACGCGACAAGACGCCGCCCGTCTTCAGCGATGTTTGCGCCGCCGCGCACTACTTTCAAGCCGACTCCCGTCGCCAGGGTGCTGCACGATGGCGACGTAATAGAGGAAGTAATGGGGGGTCTGCACGTGGTCGCCACGCCAGGGCACGCGCCGGGGCATATCGCCTTCTGGCAGCCTAATAAGCGCGTCCTTTTCTGCGGCGACGTGATGATGTCGTTGAGGCGCAATAGACTGCGATTGCCCATCAAAATGGTTACAGTAGATATGGAGCAAGACAAATGCAGCATTCGCCGCGTGGCAGACCTCGACGTGCGCGTCCTCTGTCTCGGCCATGGCCATCCGATCAAACGGGACACAGCCGCGCGGATAAGGGCGTTCGCGGAGAGTTTAGGAACCTGACATAGAATTCTTAATTCTTAATTTTGAATTCTGAAATAACCTAAACCATGAATCCAAAATTAAGAATTCACAATTCATAATTCATGATGAAGGAGATACAAATCATGGCAAAAGATACTCACCAGACAACATTCATGTCGTCGCCACAGCTCTTCCTGACGTCAGAGTCGGTCACGGAAGGCCACCCGGACAAGCTTTGCGACCAGATTTCGGACGCGGTGCTCGACGCTATCCTTGCGCAGGACAGCGATGCTCGTGTGGCCTGCGAGACGGCGACTACCACCGGCTTGATCGTCGTGATGGGCGAAATCACCACAGATGCCTGGATCAACGTGCAGAAGATCGCCCGCGACACCATCCAGCAGGCCGGCTATACAGACGCTCGCTATGGCTTCGACGCCGAGACCTGCGCTGTGGTCGTGTCTCTTCACGAGCAGTCGCCCGACATCGCCATGGGTGTTGACGAGGCCAGCGAGTCGAAGCAGGGCCAGATGACATTGGACGAGGAGATCGAAAGGATCGGCGCGGGAGACCAGGGCATGATGATCGGCTTCGCCTGCAATGAAACCGAAGAATTGATGCCCCTCACTATTTCGCTGGCCCATAAGCTGACACGCCGCCTCGCCGAGCTTCGCAAAATAAGGCAGTTGGATTGGCTGCGCCCCGACGGCAAGAGCCAGGTGACGGTCGAATATCACTACGGCAAGCCCGTGCGTGTGGACGCGGTAGTAATCTCTACCCAGCACGATCCCCATGTGAGCCAATGAAGAGATCGAGAGATTTATCAAGCGCGACGTAATCCAGGCGGTGATCCCATCTCACCTGCTTGACGAGAAGACCCATTACTACATCAACCCCACCGGCAGGTTCGTGACCGGCGGCCCTATGGGTGATGCGGGTGTGACGGGACGCAAGATCATCGTTGATACCTACGGCGGCATCGCCCGCCACGGCGGTGGAGCGTTCTCGGGCAAAGACCCGACCAAGGTGGACCGCTCGGCTGCTTACGCGGCCCGCTATGTCGCCAAGAACCTGGTAGCCGCAGGGCTGGCCGACCGCTGCGAGATCCAGCTCTCCTATGCAATCGGCGTGGCACACCCTATCTCCATCATGGTGGAGACCTTCGGCACCGGGCGAGTATCGGATGAGAGGATACAGGAGATTATCGCCAAGCACTTCGACCTGCGCCCGGGTGCGATCATCCGCGACCTTAATCTGCGCCGGCCCATCTATAAGGCCACAGCAGCCTACGGGCACTTCGGCCGCACCGACATAGACGCCCCCTGGGAAAAGACAGATAAAGTCGAGCTTCTACGGAGCGAAGCCGGCCTCAAAAGCGACGAAAAAGCCGAAGTGCTGGTATCTGCCACTATCTAATGTGCCGGTAGTTCGCTACGCTCATCGCTAACGGCCTACATGCCGGAGCAGGTGTGGTAACCGCCAAGAGGTGGACGGATTGCTCAGGGATTACGTTTAACTCACCGCAGAGGCGCAGAGAGCGCAGAGGTTCGCAGAGATTATTTAAGGTTTTGACGTAAGAAACAATGAAAATCTCTGCGTAACTCTGCGACCTCTGCGCCTCTGCGGTGAGTTACGTTCGTACTTCTCTGTACCTCTGCGCCTCTGCGGTGAGCTACGGTCCTTCAAGCTTGAGTTCGGGCCAATCAGCAAAGGATTGCGGATTAACGGCGGCAAATGATACAATAATCCACCAATGACCCCCACTAACGAGCCCGAAGAGCAATCCGCAATCCGCAATCCGCAATCCGCAGTTGGCGCGCGCGCTTTCATCACAGGGGCGGGCGGCTTCGTCGGCAGGCATCTGGTCAGGTATCTCTCCGACCATACAGATTGGGAGCTGTTCGGTAACGCCGGCCACAGGTTCGAATGGAGCGGAGCGCAATCCCGCGACCTGCCGCGCCTCAAGTGGCTGGCGGCAGACCTCACAGCACGAGATCAGACCGAGGCCGCGTTGGACAGGGTGAAGCCGGACTTCGTCTTCCACCTTGCAGCACAGAGTAACGTTCAGCGTGCCTTCGAGGACCCCGAATCCACGATTGTCAACAATATTGTAAGCGAGCTGAACTTGCTTGAAGCATTGCGCCGGCTGGCCCCCGAAGCGCGTATCATGATAACGGGCTCGTCCGAGCAGTACGGCCTCGTGCGCTCCGAAGATATCCCGATTGACGAAGATACACCTTTCCGCCCGAATAATCCATACGCCGTGAGCAAGGTAGCGCAGGACACCCTGGCTCTGCAGCACTTCCTCAGCTACGGCCAGCAGACTATTCGAGTGCGGCCCTTCAACCATATCGGCCCCGGCCAAACAGAGCACTTCGTCACGGCGGCGTTTGCCCGGCAGGTGGCCTTGATAGAGGCAGGTAGGCAAGAACCTGTCATCTACGTGGGTAATCTCGAAGCCGAGCGCGACTTCACGGATGTGCGTGACATGGTTCGCGCTTATCACCTTGTGGCAACGGTGTGTGAGCCTGGCGAGGTGTATAATATTGGCTACGGCAAGGGCCTTTCGATTCAATGGGTGCTTGACACGCTGCTGGGCATGAGCAAGGTGAAGGTCGAGGTGCGCAAGGACCCTGCACGCATGCGCCCCGCCGACATCCCGAGCCTTGTATGCAATCCCTCTAAGTTCCGCGCCCGCACCGGATGGCAGCCTGAGATTCCCATCGAGCAGACACTGAGCGATATTCTGGAATATTGGAGGGATGAGGTGCGTAAAACGTAAAATGTAAGCAGCAACTCGTGGTCTTACGTTTTACGTTTTACGCTTTACTTATGAAAGCAGTAATTCTCGTCGGTGGGTTCGGTACGCGGCTTCGCCCCCTTACTTTGCATACACCTAAGCCGTTGATCCCGCTGGTCAACAGACCATTCTTTGACCATACCCTCTATATGCTGCGCCTGCATGGGGTGACGGAAGTGGTGCTTGCGGTCGGTTATCGCTCGGAAGTCTTCCAGCAGACATACGGCGACGGGTCGAGCCGGGGAATGAAGCTGGCCTACGTCTATGAGGACGAGCCGCTCGATACGGGTGGGGCGATCAAGAACGTCGAGGCGCAACTGACTCCCGGCGAGCCTTTCCTGGTCTTCAACGGTGACGTACTGACCGATCTCGACCTCACCGGTATGATTCAGTACCACCGAGACAAAAGCTCTACCTGCACTATCTCGCTCACGCCCGTAGAAGACCCAAGCCACTATGGCGTGGTCGACATGGACAGTGCAGGCCGCATCGAGCGATTTACCGAGAAGCCGAAGCGCGAAGAGGCCACCTCAAATTGGATCAACGCGGGCACATATGTTATGGATGCCCGAAGTGCTTTCCGGCATTCCGTCCGGCCGGAGATGGTCTGTGGAACGTGCAGTCTTCCCTGGCCTGCTGAACAACGACCGGCCACTTTACGGGTACAAGAGCCACGCATATTGGATGGATATAGGCACACCCGATAAATATCTGCAGGCCCACGCTGACCTCCTCGAAGAGCGGGTAAGGCAGCATATCCAACCGGAGGGCGAGCTACTGGCGGATGCCGTCTGGGCAGGTGAAGGCACATTTGTGGACAGCGGTGCGACCATCACAGGGCCGGTCGTACTTGGCAAGAAATGCCACATTTCGGCAGGCGCAATCATCACCGGACCCACAGTGCTGGGTGATAACTGCTCGGTCGGCGAGGGCGCGTCTCTTGAGGGTGTGGTGGCCTGGGAAAATGCCAATTTCGCTCAGAATAGCCGCAGCCTCCATTGTGTGGTCGCCACAAACGGCCAGGTCGGCCCCGGCTCGGTTGTGGAGGGTGAGGCAATCGTGGGCGACAACGCCTCTACCGGTGGAGAGAACCACCTGGCCAGGGGGATAAAGTTGTGGCCGGGTATCTCGCTACCCGACAAAAGTATCAGCTTTTAGGTAAAACCCATGTCCGAGCCTAATTTACTTCTCCTGCATGGAGCCCCTGGTGCGAGCAGCCAGTTCGCCCCACTTATTCCATTGCTGGAGGACGATTTCGAGCTGCACACCCTGGACTTTGAAGGCCATGGTGGACGAGATCTCGCCTTCGGCTCATCGGAAACCTCGCAGTTGCCTGGACAGGCATTCAGCATGGAGCGCTGTGTCAGGAACGTGCTCGATTATTTGGAGCGCCAATCCATCAAGCAGACGCATATATCCGGCGACAGCATGGGGGATATGTGGCCTGCTTGCTGGCCCTGGGCCATCCGCGGCTCGTGGGTAGGGTCGTCACGCTCCGGACGAAGTACGTCTGGACGCCCGAAGAGGCTGAGCGCGAGATCGGCATAAACAAGATAGTGAACAAAGCGCCACGCTTCGCACAGACGCCTGCGGAGTGCCACACAGCATTGGGCTGGAAGACGGTAGTGCCGCCCGGAATATGACACGAGTTCGAGAGGGTGCCCGTAGAGAGGCTGGCGCAGTCGCTATTGAGCTTTTTATCGTAGGAGGGACAAGGCATGAACCGACAAGCCTGGATACGGCTCGCTTACTCGCGCCCTGGAGGGCCTATCCTGATCCTAGTCCTCTTCACGCTCTGCTCAACACCTTTTCTGTTGGTGGGGCTTGCCTTCAATGCCTCCTACGCACCGATAACGTCTTTGCCACTTTATCCCAAAGCCCAATCGCTTCAACCCCCCGTGCTGGGCCGGGTGGGCATGATGGGAACGCCTACCAGCGAAGGTATTATTGCGCCTGAGGCCGTACCCAATTATTCTTTTACGACCGCTGACAAAGCTGAGACAGTCCTTCATTTTTACCTTTTAGAGCTTGAAAAGAGGTATGGAACGCAGGGTATCTGGGTCGAACAGCAAAGCTCCGACACGACAGTGCTGCACGGTAGCAGGCAGATGCTCTACAATATCTGGTCGCTGGAGCAAACGAGGGTTGAGATTACGTCTATGACTGACGGCACAACGCACATCACAATAATGTTCAACGTCGCTAAACTGCCACGGTACTGATCTGATAGTCTTATCCCATTACGAAGTAAAACCCCTCCTCAACGCCCGGCGCGAAGGGCACACCACTGCCGCTATTTCGCCCGACCTGGGACTCACGACCGTTGAGGTGGCGCTTTCCGCCGGAGGGGCGACTTTCTCATCGGGAGAAGAGCTGGACTGGGCAAGTGTGGAGGAAATCGCCGGGTCGGAGACCAAGTGCTTCCACCTCCAGGGCAGTATGCTCTCGGAAATCCGGGTTTTCTCAGAGACCACAGGGCGAGTGTGCAGCCTCTACCCAACGGGGGGTTGCCCCACGATGGTAATCGGTGGCTTCCCGATGCACCGCATCAAGGGGACCGACCCTCACCAGGATACGCTCCAGAAGGTGCGCGCAGTTGCACCGATTATTGGCAACGTGCTCGACACGACAACGGGTCTCGGCTACACAGCCATTGTAGCGTCCCGAACCGCCTCTCATGTGACCACAATCGAGCTTGACCCAGCATCCTTGCAGGTCGCTCGCCTCAATCCCTGGTCGCAAGAGCTGTTCGACAATCCAAGGATCACGCAGCTTACGGGCGACAGCTTCGACCTGATCCAAACCTTCCCCGACGCCTCGTTCGCCCGCATCATCCACGATCCGCCCACCTTCTCCCTTGCCGGAGAATTGTATTCGGGCGAGTTCTATCGCCAGTGCTACCGGGTGCTCACGCGTGGAGGTCGCCTCTTCCACTACACAGGTAACCTGAAGAGCGGTGAAGGCAACCAGGTAAGCCGGGGAGCCATCAAGCGCCTCAAAGAGGTGGGCTTCGAACGCATCGTGCCACGGTACGATGCGTTCGGTGTGGTGGCGTTCAAATAGAGGTTGCTTACCGGCTACTTGCCTGGAGGAGCGGTCTTGCTAACAGGCTGGCCGTAAAGCTCAGGGTGCAGGTAGGTGCCTTGCTCACCGGCGGGCTTGTTCTGCTCTGTGGGTACCGGGTGCTGCTGAGCGTAGAGGTCGTGCCGCACGCCCGTCACCTGCCACGATACTTTGAGGCCCGGCTTGCCGCCCGCTATCTTGAAGCGGTTATTCTCTATCTCCTGGGCAACGTAAACAGGCGCGTAGCCGCCCACACACGTTAGCTGGTAGTTGAAATCTTCGTTTAGCGCCTGGAACCATGAAGGCATGTCCACCCAGGCTTCGCCACTGGCGTCGAGGGTGACGTGGCCGGTGTACAGGTCCAGCATGTCCGAGCTTGCCACAGCCGGCTGGTTGAGGTACTTGTTGGCCGGGTCGAGAGGGTCGTCTATCCGGTAGGTGCCGAGGCAACCTGTGCAGGTGCCTGTGACTCGCACGTTGCCCTCGAAGTTGCCGGCATAACCGCTTGTGCTGGTGCCATAAACGCCGTTGCCGGTACTACTGGTACCATGCAGGCCATCATTGCTGCTACTTTCCCCCCAAACGCCTGCGCCCGAAGAACTACTACCTACTACCCCGGTGCCACTATTAGTTCCACCCAGCACACCGTCGCCGGTCTCGCTGACGCCACGCACACCTACGTTGCTGGTGCTGCCGCCGTAGATCCCATAACCGCTGGTGCTCTGGGCCAGCAGACCGGTGCCACTCTGGCTGTGGGTATCCACACCATCTGCAGTGGCAGCATCCGCCCGGATCGCCGCTCCATTGGCGGATGGATCGTTGGTATCCTGCTCCGCAAAAATTGCATAGGCGTCCGGCCCTGCTACCTGGCCCTCGACCCCGATATTCGTGCCATAGCCGAGAATACCTGTGCTGTTAGGGGCGCTCGAGCCGGCGTAGATCGGGTTCGGGTCCGTTGTGCTCTGGATATTGATTTGTGCCAAACGGCGAGCATTGTCTATGAACTTCGCCATCTGCTGGCGCGTGACGTTGGCGAGCGGCCTGTAGTATGGCCTGCTGTACTGGTCGCACGGCTCGCCCGTACCGCCGCAAGGATAACCTGTCACAAGGTCTTGCTGGTAGATGCGGTTGACGAATGCATAGAAGGGATTGCCCGAAGTCATGTCCGCGAAGCATTGTCCACCTGATGGGCAGGTGGCGTCCGGCGCGCTCGACGAGGCTGGCGCGGACGACGCATAGACGATGTTGTTCGAGGTACTCTGCCCTGCAGGGGCTGCTCCTGAAATTCCCCAGCCTTGCAGCAACATAAACAACGATGCTAGCATGGCCAGCGAAACGCCCGTCTTACGCAATGAGCCCACCTTCAGGCTATATCTGTATTCCTTCATCGAATTTTCTCCTTTCGAGTCTCTAGAATGTAGACATTGAGACTATACTGCATAGTCTCGTCCGGTCAGATTAATCTGTTGCTTACGAATAACTCTCGTTTGTAGGCCTCTGGAAACAAGAGGCAGCCTTCCAACGCCTATATCATGCACCAATCAAATCTTCGCCGCATCGCAGGAATCAATTAATCATGGCTGCACTTTTTCGGTCCGGAGGCCGATGCTTTGGCCAACCACTTGATATAAACTTGGCATGCGCAATTAAGATGTTTACCAGGAGGCCAATTATGATAGAAGGATCCGGTAACAAAACCACTAAGACGAGACCCGTAAGCGGCTTTGACGGCGTAGAGCTCTACGGCGTGGGCAGATTGGTCGTAAGGCAGACAGGCACCGAATCGCTCACAATCGAGGGCGACGACAATATCGTGCCTATAATCAAGGTCGATGTGTCGGGCGGAACACTCAGAATCGGCCTCGAAAATAATGAGCAAATCCGTTTACGGGTGCCGCTCGTTTTCAACGTTACCGCAAACGATCTCAGCGCGCTCAAGTTATCAGGCGCAGGCAGCGTCGAAGCGGACGACATTCGAGCAGGAGATTTCGAGGCAAGGATCAGCGGGGCGGGAAATACGCGCCTGGGCAACCTGGCCGCAAGCAACCTCAGGGTAGTGGTATCGGGCGCAGGCGACTTCGCGGTGAGCGGCAACACGACCACGCAGGAGGTTGTGCTCAGCGGGGCCGGGAGCTACAGGGCAGGCGATCTTCAGAGCCGCAACGCAAGCGTCCGAGCGAGTGGAGCGGGCAGTGCCACGGTACGTGTTAGCGACAGCTTGAATGCCAGCTTGAGCGGCGTGGGAAGTATAAGGTATTACGGCAGCCCCGTGGTACAGCAGCACAAATCTGGCGTCGGCAGCATCACGAAGATCGGCGACTGACCGCCAGCTTGGCCGCTGCCAGGTCCCAAAGTGCGTGCCCTACGCTCTTGAAGATGACGGGGCCGTTCCCCTGTGGAGGTCCGTCAAGCGCATCTTCCAGCGGCGTCACACGCGCCCAATCTACTCCTGCCTGGATGAAATCTCCGCCATCCGAGCGCACGCCCTCGATGGTGTCTACGAAGAGGCGAGAGCGCAGCACCAGGTCGGGTGGGAGCTCGGTCATTTGAGGCGTGTATGCACCCACTGCGGCCACGAAAGCGTCGTCAGACAAAGGCGCGCCGGGCAGCAAAACCGGCTCGGAGCTCGTGGTGGCCGTCACAACCAGGCGTGCTCTATCGATCACCTGGGACGTATCGGTGACCACTCGCACCGCCGGGCCACCTGTGAGGGTACGAGCGTGCGCGGCCAGCATCTCGGCGTTTGCCTGCGTGCGCGAATAGATATAGACCTCGCGTACGCCCAATCCTTCGACAAACGCTTCAAGGTGCGAGCGTCCCTGCGTGCCTGCGCCCACCACCAGCAACGGGCCGCCCGGACACGGTGCCAGCGAGCGCGCCGCCAGCAGGGAGAGCGCAGCGGTGCGCCGCGCGGTCACAACATTGCCATCTAAAGTAAGCAGACGCCGCCCGGTCCCGGCTTCCATCACCAGCACGTCCGCCTGCACCACAGGCAAGCCAACTGCGCTGTTGCCCGTATGGATGGTTACCAGCTTGGTGATGGCCAGTTGCTCGTCGGTGGCAGGCATCAGAAAAAGGAGACCGCCGCCCGCCAGAGGCAACCCAAGCCGCTGAGGGGCGCGAGCGCGGCCCATCTTCCTATCCCGTAAGACCCCGGCGAGTGCGTCCGACAACTCAGGGTATGGGAGCAGGGCAACCGTCTCGCCGGCAGTGAGTATCTGCATAAAGGCAATTATACAGCCTTGCGATGAACGCGGATGTGAAACCTGCAACGTAGTTAACTAATGGGTCTTCAGAGGGCCGGTTCAAGATACTGTTAGTGGCGGAAAGGGATGGTAATTAGTCGATGACCGAAGCAATTTGTCCAAGTGTCTAGCCAGGGCTGGCGCAAAGTGGGTGTCTGGAGTGCCCGCCCACGCACACTTTCGACTTCGCATCAGCCGTGCTTGTCTGGCGTTGGGGAATTGACAGAACGTTGTGATGCTCGTTATCATGAAGCTATGTCACCTCCAGGATGGAGTGGGGCGGGAATTCATAATTTTGAATGTTGAATTAACAATTAGGGATTTAAAATTAAGAATTCCGTCCAGCGATGTTGACCGAGCTATGAGTGGTCTGTATAATGTTTCTACGCGCCCACAGCTTTACTGGAAGCTTCGTCTGGCATGGCGATCAGTTCCCGGAACAGGAGCACTTGTGCATCTGAATATGGATACAATCCAGGCTCTCCTTGTAAATAGGAGATGCCAGGCAACGTCGCATGGATACTGAGATGCCGCCAGATGCTCAACCGCAGGCGAGCCATGCCGATAATATCGGTCGCCGCACGTTGAGAGCCGTATTCAATTTGACCACCCGTGAAGCGGCCATCAAGGTGCTCGCTTTCGCCGGCTGGATAGTGCTGGCGCGCGCTTTGCAGCCCGAGCTATTTGGCCTGTTTGCGCTGGCGAGCTTCTCCACAAACCTCTTCAACATCTTCAGCGAGGTAGGGCTCGGCGCTGCTTTCGTGCGCAGCCGAGAAGAGGTGCCCCGTCGGGCACTCGACTCCCTCTTTACCTACCAATTGCTGTGGTTTCTGGGCCCCGCCCTCCTGCTTTTCCTGTGCGCGCCCCTGCTGGCGCAATACTACGGCCTGCCCGACTTGATGCCGTTGATACAAGCGCTCGCCGTGTCGTTCATCCTCATCTCCTTGCGCACCGCGCCATCGATATTGCTGCAACGAAGGCTGCAATATGGTCTGATCGCCATCTCCGAGGTGCTCGCGCAGGCGACGTATTGGGCTTTTGCCATCATCTTCGCACTGGCAGGACTGGGTGTGTGGGCTTTAGTCTTCTCTGTTGTCTCCTTTGGCCTCGTGGGCACAGGCTCGCTGTATATAGCCGCCCGCTGGAGACCGGCGCTGCAGTTCGACTGGAGCCCTATGCGCGGCAAAGCAGGCCTGAGCCTGATGTACCATGGGCAGTCTATATCGAGTCTGGCCAAGTACGGTATGCTCCTTGTGGTGGGGGGTGCAGCGTTCGGGCCGATCGCTGTAGGCTACGTGACGTGGGCCCACCAGGTAGCGGTGGTGCCGGCCCTGCTGACTCTACTGGTCACAAGGGTGAGCTTCCCTGCGCTCGCACAGGTCCAGGGCCACTCGGAGGAGTTCGGGAAGCTGCTGTCCGGCGTAATCGTGTGGACGTGCAGGCTTACGTTCCCGGCCTGCGCGCTGCTCATGGCGCTCGCGCCTGAGGTGACCCAGTACATATATGGCGCGAAGTGGCTCCAGGCGCTGCCTTCCTTCTATATGTTCGCGGCGCATACAGCCATCTGGGCGCCCGCTGCGGTGCTGATCACTGCCCTCTACTCGCTCGGGCGCGGAGTGCAAGGCCTGAGGATCCTGATCGCAATGACTCTGGTAGCCTGGCTTGGGGCCGCTCTATTCTCTTACCTGGGAGTGGGCGAGGCAAGCCTTGCCCTGGCCTACCTGCTCAGCGGCGTGGTCGCCGTAGGAGCAGCCGTTTACGAATTTCGCTCCCTGGAGGGGCTGCACTGGTTGCGAGCGACCATGTTGCCTCTCGCAAGCACCATCGTGCTCGGAGGGGGCCTCTATTGGATTGGCCAGCTCGTCGTGCATGGGGTGGTATCGCTGATTGTGGTCGCCTGCCTGGGTGGAGCGGTAATACTGGCGGCCAACCTGATCGGTGAATACTCCAGTCTCCTGGCGCAAGGGAGAGCCATGCTGAATACCTTTGCACCCATACGGGGCATTCGCGGCCGCCGCGGCGAGAGCCCGATCCTTGAGACGATAGACTTCGGCAACCGGAAGTAGATTACTAGTCTTAATTCTTAATTTTGAATGTTGAATTAATTCGACGCCCTAAAGTTAATTCAGAATTGAGAATTCAAAATTGAGAATTCCAAGGATAGCACGCATGAAGATAGCGTTAATTGGGACGCGGGGAGTGCCCTCAAGCTACGGTGGGTTCGAGACCTGCGCCGAACAACTTGGCGCTCGTCTCGTGCAGCGTGGGCATGAAGTGACTGTTTACTGCCGCAGCCACCATATTAGATACCCTCACCGCGTCTACCGGGGTATGCGCCTCGTTAAGCTGCCGACCATCAGGAACAAATACCTTGATACGATCGTGCATACCTTCCTGTCGTCACTGCACGCGCTCGCCCAGCCGTATGACGTCTGCCTCTATTTCATTGTGGGCAACAGCGTGGTCAGTTGGCTACCAAGGGTTGTCGGCAAGCGCACCATCCTCAACGTGGACGGTCTCGACTGGCAGCGTGACAAATGGCCGGGGCCCGCCAAGCACTACATCCGTTTCGCGGAGCGGATGGCCACTGTACTCCCCAACGAGGCTGTGACCGACTCAAGTATTGTGCAAAAATATTACCAGGACAGATACAGTGCCTCGGTACATCACATCGCTTATGGCTCGGAGGTCGCGCCGCTACCGCCTGGCGATGAGCTGCGAAAGTGGGGCCTGGAGGCAGGGAAGTATTTCCTCTTCGTGGGGCGGCTGGTGCCCGAGAACCGGGTTGACCACCTGCTCGATGCCTTTTCTATGCTGGAAAATCGCATGGGCATGAAGTGCGTTATCGTGGGCGACTCGGTCTACGATGACGAGTATGTAGCGCAATTGAAAGCGAAGCAGAACGACGAGATCGTCTTTACCGGGTACGTATTCGGCGACGGATATCGCGAGCTGAGCGCGAACGCCTACTGCTTCGTGGAGCCGACCGGCGTGGGCGGCACCCACCCGGCGCTACTTGAGGCTATGGGCTTCGGGAGCTGCGTGGTGGCGAACGACATCGCTGAGAACCTGGAGACAATGGGCGCAGCAGGCTTCAGCTACCCGGGCAAGGAGGGCGCTAAAGGCTTGTGGGGAGTGCTCCAATATCTGCTTGATAATCCGCAACTGGTTCTGGAAAGGCGGCGGATGTCGCTGGCTCACGCCCAGGAGAACTATACCTGGGACCTGACCACCGCCCGGTACATTGCCCTCTTCGAGAGCACCCTTGCACGTCGAGGCAAACCACGGACGAAGTTGTCAGTTGCCGGTTGTCAGTTGTCAGTAGACGGACGACCGACCACCGACCACCGACCACCTACTACCGACGACGGGAAAACGTAAAACGTGAAACGTGAAACGTAAAACGTAATACCACTGTCACTGGTCACTGGTCACTAGCTCCTAGCCCCCGGTCAACTGACAACTGACAACTGACAACTGACAACTGATAAGACATGATTATTGCCCTCGACGGCCACATGATCGGCTCGCATGAGACGGGCAATGAGACCTATGCTCTCGAGCTTGCTGTCGCGCTGGCGAGGCTGGATGACAACGAGGCCGGTGACTACACCTACAAGCTGTACACAGCAAATCCCGGCGCGCTCCCTGCCGGCGTTTATTCTACGCCGAGGCTCTCGGTGCGGGAGTTTCCTGATGTGCCCTCGTTAGTGCGCATCCCACGGACCTACCCGCGTCTCGCCCGGTACGATGGCGCTGCCCTGCTCCATATGCAGTATGTGGCGCCGCCCTTCGCTCCCTGCCCGGTGGTCCTGACTGTACACGACGTGTCGCACCGCGTCTATCCCGAGTTCTTTTCGCTGAAAGCACGCCTGGTGGTGATCCCTCTCACGGGCATCAGCATCAGGCGAGCCACTCACATAATCGCAAGCTCAACGGCCACCCTGCGCGATCTCATGCGCTACTACAGGGTGCCACAGTCCCGTGTCACAGTGGTGCCTCTGGCGGCAGGGTGCCAGTACAACCCGCAGCCGTGGGAGGAGCAAGCGCGAGTGCGAGGGTTGTATAATCTGCCCTCAACCTACGTGCTCACCGTGGGCAATCTGCAGCCGCGCAAGAATCTGGCTCGCCTGATAGACGCGTTCGGCTCTATCGCAGCGGAGATTCCCACGGCGGCGCTGGTAATCACCGGCGCTCCAACAAGCTACGGCTCCGAGCTGGAGCAGAAGGCGCAGCAAATGGGGCTGGAGGGGCGGGTGCGTTTCATCGGATACGTGCCCGAAGCTGACTTGCCTGCTCTATACTCGGGCGCGACGGTCTTCTGCTACCCCTCCCTCTACGAGGGCTTTGGCCTGCCCCCCCTTGAGGCGATGGCCTGCGGCACTCCGACCGTCACCTCCCGTACCTCCAGCCTACCGGAGGTGGTGGGAGACGCCGCGCTGACGGTTGATCCAACATCAGTTGAAAGCATAGCTATCGCGTTGCGGCGATTCTTGCAGAACGCTGAGTTACGCGAGACATACCGGCAGAAGGGCCTGCAGCGAGCTGCTACTTTCTCATGGCAGCGTACAGCACAACTCACAAGAGGGGTGTATGACCAAGTTGTCAGTTGTCAGTTGTCAGTTGTCAGTAGACGGACGAAAGACGATCTATGAAACATGAAACGTAACCCTTTACGCCTTCGTGCTCTTCGTGATTTAAGAGCTGATAGTTGATAGCCACAGTCTACTGACAATACAACTGACAACTGACAACTTGGTACCAAACTGACAACTGACAACTTGGTCTCGTAATTCGCCAGCCGAATATGCTAGGATGTTTATGTGCGTATTTCTAAACCTCACGTAGAGCATTCCGAGGCTGTGCCACGAGCGGCGGCGTCCACGGCGGCAGTCGCTGAATGGATTATACGCCGGGAGTTGTTGTGGTTGGCGCTGTTGGCTCCCTTCTTGATCTTCCCCGACCGGCGCTGGGCCTGGTTGCTGGCGGCCTTGCCCGCGCTCTGGGCGATCCGTTTCATAGCGCGCAAGCGGTTTTTGCCCAGCACTCCTCTCGACTGGCCCATTGCTCTTCTTGTAGCGATGGTAGCCGTGAGCATGTTCGCGACGTTCAGTATAGACGTTAGCTTGCCCAAGATTACGGGTGTGCTACTCGGTGTAGGCGTCTACTACGCGCTGGTTGAGTGGACGAATTGCGGAATGCGGATTGCGGATGAACGACCGACGATGGACGATGGACGATGGACGATGAGCAGAAAGCTCACAATCCGCATTCCGCATTCCGCATTCCGCATTCCGCAATTGACCGAGCGTCTCTCATGGCTTGTATGGGGCTTCCTTGCCGCGGGCGCCGGGCTGGCGGTGGTGGGTTTGTTCGGGACAAACTGGCTGGACAAGCTGCAGGGGTTATCGGATGTGGTGCGCGGCTTGCCGCGTATTGTGCCCGGTCTGCCCGGCGCGGAGAGTGGCTTCCAACCCAACGAGGTGGCCGGCACGCTGCTGCTGGTAGCTCTTCCAACGGTTGCCATCGCTTTATGGACGTGGGTTTTCCGAAAGACAGAGGCACAAGAAAAGAGGGGAGATCGTATTGCCAACTCGGCTCTCGCGCCGTTCACCTCGGTCCTGGGTCGGATTTCTGTTTCCTTCTTCCTGCTCCTTACCGCTCTTACTCTGGTGCTGACCCAATCGCGGGGTGCCCTCCTGGGAGCAGCGATCGGTTTACTTCTGGTCTTGTGGCTATTAATTCCGCGCTTGCGCATCTGGCTGGTGGGAGCGCTGCTGGTCGCATTCGTGATTTTAATCATGAACGATCCGGTGGCTCTGTTGAACAAGCTATTGCAGCCCGTAGTGCCCAGTTACCTGACCACTGACCCGGCCAACGTACGCGTGCGACTCGATTTTTGGTCCAGCGCCCTGGCCGCAATCAGAGACGCTCCGCTGACCGGCATAGGCATGAACACCTTCCGATACATCATGCCTGAGCGCTACCCCTCCGCCCTCATTCCTCCAGGCTACGACGTGGCCCACGCGCACAATGTTTTTCTGCAAGTCGCCCTCGACGTGGGTCTGCCGGGGTTGCTGGCCTACGTCGCAATCTTTGTAATTGCCATACGATTGCTGGTGCAAGTGTTCCGGCATGCGCCCACTAACTGGTACAGGGCCACGGCGGCAGGTATTGGCGCCGGATTGCTTGCCTTTCTTGTATTCGGCATTACCGACACTGTTGCCCTGGGCGCAAAACCGGGCATCTTCTTCTGGGCGCTCCTGAGCCTGGATGTGGCACTTTGGAATGCGGAATTCGGAATTCGGAATGCGGAATAACGATCTATTGGAGCATTGCGAATTCCACATTCCACATTCCGCATTGAAAGGGGGAGTGAAACAACGCTAATTTCCATCGTAGTGCCCGCTTACAATTCAGCTGACACGCTCGCCGGTTGCCTGCGAGCGTTGCTCGACTTGCGATTGGACGAGCCTTATGAGGTCATCCTGGTGGACGACGGCTCAACCGACGAAACCGCGCGCATTGCGGAGAGTTTCGTGCCGGGCATACAGGTCTTGAGGCAAACCCATCGTGGGGCCGCCGCGGCGCGCAATGCGGGCGTGCAAAGCGCCAGAGGCAGTATTGTGCTCTTCACAGACGCCGATTGCGAGCCGGTACGGGAATGGGCCGGGGCGCTTGTGGCGGCCATAGGGGCGGGTGCCGATGGCGCTAAGGGCACCTACAAAACTCGCCAGAAGAGCCTTATTGCACGTTTCGTGCAGGCCGAGTACGAGAGTAAGTACCGGCGAATGGAAGGGCGCGCGAGTATCGATTTCATAGATACCTACTCCGCTGCATACGCCCACCAGGTGCTGGTGGAGGCAGGAGGCTTCAACGAGGAATTGCCCGTAGACGAAGACCAGGAGCTATCGTTCCGGCTGGCCGAGGCGGGCAAGCTGATGGTCTTCGTGCCCGAAGCAGTGGTCTACCACAGGCATGTGTCTTCGCCTATGGATTATGTCAGGCGCAAGTTCCGTATCGGCTACTGGAAAGCGTTTGTAGGGGCGATGCACCCTGAGCGAATGGTGAGCGACTCGCATACGCCGCAAAGCATGAAGATCGAAATGCTGCTTGTGGGCGCAGGCCTCGCATCGCTGGCGGCCGCCCCATTCTCAAGGTTGGCGCGGCGGGCGGGAGCAACTTTTGGGCTTGGCTTCGTTCTTTCAACCATTCCCTTCGCGTCCAGGTTAGCTCTCAAAGAGCCCTGTGTGGCGATTATCGTGCCATTCATGCTGCTGCTTCGGGCGCTCGGGTTAGGATTGGGCCTGCTGGCAGGCACCTTCAGATTGGCATTTTCTCGCTCGTACAAGACCGGCGGGTTTTCAAGTACAATGGTGGCTATGAGGAATCCGGAATCCGAAAACAGGTCAATTCCTTCCTCCTTTGTCCGCGGCGAAGAAAAGCCCACCGAGGAAGAAGTGGCAGACGCTGCCTCCGGTCTACCTGAAGATGAGCCGCTTCTCGGGGCATACGAGTCCGGTAGCGAGCCGTCCACGCCGGTCTTCGTGGAAGTTATCACAGAGGAGCCGGTCGAGTATCTCGCCCCTGAAAGACCTGGTCTCCACAGGCGATTTGATTCCTCAGCCTTTTGGTCCTTCGCCTGCAGAGAGCGCGACTTCGGAAGGTGAGTCACACAGCAACGGTGTAGACACTCTGCCTTATCCCATCATTTCCGACGAACCGCAGGTAGACAGAGATCCAATACCTGATCCCATTATGGAGGAAACTGACCTGTCACGTTCGATTCCCAGTCCCATCCTTCGCCCTCCGTTCGGTACCACCGCGCCTCTCGATCCGAAACCGGGTCAGAAGGGGACAGACACGAGATTCGGAAGACTGAGCCATGCATCATAGACCAACCTCGTATCCCTCCTTCGGTAAGCGTGCGAATATCCGCCGTCTGCTTTTGCCGCTCGCAATAGTGAGCCTCCTCCCGACTCTCTTCACCACGCAACCGAGCGGGGCGGCAGGCGCGTTGGTCCCTGCACCTCAGGAGTTCGCGTCCAGCGCCTTCAGTACAGTCTGGGCGCGCACCGATTTGCTTGTGGCAGCCGGCAACGTGCAACGGACCTGGCTGTGGGGGCCGCAGCCGGATGGCCCTGGCCTCATGGAAGATTACGCCGAGGGCGTGGGTGGCAAGCGCCTGGTGCAATACTTTGACAAGAGCCGGATGGAGATCAACGACCCCAACGCCGATCCATCGAGTCCCTTTTATGTGACTAACGGCCTCCTCACTGTCGAGCTTATTTCGGGTCGCATGCAGGTGGGCGACAATACCTTTGTGCAGCGCCAGCCGTCTCAGACCAACGTAACGGGCGACCCAGGCGACACTCTCTCGCCCACTTATGCCGATCTGGATGGTGTGTCCAACGCCTCAGGGGCGCGGCCCGACCCTGACAGGACCGGGCAAGCTGTCACCGCCACTCTAAGTCGAGGAGGACAGGCAGGCGACGACCCATCGAAAGCGAGCGTGCCGGGCGATACAATCGCTTACTTTGAAAAAAGCACGGGGCACAATATCCCCCAGGCGATGTGGGACTTCCTGAATAGCTCGGGGCAGGTTAGTGTAAACGGCACTCTTACCAACACCAAGCTGATCGACCCCTGGTTCTATGCGTCGGGACTGCCTATCAGCGATGCATACTGGGTGAAAGCGACCATCTCGGGCCAACCGACCGACGTGCTGCTCCAGGCATACGAGCGGCGCGTGCTCACCTACGTGCCGACCAATCCCGACGGCTTCAAGGTGGAGGTAGGCAACATCGGGCAGCACTACTATGACTGGCGCTATAAGACGAACGCCGACCTTACCCCTACACCTGCGCCCGTAGCAACGCAGCCTGCGCCCAGGCCGACTCCCGTGCCGTCCGGCCCCGCCACTATCTCGCGGTTCGCGATAGATGTTGTGCAAGATACCTCCGCGGCCACCCTCGATAGCGTCAAAGCGGCAGGCGCAGGTGCTGTGCGGGTTAAGATAGCCTGGGATACCGTTGAGCCCGAGAAGGGGCAGTACAATTGGGCCTCCACTGACGCAATTTACCGGGCATTGAGCGACCGCGGTTTGCAACCTATAACCCTGATCGAAAGCTGCCCTGTGTGGGCCTGCACCCGCCCAAGCGGGCCCATCCGTGATAGAAGTCTACCTGAATTTGTGAATTTTATGACTGCGATGGCTACCCGCTACAGCAAGCCGCCGTACAATGCGCATTTCTGGGAGTTCTGGAACGAGCCCGATTCCGTGGGCGACGCGGTTCCCGGCTCCGACAAACACTACAGTTGGGGAACCAACGCCGACCGCTATGTCGCAATGCTCAGGGCGGTCAGGCCGGGGTTGAAAGAGGCCGACCCGCAGGCGATGATGGTGCTCGGTGGGTTGGCTTACGATGGCTTCCAGGATGAGGGAGGAGTGTTCAACCGCACTTTCCTGGATGATGTGCTGCAGATGGGTGGCGGGCAATACCTGGACGCGCTCAACTTCCACTATTACCCGAATAATGTGCACTGGTGCAGCTTCAGTGACAAGCTGGCCGAGCTGCGGGGCAAAATGGCGGCACGAGGGCTGAATCTCCCCTTCATTTCGACCGAAACAGGCCTCAGCAACGACTCCAGCGCCGGTTCGAGCAACGATATACAAAGCCTTTACGTTGTACAGGCATACGCACAGTCCGTAGGCGAAAGAATGCTCTCTACGTCCTGGTTCGTGGTGCATGACTTCGCTTACGACGGCAGCGCCTTCCTGAAGTACGGCCTCTTTGACATGTCGGGAGCGGCCAAGCCCGCCGCTACTGCATACAGATTAGCTGTGGCGATGATCGGGCAGCGTCCCGCAACGCGCACTCTCGACAAGAACGATGGATTGACCGGTACGATGCACGGCTATGAATTTGGGTCCGACACCCAGCACCAGAACAATCTCTGGGTATTGTGGGCCTGGGACCAAAACAACAGTGGGCACTGCGGTGCGGCCCCCGCTCCCACTACGTTCACAATCCCATCCGCCATGGCTCCCAATTTGTTGAACGTATCCGATATGTACGGCCATGCTATTGCTCCGACCGGTCGCCCTGACGGCAGCCTGGTTTTCCCCCTCGATGCCAAACCGGTCTACCTGGAATGGGCGAAGTAAGCCCTTTGGGAATTACGAATTACGAATTACGAATTACGAATGGAGTTGTGCAATTCGTAATTCGTAATTCGTAATTCGTAATTCGTAATTCGTAATTCAATGAGACGTAGCGTCTTCTTCCTCGTCCCCATTCTACTGGGGCTCGTTGCTATCTGGACCGGCTATTCATCAGCCGTCAACCGGCGATACGAGGCGCTGAACGCCGTTGCCGGGGAGCTGTTAGCCGGCGGCAGCATGGGGCAGACGTTCGTAGCACGCTACAATGACCTATCCGGTATAGACGTGCGTATCGGCACCTACGGGCGGCAAGCGGACCCGAAACGGGCTACGCTGGTCATGCATCTGCGTGCCAATCCTTCTTCGCCGAATGACATTGCCACAGCCACGCTGCCCGCATCCAGAGTGCTGGAGGAAAACGGCTGGTACCATTTCTCTTTTCCGGCAGTAAGCGACAGCCAGGGCAAAACGTTCTACGTGCAAATCGAATCGCCCAACGGCAGTCTCGACAACGGATTATCCCTCTACTGGTTCAAGCCAAACCCGCTCGGCGATCCATTTGCCGATGGCGTCGCATATCTCAATGGTAAGCCCACCAGATCCGACCTTACCTTCGGCCTCGGCTACTCGGCATCGCCGGTGGAAGTATGGAGCGTAATGCTCGGGTCGGCTGTTACCAACTCATCGCAGCTTGTGCTGGGAGCTTTGCTGATAATCGCGGTCGCGGGCATCATATGGGCGTTGGCATGGCTGCCACCCATCTTACGCGACCAGGACCGTCGCCGGCGCTGGCTCTCGAGATGGTCACTCCCTTTCGTGCTGGGCGTAGCGCTGGTGAACGGTCTGCTCTATATGCTGATCGTGCCCCCATGGCAAGGTCCGGACGAATACTCACATTTCGCCTTTGCAGCCCTGCTTGATAAACATAACCTCGACAGCAAGCAGGTAGCCTCTCTCAGCTTGAGCGGCAAAGACCGGGACGTAGCGCTCATAAATGCAATAAACGCCTCCATGGATAGGCACGACTTCACGCGCCTCTTCGCGGGTTCAGCCGCGCCCGGCGCGCCCAGCGACGTCGGGCCCATTTATTTCCAGCAGAGTCGCCAGCCTGCCACCTATTACTGGCTCTGTGCGGTCGCCACACGGGTGGCAAGGGCCCTGGGCGCGCCCGCAAATCCCTACACCAACCCCGAAGGCGCGCTCATGGCTATGCGCACCGTATCACTCTTGCTTGGTCTCATTGTAGTAGCCCTGGCATGGCTTGCGGGCGCGCTTCTCGCACCCGAATGCGGAATTCGGAATTCGGAATTCGGAATGACCGAAGGTATTTCACAATCTACATGCCGAATTCCGAATTCCGAATTCCGCAATTGGTTGAGGCTCCTTTTGCCACTGACGGTTGGCCTGCTACCGATGCACACCTTCATAGCCACGGTAGTCAATAACGATATCCTGGCCGAAGTGGCTGTATCAGCTCTTTTCGTCTCGCTTATAGCGTTGATCCGTTGGCCACGCGGTCTGCGCGGGCTGGCACTTGCGGCGCTTTCGGTCGTGCTGGCGCTTGCGAGCATCCCAACCAAGTCAACCGCCACCGCCGCCGCGCTCCCGCTACTGGCCGGCGGGTTGCTGGTGTGGATAGGAACGCTGGTGCTGGGACGAAGGACGAAGGACGAAGGACGAAGCACGGTGTTCTCTGCTCGTCCTTCGTCCTTCGTCCTTCGTCGATGGCCAGGCGTCCTGCGTCTCACAGCAGGCTTGGGTGCAATCCTGCTGGTGGCATTGGCGTTCGCCGGCGCTGTTTTGCTGGCGTACAGGCACGACGACAACAGCGCAGCCGGGTGGTTCGTAAGCTACGAGCCTATCCAGCGAGCCGCGCGGGTGGAAAGCAGCACGGCGCACCAGGGGAGCTACGTGATCGAATTAGGCGCTACCGCGGCGACAAGGCAGGCGTCCCAGAATCTTGTGCCTCCTGTCTACCACCCTGCCTTCAACGTGACTTTCTCGGGTTGGGCGCGCCTGGCCCCCGGCCAGACTTCAAGCGCGGGCAAAGTAAACGCTCGCCTGTCTGTTATGGAAGGGGCTAGAGAAGCAGGATTCGGCGAGGGGCAGCCTGACCTCGCGGGCGAGTGGATTCACCTGTCTGCCAGCGGCAAGATCACCGCGAGCGCCGCACGGGTGACGCTTAGCCTGGAGGCTGTGGGGCAGACCACAGAGAAGCTGCAATTCGATGACCTGTCGCTCCAAACGAGCGCGGTGGGCGCTCCATGGAACGATCCAATATACAAACCTGTGCTTCTCGATCCGTCGGCGGAGGAGCCCCCAACCGTGTTGAATAGTGTGGTAAAACAAATTGTGCCAAGCGAGATCAACGCGATGGCCGATGCGATGGCCAACCCGCAGCCGTTCGATAAGGGCACACTCTGGAGGGATTACGCCGGTTTCCAATACCAAACTTTCTGGGGAAGCTTCGGCTGGGTAACAATCAACTTGCCCTCACTTTTCTATATCCTGCTCGGCTTGCTGGCATTAGCCGCGCTGGCCGGACTGGCCATCGGAAGCGGAATGGGAATGGAATGCGGAATAGCTTCGGTAACTCCGCATTCCCCATTCCCCATTCCGCATTACAAATGGTCGTGCTCCTAAGTCTGACAGCTACTATTCTGATAAGCTTTGCCAAGCAGATGAGCCTCCTGGCATACACCGGACTCCCTGCCTACCCGCAAGGTCGCTATCTATTCGTGCTCGCCATACCAATCAGTTGGCTCCTGCTGACCGGCCTGGGCGAGATAGGGCGGTTTGTATCAGTTGTCAGTTGTCAGTTGTCAGTTGTCAGTAGACGGGCGAAAGACGAAGGACCAAGGACGACCGACGACGAACCGGCTGTAACTGCCCACCGCCCACCGCCCACCGCCCACTGGTCCGTGTGGCTCTGGGCCAACGCGCTGGGCTTCTTCGCGGCCTATTGCCTTCTTGCGCTGATCATGCCCTTCTATTATTCTTAACAGATGACAAACGCTCCCACTCCGCAGCGGACAAATCCGCAATCCACAATCCGCAATCCGCAATCAATTCGGGTGGCTATTCTGGGCGCATCCGGCTACATCGGCGGGGAGGCATTGCGGTTGCTGCTGGGGCACCCATGTGTGGAAGTTGTGGGTGCCGGCTCCGTGTCGAACGCCGGGCAGCCTGTGACCTCGGTGCACCCTCACCTGGCAAAACTGACCGACCTGCTCTTTTCGGCTGATATTTCGTCCGAAGAAGCCGCCGAGTTAGACGCAATATTCATGGCGCTGCCGCACGGCGGAGCCATCCGGCGGGTGCCGGAGATTCTGGCGGCGCGAGGCGGAGGGGGAACGTACTGGGGCCGGGCCACGAGGCGATGGCCCCGTGATAATCGACATGAGTGGCGATTTCCGCCTCAAGGACCCCGACATCTTCCGGCAGTTCTACAAACTTGAGCAGACCGCGCCCGAATGGGCGAATGCAGCGGCCTACGGGCTGACCGAATGGAACCGCGACGCTATTAAAGAGGCCCGGCTGGTGGCCTGCCCAGGCTGCTTCCCGACGGGCGCGCTGCTGGCCCTTACGCCGCTCGCCAGGGCGGGCTTGCTGAAAGGCCCCGTGATAATCGACTCGAAGACCGGATCATCCGGATCAGGCAAAGAGCCGGGAGAGGGCACGCACCACCCGACCAGATCGCAGGACTTCCGTGCTTATGGCCTCTTCAATCACCGGCATGGGCCCGAAATCGCACAAGAATTGAACAAGTGGCTTCCTGATCTGAAGATGAATGAAGAGTTGCGAGTGACGTTCACGCCACATTCCGCGCCAATGGTAAGAGGTATCTTCACCACAGCCTATGCCTTCCCAGGCCGCAGCGTAAGTAAAGCGGAGCTGCAAGAGATATACGAAGAAGCTTACGCCAGCGAAATGTTCGTGCGCCTTGTCGAAACGCCACGCGTAGCGGTGGTCGCGCACTCGAACTTCTGCGATCTGAACGCCACGACCGATGGCGGCTCCGCAAGTACCATTATTGTGACCACAGCAATCGACAACCTCGTCAAAGGTGGCGCGGGCCAGGCTGTACAAAACATGAACGTCGCTTTCGGCCTCCCCGAAAAGACAGGACTTACCTTTCCAGGTACAAGGCCGTGACGCAGTTGTCAGTTGTCAGTTGTCAGTAGACGGACGACTGCTTACTGCATACGGGCCCCTGGTCACCCGTCACCGGTCACTGCTTACTAGCCCCCGGCCCCTAGCCCCTCGTCTACTGACAACTGACAACTGACAACTGCGCAGAAGAGGACTTACAATGACAGATACCATGAATGCGAGCGACCGCCAGGCGATAATGGAAGAGGAGACCATCGCGCAGCTTGGGACCTATGCCAAGCTGCCTATCGTTGCCGTGCGCGGGCAGGGGATTATGCTCTACGACGCAGACGGGACGGAGTATTACGATTTCTATTGCGGGCACGCCGTCACAATTCTGGGGCATTGCCATCCGCAGGTGGTCGCGGCCATCCAGGAGCAGGCGTCACGGCTGATCTTCTACTCGAACATCGTCTATAACGACGTGCGAGCGTGCTATGCGGCCAGCCTCATAAAGGCGGCGCCGGAGGGCTTCGGCCAGGTATTCTTCTGCAATTCCGGGGCTGAGGCCAACGAAACGGCGCTCAAGTTATCACGCAAATTCACCGGTCGTCCTACTATCATCGCCATGGAAGGCGCATTCCACGGGCGGACGATGGGCGCACTGGCGATGACCGCCAACCCAAAATACAGGGCGGGGTATGAGCCTCTTCTGCCGGGAGTGGAATTCGCACCGTGGGGCAATCTCGCCGCTCTCGAAAAGATGATGGACGACGGAGTGGCCGCAGTCATCCTGGAGCCGATCCAGAGCATCGCGGGCGTACGCACGATGGGCGCTGAATATTACCTGGGCTTGCGAGAGCTTTGCGATAGGTATAAGGCGCTCTGTTGGTCTTCGACGAGATACAAACCGGTCTGGGCCGCACCGGCAAAATGTGGATTGGCGAGCACTGGGGTGTGACACCGGATATCATCACCCTTGCCAAGGGCATCGCCAGCGGCGTGCCTATGGGCGCAACGCTGGTATCGAGCCGCATTGCCGCCACCGTGAAGCTCGACGAGCATGGCTCGACCTTCGGCGGTGGGCCCTTAGTATGTGCCGCCGCATCGGCTACCCTCGATGTCATCCTGAGAGAGGACCTCCCACGGCACGCCAGGGCGATGGGCGACTTGATAAAAGAAGAGCTAAGCAAATTGCCGCACGTACGTGAGGTGCGCGGCATGGGCCTATTGCTCGGCCTCTGCCTCGATATACCTGCCAAAGATGTGCAAGCGGCAGCCCTGAAGCGAGGCATCATCCTCGGTACCTCGGCAGACCCGAACGTGCTGCGTGTAATGCCCCCCATGGTGGTAACGAGCGAAGACGTGCGCCACCTGGCTCAGGTGATGGGCGAGGTATTACGGGAAATGAGAAATGAAAAGTGACAAATGAGAAGGTGCCGAACAGGCATATGCCTCGCTTCTCATTTCTCATTTTTCATCTCTCCGTTCTCGTCCTATTCTCCGGGCTGGCCCTCTTCGTCGCTTACCAACCTGCGGCAAGTTACAGCGTCGATATCTCAGAGGCTCGCTCTACCGCAGAGCTTTCGGGTGTCTACTTACCGGAGAGCAACGACCAGTTCGGCCCTTACAGGTGGACGCCAGGGGAGATCACTATCCACCTGCGCCCTATCGGCGGGCCTCTCCACGTCCGCGTACGGCTGGCAGGCTGGCGACCCGATAACTCGGGGAACCCTGAGGTCGTCTTCACGCTGGATGGGCGCGAGCTTGCCAGAGACGCAGACATCCAACTCTGCGCAGGATATCGATCTAACTATCACACGCGGCCAGGCGCTTTTATCCAGCCTGGACCTCCAGTTGCAGACCCCCACATTCAAGTACGGCAGCGATCCTCGCGAGCTGGGCGTCGTGCTGATAGGCGTCGAGGCATCGAGCGGCGCGGAATCGCCCAAACCCGCTATCCCCAACGGCGTCGTGCTCTGGCAGACGCTGCTCGGCGCGCTCATCCTGTTTGGGGCAGGCAGAGCAGCGGGCTGGAGAGGTACGAGCGCGCTTATCGCCACTTGCGCTGCTGTCGCGGTGATGGCGCTCATGTTCGCCCTTGACCGCGAAAGGTACGCCCAGTGGACATGGGTCTGGCTGGTGGTGGCGATTGTAGCGTTGGCCCTCGGCTCGTATTGGCGGCAACTAACGTTCTTCGCCGCCCGATCTGTCTCCGCGATCCGGCAGGGCACGCTTCCTGGCGGAAATGAATTGCGGATTGCGAAATACGAAGAACCTGGGCAATCCGCAATGCGTCCTCTGCCCGCACTTCTTCCTGCGCTGCTCGTTTTCGCTGCACTGGCGATAAGCCTCCTCCACCCCTTGATAGCCCTGCTGCCTCGCGATATTATCGACACCACAAGCTTCAGTACCGATTACACGAACTTCAGTTGGGGCCTCGCCTACTACACTACTCTGCCGGCCTGGCTGGCCTGGGGAGGCATCGCGCTCGTGTTCATCTTCGCCATACCGCAGGTGAACAGGAGGGTTACCGGTTGGCTTTCTTCGCTTTGGGGATATGTAGCAAAGAGGCTGGAGGGCAACGATACCCAGTCTGCAGTTGGAGCCTCACAAATCCGAAATCCGCAATCCGCAATCCGCAATCCGTACGCCCTCCTGGTGGTGGCGGGATTGTCGACCGTAGCGCTTCTATGGCTGTTGCGTGCTCGCGGCTCGATGGGCGATAGCAGCGAGCTACTCGCTAAGATCGCCGCCGGAAGTATGTGGCGCGAGCGCGAGCCGCTCGACTACTATATTCACTTCAAGCTTTTTCAAACGCTCGCCGGCCTGGGCGTCACGCCGCTGGAGGTGTACCAGTGGGTGTCGGTGCTGGCGGGAGGCTTGCTGGTGGTGGGGATCGTGCTGGTGGCCTGCCTCCTCGCGCCGCCAGGTCGCCGGTGGCTGGTGGCCGGCCTGGGGCTGGCTACGGGCAACCTCTTGCTCTTCGCCGGGTACGTCGAGAGCTATACGCTCGACACGCTTGGCCTTGTATGGTTCCTGGTGGCCTGCCTCCTTTACCTGCGTGGCAGCGCGCCGCCAGCCGTACCTGCTTTCGTGCTGGCCGTAACGATGTGGCTTCACCCGCAGACCAGCTTTCTGCTTCCGGCTCTGCTCGTAGCGTTGCTTCTCAAACAGGAGAGTTGGGCAGCGAGGGTCAAAGAGGCCGGAGTGATGCTGGCAACTGCGCTGTCTGTAAGTATGGTTGTCGCCACGATTTTCCTCATAGAGGGTTATTCATGGGAGCGCTGGCAGATCGCCCGCACAGAGCTAGGGGGCATAGACCCCGGCACGTTCAAGCCACTTTTCCAAACAACCGGCCCGCACGAATATTACCCGATCTTCTCACTGGCCCACCTGGGCGCCATTATTCAGGAGCAATTGCGGCTCGCTCCCCTGGCGCTGATTATCTGCCTGGCCGTGCTGCTGAGCCGGCGCTGGATTGTGAGCAGACAACCGGCCACGACCGGCCCCGCCTCAACACCCACCGTCCAACCAACGAGCGCCATAGCTGTTCTGGCAGCAGCAGCAATATCCACTTTTGCCTTCAGTATCACGTGGAACCCTGATCTGGGTGCGTCAAGCGACTGGGATTTGCTATCCCTTTGCGGCATACCATTGAGCCTTCTCGCAGGCACTTTGCTGGTGCGCGTATGGCCCGGTAAATCCGCAATCCGCAATCCGCAATCCGCAATTCCCGTTCCCATTCCCATTCCCTATACGTCAACCCTTGCCTATTGTGGCAGTGTGTTAGTGGCGGCAGCCGCCTGGCATACCCTTTCGTGGCTGCTGGCGAATGCACTTGCCCTGCCTTATTGAGGACTGAGGAGTAATAATGGCTACGAACGACCCACAATACGCAAGCGGCAAAAGGGAGGCAGTCGAGGACTCAGCTTTCAATCCCCAATCCGCAGTCAAAAGTCATCGTATCGTGCTAAAGCTCGGCGGAGAGATAATGCTCAACCGGGCGAGCCTGGATGCGCTGGCTCGCGATATGGCTTCGCTTGTGGGTAGCAATCAGCAGACGGCAGACAGCAAGCAGCAAGCCAAAATCGAGATAGTAGTTGTGCATGGAGGCGGCCCGCAGGCCGATACATTAGCGGCCAGGCTGGGGCATACCGTACGCAAGGTGGCGGGCCGCCGAGTTACAGACGATGATGCGCTGGAGATCGCCAAAATGGTTTATGGAGGCAGCATCAACCTGGAGATGCTGGCCGCTCTCGTACTACATGGAGCACGCCCTGTGGGCCTATCAGGCGTCGATGCGAGCATGATAACCGTGACGCGAAGACCGCCCGTCATGATGCGCGACCCGACCACAGGCACCGAAGCCGAAGTAGATTTCGGCCACGTGGGCGACATTGAGCAGGTAGATACGTCTCTCCTGGACTTGCTCCTGGATAAGGGCTACATACCTGTCGTAGCCTCTCTTGCCGCCGACCGGCAGGGCAATATCTACAACGTCAACGCCGACACGATAGCGCAGGCCCTGGCCTCGGCCCTGCAAGCCGACAGGCTCGTACTGGTTACCAATGTGCCAGGCATCATGCTCGACCCGTCTGACCCTGGAACCCTCATCGAACAGTGCGACACCAGCAGGCTGCGCGAGCTCATCGCCACCGGAGTGATATCCGGTGGGATGCTGCCCAAAGCCCTCAACTGCATCGAGGCTATAGAAGCGGGTGTCAAGGCCGTGCAAATCCTGGACGGCACGAGAGACAAATCGCTCTTGCTGGATAGTATCAATGGCAAGGAAGTGGGGACATTAGTGGTTAGGGGCTAGCGGTCAGACGACCCACGACTGGTCCTAGTCCTGGTCCCTGGTCCCGGTCCCGGTCCGGTCCGATCTTCCAAGAAAACGATGGATGTGTAAAACCTTCAATACCTGTCATTGACGGGAGGGCGGGGTGCCGGTATATTGATGTTACTTCGGTGACGCGGGTTCGCCCAAAGCAACGAAGGAACAAAGGCCCAGACGGTCCTCACGGATTGTTTGGGTTTTTTGTTTGCCCAAAAACTGCTTGGAGCTATTGACGCAGTTGGCAAAAAGCTACAAAATAGGCGGGACTTGCTAAATCAGAGATCAACAATCGAAAACATAGAATGATAGACTGGGAACTCGTCCTCGAGAACAGCATCTGGCTGGCCGGGCTTTCCCTAATTATGGCTGTATTCAGCCTGGCAAGTTACGTGGCTGCCAGGCAGAGCATGACGTGGCGTTCCCTCCGGGTCTCAGTGGCGAGCAGCAGATGGACATTAGTGGGCGGCATCCTCTTTTGCGCGGGAATGGCGCTAACAGCAGGCTCCTGGCCCGAAGCGATCCTGTGGTGGCTTCTGGGCATCGCAATAGCCATTACATGGGGGTTCAGGTCCAGAGCAGGCATGGACTACCAGGCAGCCGGTGCCAAATCCCACGTACAGATTAATCCGGCGCCGCTTGCACGTCGATATTTGCCACTCGCGAGCCGGATCATACGGCTGGAGCTGCTCTGGCTCATCCTGCTGTCACCTTTCTTCCTCTTTCCCGGCAATGGTGGACCCGGCATCCTGGCTGTAGCCGTATTGCCTACGATCTGGGTGGCGCGGTGGATAGCGCGTGGCCATTTCGTGCCTGCGACGCCGCTCGATTGGCCAATCTTTGTAATGATGGTCATGGTGGTGGTGAGCCTCTTCGTCACGTTCGACCCGGTCCTCAGCCTGGGCAAAGTTACCGGCCTCCTCTTCGGCGTGGCCATTTACTATGCAATCGTCGGGTTGGTGTCGGATGCCGGAGGACGAAGGACGGAGAAGCCTATCAAGTGGGTGCTGATCGGTTATTCGGCGGCAGGCTTGCTGCTCGCCCTGGTGGGCTTGCTCGGCACCGACTGGTCCTCCAAGTTCAATTTCCTGACGGTCCTGGAAAGCAAGCTGCCCACTTTCTTGAGGGGCTTACCGGGCGCAGAGAACGGTATAAATCCGAACGAAACCGCCGGGGCGCTGCTGTGGGTTCTACCTGTACAGCTTGCTCTTTTGCGAGTCACATGGTCGCCGCGCTTTCGTGGTACCAGGTTTGGCCGGGCTATCGTCGCGGGAGCAATCGTAGCGGCTGCCATCTCCGGCGGCGTTCTGATACTGGCGGAGTCTCGGGGTGCGCTCGCCGGGCTGGCACTCGGGATGCTTGTACTTCTTGCGGCGTTCTTACCGCGAACCAGGGCGGTGCTCGTTGCTGCCGGGGCGCTGGCCGTCATCGCCATCGCGGTGGTGCTCTACCTGGGGCCGGCAAACATCGCTAATGAGATCCTCGGCTCGGTTGGCACCGGCTTCGGAAGCAGTGACTTATTCACCTCGGCGCACAGCCGCACCGAAATATGGTCCCGCGCTCTGTTAGGCATCCAGGATTTTCCGCTGACAGGAATGGGGATGAATACGTTTCGCCTGCTTATGCCCCAGCTCTATCCAACGTCGTTCCCGCCCGGCACCGACCTGGCACACGCCCATAACAACTTGCTGCAGGTGGCCCTCGACCTGGGTTTACCCGGCCTAGTCGCGTATATGACCCTCTGGTTGGTGTGTGCCGTGCTGATCGTCGAGGTGTGGCGGCAATCAAGGGTGGACTGGATACGCTGGATGGTTGGCGGTATCACGGCAGGTCTGGCCGCCTACACGCTCTTTGGCCTGGCCGACACGGTCACTCTGGGCGCGAAACCCGGCGTCTTTTTCTGGGGCCTGCTGGCGCTCCTGGTGGCAGCCTGGCAGCAGGTGCAGGCGGCAAATAACCCTCCAATAATCAACGAAAGTGCACAAGCAAGTATTATCAGTTTGTCGGATGAGTATGAAGCTGCAACCATTGAGAAATAATAGCCGGCATGAGCCTCGTGTCCGAGCGGCAGGCGCGCTGTTAATTAGCGCCCTTTTGCTGGCAGCGCTGGCGTTGAGGCTGGGCGACATGGTCCAGGCGATACGCCTCGATGCCTTTTCGGTTGGTATGGCGCGAGCCATAGCCGGGCCGGGGGCCAGCATGCCGGCAGCAGCGGATTCAAGCCCCGATTCTCCCGAAGTAGAGCGATTATCGGGAATGCTGGCGCTCAAGAATGGCGACACTGCTGCCGCAGACTCTTATTTCGAGAAAGCGATAGAGGGGAGCGTTAGCATGGTTCCTCTCGTGCGGAACGCGCGTGCCCAGGACGAAACCCTGGCCCGGCTGGCCTACAAGCTCTACCCCTCGATACCCGATTCGCCCGCATGGCTGGGAGATGTCCTCGCCAAGAAACAGCCTGAGGAGGCGCTCAAGCTCTACATGGAGGCCGCCACCCTTGATCGCTTGAACTATTTACTATGGCAGCAGGAGGGCTTGCTGGCACGAAGCCTCGGCCACAACGATATCGCCCTCGATGCCCTTGGGAGAGCCTGCGAGCTTAACACGAGACAACGCACTACGTGTGGAATAGCGGCCAGGCTCAGCTACGCGGCCGGTGCATGGGACCGCGTAATAAATTACTATGTGCGCGGGTCGATGCCCGGAAACGCTCCTGATTGGGTCCTGATGATAAAAGCTGCCCAGAAGCTCGGGCGAACTGCCGACGCCGCCGCATACCTGGCACAAGCACAAAGAGCCAACCCGGCTGATTACAACACGCTTCTGGCGAAACAGAAGTGAGGGAGACGAGGCGCCAGGGGTCAGGTATCACTAGCCCCTAGCCCCTAGCCCTTAGCCACCGGTCACCGATCAGCGCTGCAATCGGGAAAGAACGTATTGCCGACTATCTTTGACGTCTGCCCCCTTGTGGCGTTGTTATTGGGCCTGAAATAGGGCAGGTTGGCAGGCGGTATGCATGGCTCTCCGCTTCCTCCGCATGCGTAGCCCTGCATCACGTTGCGCGTCACTAGCCTGTACGTGTAGGTGTAGTATGTGCTGCCTATGGCCACGTCCTGGAACTGCTGCGCTGAGGGTGGGTTGTTGAACCCGGCAGCGTTAGATACTATCTTGCTGATCTGCCCTCTGGTGGCGTTGTTGTCGGGGCGGAAGTAGGGCAGGTTGGCGGGCGGCACGCATTGCTCGCCGGCCCCGCCGCAGGCATAGCCGCCAATGTACCCTCTTGAGGCTAGTCTGCCTATGAACTGGAAGAAGGTAGAGCCTGGGGCCACGTCCTGGAAGGTTCGGGCAGTCTGGTTATCCGAGAAGCCTGCTGAGTTAGAGACTATCTTGGATAGCTGCCCTCTGGTGACATTGTTGTTTGGCTTGAAAGTGCCATCGGGGTAGCCGTTGATGATGCCCAGGCACGCCAGGCAATGGATGTATGGGTAGAACGTGCTGCCCACAGACACGTCGCTGAACTGTAAGGTACAAACAGTGGGCTCGACTGTGGGAAGCCCTGGAGTCGCGGTCGCTGCCACGGCGGTCGATGTTGAGGTCGATGTTGAGGTTGAGGTTGAGGTTGAGGGCAGAGTAGCGGTGCCAACGACGGCGGTAGCAGTTGCGGTGGCTATTACTGCGGTGGCACTGGCTCCTGTTGTGGGGCTAGCTGCGACCGTTACTGTTGCCGTCGCACTGGCTGCCGGTGTCACTGATGGCGTGGGGCTTGTGCAAGGGCCCATGTAATGCTGTGCCTGGGTGCGCACCTGGCTCCCGTTATCGAAATCTCCTACGGCCCAGATATCGTTGGCGGAGAGGCGGGTCAGGCCGTTCAGGTCGTTGTTGGATGACCCCGGACTTGTCACGGAAACTGTGCTCCAGACAGAGCCGTCCCAGTGCATGACCACGTTGCCAAACGTGCTTCCATCACTGCTTTCGCTGCCTGCTGCCCACGCATCGTTGGCCGCAGGCATTGTGACGGCATTCAGATGGGTATCGGACGAGCCGGGGTTGGGACTGGGTGCGACGCTCCAGACAGTACCATTCCAATGGAGCGTCACCGACTGCGCGGGCACACACGACGAGCTGGCACATGTATACCCTACCGCCCAGGCTTCGCTTGCATTGGCGTCCACGCTCAGCAAGGTAGTGATGGCTGTGCCTGGGCTGGGACTCTGTACTGTGCTCCATGCGGTGCCGTCCCAGTGCTCGATCAACGATTGCGTGGACACGCAGCCGTTGCCCGTGCAGGCCTCGCCCACAGCCCACACATTGCTGCTCGAAACCGCAGCCACTCCTTCCAGGCTATTGTCAAAGGTTCCGGGATTCGGGCTGTCCACCACAGACCATGCGCTGCCATCCCAGTGCAAGGTCGCTGTGATGTGCCTGTTGCACAGCGCCAAATCGCAGCTTACACCAACCGCCCAGATATCGTTCTGCGCTACTGCGCTGATAGCCTGTAGCACCACCCTGGGGCGTGCCACCGATACGGTGAACTCTGTCCAGGCGGTCCATCCCAGTGCAACACGAGCGGCTGCTGGATATTGGTATTGGCTTTCCAGCCCACCGCCCAGGCGTTGTTAGCCGCAAGGGACGATACCCCGAACAGGAAGTTATTAGCCGTGCCTGGATCGGGGCTGGGTACCACCGTCCAGGCGGTGCCATTCCAGTGTTCTACCAAAGTCTGCGAATAGAAGTTCGCATTGAAATAATTCCCTACAGCCCAAATATCGTTGGCTGACGCAGCAGAAACGCCGTATAAGGTGCTGTCGAAGGTCCCTTCGTTGTCACTCGGCACCCACTGCCACGGCATGCAGGTCCCAGGTGTCGGGCTGAGACTGGGGCTGGGGATTGGAGGTGGCGTGTGCGTGGGAGTTGATGTGGCGACCGGCGGGGTTGGTGTGGCTGTCACGGCCGGGCATGTATTGAGAAAGACGGATATGTCGTTGGTGTTCTCGTTCGCGGTGAACATATCGACACGGCCATCGTGGTTGAAATCGCCTGCCAGCACCGACACAGGGCTCGATCCGGAGGCAACCGAGAAGCTTACGGGAGACTGGAAAGTGCCGTTGCCGTTCCCCAACAGGATCGAAACGTTGTCACTCGCATAGCCGGGCGACACCAGGTCGGGTATACCATCGCCGTTGAAATCACCCACCGACGCGAATGTGGGATTGCCGCCACCTGTGGTATAAGTAGTTTCCGGGCCGAAATGCCGCCGGTACCGTTGCCCAGCGCCACCCCGATATTGTTGGTGGTGGCATAGTGTGACAATACCAGGTCGTCCTTGTTGTCGTTGTTCAGGTCGGCCACGGTAACATAGTCCGGGTACGCGGTAATGGCATAGGGAACGGCAGGTTGGAAGGTGCCGTTGCCGTTGCCCAGGAACACTGATATCGACATGGTGGAAGATATGTAATTAGGCACCACAAGGTCGAGATGACTGTCCGCGTTGAAGTGCCCTGTCTTAATGACCTGGGGGCGCGTGCCCGCCGGGTAGGGCACAGGGCTTTGCAGCGAGCCGTTGCCATTGCCAAGCATAATATTGATAGTCCCGAAATTTACGTTGGAGGTAGCCACGTCCATATGGGTGTTTTCGTCGAAATCACCCACCGCCACTCCATAGGGGCCGATGTTGGACGAATAGTTCATGGGGCCCTGGAAAGTGCCGTCACCGTTGCCCAGTAAGATCGACACGTTAGCCGAATCGTAGTTCGATACAACCAGGTCGGGGATGGTGTCTTCGTTGAAGTCGGCTATCGCCACCGAGACAGGGTGCACTCCTACGGTGTAGCTTACGCCCGGCTGAAATGTGCCGTTGCTGTTGCCCAGGAAGACCGACACGCTGGTCGCGGAGTAGTCGGTCACGACCAGATCAAGGTTTGCATCGCTGTTGAGGTAGCCGGTTGTGGAGCTTCTGGGGCGCGTATTGGCCGTGTAGGTTACAGGCGATGCAAAGCTGAGCGACCCGCACAGGACGTCAGGAGACGCAGATACCGGAGGCACGGCGGCGCTTTCCGGCGCACCATGAGCCGGAGCCGAAGCGGCCAGCATCAGGCAGCCCAGGAGCGCCAGCACGGTGAAAACAAACAACAATAACCAGCCTCTTTGTCCGCGGATTCCAGCAAACATCAACGTCCTCCTGGTATAGCTTTAAGAGCCACACTTTCTGCTGCAAGCTATGCTTTTATCCCATCAGAATGAATGCACCAGTATAGCACAAGGAAGTGTGAGCTTTTCACCGGCGACTATCATCTCAAGAAGACGCCCACCGCGCGATGCCTGCGAGCAACACTGCGCGAAAAAACGATCAATCGCACTAACTTTCCTCTTGCAGGCGCTTTGCTTCTTTGCTATGATAGGCCTGTCCCATACCTGCCGGGCCCATTTTCTCATCCTTCCGAGCCTGTTGATGGGCGTTCCGCCACGCACTCCTGGGCCTTCTCGCCATTACGCCGCGACCTATCTCCTATGACGATGCAGAGCATGGAAGACGAGCCGCATTTGCAGGCGTTCTAGCTGCAGCACAAGAATACCATCCTCTAGTAACCGCCCCAGTCACAAGGCAAAACCCGCTCCCCGGAGAGCAGCATCAAAGAGTGACAATCTCTCGCGGAAAGGAGGTCCAAGGAGTATCTACTATTTTCCATTGGAAAGTGTGGTTTACTGCTTAGTTTGACGACCAACGACCGGCGGCGGAAGTAAGCAGTAAGAAAGCAATAGCAAACAACAAGGAGGTTGAATTCGATGAAGCAAACGGTATCAATCACGGTCAACGGCGTCCAGCACGAGGATGAAATCGAGCCGCGCACCCTCCTGGTCCACTATATCCGCGAGACGCTGGCCCTCACCGGCACGCATATCGGCTGCGACACCAGCCAGTGCGGGGCCTGCACCGTCCACCTGAACGGCCTGGCCGTCAAATCGTGCACTATTTTCGCGGCCCAGGCCGACGGAGCCGAAGTCACCACGATCGAAGGACTTACCGCGGCCAATGGCGAGATGCATCCCCTCCAGACGGCATTCTGGGAGCAGCACGGCCTGCAATGCGGCTATTGCACGCCCGGCATGATCATGTCGGCCGCTTCCCTCCTCAAAGATAACCCCGACCCCACCGAAGAAGAAATCCGCCACGGCCTCGAAGGCAACATTTGCCGCTGCACCGGCTATCACAACATAGTAAAAGCCGTGCGCGCCGCCGCCGGCCAGGACGTGGGCGAAGCGCCTTCTCGCGGCGAATTGATGCCTGCTCAGTAGTTGTCAGTGGATGAGCGCAGCGAACTATTGTTAGTTGTCAGTCGACCGACGAAGGACGAAAGCTGAAAGCTGATAGCTCCGTTCTACTGACAACTGACAACTGACAACTTCGTCACAAAGGAGAACCACAATGGCAATCGGCAACATGGTCGGCGCGAGTGTGCGCCGGCACGAAGACCCTAAGCTGGTTTCGGGGGCGGGCACCTATGTGGACGACATCAAGCTGCCGGGGATGCTCTACGTCGGCATCGCGCACAGCCCCTATGCCCACGCCCGCATCACGAAGGTAGACACCTCGGCCCTGGACGGCGTGAAAGGGCGTGGTCGCCAAGATCACGGGCGCGGACATTCGCAAGCGCCAGCGCTCGCCCCTCCCAATCACCTGGGTTATCCCGCCCGATATCAAGACGCCCGACCACTGGGCGATGGCGACCGACGTCGTACGCTACGTCGGCGAGCCTGTGGCCGCAGTTCTGGTTGACAACCGCTACAACATCGAGGACGCTCTCGACATGATCAACGTCGACTATGACCCGCTTCCCGTGGTCACGGGTGTGGAAGATGCTCTGAAAGACGGCGCGCCGCTGGTGCATGAAGAGCTTGGCACCAACCAGGCGTACAAGTTCAGCGTCGCCACCGGCAACGACCTTACCGAAGCCTTCAACGGCGCGGACGTGGTCGTCAAGCAGCGGTTAGTCAACCAGAGGCTCGCCCCCGTCTCCATCGAGACGCGCGGCATCGTCGCCCAGTACAACAAGTCGATGAACGAGCTGACCATCTGGTCGAGCACTCAGACGCCCCACCTCACCAAGCACCACGTAGCCGAGATGCTCGGCATCCCCGAAAATAACGTGCGCGTGATCGCGCCTGACGTGGGCGGCGGCTTCGGCTCCAAGCTGAATATCCTGCCCGAAGATTTCATCGTGCCCTACATGGCCGTGATGACGGGCCGCCCGGTCAAGTGGATCGAGAGCAGGCAAGAGAACCTGATGAACACCGTGCACGGGCGCGACATGATCGACTATATCGAGATCGCGGCCAAGAACGACGGCACAATCGTCGGCCTGCAAAGCCACCCTCTACGCCAACCTGGGCGCGTACTGCCGCTTCTTCGCGGCGGGCCTGCCCGTGCTGGCGGGCCTCATGCTGCCCGGCAACTACAAGATACCCGCCTTCAGCGTGGACATCTACACCGCTTACACCAACACCCTCTTCGTGGACGCCTACCGGGGCGCGGGCAGGCCCGAAGCCACCTACGCGATCGAGCGTATCATGGACATGCTGGCCGACAAGCTGGGCATGGACCCTGCCGAGCTTCGCCGCAAGAACTTCGTGCAGGAAGAGGACTGGCCCTTCACCAGCGCCACCGGCCTGGCCTACGACAGCGGCAACTACGTGCCCACCCTCGACAAAGCCCTGCAAATGTTCGGCTACGGCGAGGCCCGCACCCGCCAGAAAGAGCACAACGCCTCGCAATCCGCGCGTGCGCACAGGCATCGGCATGGCAGCCTATGTCGAGATCGCAGGCTGGGGACCGGGCCAGGCCACCAAGGGCCTGGGCGTGGCTAACCAGCTATTCGGCAGTGCCACTGTGCGCGTGGACCGCTCCGGCACCGTCGAGGTGCTGGCAGGGGCGAGCGGCCACGGCCAGGGCCACACCACAAGCTGGGCGCAGATCGCCGCCGACCAGCTAGGCATCTCGCACGACCAGGTGAAGGTGTACGAAGGCGACACCGCCATGATCCAGACCGGCACAGGCACCTTCGCCAGCCGCAGCGTCTCGGTGGACGGCGCGGGCGTCCACCTGGCCGCCCAGAAGGTGCGCAACAAGATGCTCCGCATCGCAGCCCACCAGCTTGAAGTGGACCCCGCCGACCTCGAAATCCACGGCGGCACGATCACCGTGAAGGGTATGCCGCTTGAGCGAGGACGTGGTAGCGAAAGGCACACTCCAGACCCCGGAGGCGGAAGCCCAGCCTGCGCCCCCGCGCTCGGTTACCTTCGCACATATCGCCATGTCGGCCAACACAGGCCACGACCTGCCTCCGGGCGAGGAAGCAGGGCTTGAACGAAATCGGCCTTCTTCGACCCGGTGAACTTCACCTACCCCTTCGGCGTGCATATCGCCGAGGTGGAAGTGGACACCGAGACCGGCGAGACCACTATCACCCGCTACCTCGCCGTGGACGACTGCGGCAACGTCATCAACCCGATGATCGTTGACGGCCAGGTGCACGGCGGCGTGGCGCAGGGAGTGGCGCAGGCGCTCTGGGAAGAGGTCGTCTATGACAGCGACGGCCAGCTAATCACCGGCACGCTCATGGACTACGCCGTGCCGTTCAGCAGCGACCTTCCATCCTTCGAGACAGGCGCGACAATAACACCATCTCCCGTCAACCCGCTCGGTGTGAAAGGCGTGGGCGAGGCAGGCACAATCGCCTCCACCCCCGTCATAGTGAACGCTGTAATAGACGCCCTCAGCGGCCTCGGCGATCGAGCACATCGATATGCCTCTGCGGCCCGAGAAAGTGTGGCGTGCTTTGCACGAATTTTGAATTTTGAACTGCTTAATTTTGAGTTGATAGGAACCAACTCAAAATTAAGCAATTCGAAATTCAGAATTCAACGAAGGAGAATGATGTGATTCCAAAAGAGTTCAACTACGTGGCTCCTGCGACGCTGGACGAGGCGTTGGCGGCGCTGCGGGATGGTGGGGACGACGCGAAGGCGCTGGCGGGCGGGCATAGTCTTATCCCAATGATGAAGCTGCGCCTGGCCTCGCCAGCCACCCTCGTGGACCTGCGCCGCATTGGCGAATTGCAGCGCATCAACGCCCAGAACGGCACAATCGAGATCGGCGCGATGGTCACTTACCGCACGCTGCTCAACGATAGCAATATCACAACAGGCTGCCCGCTGCTGGCCGAGTGCGCCGCCAGTGTGGGTGACGCCCAGGTGCGCGCCAGAGGCACCATCGGCGGCAGCCTTGCCCATGCCGACCCGGCAGCCGACCTGCCCGCTGCTGCTCTCGCACTCGACGCCACCCTCATCACGACAGGCGGCGAGATCGCGGCGGGCGACTTCTTCACCGACCTCTTCACTACCACCCTGGCATCGGGCCAGCTCGTCACGGGCGTGCGCGTGCCTCGCCTGAGCGGCAAGACAGGCTCGGCCTACGTGAAGATCCGCAACAAGGCGTCACACTATGCCCTGGTGGGCGCGGCGGTGGTGGTTACGCTCGGTGACGACGGCACTTGCAGCAGCATAGCCATCGGCCTCACAGGCGCGTCGTCCAAAGCCTTCCGCCTCAGCGATGCCGAAAAGGCCCTCAAAGGCACCCGCCTGGCCGACAACGACATCCAGGGCGCGCTGGGCGGTATCGGCGACCTCGACGTAGACTGGATGGACGACCTCTTCGGCTCCGCCGACTACCGCAAGCACCTGGCAAGCGTGGTCACACAGCGAGCTATCGAGAAGGCCAAGAGCAGACTGTAAACACTACAAAAAGAGCAAAAGGGTCGCCATGTGGCGACCCTTTTGCTCTTTTTGTGTGGTAGAGTGAAATCTTCAGCAAAGATGTACACTTGTATGGATGAGAAGCGCCAGGAGGCGACAGATACCATTGGGCGTGGTCGGTAGACCGCAGGAAAAGCATTCATGGACTGGCTCACCACTTACACTAAGTTTGAAATTCCCAATATTGTCTCAACGATCAACGATTACCAGCAGCACCTTAGTTCGTTCGATGATACCATTGATCGCTTGGACAATGTACTCGACATTTGGAGTTGCCCTCCCGACGCGTGGTCCGATCTCCACCTGATCAAGTGGGCTGGGATATTCAATTCAACAGAACAAAGCAAACGTGACGGAACGCCTCTTAGCGAGGCCCAACGAGTCCAAATCGATGAGGCGATGGCACGCCTCAAGCACCGAGCACAAAACGTATATTGCACCCTCTTCTATGAGCATGCCCTGCAAGAGATCGCCGCCTATGAACAGGGGCGTCTCCACTTGGGCACACTGGCGGGTCGCACCTTCTTTCGGCTGGCTGATGACGTAGAAGGGTATGTGCCTGATGGTCTTTACACGTCACTTTTTAATAGAGCTGACGCGCTAGAAGTTGGCGTTCCAAGCAGCATACGAATGGAATCCCGACGGGCCGACTGAGAGTCAATTGAAGCTACTCGACGACAAATTGGCTGAAGTCAAACAGCTTCTACAGTCATTGATCTCCTAACCAGGTAGCTATGAACGACTCAAATCAAGAGCACTCCGACTTCCGAATTCCACATTCCGCACTCACCGACCGTCTCACCCGACGCTGGATAGATTTCGGGCGGCTATTGCGGCGCAATGGCGTGGCGGTCACAGCGGGGCAGATGCGCGACCTGATGCGCGCACTGCCTTTACTTGAGCTGAAAGACCAGAATGAGGTATATTTCGCCTCGCGGGCCATGCTCTGCGCTCGCAAAGATGACCTCCCGAAGTTCGATCTCACTTTCCGGCAGTTCTGGGGGCGCACCAGGCAGATTATCATCCCGTCAGATACGGGGTCATTGGACGAGCGACAGACGGTGACGGGACCGAAAGACGAAGGACGAAGGACGAAGAAGAAACAGGCGGCAAAGCAGCGCCCTATTCTGCCTGCCATCGAGCGGACCACTCTTATCGACAGCGAGGGTGGCGACGAGTTGAGCGTTGATGACGAGGACGACAGGATTACCCAGACCCTCCTCTACAGCGCGCAGGAGCGGCTCAAGAAGCTCGATTTCGCCCGCTTTACGGAGGATGAATTGGTCGCCGCTAAAGCTCTGATGGCGGGCTGGGAGTGGAAGCCGGGGATGAGGCGTACGCGCCGACTGATCCCGCGCAAGCGTGGCAGCAGGCTCGACGCTACACGCACTATGCGCCGGGCAATGCGCACAGAAGGTGTGCCCTATCTGCTCTCCTGGCGAGGACCGCGCACCAGGCCGCGTCCGCTCGTGCTCCTCTGCGACATCAGCGGGCTCGATGGCTCCCTACACTCGCGTGATGCTTCACTTCCTGCACATACTCCGACGAGAGGTGGGCCATGCCGAGGTCTTCCTGTTCGGCACGCGCCTTACCCGCGTCACTCGCCAGCTAAAGTTGCGGGATGTGGATGCCGCGCTGGCTGAAGTGAGCAGCCAGGTGCAAGATTGGTCGGGCGGCACGCGCACCGGCGAAGCGTTGCGCACTTTCAACACCAGGTGGGCGCGCCGTATGCTCGGCCAGGGCGCGGTGGTGTGCGTCATCAGCGACGGCTGGGACCGTGGCGACCCGGCACTGCTGGCCGCAGAGATCGCTCACCTCCAGAGGATGTCGTTTCGGCTAATATGGCTCAACCCGCTGCTGGGCCTCTCAGGCTACAGGCCCCTCACCAGAGGGATGGCTGCCGCCCTCCCCTACATAGACGACTTCCTCCCCGCCAACAACCTCGACAGCCTCCGCACCCTGGCTGACCTGCTGGCAAGCCTCGATATGAGCACGCGCCCCGCCCGCCGCCAGTCGCCGCTGGTGGGACGAAAGACGAGGGACGAAGGACGAAAAGCGGCAGGCCCGCACTTTACGGTTGCGAACGGCCAGGATAAAGCGACAGCGGTGTAATTGTTTGAACCACAAAGGCACAAAGGTCACAAAGGAGCCACGAAGATAATGAAAGGGTAATCCTCTCTTTATCTCAGCGATTCCTTTGTGACCTTTGTGCCTTTGCGGTTCAACGTAAAATCACTGGAAGCTGTACTCGAGTTACTGCCGGGGATAGTCCACAGGGCCGATGATTACTCAGCGAATAATATCCGGTTCCCCCGCGAAACTGAGCGCGGAATAGATCTCGTTCAGAAAGCGGCTCGGCACTCTTGCCAACAGACGTGTGGAGGTGAAGCCGGTGCGGGATGCCAGGGCCTCCCAGGTCGGGTATGAGAGCGGGTGCGGCACCCAGGGGTTGCCTTTGTCGTCGTTGTATTCGACCAGGATCAGGCGGCCTCCGGGCTTGAGATAAGCGCGCAGCATTTCCAGCACAGGCTCTTTGTGGCGAACGTAGTGCAGAGCGTTCGCAATTACGATGCCGTCGAGCGGCGGCAGCTTGAGGGGCCGTGTGAAGTCGGCGACGATATAATGGACGTTGGCCTGGGGGAACATCGAGCGCATTGCCCGCTCTTGCTCTCTGAGAGACCCACTGTCCTTATCCACCGAATAGATCTCGCCCGAAGGCCCGATCAAGTCGGCAAGCGCGAGCGTGAAAGCTCCCCACCCCGAGCCGAGGTCAGCCCATACTCCACCCGGCTGGGGCACTCCCTGGCGAAGCAAATTTACATGGTCTGCGTGCTGCATAGTCTGCTTACTGTTCCCCAATCGTTGTCGGTGAGTTGGTACCGTGACGTTTTACGGTGGCGGCCAAGGAACCTTGCACGCGGCTGGGGAGGGCGAAGAAGATGACCAGGAAGAGGTTGATGGCAACGCTGGCCTGGGAAGCCAGGAGGGCAGCAAGGAGGGCGGCAAGGTAGAGGATCGGGCCGAAGAAATACGATTGGGTGACGGCGCGGACCTCTCGGGGGTCGGCTTTGCGGTTTATGAGGCGATTGCCGCTAGACATATGCCACCAAAGGCCATTGTAGGCGAGAGCTATCACGATACCCCAGCCGCTGTAGACGGCGAGGGCTACCTGCGCTGTAGCATCGAATGAGGGTAAATAATCTGCAACCAGGGCCGTGGGGAAGGGAACGACGCTGATCACCAGGAGCAGGAGGCTATTCCAGATGAGAAGGCCGTGGCTGGAGCGGCGCACGAGGCGGAAGAGGCTGTGGTGGTTTATCCACATAATGACTATGGTCGAGAAACCCATGAAGTATGCCAGGTAGTTGGGCCACTGGAGCCGTAGAGCGTCCAATAACGCCCCTGCATCCCCATTTTTGACGGTGGGCACGTGTATCTCAAGGATAAGGAGGGTAGCAGCGATAGCGAACACGCCATCGCTGAACGCTTCTATGCGCCCTGTCTCTTTCTCTTCCGCTATCTCTTCAACAATAGCCTCGCTATCGTTGAACTGGAAGCCATCATCGGTCATTTGTGTGGACCTAGTTGTCGGTTGTCAGTTGTCAGTTGTCAGCAGCTACCAGCTATCAGCGGTCGTCTGCTAGCCTCAGTCGCCTCACGTCGACTGACAACTGACAACTGACAACTGGCAACTACCGATACGCCGATGCCTGCAAATTGAACAGCTCCGCATAGGTGCCGTCCAGCGCGAGGAGGTCCTCGTGGGTGCCGGCCTCTTTGATCGTGCCGCCCTCTAGAACGAAGATGCGGTCGGCCAGTCGTACCGTGCTGAAGCGGTGGCTGATGAAGACGGCCATCTTGCCGACGGTCAGCTCTTTCATGTGCGCGAAAATCTCGTACTCCGAGCGGGCGTCCAGGCTGGCGGTCGGCTCGTCTAAGATGAGGATATCTGCGTCGCGCATGAAGGCGCGAGCCAGCGCCACCTTCTGCCACTCGCCGCCCGAAAGCTGGTGGCCCTCGTCGAACCAGCGCCCCAGGGTCGTGTCGTAGCCCTTCGGCAGCTTGGCGATCACGCGATCGGCCCCGCTCTTTGTCGCCGAGGTCTCTACGCGCTCCCGGTTCTGCATCTCATCCAGCCGTCCCACTCCGATGTTATCGCTGGCGCTGAAGAAGTAGGTCACATAGTCCTGGAAGATCACTCCGACGGCGTCGTGGAGGCTCTGGAGGTCGTATTCGCGTATATCCACGCCGTCTATCAAGATCTGCCCTTCGACCGGGTCGTACAGGCGGGTAAGCAGCTTGACGATGGTGGTCTTGCCCGCGCCGTTCTGCCCCACCAGCGCCACCGCCTCGTCGGGCCTGATCTTGAAGCTGACATCCGCCAGAGCGGGCTCTGTGTTGCCGGGATAGGTGAAGGTGACATTGCGAAACTCCAGCCCCTCTTTCAAAGGTAATTCAAGCTTACGCGCACCGGGCGAGTTTTGGATGAGCGGTGTATATTCGAGAAAGCTGTACAGGTTGGTCAGATAGAGGCTGTTCTCGTACATATCGGAGAGGCCGCCCAGCAGGCTGCTGAGGCTAGATTGCACGGAGCTGACCGCCTGGGTGAAAAGGCTGAGGTCGCCCAGGGTGAGCCGCCCCGCAATCACTTCCAGCGCCACAAAGAGGTAGGTGCCGCTCGTAACCACCGTGGTGAGGCTGCCCCACACGAAGCCCATCATGTAGCGGCGCTTGACCAGGGCGCGATTCTCCTGGAAGAAGCGGACCGAGATCTCCTCCCACCGCTCGATGAAGAAATCGCCCAGCCCGAACAGCTTGATCTCTTTGTTGTAGGTATCGCGGGTGAGCAGCTCGAGGAAGTAGGTCATGCGGCGGCGGTCGGGCGATTGGCGGCGCGAGATCATGTAGCCCTGCCAGCCGTAGCGCGAGCTTGCAATGAAGGCGGGGATGGGAGCCACCAGGGAAGCCACCGCCACGATCCAACCGAGGCTCGCGATGAGCGCGATCAGGCTCAAGAAGGTGATAGCGTTACGCACCAGCCCGAACATCTGCGAGACCATCTGGGTGGGCCGGTAGCCCGCCTCGCTCTGCGCCTGCTGCAGCGAGTCGTAAAAAGCGGGATTCTCGAAAAAAGAGAGGTCGAGCTTGTTGGCGTGGCGCATAAGCATGAGCTGCACACGGCGGGCGGTCAGCTCCTGTAGAGCCTGCTGGTTGATGTTGCTGACCGTCTGGAGTAAAGAGCTGCCCGCAAGTATGGCGAATTGCAAGGCCACAAGCTCCACCACAAAAAAGGTGGTATTGCCTGTGCCGCCTACCTTTATAGCCGCCAGCACTGCATTGATCAGGAGCTTGCTGACAAAGGCCGAAGCTGCGGGCACAAGGCCGAATACAACGGAAAGGAGCGCCATCGCCACCGTATAGCCTTTGTGAGTGCTCCACACCAGGTTGAGGGCGCGCGGTATACCGGCAAGGGTGGCCCTGGTTTGCTTTTTCCACTCGGTCCAGCGCTCGCCCAGCGTCTTGGTGGGCTCTCCTACCGGCTCCGGCTCGCTGCCGCCCAACGCCGAGCCTATAGGGGGCCCGGCCGACCACCAGGAGCGCGAGCCTTTGCGTCCCCCACCCCCACCACCTGTTGGCCCGGCACCATTGTGCCTGCCTGGACCGCTTCCATTTCGGTTCTGCATATTATGTCAAATAACTTTCTGCTATGTGAAGCTTCTCATCGAGTTTCTATACTTTTTATACTTCTATAGTATACTCCGTCGCTTATGGTGGTCGCATCTATCGTTCGGCCAGTCGGGTGCTGGTCCTTTGGACGGATAGCCGGATACCGGCTGAGCCACTCATGTGAGGGAAAGCCCACTTAGGATAACAGAGGCAGGGAAGGAGCACCGGCGCCGGTGCTCCTTCCCTGCCTCTGTTATTGCCTCAGACTATCCCTGGATGTGGAGGACCAGGATCAACGTTGCGCTGACGGCAATCAGCACGAGGAGCGATACGGTCACGGTGAGCAATACCGGACGTCCCACCTTGCTGACGGAGCGTATATCCACGCCGAGTCCGAGCGCCGCCATCGCCGCCACGGTGAGCCAGCGCGATACCTCCCTCATGGGGTCGGCAATCTGTGCGGGCAGCAGACCGAGGGAGCGAGCCGCCGCCAGCACCAGGAAACCGATTATGAAAAGAGGTACAAAGCGGCTGAGCGAAAAGCCGCGGGCACTGCTGCCCGATTGGGGAAAGCGGAGTGCGAGAAAGAGCACCACGGGCCCCAGCATAAGCACCCGCACCAGCTTGACAAGCGTGCCCACCTGGCTGCTCAATAGGCTCACAGGTAGGGTAGCCGCCAGCACCTGCGGAACTGCATACACCGTCATGCCCGCCAGCGCACCGTACTGGTAAAGGGACAGACTTAGCACCGGGATGAGCAGCGGCAATGTCAGCACGACTAACACGCCCATCACAGCCGTCAAGGCAATAGCCGAAGCCACATCATCGGCCGTAGCACCGATCACCGGGGCAACCGCTGCGATCGCAGAGTTGCCACAAATCGAGTTGCCGCACGCCACCAGTATCGCCAGCTTCGGGTTGAGACCGAGCAACCGTCCGATAGTCGTGCTCATCGCGATGCCCAGCACAACCACTGCCACGATAGAAATCGCCAGCGCCGGGCCTGCCTTCAACAAATCGGGCAAGCTCACAGACGCTCCCAACAGCACAATCGCGATTTCCAGCACCTGCTTGCCGGTGAAAGCGATGCCGGGCACCCACATCGTCCCCGGCTTCCAGAAGGTCCGCACCACCATCCCCAGCAGTATGGCGATCACAAGCGACTCAATCACCGCCTGCCCGGCCACTTTCTCTTCTATGACCTGTATGCCCCACGCGGCCAGCGCAATGGCTATCGAAAGAGCGGCTCCAGGGACGAAGGACGAAGGACCAGGGATCAGGGATTTCTTGCTTTCGTCCCTGGTCCCTGGTCCTTCGTCCTTCGTCCGGTCCGTCACACCCGTCATAGCGCGCTCAGCACCGTAACACCACCCTCGCTGACACTTTGTTGCGAGGCTGCAGGCACCGTTAGAAAAGCGAAATACACTCGCATGGGTTTACTCAACTATGGAACACTCTCTTCCGACAGAGAGGAATTATAGCACAATGATACGGCACTGAGCGGTGGGCGGAAGCGCGACCGACGACCGACGATCAATGACTCGTGTTTTGAATCACAGAGGGTTATTAGGGTTTAAACCAATAAAAATCTTGGCGGCCCTTTGCGTCCTTGGCGTCTTGGCGGTTCCGTCTTACGTTTTACGGTTCGCTGCCCACTGCCCGCCAGGTGCAAAATCCTATCGCTCACCCTCTTTATCAGGTATACTACTTGAGATAGAGCGGCATATCGCGCTCGATTTTGTGATGCCATCAGAATAGAAGCACCAGAACGGAAGGAGACTAATAATCCGGCATGGTCACAACACGCAAGCTTTCTCGTCCTGCAAAGATATCACTATGGCTACTCACGAGCGTTCTCCTCCTTTCGCTCGCAAATATATCTTCAGCCTCCCCAATCCAACCACCGGCAGTCCACAATCCATCGTCTCGTCCTCCGCAATCCGCAATCCGCAATCCACAGGCCCCTGTAGATAATTTCCCGACTATCGGGGTGGAATCGCTTGAACCCGGCCAGGCCGCGTTTCAAGACATCAAGGGCGCGGGCGTCAAATATGTGCGGTGGCAGATATTCTGGAGCGATATAGAGCCGCAAAATACCACTCCCCCCTTCTACAATTGGGGTACTTATGACTCCATTTTTGCCGATGCGGCAGCCTCAGGCATTACTGTGCTCGCGACCGTAGTTGGCTGCCCTGCCTGGGCGTGCGTACGCGACATCGGCCCTTTGCACGACAATATGTACGGGGAGGCGGCACAGTTCATGGGCGCACTGGCGGCGCGCTACGGTGCGGCCCCCTACAATGCACATTACTGGGAGCTTTGGAACGAGCCTGACGGCTCAGCAGGTCCAACTCCCGGCGACCATTCGTGGGGCTGGGGAGCCTACCCGGATAAGTACGCGCTCATGCTCCAGAACGTCTACCCAATCATCAAAATCTCCGACCCGCAGGCAGTTGTGGTTACCGGCGGCGTGGCCTATTCATATTTTTGGAACGAAGGTGGACCCTTCAACCCCGATTTCCTGCCGGGAGTTATAGCGCATGGCGGTCGCCCATTCCTGGATGCGATCGGCTTCCATTATTACAACAACGATGCAAACTACGCCAACATAGGCGATAAGGCCAATAGACTGAGAGCAGCCCTCGGCTCGGGAGGTCAGGGTGTGCCTTTCTTCTGCACAGAGGCCGGCCTCACCAGCGATCCTAACTTCGGGGGCAGCGAAGCGCTACAGGCTCGCTATATTATCAAGCTCTTTACATGGGCGGCGGCCAACGACGTGCGCTCGGTAACCTGGTATCTTTACCACGACTACGTCAGCCCCGATCCTGAGAACGATATCTTCGCTATGTCGGGTATCGTGCGTCTCGACAATACCCACAAACCATCCTATACGGCGCTCCACCTGTTCAGCCAGCAAGTAGATAGCTCAGCCTACCTGGGTGCGCTCGGTCCAGGCGATGGGCTACCCCCGGAGCTTGAGGGCTACAAGTTCAAGACATTACCCGGCAACGACGCCAACCTGAATACATGGGTGGTCTGGAGCCGGAGCGACGTGACGGCCACGCTAACTTTGTCCAGCAGCCTGGCACCCTCGGTGATGCGCGCTACCGACCTGCAAGGCAACTCCCTGGCCTTGACCCCGGGTGTGGGTGGCACCCTGCAAGTAAGTGTGGGCGCCGACCCTGTTTACATCAAGCTGGACTACAGCCCGCCGCGTTTTCAGGACGTACCTTACCTCTACTGGGCCTACGATTACGTAGACTACCTGGCATCGAGGAATATCGTAGGAGGTTACTCGGACAACACGTTCAGGCCCGGCAACCCGGCCACTCGCGGGCAGTTCTCCAAGATGGATGCGCTGGGCATGAACTGGACGCTCCTCAATCCACCTGGCGCCACTTTCTCGGACGTGCCTGTTGGCTCAACTTTCTACCGGTATGTCGAGACGGCCTACAGTCATGGGGTTATCTCAGGGTATGCCTGCGGTGGCAACGGTGAGCCGTGCGACCCCCAAAACAGGCCCTATTTCCGCCAGAACACGAACATCACCAGGGCACAGATAGCCAAGATCATTGTCGCATCCAGGGGCTGGGCGCTGCTCAACCCTCCACAGGCCACTTTTACCGATATAACGAGCGGCTCGACATTCTATCGATACATAGAAACGGCGGTGGCGAAAGGCATAATAGGGGGCTACCCGTGCGGCGCCCCCGGCGAGCCATGCGACCCCCAGAATCGCCCCTACTTCCGCCCAGGCAACAATGCCACCCGCGCCCAGCTATCCAAGATGCTCGCGCTGGCGCTGGCGCAGCAATAGGTACCAATTACGTAATCAGAATTGACGAATCACGAAGAGTAATTGGTCATAGCAAAGTAATTCGTCAATCTCGACAATCCGTAATACTCGATAATTCCTCATGTCCCTCACACTCAAGCGCACCCTGAGCATCGCGGCGGGCGTGCTCATTGTGGGGGCATTTCTTTTCGCGCTCTTTTCGCAGGCCGGGGCGTTGCGCGATTATGTTTGGGACGTCGCGCCTCTCTATTTTGTGGCGGCAGCGGTGGCAGCGCTCTCGCGGGGGCCGTTCATTGTTTACCCGTGGTGGCGCATCGTTTGTTCGTGGGGCTATGCGCTTGGCTGGTGGCGCGGAGTGAGAATATATTTCCATTCAGGGCTGGCTCGCTATATTCCCGGCCAGTACTGGTACGTGCTTGGGCGCGCGTATCTCGCCGAGAGCCAGGGCATACCCAAGACTGTAACCGCCGCTTCCACCCTGGTCGAGACGGTGCTGGTGACAGGCAGCGCGGGCGGAGTGGCGCTCCTGGGAGTGGCAACCGCACCGGGTTGGGGGGCGGCTATCGTGGCTCTGCTGGTGGTGCTGGGACTGGCCGTACCGCCGGCGCTGGTGGCTCTCACGGGCTCCCCTCTATCGGCTCGCTTCTGGAATTGGCTGCTGCGCCTCGTCAGGCGCGGCCCGCTCCCGGCGCAGCTATCGTGGGCCGAGGCGATACGCGCCCTGCTGGGCTGCTACGCAAACTGGGTACTATATGGTCTCATCGCCGTATTTGCCCTGGCGGGGGTCTCCGGGGTGCTTACCTGGGGCAAACACCGGCCGTGATAGCGATCTTCGCCGCAAGCGTGCTTGGCGCAGCAGTGGTGCTCTTCGTGCCGCAGGGTATTGTCATCCGCGAGGGCATCCTTGTCTACCTGCTCAATGCCCTGCTCAACGTGCCCGTGCCTGAGGCCATCGCCGCAGCCGCCCTCACGCGGCTGGTCGCCATGAGCGCTGAGGGGTTGTGGGCGCTGGCCGCCTTGCGGATGCATTAGCAAGTTCATAGGGGCACCCCTGTGGCGATACTATAATCCTGTTGCACAGGCTGGAACTTTCCGCCACCCTGTTACGTCCTATTATCGAGGCAGGCTCACAGCGATCTACGTTCCGCCACCCACGAGTACGGAGCCGCTCGGACATTATCATTCCAGAGAATCCAGCTATTCGTGTCTCTAATAAAAGACCGGAGTGCGAAGGATAATAATACCAGCGGAGGTAACAGCGTGGCTAATAACACTCCTGAGAGTGCTCCTTCACCCGACAGGCAGGCAAAGTCGTCGGGCAGCAAACCCGGCTCCAACTGGCCTATATGGGGCGGACTGGGGGCAGCTGTAGTCGCAATATTCGCGGTCGCCGTGTGGGCTTTCTGGCCCAAAGGCGTCAATGGACTTCCACCCGTAACCCCCACACCCACGCCGGTTCTACCTACCGTCGTGGTCGTTGTGCCGTCGCAGACACCCCTGGCGGGTGTCGCCACTTTCACACCGGTAGCGGGCACTATCATAACGGGCCCACACGTGCTCGGCATTACGGCGGGCGTTGGGATGCACGGCGATATCGCGGGCGTGGCGCCCATCGCGGTCACATTCTCCGACTCGAATGGATCAGCCCGCCGCGCAAGCCGCCTTCTCCCTCTCTCCATCGATAAACGGCGATTTCAAGTGGACCGACAATACCCTCGTCTTCACTCCAAAGTCGCCCCTCAAGTCGTCCACGGACTACACCGTGGCGGTGAGCACGAGCGCCAGGACGCAGAGTGGCACGCTCATCGCCGCGCCCATGTCGGCCAGCTTCAAGACCGCTCCTCCACCGTCCATCCTCCGCACCCTCCCCAGCGAGGGCGCGAGCGAAGTGCCCACCGATGCGATCGTGACCATCAGCTTTAATCGCCCCATGATTCCCGCTCACCGCGCTCGACAGCCAGCCTGACCCCGGCCAGTGGGTTGCAATCCAGCCTGCAGTCAAAGGGCGCTGGGTGTGGCTGGGCACGGCCGCCGTCGGCTTCCGCGCCGACACCGGCTTCCAGCCCGCCACCAGTTACACGGTCGAAGCGAAAGCGGGCTGGCCCGACGAGAACGGCGTCGCCCTGTCGCAAGGCGTCAAGGCAGGCTTCACCACCATCAAGCCCGCCGATTATGAGCGTAGAGCCATACAACGGCGCAGGACAGCGTGCCCCTGGACGCCCCTATCGTGGTCCACTTCAATATGCCTATGGACCATGCGACCCAGGCCAATTTCCATATGCGCAAACCAGGCAACCAGTCGGGCTTGCCGGGCGTCTTCGAGTGGTCAGCCGACAGCACTACTCTCACCTACACTGCCGGCAGTCTCCTCGATTTCTCCACCCAGTACACGCCACTCTTCACCCAGAACGTGGTCACGGCTAACGGCGTATCCACGGAGCTTGCGGGCGGCGATGCCGCCAACACCTGGAGCTTCACCAGCACAGACACCACCAGCGTCAGCTATCACTCTCCTAACAGCGACGGCGGCCCGGCGCAGCCCGCCAACGGCTTCGGCTTCTCCTTCAATAACCCCCTCGCGCCCAACCAACCCGTCGAGCAATATCTGACCATCAGCCCCCAACCCGAGGGCTACATCGGACAGCTAACCGTCACCGGGTCGAGTGTCTCGACGGACAGCGTGAAGCTGCTGGCCAATACCACATACAAGTTCACCCTGGGCGCAGGGCCTCAAGGACAAGTGGGGCTTCCCGGTCGAGCCCTCATCCTGGGACGTGCAGATCGGCCCGCTGCCGCCCAGTCGCTCTCTATCAAGGGCGGCACTTTCCAGCCGATCTATGTGGACGGCCCCACCCGCGTGCAAGTGAGCACGGCTAACCTGGGCAGCTTCACATTCCACCTGCGCCAGCTAAGCAGGGACGATATGCGCACGCTACTCAGCAATCCCCCCTACTACCAGGCCACTCCCACCTATCCGGGCCAGCTAAAGCGCGAGTGGCAGGTAACTGTGCCTGCAGGCCAATCGAGCGGCGACACGGGTACCTTTTATCCCTCTATCGCCCTGGATGCCGACGGCGACCGCCTCCCTGCGGGCTACTACCTCCTGTACGCGGACGCCCCTAACCCCTACGGCAACGATTCCCCGCTTTATAGCGGCACGGTACTGATCGTGGGGCGCACGGGCGTGGTGACAAAGAGTGAGGGCCAGAACCTGATGCTGTGGGCGGCAGACCTCGGCACCGGCAAGCCGGTCGGTGGCTATTCGCTGCGTATCGAGCAGATTAAAAGCGACGGCTCTTCGGCCACCGTGCAGACCGCCAATACCGGGCAGGATGGCGTGGCGCGCCTCATACTGAACAAGGCAGATAACGTCTCTGCAGTCGCCATCTTCGCGGGCAACGATCAGGATGCGCTGTTCGCCACCACCAACTGGAACTTCAACATCAACCCGTACGACTTTAGTGGAGTTTCGAGCTGGCGACAACTCGCAGACTTACCGCGCTGACGCCTACGTGGACCGTCCCATCTATCGCCCCGTCCAGACAGTCTACTATCACGGCGTCTTCCGTCTCGACGACGACGCCAGCTATACGCTGCCCAGGGCCGGGGACACCGTGGAGGTGCGCGCCTTCACCTACGGTAATGGTGGTGGCAACGGCCCCACAGCTATTTACACAGGGACAGCGGCCCTGTCCGCACAAGGCACGATCAGCGGCCAGTTTCTGATACCTGCTGATGCGCCCGTAGGCTCCTATTCGCTCGCATTCTCACAGCCAGGGGGCTCGCTGGGCCAATACGACAATGGCGTCACGTCCGCCTCCTTCGAGGTGCAGGAATACCGCAAGCCTGATTTCCAGGTGAATGTCACCGCATCGTCTTCTGTAGTGCATGGCGACCCTGTCACAGCCATCATCAACACGAGCTACTACTTCGGCGGCCCGCTCCAGAACGTCACAACCACGGTCAATATCCAGGCCAGCCCCTATTACTTCTCCTGGGCTGACCCCACCACCGGCGAGACATACAAGTTCGGCGAGTATAACCCCATCCCTTACGATTACTACAGCCCCATCCCCTATCTCCACCCCAGAGCCTGTGCAATCGTTCCAGGCGCGCACCGACTCCAACGGCGTGCTGAATGCCGACGTCACGCGCTACATCACCACCACCAACGGCAGCAAATCGGTGCTCATCGAAGGCCAGGTGCAGGACCTCAGCAACCAGACGGTGGCCGCCAACAGCAGCACAGTCGTGCACCAGGGCCTCTACTACGTGGGCCTGCGTGCGGCAGACTATATCGCCACCGCCAAGCAGCCTACGACCATCACAGTGCGCACGGTCGAGTGGAGCGCCGACAAGACCCACCCTAACGCGCAGGTATCGCTCTCCTTCGTGCGCCACGAGTGGGCGGAAGACGCCGAGCGGCCAGTGGAAGCAAAACGACGTGCCTGCCGGCCAGGCGAGCGTCACGACCGATGCCCAGGGCCGCGCCACCTACCTCTTCACGCCTACATCGGGCGGCGAATACGGCATCACAGCCGAGAGTACCGACAGCCGCGGCAACACTATCAGGACCGTAATCGACTTCTACGCCTCCGACGATACTCCGAGCGCGGGATATGTTCCCTGGCGCTTCAAGAACGACCAGCAGATAACAGCTGGTGGCCGATAAGGCCAAGTACGAAGTAGGCGACACTGCCCACATCCTGGTCACGTCGCCTTTCACCCAGGCCACCGGCCTCCTGACCATCGAGCGCGGCCACGTGCGGCGCTACCAGATCGTCAATATCCAGGGCGGCTCGCCCACTATCGATGTGCCGCTCCAGGCGGGCGACCTGCCCAACGTTTACGTCGGCCTCACCTTGCTCGGACCCGAGCGAGCACCCGACGGTGCCCCCGCCGACTGGGGCCGCGCATGGTCATGCGCCAGGGTTATGTCAACCTATCGCTCGATACATCGAGCAAAGAGTTGCAAGTGAGCGTCGCGCCCGACGGGCAAGGGCCCTTCAAGCCGGGCAGCACCGCCAGCGTCAAAGTGACCACCAAAGACAAGAGCAGGCAACCCGGTGCAGGGCGATCTCTCACTGGCCGTGGTGGACGAAGCCATCTTCGCCATCGGCGGCGAGAACGGCGCCTGCCCTCTTCGACAGCTTCTGGAGCGAGCGCGGCCTCGGCGTCAGCACCTCCTCCAGCTTCACGTCAGGCGATATCAGCCAATACGGGTATGGCGGGGGTGGAGGGATAGCGGACGGTTATGCCCCTTCCGCATCGGCGGCTGCGCCCCAGGCTCAAGGTGGCCGGGCCGACAATAGCGCGGTCAAATCGCCCCCGGCTCCCGCCGCGCCACAGAAAGTGCGCACTAACTTCCAGGACACCGCCTTCTGGCAGGCCGACGTTGCAACGGGACAGGACGGCACGGCCACTATATCCGTGCCCCTGCCCGACAACCTGACTACCTGGCGGTTGACCACCGCAGCCATCACCGGCAACACGCTGGCAGGCGGTGCATCCGCGCCTCTCACGGTCACCCAGCCCCTTCTGCTCAGCCCGGTGCTGCCGCGCTTCCTCACCACCGGCGACCAGCCGCACCCGCAGGCGATCATCCACAATAACACTACCCTCGACCTGGACATTACAGCCAGCCTCGAAGTGAGCGGCGCGATCAGCCTCGACAAGTCGCCCGCTGCCGAGCAGGTCGCTCAAGCTGCCCGCGGGGCAGGCGACAGTCGTGACCTGGAGCGGCACGGTGGCCGACGGCGACGCAGCCAACTTCCGCTTCTGGGTGCACACCAACGCGTCGGGCAGCGCCGACTATCTGGAGGACGCACGTCGCGCAAAGCATACCCGTCAAGCCGTTCGCCGCGCCCGAAGTGGTCGCCACCAGCGGCGAAGTGAGCGGCCTGCGCGCCGACGAAAGCGTCTTCATCCCTTACAGCGTCAACCCGCTGCTCGGCCAACTGGTGATACAGGTATCGCCCTCGCTGGCCGCCGCCACCACCAGCAGCATCAACTACGTGGAGCAATACGACTACGAGAGCACCGACCAGACGGTGAGCCGCTTCCTGCCGCTGGTGGTGCTCGAAAAGGTCTACAACGACCAGGGCTTCACTACGCCCTACTCGAAGCAGATACCCGACATACTCGCGAGCAGCGTCGCACGCCTGCGCGACTTGCAGCAGCCCGACGGCGGCTGGGCATGGTGGGAGCGCGGCCCGTCCGATTGGTTCGAGACCGCCTACGTGGTGCAGGGCCTGGCGGCCGCTCGCGATGCCGGTTATGCGATACCGGGCGACATGCTCCAGCGCGGCATCCAGAGCTCTGCAATCGTTCCAGTCGGGCAACAACACGCAGGGCATCGACGAGACTTACCACCTCAACATGCGAGCCTATAGCCTCTACGTGCTCGCCTACGCCACCACAGCCGACGACGAGCATGAAGAGCGAGGGTGCGAGCCTCGTGAGCGCAGACAGGCGCGCCTCAGCATCCATGCCCGCGCATGGCTGGCGATGGCCCTGGGCAAGATGGGCATGACCGGCGAGAGCAAGACCGTGCTCGATAGCCTGGCGGCATCAGCCAGGCAGAGCAGCACCACGGCCCACTGGGAAGAGGGCCAGCCCGACTACTGGAGCATGGGCACCGACAACCGCGCCACCGCCCTCGCTATCGACGCCCTGGTTACTCTCTCGCCCAACGACCCACTCGTGCCCAAGGCGGTGCGCTGGCTGATGTCCGCCGAAAAGGAGGGCCACTGGCTCTCCACCCAGGAGACCAGCATCAGCCTGATCGCCCTGGCCCACTATATTGCTCAGAGCAAGGAGCTTGGCGCGGACTACACCTTCCAGCTTGACGCTTTCGGGAAGACGCTGGGCCAGGGAATAGCCGCCTCCACCAACCTGACGCAGACCCAGACTTTCACGCTGCCCGTGTCCCAGATGCCTGTGAACAGCCTGGGCGACCTCGGCCTGTCGCGCAGCGCCGACAAGGGCAAGATGTACTACCAGATGAGCCTGCGCTACTACGTGCCGGGCGAGGGCATCAAGTCGAAGAGCGAAGGGCTGGCGATCACCCGCAGCTACTACAAAGTCACCAACGGCGTGGACAGCGCCGAGCCTGTGAAGGAAGTCAACGCGGGCGACCTTGTGAAAGTGCGCCTGACCATCGTGGCACCGGAAACGTCTTACTACGTGCTGGTTACCGACCCACTGCCCGCCGGGCTTGAGGGCGTGAACGGCTCGCTCAATACCACGAGCTTCACCGAGCGCCCGCCCAGCCCCCTGGGTACGATGCAGGGTGATAAAGGCAGGACAGGCAGCGACTACGCGCCCTGGTACTATCGCTGGGGTCCGTTCGACAACGTCGAGATGCGCGACGACCGCACCGTGCTCTTCGCCACCTACATGAGTCCCCGGCACCTACGTCTACGAATACTACGCCCGCGCCACCACCCCCGGCCAGTACATGGCCCTCCCGGCCAACGCCGAGCTGATGTATTACCCGGACGTGTTCGGCCACAGCGACGGCGGGCAGTTTACTGTGAAGTAGACCGCCGGCCGCCAACGACGAGCTGAAGCTTGACAAAACCCAATTCAGAAGCGACAATGTGGTTACACGAGTAACCACATTGTCGCTTAAAGAGGTTAATAATGAAAACCGTTGGCGTTCGCGAGCTAAAGAAGAACCTCAGCGAAGCGCTGCGTGAGGTCGAAGCAGGTGAAATCATCGAAGTGACCAATCGCGGGCGGGTCATAGCGCGCGTTGTGCCTGTGAGATCGCAAAAGCACAATATAGATGCGGTCCGGGTCGCTCTGGCAGATATTGAGGCGCTGGCCGCTAAAATCGCCGCTTACTGGCCTGAAAGTGTGAGCGCAGCCGAGGCATTAGACGATGTCCGCGGCAACCACTGACGATGCAGCCGGCTCTACAGACACAGGGAACAGGCACCGAACATCAGGTCGTAGTTATCGACACCAGCGTATGGATAAGCAGGCTCCTTCCGACGGACAGCAACTACGCGCTTACTCGGAATTGGATAGACCGGCACCTCCTCAACAGCGGCACGCTTGTAGCGCCTGTTCTGCTGGTTGCGGAGGTAGCCACGGCTATATCCCGGCAGACCCGGCAGCCGGTGTTGGCTCATGGAGCGGTCAACAGGCTATATAATCTGACTGTCATGAGCCTTGTGCCTGTAGACCAGACGCTCATAGGTGCCGCCACCGGATTTGCCGGCGATTTGGGCGTCAGAGGCGCTGATGCACTCTTCGTCGCGCTGGCTAAACAACTGAATATTCCCCTCGTAACATTTGATTCCGAGCAGATTCAGAGGGCTGTGGGAGTCATTCAAGCGATCAGACCCCAGTACAATTTTCAGTTTCTACGAGGACAACATGAAAGACTACAAGAAGATATGGGACAGCCTGAGCACCAGCTTCTCGGACGCGGCGCACTTCGTCGGCTACCAGGGCGACGAGGAGGAGATCCGCGCCAATGGGACCAAAACCGCCGAGTTCCTGCGGGACGTACTGCAGATTGGCCCTGAGGATCGCGTGCTTGAGATCGGCTGCGGGATCGGGCGCATCGGGCGCGAGCTTGCGCCTCACTGCGGCGAGTGGCATGGAGCGGACATCTCGGGCAATATGATAAGCCACGCTCGCACCCGTACCGAAGGCATCCCCAACGTCTACCTGCACGAATTGCCTGAAAGCAGCCTCGATATCTTCGAGGACGGCTACTTTGATGTGGTCTATTCTTCTATTGTCTTCATGCATCTCGACAAGATAGAAATGTTCCGCTACATCCGCGACGCATACCGCATCCTCGCGCCCGGCGGGAGAGCCTACTTTGATACCTGCAACCTCCTCTCGCCCGTGGCATGGCAGCAGTTCCTGGAGGTAGTGGAGAACTATCCTTCAGGCAAGCGTCCGGGCCACATCAGCCAGTTCAGCACGCCACAAGAGCTTGAAAAATATATGCAAGAGGCCGGGTTCGATTCGATACACGTAGACGGCCGGAACCCCCAGCTCGTGGTCGCCCTCGGGCGGAAGCCGGGCCAGGAGGGCGCAGTAAGACCTACGTCAGCGCTGCGCTCTGTTGCGCCTGCAGGCCCTGCAGACCGGCACGCAGATGGTCAGGATAACGACGATGCGCCGGCCCGCCAGTGGAAGCAACTGGATGATAACCTGAGAGCCAAGAACCTCTACATCGCCGAATTAGAGCAGACCCTGGAGGCCAAGAACAGTCACATTAAGACGCTGGAGCGCCTCGTAAAGAAGCACCAGGCGGCTATGTCACCGCTTCCCGTGCGGGTAGCGTTGCGCCTCACCCGGCGGCGAAAGTAGTTCGCGGCCTGCTGCATGGGCACCCCGCTCATTTAGGTAAAATTACCTAATTTCCGGCATCCAACTCCCGCCTGAATCTCAAAATTAGGCAAATCTGCGCTTACGGCCAACCTCTCGCGAACGCACAATATGAGCGAAAGCGAGAAAGGAGGCTTTAAGCATACTGGATTCTAACTTTGACAACCGCTTGCGTCACCTCGAAACCGCCTTCGCTGAGCTACAGAGTAGCGTCAGAGAGCTTGAAAAGCGCGCTTTCGGAGCAGCACACACCGAGCAACCTCGCCCTTCGGAGACGCCTCCGGTCTTCGAGCTTTTCAAACCGAGCCGGAACGTGGAGGTACCCCATGAGCCAAACCCCCAACCGCCCGAAGATGTGCGGGCCTTCCCCGGCCTAGCAGAGCATTTCCCTCCACCTCCTGAAATACCGGCGCTGCCAATTCAGCCGCAGCAATCCGGGCTCTCTGAACCTCAGAGCGCCAGTCCGGGCAGCGTTCACAGGGTCCAATGGCGATCAGACGACGCTATACGACCTGCGACTCAAGTAAGCAGCAAGCAGCAAGCAGTAAACACATTCCGCATTCCGCAATCCACAATCCGCATTCATGACGGCTCGCAGTCCATAGTAGCGATGCTTCGCCGCACCGAGTTCTGGCTGAATAAGGTGGGCATCGTGCTGTTTCTGTGCGGAGTGGCGTTTCTCTTCAAGTATGCCATCGATAAGCAGTGGATCACCGAAGAGGAACGATTAGCTACGGGAGTGCTACTGGGGAGCGTGCTGCTCGTCTTGGGGCTGCGCCTGCACGCAACCAGGAGACACTTCAGCCAGGTACTGGTGGGCGGGGCGATAGCAGCCTACTATATCACCGGCTACGCGGCTTACAACATCTTCCCCGATCTCCACGTGCCCTACCAGATCGTATTCGGGTTTATGGGCTTCGCAACCTTGCTGGCCTTCGTGATCTCGCTCTGGGGCGACGAGTTGGCCCTCTCGCTGATAGGTGTGACGGGTGGGTTCCTCACCCCCTTCGTGCTGAACGGGAACGAGGTGCACCTCCCCTTCCTCATGACCTACATCTGCCTTCTGCTGGCGGGCACCAGCGCCATCTATATCTATCGTGGCTGGCGCTCGCTCCTCTGGACTTCGTTCGCTGGCGGGTGGGCAATCCTCGCGTTCGGTTGGTTTTATGAATGTCCGTCGTTACAGTACAACGTACATTTCCTGGCTGAGAACGACCTTGCTTATTTGCAGGTCGGGGCCATAGCGATGTTGGTCGCGTTCTGGGCAGCGCCGGTGCTGCATGAAGTCCTCGGCCACCGCGATCCCATCCAGTATCGCACCCCACCACTTGATTTCCTGACCCATACATCGCTCAAGAAGCTCCACCTCTATATCTTTACCGCCTGCACTCCCTTCCTGGCGCTTGCATATACCGCAGCCCTGTGGATCCCGGACTCCTTGTCCGTGAAAACCTTGGGATGGGTCGCCGTTGGCGGGGCTGCCGTCTTCGCCCTCGTAGGGTGGCTTGTGAGGCGAACCAACGGACGTCTGGCGTATCTACATGCCATGGTAGCAATCGGCCTGCTCAACACCGGGTTGGTACTGATCCTGGAAGGCAATGCCCTGCTCTTTGCGCTGGCCGCTCAGGCAGCTATTCTGCACCTGATAGCCTTCCGATACAAAGACGTGGGTATGGAGCGGACGGGCATACTCATCTTCGGGGTGGTAGGCATATGGATGGTGCAGCGGCTCGTGCCGGGCATTGACACGCAGTCTCCTGCACTGATCAATCCCCAGGCGTTGACCGACCTGGCGGTGATGGGCCTGGCTTTCGGAAGCTCCTTCTTCGTAAGACAGGTCGAGGTGAGGGTGGCCTACAGAAGCTTCGCACATATTGCCGTGCTCGCCTGGCTGTGGCGCGAGATACATGGTTTCCCAAATGGTGATGGCTACGTAATGCTCGCCTGGGCTGCGTATGGCATCCTGATGCACCTGGCGGCGCGCAGGCTGGATGGCGAAGAGCTTGGTATCAAAGGCATCAGACTCCGCCCTGCGACGTTCGCCGCCCACCTGGCATTCGAGGCGGCTTTCGGCTTGCTCGCATACCGCCTGGCGACCGGATATTCGGGCTCGACGCCCATCTTCAATCAGAAAGCCGCGATTGACCTGATTGTGATGGGTATGGCCCTCGCAACCTCTTTCATGGTGGCGGGTAAGAATACTGCCACGATTTACAGGCTGGCGGTCAATGGAGCCGTGCTGGCGTGGCTTTGGCGCGAAGCCACGCCAGCGGACCTCACAAATGGCTATGTGATGTTTCGCTGGGCCGCCTATTCGGCCGTGGTGGCCTTCGTATCGCACAGGTTGCGCGACCGCGTGATGCTGCTGGCATCTGCCGCGCCTTTCCCTGTAATCGCCGCTCTCTTTGCCTGGCGCATAACCGGCGTTCATGGCGGCAGCCTGGCATTGCTCAATACGAATACCCTGGTCGATTTGAGCACGCTGGCCCTGGCGCTGGCTGTTTCTTTCGTGGCGCAGCCGAGAGAGACAGCGATCGCGCTCAGGCTGGGCTTCCACGCCGGGGTGCTCGCCCTCCTGTGGCGCGAGTTGAACGGGCTGGAGTACGGATACTATTACCTGATGCTGGCATGGGCCGCTTATGCAGCGCTGCTCTATGGGGTCGCGTTCTACAGAAGCGACTTGCTGACCAGGTGGATCGCCCATTGCCTCGCGACCATAGTGGGCGTTTGGATGCTGGGGCGAATCGCGACGGGACTAATATTTCATAACCCGAATGCTACCCCGGTCTTCAATCAACAGGGCTTGACCGAGCTCGCCATAATCGCGCTGGCCGCAATATTCTACTGGATGGTGAAGAGGGAAAGGTACGCCGGGCTGGCTTTCGGGCTATGGCTGCACATGGCCGTGCTCGGCTGGATCTGGCAGGAACTGGGGCTGCTTCCCGACGGCAACGGGCCTGTGAGCATCGCCTGGGGCGTGTATGCGCTCATCCTGATTGGCGCATCGCTCCAACTGGGGCGCAACCGCACGCTGATGGTATGCGGCATTAGCACCCTCTTCCTGGTGGCCGCCAAACTCTTCCTGGTAGACCTTGTTATGTACCAGATAGACGTTGTCTGGCGCATCCTCCTCTTCATCGGCTTCGGCGGCCTCTTCCTCCTCATCAGCTACCTCTTCCAGAATGTGGCCCGGCGAGACGAAGGAGCGGCGAATGACGAGCAGTAAGCCCAACCCCTGATCCGCGATCCCTGACGCTCAAATCCGCAGGAAATCTTCGTTGGAGGCATATTGCAGGTCGCGCATTACGCTCTCGCGGAGGCGATACCACTCTTCGGAAGGCACGCTGAGGAACGCCTCAACGATTTGCGGATCGAAGGTCGTGCTGCTCTCCTTGCGGAGGATGGCCGCAGCCTCGTCATAGGTGCGCGCCCGACTATATGGTCGCTTGGAGGTTATGGCGTCGAAGGCGTCGGCCACCGCGAAGATACGCGCTTCCAGAGGTATCTCCTCTCCTCGCAGACCGCAAGGGTAGCCTGAGCCGTCCCAGTGCTCGTGGTGGTAGCGCACCGTCGGGAGGATATCATGCAGGAACTCTATATCACGCAGCAAGCGATAACCGAGCTCCGGGTGCTTCTTCATCACGATCCACTCTTCGTCGGTGAGCTTGCCGGGCTTGCGCAAGATCGCATCCGGCACGCCGATTTTGCCTACGTCGTGCAATAATGCGCCCTGCTCAATAGATTTCAGCAGGGCCGGATCCTCGATGCCTATCGCCTCGGCCAACCTCAGGGTATAGGCCACCACCCTGTTACTGTGGCCGTGCGTAGCGTCGTCGCGCATATCGAGCACTCCTGCGAGCGCCTTCATAGTGGCCCCATGCGTCCTCTGCAGTCTGTTGTAGGCCTGCTCAAGCAAGCGTGTCTTCTCGCGCTCCGCTTCGTATAGACGCACGTTCTCGATCGCGACCGCCGCCGCGTCTGACATAGCCTCCAAGAGCTTAATATCTTCCTTGGCGAAGTCATCGCCGGAAAGTTTGTTGATGACTTCTACCACGCCGATTATGCGCTCTTGCACGCACAAGGGCACTGCCACCACCTTGCGCGTTATATATTGGGTCTGTTTGTCCACCTCGCCGGAGAAGAAAGGGCTATTCGAGGTGTCATTCTCGATATAGGGTTCTCCTAGCAAGGCTACCAGACCTGCAATGCTATGCTTGTTGATCGGTATCTTCAACCCTTTCAAATGGCCTGAGGCTCCGCCGGAGGCAGCTTCAAAAGTGAGGTTCTGCCCATCCTCGTCTATCAACAACACTGCTCCACCGGTCGCTTCCATCATCTCAGCCGCCGATGCTACGATACGCACAAGCAACTGGTCGAGGAAGATTATGGAGTTGAGAGAGCGAACTACGTCGTATAGTCTGAGTAGGCGAGCGGAATCGCTAACCGAGAGGGCGGGCAATGGACTGGTCTGTTGTCCCATAAAAACGTGTATCCCCTGCAACGGGTTATGATATTTGACTAATGAACTATGTGTTATTTCCTTATAGCAAATAATTCGCGAAAACGCACGGGCAAAATGCATCGCGTAGCAGCCGGCAAACGCGCATTAGCCCTCTTCTCATATCATAGGAGGTGTAGTCACGCACAACTATAGCAAAAGGGTACATTATCCCGGTAGTACAATTGGGTACAAAGCCGTCCGAAAACCCCAGGTTATTACCCGAGCGCCTGAGTAATCGTGGACAGCATAGTCTCGATGTCAAATGGCTTCGCAACAATAATGCAGCCAAATCTTGTGAGGTCTGCTTGTCTGGCGCGCACTGCTTCCATATCCCCGGAGCAGACGATGACGGGAATTTTTGTCGTATTGGGGTTGAGCTTTACGTTTTCGAGAACACACCAACCCGCATCCTGGTATTCAAATGTTATGTCGAGGATGAGGAGGTCAGGAATAGCTACCACTATTTCCTCATAGGCATTCTGCGCAGTCTTCAAAAGTGTGACGGAATAGTCTTCGCTCTCTAATAGCTCTCGCATCATCGCCAAAAAGCCTTGATCGTCGTTAGCAACAAAAATACGCACCTTTTCCATAGGACACCTCCCGGCGCACGGCAACTGCGACCGTGCATTACGCAGGCAGCATAAAATGAGGGGAGTCCTCGGGGAAAGGTAGTTGCTACGTAACTCTGGACGGGGTATGTAACCCTGTATGGAGCCTGTACGGGCAAGTATACGACATTGATTAGTAGAAGTCAAAAGTTGAGCAAGCTCAGGAGAGCGCGTCGCCCTGGCTACGCGTCAACTCGCGCTGGGTCGGAAGGGGGTATGCGCTCATTCTGTCGTATCCTGGGCTGTGTATAGGTGCTACCGGGGTGGTAGTACTAAAGTATAATAGTCCCTACCCGTGTATAGGGGTATATTAGGATAGGATTGAGAGCTGCGCGATTTCATAAGCAATAAGCAGTAAGCACTATGGAGTTTCACTATCGCTGGCAATGGCAGCTCGGGGCAAGCCCTGAGGCGCTCTGGCCGCTCGTGTCTGATACCAACCGGTTCAACCGGGCCACCGGTGTGCCCCCTATCGAGCGACATGAGGATAGGCGCAACAAAGGGTACAGCCTCACAGCTAGGAACAGGCGGCAGTTGCTGCGGTTGTGGCGGCTGGGCGTGGAGGTGAAGTGGGAGGAAGAGCCGTTTGAATGGGTAAGGCCTTACCGCTTCGGCGTTGTGCGGCGCTACAAGAGCGGGCCTGTCGCGGAAATGCGCGTGCTTGCCGTGATGACACCCATGGCCGACGGGCGCACTCACCTGTTGTACGAAGTGTGGGCAAAACCAAGCTGGGCATTCGGGTTGGTGGCTATCCCCGGGCAGATAGGCGTGCTGAGTGCGTTTAGCTTTAACTCGACGTTCAAGCTGTACGGTAGGGTGGTCGCACGGGGCGGCAAATCGGGGCTGGACCTGCCCCCGGAGAACCACCTGAAGCTCGGAGCAGGCAAGCGGGTGCAGGAGATAGGCCGTGAGCTCGAGAGCGAAGGGGCCAATCACGACCTGATATCAAGGTTACTGGACACCGTGGCCCATGCCGACGATTTCGTGCTGGCGAGGCTCCGTCCTTATGCCCTGGCCGACAGGTGGGGCGTATCGCGCCGCGAGGTGCTGGAGCTTTGCCTGCTGGCAACCCGCAAGGGATTGCTCGACTTGCAGTGGGACATTATCTGTCCTCTATGCCGGGGAGCAAAGGCGAGCAGCCGTACGTTGTCGGGCGTGAAAAGCGAGATCCATTGTGACAGTTGCCGCCTCGACTTCACGGCTGACTTTGACCGCCTGATAGAGCTTACTTTCCGGCCCAATTCCGCCATCAGGGAGATACCCAGCAGCGAATGGTGCGTGGGTGGCCCCCAGATCACGCCGCATATCGTTGCTCAGCAGTTGATACAGGCGGGCGAGCATCGCGATATCACGCTTCCACTGGAAAATGGGCGCTACCGAGTGCGAACTTTAGAAACCCAGGGCGTGCAGATGCTGCAGGTAGGGGGCGATGGGCGCGCCGAAGCCGCGCTGGTATGCAGCCCGGACGGCTGGCTGAGGGACGAGATAAGCCTGGCTAGAAAATCCACTCTGCACCTGGAAAATTCTACCGATAGCGAGCAGCTTTTTATTATTGAGCGGATGGCCTGGAACGACCAGGCGGCCACAGCGGCTGAAGTGACAGCGCTGCAACGCTTCCGAGACCTCTTCGCGAACGAGGCTTTGCGCCCCGGCGAAAAGGTTGCCGTGGGCACTCTCACCGTGGTCTTCACTGACCTGCTGGGCTCCACGGCCCTCTACCGCGAGATGGGCGATGCGCCTGCTTTCGGCAAAGTGATGAGCCATTTTGATGTACTGAGAGATGCAATCAGCGAAGAAGATGGAGCGTTGGTCAAGACGATTGGCGACGCGGTGATGGCGGTGTTCAAGCAGCCCGCACCCGCTGTGAGGGCGGTTCTGAAGGCTCAGAAGGCGCTCGCAGCGGCAGAAAATGGTCCTTCCTTGCTACTGAAAGCGGGCATTCATACGGGGCCATGCATCGCAGTGACGCTCAATGATCGCCTCGATTACTTCGGCGGCACCGTCAATATTGCCTCGCGTTTGGAGGGCTTGTCGTCGGGCAGCGATCTGATCATCTCAGGCGCCGTCTACGCCGATGAGCAGGTGGCCGGACTACTCGCCGAGAATAGCGCCACGAGCAAAGCCGAGAGATTTGAGGCGGTGCTGAGAGGTTTTGGCAGCGAGCGCTTCGAGCTGTGGCGAATAGACCGGGGAAATACAGCGGAACCAAAGGAAGCAGACACCAAGCAACCTCATCTCGCCTATGCAGGCCAACCGCAGAAGCCTCGAAGAAATTGAACTGAACGCAAACCGTCGGAATGCGGAATGCGGATTGCGGATTGCGGAACAGTGCTTACTGCCTACCGCTTATTGCCAACCCCTAGAAATCCTTGGCGAACCTTAGCGTTCTTAGCGTCTTGGCGGTTAAGATAATCCGCATTCCGCATTCCGCATTCCGCCTACCTGGCCCTTCCCTGCTGGCGGGTGGACTTGTCGTAGTGCATCGCCTTGCGTTTCATGGGGGCGAAGCCGCCTGGAGCCTGCACGCTCTCCTGTGTTAGCGCGCCCGCTTCCGCCTGGGCAACAGGCGATGCAGGTGCGACTGTGGCTACATAGCTGGCCGCGCGAGCCAGCGTGGCGGCGCTTCGAGCGTAGTCACCGGCGGCATCATACTTGAGGGCCTCTTCGCGTGCGCGGGCGGCTTCCAGTAGCGCCACCTCTTCCATGACAGAGCTATCGGGCCTTTCCAGGGAGCACTCGGAGGCCGAGGCGTAGGTCAATACGGCTTCGCTGCTTGTAGCGGTGCGCGAACTCGCTGCTCTCGACGTCGAGGTAGCTGAGGGACACCGGCAGAGGCAGGGCTACGCCGGCGGAGCCTGGCCGCACAGTTAGCTTGAAGAGCACGGAGCGAGCCTCACCGGCGATCATATCATCGAGTCGCACCCGCACACCGGACACGTGGCGGTCCATTTCGAAAGTGTTGAGTAGCGTAACCTCTACGTTCGACGGGAGATTAAGCTCGAGGGTCACACGGCGGGCCACTGTCGAGAGGACCTCGCCCAGCTCGCGATGGAGGAAGTCGGGGATCTGCCTGCCATCCTCGATGAAGTAGAAGTGGCCGCCGCCTTTGATCGCCATCCGCTCCATGAGGTCTTCGTTAAAGTCGGCCCCGATGCCCATCGTGGTGGTGCTGACCCCGCGCTTGCGAAGCTCGGAAGCGTGATGCTCAAGCTGGTCGGGCTCCACGATGCCCACGTTGGCGAGGCCATCGCTGAGGAGGATAGCGCGGCTGAGGTAGTTGGCTTCGTGGACGTGGTTGGCCACTTCCTGCGCGCCCGTGAGCCAGCCGCCGCCCAGGTTGGTGCTGCCGCCGCTCTGGATCATACGCACATCGGCGATCATCTGGACCTTGGTTTCGGGGGTGAGGGGCTTGCTGGGCGAGACCACTCGCACTTCATCGTCATAGGCAATGATGGCTGCACGGTCAGCGCCGGTGAGGTTGCGCAAGCAGTAAATGGCGGCTTCTTTGGCCTTTTCCAGCTTGGTGCCCGCCATCGAGCCGCTGCGGTCTATAATCAAAGCCAGGTTGAGGGGAAGGCGAGAGCCGGGGCCTGCCTTATCGGGTGCGATAACGTGCACCCGTAAATATCTTTCGGAGGTGGAAGCGGATTCCACGAGCCGCCGGTCGAGGTTAGCAATAATCTTCATTTTCGTTCATTCTCCATTCCCCGGACCCTCGTCCAGGATACGGTGCGCCGCCTCTATCAGGCGCGTCACCATTTCATTGAAGCGGGCATCGTCGCTTGCCGGATAGTGCAGCTCAATACCCTCACCCAGTTGAACGCGCTGCCAGGAGGTGGGCGCCTGCGTATACGCGCTCTCTTCCTGTGCGGTCGCAGCTTGTTCGGACGACCGGCGACCGACGACCGACGACCAAAGCCGCGAGGCCAGCGATGTCGCGGGCGACGCCGGTGCCGGTGCCGGTGGCCGGTGCAGACGCCTGACCCGCTGCCGTCGAAGGAGCCTGTGCAGGGGCAGGGACCGGCTCAGCATTGGCTGCCGAGGCCTCCCGAATAGCGCTGTCTGAAGGCGCAGGAGAAGCCGGCGCGACCGATCTCCCAGGAGCAGACTTGGGGCTCGACACCTGGTACTCGGTGGTCGCTGGGGGCAGAGCCTGTTGCTTCATTTGCTCCCGCACTTTGCCCCGGCTGAGCACGTTTGCTATGTAGTCGGAAGCGGAGTCGAGCTTTATAGTTTGCTCTTGCTGCGGCGAATAATCGGCAACCAGCGCCTCGATCTCGGGCAGGCTCATGCGCTGCATCGTATCGCGTATCTCCTCAAGCGGAAGATACTGCTCCTTCAGTCTCTTGATCAAGGCCAGCCGGGCAACATGCTCTTCAGTGTATTCAGCGGGCCGGCCCCGCTCCGGCGGAGGCAGCACCCCTTGCTCCACGTAGTAACGTATGGTTCGGGTAGTGACTTCCGCTCTATCTGCAAGCTCCTGTATTGTCATCTTGGCCTCCCACTATAACGTTATACTGGCATTATAGCAGTATAACGTAATGATGTCAATAGGGTATCCAGGATCGTTCTAAGGATCCGCATGGGATTATGTTGAGCCAGGAGCCAGTCTTAGAACGCTTAGATGGCGAGGAGACCTTCAGTGAGAAAGGCAATAGCCTCGTTGGGGCGGAGCCGCTCGGGGTAGCGCTCGAAGCCGGGGAACCCTCCCCAGCGGAAGGAGATGCGGAGGTAGTTGAGGAACGTTGTGTCGTGCCACTCGTTCTTGAGAGGCGCGTCGGCGGCGGGATTGGGCACCAGGATTTCGTAAGATGAGCCGGTGCTGATCTCGGCCTTGACGAACTCGTCGGGAGAGATCGATAGTGGGTAGCGCATAGCCTCTTCGCCTTCGTACATCCCCTCCGAGCATGCCCACTGCCAGTAGACATAGTCGTCGAAAACACCGACCAGCGGCTCGACCATAAGGGCATCTCGAGCGGTATCGAAGTCGTCTTCATCGGGCCAGTCGGGGTGTTTGCCGGTGAAGTTGACCGACCCGACAAGCTCGCACCAGGAGCGCAAAGCCAGAGGCAACGGCCCCGTGAGGCGTTCGAGAGTATCGAGGCGGAACTTCACGTCGGCCTCCGGCGGCACGAAGGCGTAGTCGGGTTGAGCAAAGTGGTAGCCGAGCACATGTAAGCGAGGTACAAGCATCAGGATGTTTTGCGCCGCCCGGCTCATAGTCTCCTGGGCGACCGCCTGGGCCTGAGAAAAGATAGGCTCCTGTCGTACCTTCGCGCCATAGGAGAGGAGCTCGGCCCAGACAAGACGATATTCCCCTTCGACGTAACGCTCTAGCAGTGTCGGCATTCATCTCCCTTGCAATGCGGATATTGAGATACTGTATTCTATGCAGTATTGTAAAGATGTCAAATCCGTTGACTGACGAGCTTTTTTCTTTACCACCAAGACGCCAAGATCCGCTAAGGATTCTACGGTTTGAACCACAAAGACACAAAGATCACGAAGGACACGAAGGACACGAAGGACACGAAGATTACGAAGCTCTTTATGGGTTTGAATTACAGAGTGCACAGAGCACGCAGAGCCCACAAAGGAATCCTATGGTCTTAAACTAATAAAAACCTTGGCGACCTTGGCGGAACTTGGCGTCTTGGCGGTTACGTCTCACATTTTACGTTTTACGCCGCCCCGGTCGCCAGATGAGCAATAAGCGTTATGGACGATAGACAATCACAAATGGACAGCCTGGTCGGGAGAGTGCAGGCCTGCCGGTTGTGTCTGCGGATGGAAGGGCGAACACGAGTGCTGGGGCCTGGGAACGGGAGTGTTGGGGCGCGGGTGATGTTCGTGGCGGAGGCACCAGGACGGCTGGGAGCTGATAGATCGGGTGTGCCGTTGTCGGGGGACCGGACGGGGCGGAACTTCGCAGTCTTGCTTGCGGAGGCGACGATAGAGCGCTCGGAGACATTCGTGACCAACGCGGTACTGTGTAATCCACGCGATCCACTGGGCAATAACGCCTCGCCTGCAATGCGAGAGATACACAATTGCTACATACACCTGGCAGAGACGATCGCCATCGTTGACCCGGAGTTCGTCGTGGCGTTGGGAGTGGTAGCGCTGAGGGCGTTGGGGCTGGTGTCGCCGCATGATGCGGTGCTGGCACGAGATATCGGGAAGGTCATTCCCTGGAACGGGCGGGTCTTGGTGCCGCTCTACCATCCTGGGCCGAGGGCATGCATCAGGAGGCCCATGGACATTCAGCGGGAGGACTATAGGCGGTTGGGGAAGCTAATCAGGAGTTAGCCGTCCACCGGGAGCGACATCACCACCCGCGTATACTCCCCCGGCACGCTCTCAGCCGATAGCGAGCCGCCGACTACGGCCATCATGGTGCTGTGGAGAGCGAGGCCCTGGCCGCTGCCGCCGCTGCCGCCGCTGCGCGCGCCGCTGGTGCCGTTCGGGGCATTGGGGGTGCTGCCGTTTGAGCCGTTTGAGCTATTGGAATGGCCGTTGCTGCTTTTGAGCGTTCGTCCCTTCGCTTCGTCCAGGGCAGGTAGATCGTCCTTCGTCCTTCGTCCATCCGCCCCCGCGCTCAGGCCGACGCCATCGTCTTCTACGAGGATTTCCAGGCCGTCGCGCCATAGGACGGCTATCTTGAGGTGGAGCGGGCGGCTTGTATCGCCGGAGCGGCCATAGCGGGCGGAGTTGCGGATGGCCTCGCGAGCGGCGTAGTAGATCACTTCAGCGGCGAGAGGCGGCACATTGGTAGCATGCCTGGACACCTGCGGGTCTATCTGCCAGGTCACCCCGTCGAATGCGGTGGCAAGCTCTTCGTCAACGGCTTTCCTGAGCGCACCGACCAGGCCCAGGCGAGAGATTTCGGGCGCAACAGTGGGTGGCATGTCTCGCAACAGGTCCGATATCTGGCGGTGGGCATCGGCCAGGAGGGACATTGCGGATTGCGGATTGCGGATTGCGGATTGCGGATTGCGGATTGCGGATTGCCGATTATGTTGTCTTCGGAAGGGTGACTGCCGGCCGCTGACTCCTGGCTGCTTAGAGCCAGCATCGCTGTGTGCAGCAGGGGGAGCACGTCGTCGTGGAGGACGCGGCGAGCACGACGGTCGAGCACCTGGCTTTCGGCCAGGCGCTGGCGCTGGAGGAGCATGAGACGTTGGGCCATCTGGGCGCTGGCCTGGGTGTCTATAAGGCGCTCACCGGTGGCGCGGGCTATCTCTATTTCTTCCTGGGCGAAGAGCCCGCCATCCGCTTTCTCGCCCAGCAAAAGCACTCCGATCAAGCCACGCTCGCTCCAGAGAGGCACAGCCCAGGTTGCGCCGCTGTAGCGCGCCGGGTCTATTGGCATATAGAGCGTTTGAGGGGATTCGAGCGAGCCTGTGATCTCGGTAAGTGGCGGGAGCGAGGCAGGCAGTTGGTCCGAGGGATATGTCAACGGTGGACCGACCAGTGGAGAGAGCGGGCCGACTGCCACCAGATACGCCACTTTTACACCCAGCACGTCGTGGCATAGCGCGTGGAACGGGGCTGTGGCGTCAACGTCGGGGGAGGGGTTACGGATTGCGGATTGCGGATTGCGGATTGCGGATTGATTGGTCATCGGTCGTCGGTCGGACGTCGAGGTCGAGAGGAGCTCGTCGTAGAGGCCCTGGCTTGTCACGAAGGGGCGGAGATAGCTGATGTAGCGGTCGCGCTCGGTGTAGGAGCGCCACGAAAAGAAAGCAAAGAAAAGGGACATCAGCACTGTGATGAGGAGGAGGCCTGAAAGTCCTGCGATTGGGTGCGACTGGCGAGCCAGGCTGGCGGCGACTATCGCCCCGTAGATGGCAGCGAACGTAATCGCGCCTCTCCACTGCCGCACAAAACCGCGCCTGGGGAGGGTCTTGCCGGTGAATATCTCGTAAGCCACGATGGCCTGACCGAGCAGGATGTTGGCAGCGGCGATGAAGGCCGACACCATCAGATCGAACCAGTAAATGAAGATCTGTAAGCCGCTATGGATATCATCGAATTGGCCCGCGCGGGCGGTGCCTACCAGCCAGATGGTCGCTCCAGCCACCAGCAAGCTGACACCCAGGAGCACAAAGGAGGTAGCGGCCAGCCAGGGCCGTGCGCGCCGCCGCGCCAGGTCGCCCATCGCCCTCTCTGTGGGGCCGGGTCGAGCCACCACGTCTACCGAAAGGCCCATGCAAAGCACCGCATAGACCGGGAAGACGAAAGCGAGGGCTTCCAGGCCGAACGGGGCCAGGGATGTGCCTTTGCTCAAAGACGACAATTGGCTGTAAGAAGGGAGGGGATTGGCAAATACAAATAGGGCCGCCAGCGAGATAAAGACGATGGTAGCGAGCGGGAAGAGGAAGCGATGCCGGCGGTGCAGAGGAGTCTGGCTGCCGCCCCAGAAACCCGAGTACCAGAGCATGACCATGTACCAGGCGAAAGGAAGGGTCACCACAGGCACCCAGCCGACCTGCCACCAGAAGTCCATGCTCGATCCGACGTCGCTTAGGCCGTGTCCCAGCATGGCGGAGTGGCTTACGAAGAAGAAGCCTGCCAGCAGGAGACCCCCGCCTGCAAGCCAGACTCCCCAGGCGCGCCTCTCGGAGTTGACGAGCACGGTGATGCCGAGCCACAGTAGTAGAATTGTGTTGAAGAGCGACACAGCCATAGTCGCCCAATCGAGCAGGAACTGGGGAGTAAGGATTTGTCGAGATCAGGTCTCCCACACCACCCACTCTCCACGATCGTTGAGCACTCGCGCCGTGCCGGCATCGTCCCAGGCGACAATGCGGCCCTCGTTCATAATGATCGCGGCCCGCGTGCGAGCTACTTTCTCGTCTGTGGTGGTGTCGTTGAGGCCCCAGGCGCAATATATCTGGCCGTTGGTGCGACTGATGGTGCGCTTGTCGCGGAAACCCATGCGTGCGGCGATCTGCTCGTTGGTGAGGCCCAGGGCCAGCATACGCGCTACCGCCTGCTCGTTCGGCTCCAGCACCGACATGGGCGATTGCTCGTCCTTGTGCCGCACCTCTATTACCCGCGATTCTACCTCGGGGTCAATGAAGCTGTGGCCCGCTACAGCGTCTTTCAAGAGAGGCACGATCATTTGCGGCAGAAGGTAGTTGGATTTGCGAACGTAGGCATAATGGCTGAGGATGCCCGAGCGGCGGAAATCGCGGAAATAAGCATCATCGTCCTGGATAGAATAAAAGACCACAGGCAAGCGGGGAAACTCGCGGCGGATGGCCACTGCCGCCTCGATGCCGTTGATCTCGCCCGCCAGGCGCACGTCCATAAGTATCACGTCGGGCTTGCGCTTGAGACAGTAGGCCAGTGCCTCTTCGCCGCTATCACAGCTATGCACAACGTGCACCGCTCCTGTTGCCTCCAACCCTTCCAGCATAGCAGGCCGAAGTTTTTCATTGTCCTCTACAAGCAATAAGTCGAGCATTCCCGCCTCCGTCGATCAAGGATCAGGGCACTCTCTGGGGCCTGGATCCTTCGTACTGAGCGTATCACGGGCGGGGATGGGTGTCAAGCACCCACGTGCCGCTTGAACAAGCCTCAGGAGGTCGCTCAGAGCCTCTGCGGGGAGATAAAATGCGGATCATGGAAGCCGCCGGCGTGCAGAGGAGTGCTCCGTACTGCTTTTCGCACGGAGGGTGAAAGGAGATAGCAAGCCATGTCCTGGTACGACTATTTCGTGAAAAACGCCTCCCTTATCGAAGGGATACCCTGGGAGGCAGGTATCAACGTCGAGCCGCATCTACGACCCGAGCTCGTCCGCTCCCTGCAGCGCTTCCAGGTAGGCGAACAGGGCGATGGCAAGCATCTGATCGCGGGAGCGCGACGCACCGGCGACGCCGAGTATGCAACCACGATCAGGCTCTTCATAAAGGAAGAGCAGCGGCATGCGCAATTGCTCGCCCGGTTGCTGGTGGAGATGGGAGGGTCCCTGCTGAGATGGCACTGGAGCGATACCTGTTTCGTGCTCTTACGTCGCGTGCTGGGCTTGCGAGTTGAGCTGCTGGTGCTCCTCTCGGCGGAAATGATCGCGAAACGATACTACCGGGCCCTCTACGAGGGAACAACGGACCGGGTGCTCCGCGCAGCGTTCTCCAAGATCCTGAGTGACGAGCTTGGGCATGTGAGCTTCCATAGCGACTATCTCAAGCACCAATTCGGCACTCTCACGCCTTTGGCGCGCTTCTCCATCTGCTGGCTCTGGTGCATATTCTTCACGATAGTCTGCATTGTGGTCGCCCACGATCACCGAGAGTGTCCTTGTGGCTATGGGGATATCCAAACAGGAGTTTCGCCGGGACTGCGGCCTGATCTTTGAGGAAACCGCAGCCTACATCTTCAGCCCGCTGGCGGCAGCCGAACAGATTGCTGCAAAGTAAAGTTCAGGATTCGTCATTCGTCGCCCTCAATTGTTGTCATGACAACATATTTGCCGTCGCGGAATACGTCGGGATTTCGGCGCGACATGAATCGCTCGGGGGCGTCGACGGGGGCAAAGCCGAACCGGCTGTAGAGGCCATGCGCATCGCGGGTCGCCAGGAAGAAGGTGCGCGGCCACTGAAGCTCAGGGTGATCGAGGATGCATTGCATGAGCCACTTGGAGAGGCCGCGGCCCCTGTACTCCTCTAAAATAAAGACGTCAGCCAGATAGGAATAAGTTGCGTAGTCGCTGATAACGCGGGCGAAGCCGATTTGCGCGCCGTTCTCCTCGTCGTACACTCCAAAGCAGAGTGAGTGCTCGATCGCTTTCTCTACAAACACGAGCGGGATATCTTTGGCCCAGTAAGACCCTGACAGGTAGCCATGTATGATGGCCAAGTCAAGCTTTGCCGGATCGGTGCTGATCAGAAAGGTATCCTTGCGATACTCCACTATTTCCAAGACGACCTCCGAGGTGATTATTAGGCGATATAACGGCAATAGGAAACAGAGTAGGTCGCCCATCCCGCATCCCATCAAAGGCGGCTCTCTTCTCACTCTATTGTTGCCGGGGCACGCCGGCAAGCCAACTGTAGGCTTCTCGCGCCGAGCGCAGCCTTATCTTCTGCAGGTGAGCGTATTCAGGCTGGGCAAGAAGCTCGGGGTACTGTTTGCGCCGTGTTTTGTATGTTTGAAAGACCCACAGGTAAAGGCTATCTTTTGTGAAGAAGTGAGTTCGCAGCGACTCTTTGTTGCCGTGCCAGATTTCTTCGTTCAGAAGCGCTCTACTGAAAGTTCTGCGAGTGAGCCGCCAGAGGATGAGTGGCAGCGAGTAGTCGAGCCAGACAACGGTATCGGCCCTTGCCCAGACGATATCACGCACCACACCATAATTGCCGTCGGTGGTCCAGCCCTCGCCCACCAGCGCCCTGTCAACGCGCTCGCGGAATAGCTCGTCAGGCTCCTCGGTCCAGTTCGGGCCCCAGTGTAGCTCGTCGAGCTCGATGTGCGGCACGCCAAGCCGGGCGGCCAGACGTCGCGCCATGGTAGTCTTGCCTGAGCCGGACGTGCCGATCACGTTTATCCGGCTGCCGGGCATGGCTGCATGGCTGAACACTGGCTGGGTCACGGGCGCGATAGGAGCAATAGCGGTCATGTGGGATATGTCGCTAATATGTGATCTTTGGCGGTGGTGTTTGATCGACTTCAACTTCGGGACGATAATTGTATCACAACCCTCGACTTGCGGCAATAATCACCACGAATTATAATGGGCTCGTAGAAACGTGGTGATTATTTGAAGGAGCAGCAATGGCCAATAGCCTCACATACATGGACCAGCCCCGGCTGGAAGTTAGACTTTCCCAGAGGTTGGGTACAAAGAAGGCTCAACTTGACGACCATAGGCCGATGTCGCCGGGGGTAGTGAGGCGGCTCGGCGAGTCACTGAGGCTGCTGCTCACCTATCATTCCAACGCGATTGAGGGCAATACCCTCACTCTTAGAGAAACACAGGTTGTAATCGAGGAGGGGCTTACCATCGGCGGGCACCCTCTGCGCGAGCACCTGGAGGCCACCAACCATGCCCAGGCTTATGAATACCTCACCGAGCTGGCCGATCGCCGGGAGCCTGTAACAAGAGAAACGATCCTGGGCCTGCACAGGCTGGTGATGGAGGGGATCGATGATAGCGCGGGCCGCTTCCGCAACGGCCCGGTCTACATCCGCGGTGCGCGCCTCACGCCCCCACCCGCCGGACAGGTGGAGCGCCTGATCGAGCACTGGCTCGAATGGATAAGCGGCCCCGCCCTCGACTATCCGCCCGTAATCCGCGCTGCAGTGGCGCACCATGATTTCGAGGCGATCCACCCCTTCTTCGACGGCAACGGGCGAACAGGCCGGCTGTTGCTGAACCTGATGCTGATGGACGAGGGATACCCACCCGCACTGCTCCTCCGAAGCTGGCGCATCAACTACCTGCGCGCCCTCGACTCGGCAGGCATGGGCAGGTTCAACCCACTCGCCAACCTGATCGGCAGGGCAGTGGAAGGCGGCCTGGACCTCTACATTGAAGCCTGCACCGAAGAGCCGCAAGACATCTACAAGCCGCTGGCCCAACTTGCCGGATCGTCAGGCTACTCGGCTGACTACCTGGGCTGGCTCTTCCGCCAGGGGCGTCTCGAAGCGGTGAAGAGGGGAGGGCGACTCTACAGCACCGAAGAAGCGGTAGAGCGATATAAAGAGGGGGTCAAGGACGAGATTGCTCCGAAGGGAAGGCCGCGAAAGGAACGGCTCTGAGACTGCAGCTTGTTGTCATGACAACAAGCTGATTGACATAATGAGTTAATCGGACTGCCTAGATTGACATAATGAGAAGTCAGCGCCACCCGTAGCTCCAGCACCCGGTCTGGGACCGCAGCACCGAACCCGCTACAAGGGGTGGTCACGATGGCATGGTATCAAGCAATCACCGGAAAGTCAGCATTGAGAACAATGGCAACGCTCGTAGGGGCAACAGTTTTCCTTTTGTCGGCATGCCAGAACCAAGGGCCGGTGCCGGTGCCGGCGCCGACCAAGGTGAAATCAACCTCCCACTCCAGTTACGCGAGTTATACCGGCTACGCTACAGTCCGACTTTGCTTTCGTATTTTGGTGGCGTTTTTGTGATGCTGCATATACGTTGAACACCTTTGACAATAGGCTCACGCTCGAAGCCAACGTGAGCCCACCTGTTACAACAAGGATAGCCTTTGTGCTGTCACCCTCCGAACTATAGCGTGTTATGAACTACGGGAACCTGATAAACATTGCACGGGATTGAGATAGCCTTTACCGACCAACACATTGACGGGCACCCCGAATGGCGGTATATTCTCAAATATGGATATCATTGTCGCAGGGGGCGGAGTTGCCGGTCTCTCAACTGCGCTTATTCTAGCGCGCGCCGGGCATCGCGCCACGCTAATTGAGCAAGATCCTCTGGAGGATGACGCTAGCTCGGGGGCGTCGTTTGCCTGGACCCGCAAGGGAGTACCACATTTCCACCAGCCCCATGCGTTTATACCTAGAGGCCGTAAGGTGCTGCGCGAGGTACTCCCTGACGTGTACGATGCGCTGCTCGCTGCCGGAGCGACCAATTTAGAAGTATGGCGGAAGGCTCCCGGCGGACCGGCCGGTGAACCGCCAGCCGATGATCCGGACCTGGTTTACCTGTGTGTTCGCCGCGAACTGATCGAATGGGCGCTCCGCAAGGCCGTGCGCGCCGAACCGAACATCACAGTTCGTACGCGCACGCTAGTCACCGGTCTGCTCGGCGATGAGGGACCTGTTCCCCGTGTGCGGGGCGTCCGAACATCCGATGGAGAACAGATTAGCGGCGATCTCGTCGTGGATGCCATGGGCCGACGGTCGCCATTGCCCGACTGGTTACCGCTGCTTGGTGGTCGGCCCCCTGTGGCCGAGTCCGGGGAATGTAACGCCCTCTACTACAGCCGCTATTTCCAGGTTCGTCCGGGCAACCAGTTTCCAGATGGACCCTGGCTGCTCGGCCCAACGGGCGACCTGGGGTATGCCGCCTTCACCACGTTCATCGGGGATAGCCGGACCTTTGCCATCGTCCTGATTGTGCCAACATGGGATCGGGAGCTTCGAGAGCTTCGCCACGAGCAGGCATTCATGACCGCCTGCCGCTCGATCCCGGTTCTACAGCAGCTGGTCGACCCACAATTTGCCGAGCCCATTACCTCGGTGCTGCCGATGGGCAGCTTACAGAATACGCTGCGTAACTATGCTCCGGACGGTCAACCGGTTGCTCACAGCATCATTCCTGTTGGCGATGCATTCTGCCACACCGACCCTTCATTCGCATTTGGTCTTTCGATGTCGCTAGTCCATGCAGTGGAGCTTGCCGCTGCCCTGGCGGCGCATCCCGACGAGCCCGCAGATCAGGTTAGCGCCTATTTCGCGGCTACCCAGCCCGAGGCCGCTGAGCGGTTCGCGCTGGCACGAGACACCCTCAACGCCCGGACGCGCGTGTGGCGGGGCGAGAAGCTCGATCCGACAAAGCGCTCCGGCTCATTCCCACTGTTCATGCTTGTAGCCACCTCTGTCGTCGCCATGCGTGACCCCGAGGTGTTCAGCAAATCGAGGCGTCGCTTTGGCTTCCTTGATCGCACGGGGGTATTCGATAACGACATTGAGCTACAAGAGCGCGTAGAACGGCTCTTCGCCGAGATGATGGCTGCGGGCCCCCGCCCCCCTGTCGGCCCCAGCCGTAGTGCTCTGCTTGCTCAGATCGGTGGCGCCCCCCAACTTGCTTAGAGCGTGTTATTAACATCCGCAGCCAAGCGAGTTGAGGAAGAGAGCAGTTGAACGAAACGGGCAGCCAACAACATAGCGAAGGCAACGAAATGCAGCCCCGCCAGGGTTTCAGGCAAGCGTTCGTAGTCGCGTGCCAGCCTACGAAATCGTGTAGCCCACGCAAAGCTGCGCTCCACTACCCAGCGTCTGGGCAACAACACGAACCCTCGCTTGGCATCGGGCAGCTTGACCACCTCCAACTTGATGCCTTCCCCTTCGGCAGGTTCAGACACAGCCTCGCCAACCTGATCGGCAGGGCAGTGGAAGGCGGCCTGGACCTCTACATTGAAGCCTGCACCGAAGAGCCGCAAGACAACTACAAGCCGCTGGCCCAACTTGCCGGATCGTCAGGCTACTCGGCTGACTACCTGGGCTGGCTCTTCCGCCAGGGGCGTCTCGAAGCGGTGAAGAGGGGAGGGCGACTCTACAGCACCGAAGAAGCGGTAGAGCGATATAAAGAGGGGGTCAAGGACGAGATTGCTCCGAAGGGAAGGCCGCGAAAGGAACAGCTCTGAGACTGCAGCTTGTTGTCATGACAACTAGCTGATTGACATAATGAGAAGTCAGCGTTATCCGCGGCTCCAGCACCCAAGCTGGGATCGCAGCACCGAACCCGTTACAGGGGGTGGTTACGATGGCATGGTATCAAGCAATCAGCGGAAAGTCAGCATTGAGAACAATGGCAACGCTCGTAGGGGCAACAGTTTTCCTTTTATCGGCATGCCAGAACCAAGGGCGGGTGCCGGTGCCGGCGCCGACCAAGGTAAATCAACCTACCACTCCAGTTACGCTACAGCCCGAGTTTGCTTTCATATTTGGGTGGCGTTTTTGCGATGCTGCATATACGTTGAACACCTTTGACAATAGGCTCACGCTCGAAGCCAACATGAGCCCGCCTGTTACAACAACTATAGACTTTGTGCTGTCACCCCTGGAACAAGGCACGATCTTCCAGAAGATGTCGGACATTGGGCTCTTCAGCTACCCTGATGAGTTCTCAATTCAGCTTCCGCCTAATGAAACGAGGCTTTACGGAATACCGGCCACCTATTCTTTCGAGGTTCGGAGCGGCAACCAAACTAAAGTCGTGCGCTGGAACGACGAATTCAGCGAAGATCCCGATATGCCATGGAAGGATGAGGACAGCCAACCTAGCAAAACGCAAGCGGCCAAGCTCAGGGAACTTATAGACCTAACCGAGCAGATAGTCGAAGCTCACCCCGAGTTTCAGAAGCTACCAGGGCCTGGAGGCTGCGCATAAGGCTCTCAACTGGACTGGCGGGCGAGCGGTCCTAAGCTAATCATACTTAAGCCTCGGTAGCTCCGTACTCCACCCGATTTTGCAAACGCCTAGTCCGCAGTGCAGAGGTCGCGCGCCACTTTGAAAAAGTATGCCATCTTGTTGCTCATCCCGTTCAGACCTTGCTTGCCCTGGTAGGTCCGGGTGATGCGCTTGGCCTCGTAGAGTAGCTCGGTGAATTGTTGCTCGTCCATATTGGCAGATTGCCAGAGACGCAGAGCCTGAGTGACGTTGGAGATGATATGTGCCGGGTCGTTCAGCTCGTTTGAGAAATCGGAAATAACAGATGCGATATATGGTGAATAGGGTGGGGGAGTAAGAGCGCTTTCGTCCTTCGCGAATTTATTTTCTTGAGGGCGCTGATTCGAATCATCCTTCTTTATGTTTGATTCTTCTTTATTTGCTTCTACTTTGTGCAAACCGCGCGCTACCCCCCGCGCATAACGTGCGGATGTCCCCCCCTCGTGCGTGCCATTACTCGGCATGGCTAACCCACTGCTACCCGCCTCTGTTAGCTGTGCGCTATCCTGGGCAGGCAACTTGCTGCGACCCCTGCCGCTAAGCTTACTGCTATCCCTGGCGGCAAACTCTGCGCTATCCCCCCTGGCCAATTCTCTGCTACCCTCCCATGATAACTGTGCGCTACCCCCCCTACGCAACTCTACGCTATCCCTCCTGCTAAGCTCTGTGCTGCCCTCCCCAGGTAACTGAATGCTATCCGGTCCAGGCAAATTCACGCGTGCTTTTCGGCCCCGGCGTCGCACCTGCGGCCTATCCGGCTCGGTCTCGATTTCCGTTTCCTTCGTCTTTCGTCCTTCGTCCTTCGTCCCCGAAGTCCCTGCCGGCTGCAATAGCTCTCTTATTTTGTCGAGCAATCCGCTGAAGTCGTAGGCGTTTGTGTCCTGCCCACCCTGGTCGTTCGAGCGATGCACAAGCCGTAGGTAGCCTGAGGCTACAAGCTCGGCTTTGATGGTATGGAGTTGTACGCTGCTGTAGCCGGTGATGCTGGACATCTTGCGGATGCTGGGGTAGGGGAGGGCGGTGTCCCACTGGAACGAGAAAATGTACGAGATGAACCATACCTGCTGCGGGGTTAAGGTCAACTCAGCCTGGTGGGTGAAGATGGCGCGGGGCACTGCAGCAACCCCACGGCGGGTGATCACGCGGCCGTAGCGGGCCACGAAACTTGGGTCCACCTGCCCCAATTCGGCCATGTCGGGTGGGTTGTCATCCTCAGCGCGGATACCGTTGGCGAGAGGCGCATCGCGGGTAATCAGCTCTTCCAGTCTGTCGAAGAGACCCGAGAAATCGTAGGCGTTGGTGGCCTGGCCCTGCTGTTCGGTGAAGCGCGGGTAGACTTTGAGATAACCCATCTGGCAGAGGGAGTTCTTGATCCGCTGAAGCTGGCTTACGCTCATGCCGACGCGCTTCGCCATGGCTTTCAGGCTCGGGTAGGGGAGGTCTTCGTCCCACTTGTGCGAGAGGATATAGGATACGAGCCAAACCTGCTGGGCCGATAATTCGAGGGTGCCCTGGTAGTGGAACATGGCGCTCGGGATAGTGGCGATGCCGTCCTGCAGGATGATCCGCCCGAAGCGCGCCGCGAAGCTGCCCCCGGCTCTGGGCTGGTATTGCTTGCCTCGATCGCCTTGCGGGTTGGGGGAAGAGGCTGCGTCGTGCCGTCCGTTGCTGCCGGGCGGCCCGTTCCTCTTACTGTTGTTCTTAAAATTCGGCATGAGAAAACCTCCATGCCCTATTGACAGGAGGGTTCATGCCATGCTACAATGTCTCTGCCACAAGAAATTATAGCTACAGGGTCCCTGCCAAGGGCTTCAGTAGCAACGAAGACCATCGAAACCTGATTGCTACCAACAATCGGGTTTTTTATTTGTCTTCGCCGCCGTTATCTTCGTGATAGTGCAGCTTGCTCGCTCTTTTTCGCTACGCTTTCTCCTTGACGAGAAGTGAGAAGTGAGAAATGAGATTTTGCCTACGATGGGACCCCGTCACTTCTCACTTCTCATATCTCATTTCTCTTTCCCAAACCGCGCGTAAAGCTCGTCCGCGATCGCCTTGATATTGGCGAGGCTGGCCTGCTCCTGTTCCGAAACGCTTTGTCTGCCGGACGCGGCGTCCCGGTACGTGTTCAGGTAGCGCAACACCGCTGCCAGCTTGGCGTTGCCTATCCTGATCGCGCCTGGAATTGCGGATTGCGGATTGCGGATTGCGGATTGACTTAGTTCAGATTCGGGACTTCGTCGTTCGTCCTTCGACGATCGATGATCTTGCGAACTATCGTCCTTCGTCGTTCGTCCTTCGTCGTTCGTCCCAGCCCGACCCGCCGATTTGGATGCTATGTAGCCGGGTAGGTCTTCAACGGTCAGGGTGCCTGCCAGCATCATGGTGATTATCTCGGCGCGCTCGGCGGGGTCTTTCACTTTGATTAGGGTGGCGACTGCGCGTATGCTGTCGGGTTTGGCCTGGATCAGCTCCTGCACGTCTTTGGGGGAGCGTGCCACGCGGATGCGGTTTTCTATATAGCCGCGCTTGCGGCCAACCTCGCGGGCTATCTGCTCGTGCGTGTAGCCCATCTCGTCGGACATGAGCAGGTATATCTTGCCCTCTTCGAGGGGAGTGAGGTCCTCGCGCTGGATATTTTCGGTGATAGCGAGGGTGACCATCTCCTCTTCGGTGAGGTCGTGCACAACCACGGGTAAGAGCGGCATCCCCGCTCGTTTAGCGGCTTCCCGCCGCCTGTGGCCTGCCGTCAACTGGTAGAAGCCGCTTCTGTCGGCCACCGGACGGGCAACCAGCACGCCCTGGAAACCCTGGGCGCGTATCACGCTCGCAAGCTCTTCGATACTATCGTCGCGTATCTCCTGCCTGGGCTGGTAAGGGTTGTTGAGGAGCCGGTCCACGCGCACCATAATAGCTTGCTGCATCTCCGTGGCAGTAGTCACGCTCTGCGCGAACAGCCCCGATAGGTCGGTAGTGCGCGGGCGTGTATCTTCCCCTTTGAGGAAGCCCAGGTCAATCGTCTGGTTGCTCTTTTTGGCCATGTTGTCTCCTGCTGCGTGCGTAGTGCGTAAACCCTTTAATAATCTTGGCGGCCCTTGGCGGAACTTGGCGTCTTGGCGGTTACGTAAATACGCACTACGTCACACGCTCACACGCTCCTCTATCTCAATCCTCTCCGAGCCTTCCAGCGCGGGGAGGCGGTCGAGGCCGGGGCCGCCCACTACTTTGAGCAGCTCGGCTAATAGCTTGCGATAGGATGCGGTATGGTCGCTCCTGGGGTTGAGAGAGGCCATTACGGCGCGCTGGTTGGCGGCTTCGCTGAACTGCACGCTGCGCTTGATGACCGTGCCGAACGCCCTGATGCCGCGCTGGCCCAGCGCCTGCCTTAGGGCCGAATCCATGGCTCTTGAGGCGTTTGCCTGCTGCACCATCATCGCCACAGCGCCCGCTATCTGCAGACGGGGATTGGCTTCAGCTCTTGCCTCGTCGATGCGCTCAACGAGCAGTTGGAGGCCCTTCACCGACATCATCTCAAGCTGGGTCGGAATGAGCACGAAATCGGCAGCGTAGAGAGCGTTGACGGTGAGGCTGTTGAGGCTTGGTCCGGCGTCAAGCAAGATATAGTCGTAGCTGTTACGCACCTGTCTCAGCACGCTCGCGAGGCGGGTGCCCCAGGTGGGCTTATTGCTCAGCTCGCGGTCGGCGTTGCTGGCGGCGATATTGTTTGGCGCCAGGTCGGGGCCGAAAGAGGTCTTCAAAATGGCCAGGTGCACATCGAAATTACGCTCTCCGGCCATGGCGTCGTAAATAGTGTAGGGGAGGGTATCGGGGTTGTGGCCGAGCGACCAGGTGAGATGGCCCTGGGGGTCGAGGTCGACAAGGAGCACGCGCAGGCCCATCTGCCAGAGGAGCACACCCAGGTTGGCGGTGGCAGTGGTCTTGCCCACGCCACCTTTCTGGTTCGCCAGGGCAATCACCACGGCTCCGTCGTCTTTGGTGCGCGCTCCGTTCGCCATGAAGGCGTACAGGTCGGCTTCATAGATGCGATGATGGCCCCCCGCGGTGGCTGTAGCGGGCAGGATGCCTTCGCGGATGTAGCGTCCCACGGTGGCGGTGTCTACTCCCAGCCTCTGGGCCACTTCCGATGTTTTGAGTAGCTTGCCCGTCTGTGGCATTTTCCGTGCTCCCGACGAATGATGAATGACGAACTATGACTGCTTACTGCTTACCGGCCCTTGACCCTGGCCCCACGCATCCCATTATCACAGCTTTTGCAAATTGCGCAAATCGCGCATTTAAAGGGTTAATTAGCATAAAAACGCACAAGTTGCAAGGGGTTTTTGCACATCCACGCGCGTGATGGCCCATTTCCCTTCGTCCGGCCGGCCGATTTGGATCATTTCTTCACCCATAAGCAGGCTGGGTGCGCGCCATTTTTGCCAAGTATGTGCAATTCATAATCCAGTCCGGCAAGGCGGTGCGCTATTTCCAATCCGGCTTCCGTATTATGCACCTCGCAAAGCACTGCCGGGTGAGTTTCCTCAAGCAGGCGCATCGAGCCTGCCAGCACTGCCGCCTCAGCACCCTCTACGTCCAGCTTGAGGACGCCTGGGCGAGGAAGTCTCGACTTAGCTTGGATATCGTCCAGCCTCTGGACGGGCACAGTTATCCGAGTGAGGCCGGGCAAACGCACCAAGCCGTCCGCAGAAGGTAGCTCGGCCTTGCCAAGCTCGGGGATATAAGCAGCGCTGGCTGCGCCCACATCGGCGTTGCTGGCGACCATGGTCGCTTCTATTTCTCTGTCGCCAAGCGCGACCGCATGTATTTGCACCCGGTCCGGCAGACCGTTGCGCCGGAGGGTAGCTTGCAGAAGCTCGCGGTTGTAAGGGGCAGGCTCGAAAGCCTCGACGTGAGAGCCGCCTAAGCGGAGCCAGGCGCAGGTATAGAAGCCCATGTGAGCGCCGATATCGTAGAGCGTGCCGCCGTCTTTCGCGAGGCCGGCCAGCGCGGCGAGCATCTCGGGCTCGTATTGGCCCACGAGAAAGCGGTCAGCCCAGCCCGCTCCCTCACCGAAAGGCAAGTAGAATTGGAGACCCGCCAGAGGGCCGCTTTCCACAATGCGCCAGCTATGGGGTAGAGGTGCTTGCGACCTGCCCAGGTTGCGTCTGGCGCGCTTGACGATTTTGTTGAGGAGGTTCTTCATACTTGGGCAATCGTGATCGGAGCCGACTTCCGGTCTGTGGGGCTAATTTCCAGCGCACACCGGACCGAGGGCGATCTTGCGGTTGCCTGTCAGGGTGGGTGTGATTACCGCACTTCAGGCTGTGCTGCGACGAGGGGAGGGAGGGCTTCCTCGATGGCGGCGCGGTGGGGCTCAAGCCAGGGCGGGAGTATAAGCTGCTCGCCCAGGTGCGAGGGGTTCTCATCGAGAGCGAAGCCAGGGCCCTCGGTTGCGAACTCGAAGAGCACGCCGCCGGGCTCGCGGAAATAGACCGACTTGAACCAGAAGCGGTCTATCAGCTCGGTCGGGTGGCCGCCCCCCTCGATCACTTGCCGGCGCATCGCCATCTCCTTTTCTTCGTCCGGCAGCCGCCAGGCGATATGGTGCACGCTGCCCACGCCCCATTGACCCAATCGCTCGCCGGGCACCTCGCGTATCTCTACGAAATTGCCGGAGCCTCCGCCGCGTACTCCGAAGCGCACCCAATCTCCCTCGCACACCAAGCCGCTCGAAGCCGAGCACCCCGGTGAGAAAACGGGCCGTGGTGTCGAGGCTCCGCTCCCAGAGGCGTGCCGCGTGCAGACCGAGAACCTGGCGGTCAGCGGGCACAAGGCTATCCTCCCAGGGAGTGAACTGGCGTTCGTCGCCGGTCTCTACAAGTGCGAGCTCCAGGCCATGCGGGTCGCGGAGAGGCAAGGCGCGCTCGCCAAAGCGCGTCTCTTCGGGAGAGGTATCAACTCCGTAACGCTCCAGGCGCTCCGCCCAATAAGGTAAGCTCCCCGCCGGGACGGCCAACTGCACCTCGACTGATAGCCCCGCGCCTTTGCGCCCGGATGGCATCTGCGCCCACGGGAAGAAGGTCAGGTCCGAGCCTGGGTGCCCCTCCGCGTCCGCATAAAAGAGATGATAGGTGCCCGGATCGTCCTGGTTGACGCTCTTCTTGACCAGGCGCATCCCCAGCACCCCCACGTAAAAGTTCAGGTTCTCCTGGGCGTTGCCTGCTATCGCGGTGATATGGTGGATGCCTTTGATGACACTTGTCGCTCCGTTTGTTGTGCTCTCCATGGTTATATGTCCCCTTTGTTTTTCAGATATCGTTTTGGAACACCCTGATGCTACTTTAGCCAACCTTTCAGAGAATAGAGGGAATTGGGGGACACCCCAAACCCCGGCAGGGGAGCGCCCCTGCACCCCCTCTTTACGGGAAACAGAGGATTATGGGGACACCCCAAACCCCGGCAGGGGAGTGCCCTGCACCCCTCTTTCTATTGTCGCATATTCTCACAAGTAGCTGGGATGGAATCTCATCGCTTTCTAATTATTCTCCCCCTTGTTCTAAGGTGCGGCGGGTAGACTTGCATCATAAGAATTATTCGACGGACCTAACGCTCATAAGATGCTACGGCACACGGATAAAGAGAAGAAAATCACAAAAGACAGGCATACGGGTAATTGGATCACGATACCAGGAGGAATAAAGAGATGGCAAGCAGATTCGCACAACAGGAACCGGACCCGACGATAAAGAAGAACGTAATTCGCGCCAGGCAAGGCGCGCAGAAGGCGAAGCGGGCGCAGAGCATTGTCGTGGGCATATCGATGGCCGCCACGCTGTTCGGGTGGGCGCTCTTCTCTCACCAGGACGCCCAGGTCGCCGCGACAGCGCAGCTCGCGAATAGCGCGGCAGCTGCGGTTGCTTCCGTGCAGCAAACCGCCGACAGTACACCTACACCCATAATTTCGACACTCCAGACTAGCGATGTAAACCAGGGCACAAACTAATAATAAGGGACCTTAAAGAGAATGGAGATTTTGATGTCTGATCAATTCATGAGCCAACAAAAGGGGCAGCTTGCAGGCGGTTCCGGCCCGATAAGGACGTTTCGATGGAAGCCCGTGCTTGCAATAGGTGCGGGTGTGGCGATTGTCCTGGCGCTAATGCCGGTGTTGCTGCCAGGGGTGGTGAGCGCGATGTCCAACACCTCGGTGCACGCTTACTGGTATATCTCGCGGGCCAGCGCGTTCGTGGCGTTCATTCTTCTCTGGCTGTCGATGATCGCCGGGCTGGGGATCACCAGCTACCTGAGCCGGATCTGGCCGGGCATGCCAGCCAGCTTTGAGCTGCACCGCTACACCGCCCTGCTGGGTATCGGTTTCGGGCTGGTTCACGCACTCGTGCTGCTGGGCGACCAGTACATAAACTACACTTTGCCCGAACTGGTCGTGCCCTTCCTGGGCAGCAACTATCGTCCCGAGTGGGTGGGCTTCGGCCAGCTATCGTTTTACATGCTGCTCGTGGTGGCCTTCAGCTTTTACATTCGCGATAAGTTGGGCGTGCTGGCATGGCGATTAATCCATATGCTCAGTTTTGCGCTCTTCCTGATGGTCCTCGTCCACGGCATCCAGAGCGGCACAGATAGCGGAAGCCTGTTCGGGGCTGCTATATACTGGGTTTGCGGTTTGAGCGTGCTCCTTGGCTCGATTTACCGGATGGTCGCCCACCGCAAGGATACCGCCAGGGCTACAGTCCATGCCGGTGGGCCGGTTATCGCAGCCGGGAGGGCACAGGCGAGGTCCTCTCAGCAGCCTGCCAGGCCGGCGCACAAGCGGGATGACCTTTCCTGAGATTCACGAGCATGCTATGCCTCGCCTCTAACTATTCTCTAATTATTGTGATACCATCCCTTAATCTCTTTCTCTTAGACCGATCCTGTACAGGCGGCTCTAAAAGAATCGTAGAAGTAATATGAGGAAAACCATGTCACGCAACATAGCGGATAACGATGACGCCCCGGTAGGCCGGGTTCTCTCCAGAAGAGAGGTGCTCGCGCTGTTGGCCGGGGCAGGAGGCGCTGTATTGCTTGCCGCCTGTGACCCGTTCCAATCCAGCTCGGCGCAACCGGCGAGCGCACCCACTCAAACGACCGGTACCACAGCCGGCCAGCCAACAAGCGCACCCACTCAAACTCCTACTGGCCTAGCAAGCCGGCCGACAAGTGTACCAACCCAAACTGCCGCCGGTTCTGTTATACAGCCCACTGCGGCAAACTCACAGCCGTCGCCTACAGCAAACGTAGCATCGCTGCCTGCCTGCGTGGTGCGCCCCGAGGAGACCGAAGGCCCCTACTTTGTGGACGAGAAGCTCAACCGCTCCGACATCCGGTCGGACCCCTCGGACGGCTCGGTGAAAGATGGCCTGCCCCTTCTTCTCGCATTTCGCGTTAGCGACGTCAGCAACGGCTGCACTCCTCTAAAGGGTGCGCAAATAGACGTGTGGCACTGCGACGCGCTTGGTGTTTATTCGGACACCAACGACCCTAACTGGAACACGGTCGGGAAGAAGTTCCTGCGTGGCTACCAGGTTACCGACGCGAACGGTACCGCACAGTTCACGACCATTTATCCAGGCTGGTACCGGGGCAGAGCGGTGCATATACACTTTAAGATCCGCACCACGACCGCAGCGGGCAAGAGCTACGACTTTACATCCCAGCTCTACTTTGACAATTCGCTGACCGACCAGGTTCACGCTCAGCAGCCATACGCGGCCAAAGGGCAGCGCGATACAACAAACAGCGCGGACGGCATCTACCAGAGCAGCGGTGGAAGCCAATTGCTGCTCAATCTAAGCAAGTCGGGACAAGGTTATGCCACAACATTCGATATCGGGCTTCAAATGGCTTGAGATTACAGGCCATAGGGCACCCCTTGTGGATGCCCTGGTGGGGTGCAGGGCATATAATTGGGAAACCAGGCATGGGAGACAACAGGTGAACAATATCGAAGGACCGGTGATGAATACAAGCGACAACGAACGGCAGGTGCGGGTGCTTGTAGTGGACGACGAGCCGTTGATCGTGCAGATGCTGCAAATCGCGCTGACTTACGAGAAGTTCGAGGTCAGCGTAGCCCGCGACGGGTTCGAGGCCATCCAGCAAGCCAACCAGACCAAACCCGACCTGGTTATCCTCGATTGGATGATGCCGAACATGGATGGCCTCGAAGTCTGTCGAAAGCTGCGTGCCGCGGGGGACGTGGGCATCCTGATGCTGACCGCTCGCGGCGAGGATGAGGACCAGGTGCTTGGCCTCGAAAGCGGGGCCGACGATTACCTGATCAAGCCGTTCACATTGCCCGTGTTGCTGGCGCACATGAAGGCGATCCTGCGCCGCAAAGGCATCAATTTGCAAAGCACATTGCGGGCAGGCACCCTTGCGCTCGATCGCCTGACGCGCAAGGTCACTCGTGGCGAGCGCGACATCGACCTTACCCCACGAGAGTTCGATCTGCTTGAAATGCTGATCGGGCACCCACGCCAGGTCTTCTCGCGAGAGGCCATCCTCAACCGTGTTTGGGGTTACGATTATTTCGGCGATACGAATGTCGTGGATGTTTATGTCCGCTATCTGCGCGAGAAACTGGGCGATGAAGAGCGCACTCTGATTAGGAGCATTCGCGGTGTCGGCTATACTCTGGACCCATCAAACGAAGAAATGAGAAGTGAGAAATGAGAAATGAGAAGTCAAAAGTCTAACATCTCACGGCTCATTTCTCATTTCTCATTTCTCCGCTGGGACATTCCCCTTGGCTTGCAATTGAGCACGCTCTACACGCTGCTGCTGGTGGTCACGCTAAGCGTGGTGGGGTCGCTGGTTTATTCGCAGCAAGAGAACTTTCTTATACAGGACGCCGCGCAGCGGTTGGAGCAAGCGGCCACCCACATCGTGGATATACCCTCGCCCCTTTCACAGCCGCCCGGCGGAGGAGGAGGGCAGCTCGGGCCGGGTGGCGGGGATGGGCGACAGGGCCAGGGAAACCCGGGAGGGCCCGAAGGTGAGACGGCCCAGCACCAACTGATGGAGAACCTGGTGCGCGGCCTCAGCGGCCAGGGAGTTACGGTGGCGGTCCTCGACACTGCCGGAAATGTGATAACCTCAACGCAGGCTTTATCTGGTGCCAGCGCCCCCGTAATTGACCCGGTGACGCCGGTGCAGATAACGGACACTCTCAAGAGCAACCAGCCATTGCAGTGGATAACCACACGCTCGGATGGGAGCAGGGACGTGGTCGTGCTCATGAGCCTCACGCAGAGCCCACACGACGCAAACGGACCGGCAGGCAACAATCAGCCTGTGACTCTGCTGGTGGAACAGTCGGCTTCGCTGGCCGCGACCGATGCCGCGCTCGAACGGCTCAGGACCTATCTGCTGGCGGGGGTGCTTGGAGGCACCCTTGCGGGCGTGGTGCTTGTGCTCCTCTTCACGCGCGGCGTGCTGCGCTCGCTCGACCGCGTGGTGGACACTGCCGACGCGATAGCTTCGGGAGACCTGCATCGCCGATTGCAACTGCCCGGGGGTAGAAACGAAGTGGCGCGGCTGGGCAAAGCCTTCGACTACATGGTGAGCAGGCTGGTGGCCGCGCTCGAAGCCCAGCGGCGGTTCATCGCCGACGCCTCGCATGAGCTGCGCACTCCGCTCACATCTTTGAAGGGCCTGGCGGAGATTCTCGTTATTGGGGCACACGGCGATGACACCCGGGTGATCGAGCAGTCGGCGCAGGCGATCAACGGAGAGCTGGACCGCATGATCCACCTGGTGACAGATCTGCTCACCCTTTCTCGCCTCAATAGCACCGGCGCAGGCCCCGCCCAGGCCGCGCGGCACACGCGTATGGATATTTGTACCACAATGCGCGCGGCGGTCACCCAGATGGCCCGGCAAGCGGAAATGCATGGGGTGAGTCTGCGGCAGGAATGCACAGGGCCTCTCTGGATGGTGGGCGACGCGGGCCAGATCAAGCAGGTGCTGCTGAACCTGATCGATAACGCCTTGCGCTACACGCCATCAGGGGGCGAGGTGACCTTGAAAGCCGCAGAGGTAGAGTTATCGGCGAGGATTACAGTACAGGATACTGGCTCGGGCATAGACGAGCGAGACCTTCCGCATGTCTTCGAGCGCTTCTACAGAGGCGATGTCTCCCGCACCCGCGCAACGGGCAACAGCGGGTTGGGCCTGGCGATTGTGAAAGAAATAGTCGAGGCGCATGGTGGCAGCATTGAGGTGGAATCAGCTCTCGGCGCCGGCACTTGCTTCACCATCATGCTTCCACTCGCCAGGGAGCGCAAAGCCCATGATGAGCCCGCCCAACCGGCGACGGTATAGTATGCTTCCAGCTTGCCGTTGATAACCGACCTCTTGTAGTCTATACTCTCCCCTATGGACATGGACACCCTGAAAAATATCGAGAGATCGGCTGATTATACGCGCGTCCTGGAAAGCCTCAAACAGCGCGTGACCCAGGCGCAGTACGAGGCGCTCAAAGCGGTCAACCGCGAGCTGATCGCCCTCTATTGGGATATCGGACGCATCATCGTGGAGAAGCAAGCGCAGTTCGGCTGGGGTGAGCGCATCGTCGAGAGGCTCGCCAAAGACCTGCAAGTCGAATTCGAGGGAGTATCCGGCTTCTCGGTGCGTAATCTGCGCTATATGAAGAGCTTTTACCTAACGTACCGCGACAAGCCAAAACTGCAACCGATGGTTGCAGAAATAGGCTGGACGCACAATATCATCATATTGGACAAGTGCGAGGCCGATTTAGAGCGGGAGTTCTACCTTTTGACGGCTCGCCGCATGGGGTGGAGCAAGCACACCCTGGCAAGGGAGATAGACAACCACGCCTACGAGCGGCTCCTTGCCAGCCAGACCAGCTTCGACTATACCTTGAGCGAAGAGCAGCGAGCCAGGGCGGTGCTGGCCGTCAAGGATGACTACAACTTCGACTTCTTAGGGTTAGGGAGCCGAGCCCTCAGAGCGTGAGCTTGAAGAGGCGCTGGTGCGCAACATCACCCGGTTCCTGGCCGAGATGGGTGGAGAGCGGGGTTACTTCGCCTTCGTGGGCCGCCAGTTCAAGGTGGAGGTAGACGAGGAAGAGTTCTTCATCGATCTTCTCTTCTACCACCGCGAGCTGCGCTGCCTGGTGGCGGTGGAGATGAAGGCGGGCAAGTTCAAGCCGGAGTACGCCGGCAAGATGCAGTTTTACCTGGCTGCGCTGGACGACAAGATACGCCTGCAAGGAGAGAACGCCTCAATCGGCATCATCGTATGCCGGAGCAAAAGCCGGACAATGGTAGAGTATACGCTACGCGATGTGAAGCGGCCAATAGGCATTTCCACCTATAACCACTACACCAGCCTCGACCAGGTGCCCGATCAAATAGCCAAATATCTCCCCTCACCCGACGAGATCGAGCGGCGGCTTTCACGTATGAACGTGGAATAGCCCAGAATAGTTGTTTGCCGGCAAATCAGCTTCTCACATGCGATGCGCACCGGTGCAATAAAGCCACAAAAATTACAAATATGCCGGTGACTTCACAGCTCAGCGCCTACGCTGCGAAGGAACTCAAGGGCGATGACCGTGTGGCCAGGCGCATTGGGGTGAATCTGATCGTCTGCCCAATCGCCCGGCGAAGTATATTGCAGCACACGGTCGAACGCGAGCTGCGTGGGCACCAGTAGCGCGCCATAATCGGCCGCCAGTTGGTCGACCACTGCTCCGTACATATCCATCATGTGGCGCATAGGCTGCGAGCGGGTTGGCTCTATCATATACGGCTCCATCAGAATCAATTGAGCCTTTGTTGCCTGGCGCGTCCAATCGAGCAGATGCCGCAGAGTAGCTTCGTATTCGGGCAGCGGCACCGCCTCCCTTCGATTGCCCCCGAACGTGCGCCATACGTCATTTATGCCTATACAAATGGAGAGCCAGTCAGGCTGCTGGTTGATCACATCCGTCTGCCAGCGAGCGGCAAGATTGCGGGTAGTATCGCCACCGACGCCTCTATTGACTATAGTCAGCGCCATCTCAGGATAGCGCGCAAGGAGGAAGTTGCGGACCATACTCACATAGCCGTCGCCAAAAGGCGCAGCCTCCGCACGCCGCCCACTGTCGGTTATGCTATCTCCGATAAAAAGGATCTTCTGTCCACGCTCGAATGGAAGCACGTGTTGCTCCTTATGGCTTATAAGCTATTAGCTCACCAATGCGCTCGTAGAAATTGCCCGTAGTAACCGGCGTACGTTTCCGTTCCAATCCTGCTCACGTGCCTATCTGGTCCCTACTAACGCAACGATCTTGAACTGGCGAGAGCGCGGTCCCGGCACGATAGCGATTTTCGTAAATCCCAGGTCCTCGACGATGGGCAGCACCTCCCGGCCCAGCATCGCATCCCAAGGCCCGGGACCATCATCCAACCTGCCCGTCGATAGCAGCAGGGCCAAACGCCCATCGGGCCGCAGCACCCGTGCGATCTCCGCGAGGGCACGCCGCCGGTCGGACCAGAAGTAGATGCTGTGGATGCTGAGCACCTCGTCGAAACTCGCGTCCGCGAACGGCAGCTGCATCGCGTCGGCCTGGCGCAGCCGAACGCGACCTTGACGCACGGCTCTCCTGTTGCGGCGGCGGGCAGCGGCAAGCATCGTCACCGATAAATCGACGCCGGTCACTCGTGTCTCCGGCTCCCGAGCGCTGAGCAACTCGATTGCCCGTCCAGCGCCGCAACCGATGTCCAGGACGCGCTCGCCCGCGCTCGGGGCTAGCAATGATACCGCCCAGCGCGTTTCCGGTTCATGCTGGCGGATCATGCGCCGCCCGACGAAAGCACCCAGCAGGCCGTGCGGCTCCCTATATTGCCCGTCCAGCAGCGCTTCAAACCTGCGCGCGAAACCGATCATCCCTCTTACTCTTCCCCTGAGCCCCTCGCCACCATCCCGGCGAGCCTTTCCTCGGCTTCATGGCCTCGATGGTGCCTTCGCGGTCGGCTGCGGACGCATGGCCGGCGCGCACAACGCCCCAGCGAAGCATCGCGCCGCTCGCGAGGGCTACTACACTTGCCAGGAGACTGACGCTCTTTCTGTGACGGCCGGCGACCAGGCTTATGCCTTCGAGCAAGGTCGCGGCGGCAAGTGCCGCGATTGCGCCCCTCAGCAATATGCCCGATTCGCCGCTCCATAACGGTGCAGCGGCTTCGCCGGTCGTCGCGACATATCCCCCAAGTAGAGCAGCTTCTGTGATACCTGCGGCAAGTGCCAGGATTGCAAGCTCGCTCTCTTCTTCCGGGCTCTCGCGGTTTGTGATCGTGCCCAGGAGGTTGGTGGCGGCGATACCCGTGCTGAACGAGCTTGACATAAAAAGCGCACCGAGAAGCGGACTGTTATGCCAGACAGGGATGCTCGTGGTGCCCAGAGTACTCCTGTGTAACCTGCGAGCACAAAAGAGCTTGGGATGCCCAGACCCGCCAGCAGACGCTCAGGCACCAGGCGCAACGAGACCGCCCACAAGTGGCATTTTGCCGTCGTCGGCCAGCATCCTCGCGACCGTCATGGTTGCGCCCGCTCCATGCAGCACCAACGACCACGACCCCAGGTTCATCGGTGAGGATGGCTTGAAGACGCGCAGCATATGGTGGAAGCGTTGGGGCATCCCGAGGTCGTCGATGAGCAGGGGAGGGCAGGGGAGAAGCGTGGCGAACGACACGTAATGAGCCACTCGAGCCAGCCGTTTATGTCTGTCGCCGCCCGCAACATCGGCAAGCGACCCGACCAGCGCCGACCCCGCCGAGATTCCCCCGAGGAAGAAATAGGCGGCAACTTCGTTGTTCCAGGTAGGCTGCTTGAGGATCGGCACGTCGCGGTAGGCGTCACGCGGGTTGACGTGCGCCGCACCCAGACCGATTGCGGATTGCGGATTGAGTTCGTTCATCCATTTTCTTCCTGAACGGGTTAGTGGACATTGTCCGGGTGACAGTATACCTCGTAGTTGGGTAGAGGGACAAAGCCCGGTGCCCAGGTTCGAGCGAAGGATTCCGTAGCCGCGCCACATATCCCGCGTTGCCGGACGCCGGTCCTCACACCACCAGGGAACGCCGCTGGAATGCGCGGGAGCGACCAGACCGTATGATGTCCCCGGTCGTCAGAGGAGGCTATCATCAAAATCGTCCTTCGTAAATCTCAGGAGGCGAAGATGACTTAGATGTCGACTGCGTGCTCGTCAGGGACTCCACCTGCACCCCAATTGTGATAAAATCGTAGGGCTCAACGAAGCACGGACCTTCCACAGGGCGAGCCCGAAAACCTACACTACTCCGACCCCACGTCCGGCAGCGTCGACAGTCGCAGTCCACAATAGATAGATGCTGCGTTCATGGAGCTAGCCACGAACAGATCAGGAGATTGTGATGTCAAACCTATCCGGAGATAGAGGGCAGGGCGACCGGGGGACCAAGGATAGAGATGCCTCCCTTCCTTAGCGCGATGCAGGGACCGCTGGTCGTGGTGAAGCCTGTGCCTTTCAATGCCGAGTCGCCCATCGCCGCATTGCGAGAACCGGTCACACCCACTGAGAGCTTTTACGTGCGGAGCCACTTCGCTGTCCCGGATATTCAGCCGGACGGATGGCGCCTCGATATCGGCGGCCTGGTCGCTCGGCCGCTATCGCTATTGCTTGACGACCTGCTGGCCATACCGTCGCGCACGGTCACTGCCACCATGGAGTGCGCCGGTAACGGCCGCATCGGGTTCGCGCCGCTGCCGAAAGGCGAGCCATGGGGTGGAGGGCGCCGTGAGCACCGGTGTATGGCAAGGCGTGTCGCTGCCGGCGCTCCTCGAGCGAGCCGGCTACGACCCCGCCGGCATCGAAGTCCTTTTCGATGGTGCCAACTCCGGGTCTGGTCGAAGGCGGGGATTTGCCCGTGTCGTTTTCCAGATCCCTGCCGCTGGCCAGGGCGCTTGACCCCGATACCATCCTGGCGTATCGCCTCAACGGGCAGCCACTCCCCTCCGAGCACGGTGGGCCCGTACGGCTTATCGTACCCGATTGGTACGGCGTGGCATCGGTCAAATGGCTCGTCAAGGTCACCGTTTTGCAGCATAAGTTCACCGGCTTTTATCAGGCGGACCGGTACGTGATGGAGTTGCTCGGAAGCAACCGCAAGGAACCGCTCCAGACGATGCGCGTCAAGTCCACTATAACGAGTTCATCGTCGGGGGACCGTTGCTGCCCGGGCGATGCCTGGTTTCCGGGGTCGCCTGGTCGGGGGATGGGGAGATAACGCGGGTCGAGGTCAGCACCGGCCCGGATAGCCCCTGGCAGGCGGCGCGGCTGGTAGGAAGGGCGGTGCCCCACACCTGGCGGCGCTGGGAATACGATTGGGACGAAACCCGCACCGGACGGCATGTATTGCGCGCAAGGGCGACCGATAGCCTCGGCAACTCACAGCCCGACCCGGCAGAGTGGAACAGGCTAGGCTACTGCAATAATGGCGTGCAGCAGGTGGTGGTTGAGATAGCGGAATAGCTGCTTGTATTGACGGCACACTGTGGCAGTTGCCATGCGCCTTCTCGTCACCGGAGGGTTGGCCCAGGAAGAAGGGGGCTGGAGGGCAAGGGGCTTTCTTTGGCCACCGCATACTCAGCAAAGGTGCCTTCTTGTCCGGGAACGAAGCCGTACACCTCATCGCCCGGCCTGAAGCGCGTGATATCCGCGCCTATCGCAGCCACTTCACCGGCGACATCGACCCAGGGTAAGAGGTGCGGTAAGCATCCCCGCATATATCCCTGGGCGATTGCCCAATCTGCCTTGTTGCCGCCTGCTGCTCGTACGCGCACCAGCACTTCGTCGCGGCTGGGCCTGGGCTTGGCTATATCTTCAAGTTTTGCCGGCTACCCCCACCGTGCCGCCGATAGAGCGGAAGAAGGTCGTAGCCGAGGTTACCACGCCTAATCGCTGCTGCGGGAAGGCGTTTCGTACTATAAGGGTATAAAGGAATTTAGAATCCAAGATACATAATTCAATTACGTTGCAGAGCTCTATTCCAGGGTGACAATAAGCTTGCGAAGCAGACTATTGAGCTGCTCAAGCTCCTCATCGCCCAGGCGCTCTGTCATCTGTTCTGTCTGTTTTTGGCGCTCGGCTTCGATCTCTGCAAGCTTAGCCGTGCCCGCGCCGGTGATTTGAACGTACACCACCCGGCGGTCGCCTCGATCTCGCACGCGCTCGACCAGCCCGGCATCCGTCAAGCGGTCTACGATGCCGGTCGCTGTAGCACCTGATTGGTGCGTCATCTGAGCAAGGTCGCTCATGGTGGCTATGCCATCGTAGGCTCCCAGCGTCCACATAACCACGGCCTGCGGAAGTGTCAGCCCAATGTGCTCCATGAAGCCACTTGTCTGCTTGTTACCCTGCCACATCAGAGCTCGAAACGTGGCCGAAAGCATCTGCAGGAGCTCTGCTCGCTCAGGGGTCTCCTTGCTCAGGGAAGCTACAACTTCATCTGTTTCCATCCCAATGCCTCTCTTCATATCCATTTGAATTCCTGATGTCGATATATCAAGCAAAGAGCGGGCCGTGCACCTGCCGGCCTGGCCTAGCGGCAACGACGGGTACAATAGTCCCGTATTTCCGCCGCCGGCCTTGACAGTTATATACCGATCCTGTAAGATGTTTTGTGTGGCGAAATATTCGCTACATGGATAATTATACACGCAAAGTAACTGATGTCAATATCTGATCCTGAGGAGAATTAACTAATTGATAGCCTTGACAAAGCAGGCACTAAAAAGGCCGTCGATCACTTTGATAATAGCGATGGCCATTGTGGTCTTCGGGGTGGTCACGCTCGGCTCGGTAAAGCAGGAGCTTTTCCCTAATATCTCGTTTCCTATCGTCTCGGTCACAACAGTCTACCCGGGCGCGTCAGCCGAAGTGGTGGACCAGGACGTAACGTCGCCGGTAGAACACGCCATTTCGGGAATACAGGGTATCCAGTCGAGCCAGTCTACGTCGGCTGAGGGCTTCGCATTCACCATCATCCAGTTCGATGTGAATGCCGACCTGAAAGAGGCCAAAACCAGCGTGCAGGACAAGATCAGCGCGCTCAAGCTGCCCAGCGGAGTGCAGGCCCCGCAGGTGGGCACTTTCGACTTCACATCCCTGCCGGCTATCAACGCCAGCGTAAGCGGCAAAGACAGCAGCGTCAGCCTTTCCGATGTTCAGGCGCGGATGGATTCGGACGTGGTGCCGGCTCTATCGGCGATCTCCGGCGTGAGCAACGTGAGCCTGACGGGTGGCGAACAGACTCAGGTGCTCGTCACACTCAACCCGGTCAAAATGGCCTCCAACAATCTGACCCAGCAGCAGATAGTGCAGATATTGCAAGCGAACAACCTCCTCTTCCCGGTGGGCACGCTCGATGAAGCCGGTCGCTCGCTGCCTTTACGTGTAACTTACCAGTACAGCAGCACCGAGGAGATAGCCAACCTGGTGATCGGGATCAAAGGGGCAAACCTGGGCGGCAGCGGCGCGGGCGGTGCGAATATACCGGGTGGAGGCGCACCGGGAGCAACGGTGCCAGGCACGAATCCTTCACAGACTCTGCCACAAATACCCGACGCGCTGCTAATTCATTTGAAGGATGTGGCCTCTGTTGAGCTGAGCAAGACAGGCGGGGCGACAATCACGCGCACCAACGGCCAGCCCAACCTGGGTTTGCAGGTATTCACCGACCAGAACGCCAACATCGTTGACGTTACGAGCGCGGTGAAGAAAGAGCTGCAAGATGCCGAAAACGCGCAGAGTACCACACCGATATCGTTCAAAATCGTAAGCGAGCAAGCCACCACAATCCAGAACTCCATCACCGGGGTCACCCAGGAAGGTTTGCTGGGCGCGCTGGTGGCGGTGGTGGTGATCTTCCTCTTCTTGCTCTCGGTGCGCACCACCCTCATAGCGGCGGTGTCCATACCTGTGTCGGTGGTGGTGGCCCTTATCGTGATGCAGTTACAGGGCTATTCGCTCAACGTCATAACGCTGGGGGGCCTGGCGGTGGCGATAGGGCGCGTCGTGGACGACTCTATCGTGGTGTTGGAGAATATCTATCGCCATGTGCGCAAGGGAGATGATCTCAATTCCTCCGTGATCGAGGGTGTTCGCGAGGTGGCGGGTGCAATCACCACTTCGACGCTGACCACCGTGGCAGTATTCCTGCCGCTTGGCCTGGCCGGCGGGCTGGTGTCCAAACTCTTCCTTCCATTCTCGCTAACAGTCACCTATGCGTTGCTGTCGTCACTATTGGTGGCTCTAACCGTGGTGCCGCTGCTGGCCCGGCTGTTCATGGGGCGCTTGCAAACGGGCGCGCACGATGGTGACACCTGGCCGCAACGTATATACACCCCTGTCCTCAAGTGGGCTCTGCGCTTCCGGTGGGCTACACTGGCAATCGCGGCGCTCCTTTTCTTCGTTAGCATCGGCGTGGCAACCCAGTTGAAGTTCACATTTATACCTGATACGGCCCAGAAGAATATCTCCATCAAGCTCACAACACCTCCCGGCACTGACCTGCAAACCACCACAGCGAGGGTGTTGCAGGTCGAAGATATAGCCAAGAAGCTGCAAAGCCAGGGCAAAGTGGCCGATATCCAGACAACTATCGGGCAAGGTGGCAGTGCGCTCGGCGCGGCGCGTTTGTCGGGCGGCACAGGCAACAGCACACCCAACGAAGGGTCGCTCACCCTGGCCCTCACGGCAAACGCGGGAGATGCCCAGGCTCTGGCCGATGACATCAAGGCACAAATTGCCAAGGTCGGCGGCTTCGACTCTGCGACCGTACAAACCGTGGGAGCCTCTTCCTTTGGCGGGGGCGGGGCCTCATCCGGCCTCGACGTCGTGCTTGTGAGTGCCGACCAGAACGCGCTCAGGATGGCGAACCAGAAGATCCTGGATCGCATCGGCGGCGATAAGGGTGCCGACTTGAACGTCACCAACGTCACAAGCAACCTGGCCGACGTGAAACCCGCGCTGAAAATCGACGTCAACCCACAGAAAGCGATATTGCACGGCACCACCACTGCGCAAGTAGCGCTTCAGATACAGGCATTGCTGAACGGCCAGTCGGTAGGAAACGTCACCCTGGCAGGCCAGGATGTATCTACTGCGGGCGATGCTGGAAAGCCTCTCAACCTGTTCGTGCAGGTATGACCCGGCGTCGATCAGCCTGGAAAGCCTGCGCAACATGAAAGTCGGCACAGCCAACCCTGTCGCGCTTTCCGAGGTAGCGACCATCGACGAAGTGCCGGGTGCCATCAGCATCACTCGCATCAATGGCGACCAGGCCGCCTCTATCACGGGACAAATTACCAGCCAGGACACGATCAACGTGCAGAACCGAGTGGTCTCGGAGATCAAGAAGCTTGACCTGCCGGCGGGCGTTCAGGTGAGCGGTGGGGTACAAGCCCAGTCGCAGAGCCAGGCGCTGGGAGGCCTGGGCACAGCATTGCTGGTAGCCATCGCCCTGGTTTATATTGTGATGCTCTTCTGGTCAGGCTCCTTCCTGAACCCTTTTGTGATACTCTTCTCGCTCCCTCTGGCCGCTATCGGCGCGATCTGGGGGCTCTTCCTCACAGGCAAGCCGATAGGTATAACTTCGCTCGTAGGAATGCTGATGCTGATAGGTATTGTGGTAACCAACGCAATAGTGCTGCTCGACCTTGTAGAGCAGCATAAAGCACGAGGCTTGAGTACCTATGACGCGTTGGTGCAGGGAGGCCGCACAAGAGTACGCCCGATCATGATGACCGCTATCGTAACGATACTGGCCCTGATGCCGCTGGCCCTCAGCGTTGGAGGCAGCGACAGCTTCCTGACTTCGGACCTTGCGATCGTGGTGATGGGCGGGCTATTCACCTCCACTTTCCTGACACTGCTGGTCGTGCCTGTGGTCTATAGCCTGGTTGACGGAGCACGCCGTCGCGTGTTGCGCCGCTCCAAGCAGCCGGCGGCAGTGCCTTCTCAAGCCCAGGGATCGGAGGCTTAGTTTCGCTCCGCTCAAATTATGAATTATGAATTTGAATTTTGAGTTGAGCAAGGGACTAACTCAAAATCGAGAATTCATAATTCATAATTCCTCAAAGGAGGATCATCAACTATGACGTTATCAGCACAAAGCCTGGCGTTCGCGGGCTCTCAACGACCGCTACAGGAATCCGAGGAGCCTTTTGACCCGATCGCGGGCCAGGTATGCATAGCTAATATCGGCCCCCGAGAGCGGCGCAGGCGATTGATGTCGGGCATTGTCATACTTGCGCTGGGCGTGGGGATAGCAGCGATACTCGTCGTAACCCACATATCCCCGTTGTGGCGGCTGCCGCTCTTCCTGCTCTTCTACGGGGGAGCATCAGGGGTGTTCCAATGGCGTGAGAAGACCTGAGTAAACCTCGCTGCGCGCGGGTCGCGCAACATGGACGCTGGTATAGAAAAAATCGAGGATGATGCGGTGCTGCGGCAAGTCCGCAGGCAGGCGCGCAAAGTGAATATCAGCTCGGCGCTCCTGGCCGCTGTGCTGACAGTTGCGATAGTGGTAATCCCTTAGTGCAACTTCATTCAGCACGTTAGAGAATAGAGAGATTTTGGGGACACCCCATGCCCCGGCAGGAGAGCGCCTCTACACCCTTTTTTCTAAGACGTGCCCTCATCCTGCACTAACGCGTTGTCGCGAGGTTACTGTATAGGGATTTCTATCTCGTGGGTCAGCAACATCTCGCTCCAATCGGGCGAGGCAGCCAGGCAGTCACCGTCGGGGCCGAATACGAAGGAGCCGCCCGGGAAATCCTCGTCTACGGTAGAGCCTGTCTGCGTGGCGACCGCTATGTAGAGGTGATTGTCGCGGGCGTATAGAGGCAGCCTCTGAGCCAGGTGAGATTTGTACCAGTCAAAGCCCACCTGCCAGGAAGCCTCGTCCGTTCGGCGCCCATAAAGGCCTGGGGCGGACGAATGGAACACGATTTGTGCCCCGCCCTGCGCCGCGTCCCGGAAGATGGCTGGGTTGTCGCTGTCTGCGCAAACGGCGAGCGCGCAGAAGACTTCGCCTTCAGACAGCTTGAGGCGGAATACAGGCGTGTGGTCGCCCGCCGAAAACCATTCAGCCTCTTCATCAACGACGTGCCTTTTGCGGTAAAAGCCGATCATCCGCCCATCCTGGGCCAGCACCTGCGTGATGAACGGCTTGCCCCTTGGGTTCGCTTCGATAAAGCCCGCCGAGGCGGCTATCCTGTATTTCCCGGTGAGCGTCACAAACCGGGTCACCCATTCCGAATTGAGGGGTTGGACGCTGTCCGGGAACTTGGCAGGGTCATTGTAGCCGGACAGGGACATTTCAGGGAAGACGATAACATCGCAATTGTCGGCGCTGGCCTGCGCCATATAGCTCTCCGACGCGCCGGAGATTGCCGGGCCAGTCGCCTTTCTCGGAGCGCATCTGCGCGAGGGCAATTTTGACCATAGGCATCGCTACCTCTTCCGTCCGAACACCACTGCGCTCACAAGGCTCAGCCCTAACCCGACTGCCGCGCTCCACATATACTTGCGCTTCATGCTTGCGGTGGGCATGGTGGGGGCTTCAGGCAGGTTGTAGGCTGCCGGCTCCTCGGTGAGGAGGAAGAAGGCGTTGAGGCGCTTGTACTCGCCCGCGTCGCTCTCCCCGTAGAGATAGGCTTTGGGATCCTTCATACGCACTTCGCCCAGTCGCTCCCTGGCTTTCCGGCGCAATTCTTCCACCGGGCCGAAGACGATAGAGTCGGTGGGGCAGGCCTTGGCACAGGCAGGCTCGATGCCATCCTTCTGGCGGTCATAGCAAAGGGTGCACTTGTGGGCGCGGTGGTCTTCGTCGCTTCGGGAAAGCACGCCGAACGGGCAGGCCGGCACGCAGTAGCCGCAGCCGTTGCAAACATCCTGCTGCAAGTAAACGTCATCGAACTCGTTGCGTATAAGCGCCCCCGTCGGGCAGACCTGCTGGCACGGCGCTTCGGTGCAATGCTTACACACATCGCTGTTGAATAACCAGCGGACCGATTGCGGATTTCGGATTTCGGATTGCGGATTGATTTCCCCCTCATCTAAGTCCGCGATCCGAAATCCGGCAATCGCAATTTCGGTAAAGGTAACGTGCCGCCAGGTGGTGGCGGAGAGCATACGGGTGTTGTCGTAGCTCTGGCCGCTCCACTCCATGCCGTCGGCTGGGAGGCCGTTCCACTGCTTGCAGGCCACCTCGCACGCTTTGCAGCCTATGCAGAGCGTCGTGTCGGTGAAGAAGCCCATCGCCTCGCGTTTGGGCGGCGCGTCCATCAGCTTCATGCCTTCCCAGATGCCGGGTTTTACTTCGTCTGGCTTCATGCTGCTCTCACTTTTGCCTGTTCAGGCATCGCTTTTCGGCTTTTCCATAAACCATTCGGTGAAACGAGTGCAGCGGCCCTGATCATCGAAGTGGATGACGAAGATATTGTCGTATTCGGTTTTGAAGGTGGTGCCGATCAGCGGGGCGCCCTCTGGGCCGCGAACTACTTCGTAGTACGTGCTGCGACCGTTCACCACAGCCAGATTACCATTTGTGGCCAGGCATTCATAATGCGCTTTGTATGTGCCCGGGCGCGTCTTTATATTTTAGCCAGTTGGCCACGATAGCCTCTTTGCCTTTTACGGGCGCTCGGTAAGGGCCGTAATAGTACTCTGCATCCTCACTGAAGAGGTCGCCTATCGCTTTCGGGTCATAGCTGGTCCATGCTTCGATGTAGCGGTTGAGCCATTCGTTGGCTGCGTCTATTTCCACGTTATTTGTCCTTTCAATACTCTACTGACTCGAGCGAAGGACGACCGACGGCGTAAAACGTCTACTGACAACTGACAACTAAGCCGTTCTTCCCTCGGGCTGAGCCTGGGGCGGCGTGCCCGCCATCGGCTCCTCTTGCGCTCGCTTTGCGACGGGTATGGTGGGCTTGTCGGATGGCTCAGGGAGCCTGCCTTTGCGCACCTCGCACATTATCGATTTACCTTCGTGCATGCTGACGTTCGGCTCGGTGATTATGGGTATTAGCTCGTTAGCCTGGCTGCCGGTAACTTCGCCGGTGTAGCTGAAGTGGATTGGGATGCCTATCTGGTGGACGATCTTGCCTTCCACCTTCAGCGGTTGGATCCTGGGTGTTACCATCGCTCGCGCTTCGATCTCGCCTCTTGGGCTGCTTATCAGGACCCAATCGCCGTGCTCGATACCGCGCTCGCTCGCAAGCTCAGGGCTCATCTCGATGAACATGGCAGGCTGCAATTCGTTCAGCCAGCTATCGAATCGGCTCATACCCCCGCTCAGATAATGCTCGGTGAGACGGTATGTGGTGGCCACTACAGGATATCGCGGATCGGCGGGCGGTGCCATCTCGTTCAGTGGTGACACTTCTACCTTTGCCGTCGGATTGACCCTCTGCTTATAGAGCGAATCTTCCAGCGGGCGACTCGAACGGCTCGTAGTGGGTGGGTAGCGGGCCGTCTTTGAGGCCGGAGGGTGCGAAGAGCCAGCCCTTGCCGTCGGCGTGCATGATGAAAGGCGAGTCGCCGTCTATGGCGGCCATGCCATCCATATCGGGATCGGAGCGATAGCCGGGGCTTTATCCGGAGGGAAATCGGGCACGTCGATAGCCGGTCCATTTGCCCTGTTCAGGGTCCCACCAGACGTAGCGCTTGCGTTCACTCCAGGGCTTGCCGTCAGGGTCGGCGCTGGCGCGGTTGTACATCATCCTGCGGTTGGCGGGCCAGGCCCAGGCCCAGTTCGGGTTGACGTGCTGCCGCGGGTCGGACACGCGCTCGGCAGCGCGGTTTCTCTCTTCCTCCGGCCACACTCCGCAATATATCCAGCAGCCACAAGCCGTGCTGCCGTCGTCTTTGAGCTCCTCAAATCCTTTCAAAAGAAAGGTAGGAACTTTTGGGGACACCCCAAGCCCCGGCAGGGAGACCCCTACACCCCCCATCCCCGGTCTCTCACCCGTGACCCCTGACCCCTGATTCCTGGTCCCTACGGCATATCCATTGATCTCCTTGAGCACTTTCTCCGCGCTGGGTTCGTCCTGGATGCGGCCGGCGATGCCGCCGGGGAGGATTTCGGGCTTATCTAGAGCATAATCCCAGGTCATATTGATGAGGCCCCGGTCGCGCTCCCGGGTGCTTCCCGCGTACATTTGCTGGAGGCGGCGGCCCAGGTTCCAGACGAACCAGAGGTCGGAGCGGCAGTCGCCGGGTGGGTCGACAGCCTTGTCGTGCCACTGGAGGAGGCGCTGGGTGTTGGTGAGGGTGCCCGGCTTTTCGGCTCCGGCGGCTGCAGGCAGGAAGAAGATTTCGGTAGCCGATCTTAGCGGGGTCGGGGTTATCGGGTCCTTCTTTCCAGAAGTTAGCGCTTTCCAGCAGGAAGAAATCGCGCACCACCAGCCAGTCCAGCTTCCGCAGGCCCTGTCGATTGAGCCGAGCGTTGGGTGCGCCCGCTGCGGGGTTTTGGCCCATCAGGAAGAGACCTTTCACCTCGCCTTTCGCCATCCTGGCGAAGGTGATTAGCTGCGAATGGTCGTCGTCGATGCGCGGCAGCCAGCCGAAGCCGTAGTCGTTCTCGGCGGTGGCGGCATCGCCATACCACGCCTTGAGCAGGCTGACCACGAACTTGGGCATATTGGCCCAGTAGCCTTTCGGACCGTTTCTTTTTCGAGGAACTCGCGCAGAGTATTGTGATTCGCGTCGGGCATCGGGCTGCGGCATGTAGCCTGGGAGTAGATTGTAGAGGGTAGGGATGTCGGTCGAGCCCTGGATGCTGGCGTGGCCGCGCATCGCCATTATACCCCCGCCCGGCCTGCCCATGTTTCCAAGTAAAAGCTGCAGGATGGCGGCTGTGCGGATGATCTGCACGCCCGTACTGTGCTGTGTCCAGCCGAGCGCGTAGACGATAGAGCCTGTGCGCTCGCGGCCCGAGTTTGCCATCATCGCCTCGGCCACCATCTGAAACTGCTCTTCGGTGCAGCCGCAAGTCTCGGCGACCACCTGCGGCGTATAGCGTGCGTAATGGCGTCGCAGGATATTGAGCACACAGTTCGGGTGCTGAAACGTGAAGTCTTGCTCCGGCTTGCCATCGTGGTGGGAGCCGGAAGTCTTGCTCCAGGACTCGGTACTCTGTCCGGCAGGAGCGTCGGCTGCAGGCGGCTTCTCCTGGCCCGCGTACTCCCAGTTGGCTTTGTCCATGTCGTACTCTTGCGTTTCGGGGTTGAAGCCGGAGAAGATGCCGTCGCCTTCCTCGGCGTCCACGTAGCGGTCGTTGATGATGGTGGCGGCGTTGGTGAAGTGGAGCACATATTCTTTGAACCAGCGCTCCTGCTGCAGCACCTGGTTGATAATGCCACCCAGGAACACGATGTCGGTGCCGGTGCGGATTGGCACGTAATCGGTAGCGCAGGCGGAGGTACGGCTCATATGGGGATCGACGTGGATCACCTTTGCGCCCTTCTCGCGAGCACGCATGACGAAGCGGAAGCCGACCGGGTGGGCCTCGGCCATGTTCGACCCCATGATCAGCACGCAATCGCTATACTGGAGGTCTTCCTGAAATGAAGTGGCGGCTCCGCGACCAAAGGTGGCGCTCAAACTGGGCACCGACGCGCTGTGTCAGATGCGGGCTTGATTTTCGATGGCCACCATGCCCAGGTTCGAGAAGAGCTTCTTGATGAGATAGTTCTCCTCGTTGTCCAGTGTGGCCCCGCCCAGGTGCGCCACAGCGGTTGTGTGGTTGAGGATGTTTCCTTGCTCGTCGCGCTCCTTGAAGGTGGTCTCGCGCGTTTCTTTCACGCGCTGGGCGATGCGCTCCATGGCCCAATCGAGCGATACGGTTTCCCAAGTGTCGCTGTACGGTGCCCTGTAAAGGGCGCGCTTCTGCCTGTTGGGAGTGATAGTCAACTGGAAGGTGTTGGAGCCTTTAGGGCAAAGCGTGCCTTCATTGATGGGACTTCGCTCGTCGCCCTCGATGTCGATTATCTTGCCCTCTTTGACGTAGATGCGCTGGGCGCACCCCACCGCGCAATATGGGCAGACGCCATCAACGGCAATCGCGTCCTTGATGCGCGAATGCTTGGCAACCGACATTGCGCTGAAGGCTTGCTCGTGCTGGCGGCTATGTAGCTGCCAGAATGGGTGGCGGAGGTTGCCCCTTTCTTAACCCTTAGAGAATTGCCATATTCGACTCGATCACTCCTGGTATCTCTTTGCTCGAAACTGTAATTTTTCTAGCCATCTGCCAATCGTCCGGCGAGATCTCTGCCCGAAATATCGCGGGGCAACCTCATACAGCAATTACCTCTTCGCGGACGAAGTGCAGACGAATAACTTTAGGTTCTTGCCCTTCATCAAAATGGCACCGCACAGCATCTCTCACCTGCTCATGCAGTTCGGCAATGGTATCTGCTTCGGTGAATATGGACGCTCCGAGGGCGCGGGCTACATACCCGCCTTCGGGCGCTTCTTCTACCAAAAAAATGATTTCATTCATACTTTCTCCTTGTGTAGCAATCGTTGCTTACTTCTTCTTTACCTCTTCCATCACCTGGTCTACCGTGTCTTTACACTCCTTCAAGCCTGCCAGCGTTTCTGCCGCCCCAGAGGGGACCCCGTATATTCCTTCATAGCCCCTATCCTATCGCCTTTGCGAGCAAGGTCTTCTACAGCTTTCTTGTTGATGAGCTTGTCCGCCACGGCTGCGGCCTCCCTTTGGGTCTAGACCCAGGCTCCGTCCTCTAACTCGATTTCTGCAATGTGACCTGCTTCCAGATATTCCGGTATCTTGTCAAGTTCCTTTAAGACGCGCTCGGTGAGGAATTGGTGCAGGTGCCAGTCGAGGGCTGGCACGCCCTGGGGCTCGTAACTGTGGGTGTAATAACGGATGCCTGACGGCCAGTTCTTCTTCAGCGTCATCACGGCCCGGCGGCAGTGATACCACTTCGTGATAGCGATTACGCTTCCAATGCTTTCCGGACCTAATTGCTCGTTTACTCTTTGCAAAGTAAGTAGCGCTTGCTCGTAAGTGTTGGTTGCCTGGTTCTCCACAATGATACGGTCTGACGGCACGCCTTCCGCGAGCAGCAGCGCCAGGTGGGTCTCCGCTTCGTTTGCATGGGTTATCCTGTTGTACCCACCACTGACGAGCACGTACCGTACCACGCCTCGCTTGAAGAGATCGGCGGCGATATAGGCCGAGTCGTTGAATTGTCCGCCGAAATCGAACGCGAGATCGGCCTTCTCCGGCTCGTCGCTCTCGGTGCTCAGGAACCGGACAGTGCGCGCAATCTCTTTGCGATCAAATAACGGTTGCTCGTCCATATCCCTTGCCTCTCTGGAATGCGGAATGCGGAATGCGGAATGCGGAATGCGGATTGCGGATTGCGGATTGCGGACTTCCTTAACCACTAAGACACCATCTGCGCCACGGCCCACCAAGATTATTAAGGAGTAACCAGTAAGCAATAAGTGGTCAGTTCAATCCGCAATCCGCAATCCGCATTCCGCAATCCGTCCCCGTCCTGCGTATACGTTCAACCGGTTTTCGCGCAAAAAGGCGACCAAAGTCATATTGGCCTGCTCGGCAAGCTCTACCGCTAGGCTTGAGGGTGCCGAGATGACCGCTATTATGGGCACGCCCGCTGCATGCGCTTTTTGCACGATCTCGAAGGAAGCGCGGCTGCTCACAAGGAGGATATGATGGTCGAGAGGCAGCATGTCGTGGAGGAGCGCGTGGCCAACTATTTTGTCTACCGCGTTGTGCCTGCCAATATCCTCTCTTAGGAGAAGCAGATTGCCTTCAAGGTCGAACAGCCCTGCCGCGTGGAGGCCCCCTGAGCGAGCAAAGCCTGCCTGAGCTCCCTTCATCTTGTCGCCCAGCGAATAAAGGATGTCCGGCGTGACGGTCACCTTTGACGCTGATGGTGGCAGGGTGCGACTGACGCTTTCAATGCTGGTCTTGCCGCAGAGGCCACAGCTTGAGGCAGCGAAGAAATCGCGCCGCCATTGTCGCGGGTCAACAAGGTCGCGCTCTGTCGGGAATATGTTGATGATATTGGGTGTTGGAAGGCCTTCCTCATCAAGGCAGTGCGAGATGCTCTCGATGTGCGCCTTGCCGCCGATGATACCTTCGCTATAAAGGAAACCTGCCGCAAGCTCGATGTCGTAGCCAGGCGTGCGCATGGTGACAGCCACATCTTCGCCCGCCAGCCGTATCTGCAACGGCTCTTCGACCGTCAGCTCGTCGTCAGCGCTCTCAGCAGTGCTGCCCGGCATAGCGGAGCACAGGCATGGTTGTGATTGCGGATTGCGGATTGCCTGAATTGGGCACAGCCCAAGAACCTGCGGATTGATTGTCGAGAGATGGGAGGCGCAATCGGCTCTTGTGCTGCATCCATGCCGTATTCTACGTCTGGGTAGAAAGGCCGTCAACCCTGGGAACGGTGACATGGCATACAGCCGGCGCATTGATCTTTCTCATCTCCAATTCCAAGCAGACGGTGCTGCTCGCGGTGCTAACTGCCCAGGGGAGAGCACGGTGCGGTAATCACCACGCAGGCTGCCGCCGCTTTGTTGGGCATCCTGCCGTGTATAATATCCTTCATGGAGAAAACAAAATGAAGTTCACGGACGGATACTGGCGAATGCGTCCCAACGTCGTGCCATACTTCGCGGCGCAGGTACATGAGACGAAGGTCGAGAACGGCGTGCTTACGGTTTATGCAGCTACCGGACAGGTAACCGGTCGGAACGACACAACCGATCTGCCCCTCCTGACGGTGCAATTCTCGTCGCCCATGCCCAACGTCATCCGTGTCCGAATCTACCACCATAAGGGTGGGCGACCTGCGAAACCTCAGTTCAATCTCGAGCCTGATCAGGACCACGAAGTAATCATTGAGGAGGACAAAGAGACTGCCACCCTCACCAGCTACCAACTCAGCGTGCGGGTGCAAAAGGGTGATTGGCGCATTGAGTTCAGCGATAGAGATAGGGTCATTACAAGCAGCGGCCGGCGTGGCGTGGGCTACATGGAGACCCTTGATGGCAACTATGTCCACGAACAGCTTGACCTGGCCGTGGGTGAGTGCGTGTACGGCCTGGGTGAGCGGTTTACTCCTTTTGTGAAAAATGGCCAGGTCGTGGATCTCTGGAACGAGGACGGGGGTACCGGCAGCGAACAAGCCTACAAGAATGTGCCCTTCTACCTCACTAACCGAGGATACGGCGTATTTATCAACCACCCTGAACGGGTCTCACTGGAAGTGGCGTCCGAGAAAGTGGAGAGGGTGCAATTCAGCGTGCCGGGCGAGACGCTCGAGTACTACCTCATCTACGGACCGTCGCCTAAGGCAAGTGCTGGAACGCTATACGGCCCTTACCGGGCGTCCCGTCCTCCCTCCCGCCTGGTCTTTCGGCCTGTGGCTCTCCACCTCCTTCACCACCGATTACGACGAAGAGACCGTCACGAGCTTTATCCAGGGCATGGCCGACCGAGACTTGCCTTTGCATGTATTCCATTTCGACTGCTTCTGGATGCGAGAGTTCCATCTTGTCGACTTGCAGTGGGACAAGCGGGTATTCCCCGACCCGAAGGGCATGCTTGAGCGGCTGAAAGCACATGGGCTGCATATTTGCGTATGGATCAACCCCTATGTCTCCCAACAGTCGGCCATGTTCGATGAGGGAATGGAGAACGGCTACCTGCTCAAAAAGCCCGACGGCAGCGTATGGCAATGGGATCGCTGGCAGGCGGGTATGGCGCTGGTGGATTTCACCAATCCGGATGCGCGCAGGTGGTACGGCGACAAGCTAGCCGCAGTGCTTGACACCGGTGTCGACTCCTTCAAGACCGACTTCGGCGAGCGCGTGCCCACCGATGTTGTTTACTTCGATGGCTCCGACCCCCACAAGATGCATAATTATTACTCCTATCTATACCACGAGACCGTGTTCCAGTTGCTTGAAGAGCGGCGCGGCGTAGGCGATGCCGTTATATTTTCACGGGCGGCTACAACTGGAGACCAGCGGTTCCCTGTGCACTGGGGCGGCGATAGCACGGCCACCTACCCTTCCATGGCTGAGAGCCTTCGTGGAGGGCTGTCGCTGGGCTTGTCGGGGTTTGGCTTCTGGAGCCACGATATTAGTGGGTTCGAGCAGACGGCTACCCCCGACCTGTACAAGCGCTGGTGCGCGTTCGGTCTCCTATCGTCGCATAGTCGACTGCACGGCAGCCATTCCTACCGTGTGCCCTGGCTGTTCGACGAAGAAGCAGTTGATGTGCTGCGCTTCTTTACCAAACTGAAGTGCCGTCTGATGCCCTACCTCTTTGGCGCAGCGAGCCAGGCCCGCGACATGGGTGTGCCTATCATGCGAGCTATGATGCTGGAGTTCCCGAACGACCCTGCCTGCGATTACCTGGACCGCCAATATATGCTCGGTGACTCGCTCCTCGTCGCTCCCATCTTTTCGCCTGACGGTTGCGTTGATTACTACCTCCCTGACGGGCGCTGGACCAACTTCCTGACGGGCCAGGTAGTGGAGGGCGGTCGTTGGCTGCACGAGAAGCACAACTACCTGAGCCTGCCTTTGATGGCACGGCCGGATTCGGTTATCCCGGTCGGCACGAACGAGCAGCGACCTGATTACGATTATGCTGACGGCGTAACCTTTCACATTTTCGAGCTGGAGGACGGGGCAGCGCACCATGTGACGATACCGGCGTTGAACGGCGATGTTCAAGCTGAAGCTCTCATTAGCCGCGAAGGGTCAACAATCACGATACAAGTTACAGATATGGCAAAGCCGTGGAACGTCATGTTGCGAGGTATTCATAAGCCTGCGCAGGTTGAGGGCGCTACCTCTCGCGAAGATACTTTGGGGACGGTACTAATACCCGAGCAAGCTACCTCCAAAGTGACCGTTCTCCTAAGCGAAGATTAATCGGCGTAGGCTTGCTGCAGGCCTGATAAGTTGAAGTGTCAGAAGTGGGGTCAGTCAGCCTCCCATATGGGTTCGGTGCGGCTTAAGTCATGTCTGAAGCGCAGTTACTGCGGCTGCTAGCCTGACATCAGCGGGCGGTGACTTGTCTTTGTCACAGCACATCCTCGTCCTCTGCTCGCCACGCCGGGTCAACTATGCAGAGGAACTTGAGGTCAGCCTCGCCCGTATTGCGGATGAATTGCACGCTATGGGGCGGGATGTAGATCGTGTGGCCGGGACCGACCTCTGTATTCTCTTCGTCAATCGTCATGATGCCGGTGCCTTCGAGGATGTAGTATACCTCGGAGGTCACAAGCTTATGGGCCAGGGATACTTCCCCTGGCCTGACGATGGCGTGCGCCAGGCTGTAGCGTATCCGGACGTTTTGCTTGTCCGGATGGAGTATCTCTCGCAGGATAGTCTTGTCTCCGGCGATGAACTCAGGGCAGTCGCTCAGGTGCAGTACCAGCATGATGTGCTCCGATCGTAGGGGATTCTGTGCTCATTCCGCAATTTTACCAGAGTTTCGTATGCTTCCTGCCGGAAAAATTGAACGTGGGCCAATCATGCCAGCTTGTGCCTGCTCCATTGCTCTGAGCCGCTCCAGTAGGTTGCTGCCTAATGTCAGGCGGTTCGCCACCCCACCGCCGGCAAGCCTGCCTGTAACCGCTCCTCCACTCTAGCCGCCCATGCTGGTTTCGGCGATCGTGTATGCGTGCGGCTGAGAAAGTGCAGGAGGCGGCTGCAATGGCTTCAAAGGTCGAGTAATTCTCACGACCCTGAGCGCGCGAAGGAGGCGTCCTGTAATAGCGCCGCCTTGATGCTCAATTACGCTCATATTCCTCTCCTATCCAAAAGTAGTGCATCCATCTCAACGGGCTAATCTCCCGGTGGTTGCGGCGAAAGACGAAGGACGACAGAATTGAGTCATAAAAGCGAAGAGACCTTAATTCACCGCAGAGGGAGTTCGCGGCCCAGAGGGCACCCCGCTCATGAGCGCAGAGTTACGCAGAGATTATTATGGTTTCATAACTGCAAAACCTTAAGATTATCTCTGCGAACCTCTGCGCTCTCTGCGCCTCTGCGGTGAGTTCGTAAATACGTTCGTCCATGGCCCACCGTCCTTCATCGGTCGTCATTTGCCACTCGATCGGCTATAATAGAGGTACCACGCCCTGATGCATCTTCGCACTCACGGCCGGTTGGCTTTAGCTTTAGTAAGGAGTTGTATGGTGACCGGGACATCTCTCAACACGATAATCGGCTAGTTAGCGGGACACTCGCGGGGGTGTCCTATGAGAGAGGACTCCCATCACCATGCTTCAAGTACAAAACCTTCATAAAAGCTACGGCACTGCCGCCATCCTCGACGGCGTCAGCTTCATCCTCAACGATGGCGAGCATATAGGGCTCATCGGGCCGAACGGCTCGGGCAAATCCACCATCCTTCGCTGCATAACGGGACGCGAGCAGCCCGAATTCGGGCACGATCGTGCTCTCGCCGCGCGGTGCTACCATCGGCTATCTCGCCCAGGCTTTCGAGCAACTGGGCGATCTCACCGTGAGCGAGGTACTGGCCTCAGCTCGCGCGGAGCTTGCGGAGGCAGAGCGCGCCATGCAGGAAGCCGCAGAGGCCCTCAGCCACGCCGAGGAGATGGATGCCGCGCTGCAAGCCTACGATAGTGCCTCTACCCTGTTCGAGGCATTGGGCGGCTACGAGCGTGAGCACAGGGCGGCTGCCGTCCTGCAGGGCCTGCAGCTAGGCGACATATCGCCTGACGCATTGGCTGCTACTCTCAGCGGCGGACAGAAGACCCGCCTGGGTCTGGCGCTCTTGCTTCTCCAGGAGCCTGACCTATTGCTGCTGGATGAACCGACCAACCATCTCGATGTGGATGCGCTCGAATGGCTGGAAGGCTTCGTGCAAGGCTATCCAAACGCGGTTCTACTGGTGTCGCACGACCGCCGGTTCCTCGACGAGACCGTGACGCGCATCCTTTACCTCGATCCTGAAACACATATAGTCCGGAGCTATGAAGGCAACTACAGCACATTCGAGGAAGCGCGGGAGCATGAGTACGAACAACATGTCGAGGCGTGGCGGAGGCAGCAAGAATATGTCGAGAAAGTTCAGCGCAACATAAGCGCGATCAAGAGCGGTGCGCGCTCTATGGAGCTATCCACCACGCCCCGGCAGCCGGGCTTGCGCAGGCTGGCTCGTAAAAAGGCCGCACTTGCCAAGTCGCGTGAGAAGAAGCTCGAACGCTATACGGAATTGGACGACCGTGTGGACAAACCGAAACCGGCCTGGTGGCTCAAGCTGGATTTCGGCCCGGCCCCGCCCGGTGGGCGCTCCGTTCTGCGGGTTGACGATGTCAGTTTTGCCTACCCTGGCTCGCCGATGCTGCTGGAGGGTGTAACCTTCGACGTGCAGTATGGCGATCGCGTCGCGCTGGTCGGGCCGAACGGCATGGGCAAGACTACCCTTTTACGGCTCATCGAGGGGAAGCTTCAGCCCAATTCAGGCACCATGCGCCTGGGCGCAAGCGTGCGGCTAGGCGTGCTATCGCAAGAGCAGGAGACACTGGACCCTCAGGAAAGCGTGCTCGATACGGTGCTCCGCGAGCGCGCCATGAGCGAGACTGATGCCCGCAATTTCCTTCACTTCTTTCTATTCAGCGGGGACGACGTCTTCCGGCGTGCCGGCGAATGTTCCCTCGGTGAGAGAAGCCGCCTGCAGTTGGCCTTACTCGTTCTACGAGGCTGCAATCTGCTTTTGCTGGACGAGCCCCTGAACCACCTCGACCTGGATGGGCGCGCTCACTTCGAGGCAGCCCTTGAGGCGTTCGAGGGCACGGTTATCGCGGTGGCCCATGATCGCGCCTTTCTCCAATCCTACCCTGACCGGGTGCTTGAAGTGCGTGACGGCCATGTTCGTGCCTTCGAGGGTGGCTATGATGACTATCTGGAGCATCGAGGGGTGCTATAGTGGCCTGTGAGGCCGTCGTTTAGTTGGCTGTGCTTGCAAATGCCGGGCCATTCTTGTGGGATACATTCCGATGACTTGGACAATCCCTGCCAAAAGCAGGCTGCAGATGTTCGGCCATGGCATTGGTCATCCCGTTGATTAGAGGCCCGTTCTTTTGAATGATGCCCGGACTGGCAGAGCGGGTTCCAGACTCCGCCAGAGAGCCGCCGTCCATGAGGACTACGAGCAGAATTACGAGGAGAATTTTCTGGGTGATGCTTCGATTCATCCTCTTTCCCTCCTGTAGCTTGAGGCGCTTCCATCAGATGAAGATAGAGTCCACCGCTATTATCTGAGCGTAGCCGCAGAATTGCTTTACGAGGGAGGATAGATACTACTGAGTACGTAGCGTGTTACAGAGTGGTGTCGTACGAGGGGTCAGGGTATTTACTGCTTACTGCTTATTTCGGCGTCGGTCGTCGGTCGTCCCCTGACCCCTGACCCCGCTCTTGCCCTGCCGGGTGGGCGGTGCTACAATGAGCTTACCCTGGACTCTATTCTTGTGCGCCCCTGTGCAGAGTTTTGTTTCGAAAACGGACTGTGAAGCGCCTTAATAGATCGATGAAGTTGGAATTTGTGGGTGCCTGGTATCTGCTAGCCAGGTGCCTGCATATAGATTACGCTTCACAGCTCGATTTGGATTAAGACACCCATGCTTGCACCTATAGACAGGCCGGTAGTTTGCCCGGTTATGATTGGCCGGGAACTCAACCTGGCGTTGCTTGACGATATCCTGGCAGCCATAAGCCGAGGCGAGGGCCAGACTGTGCTGCTGGCGGGCGAGGCAGGCGTGGGCAAGTCGCGGATGGTATCGGAAGCGAAGGCGCGCGCTGCACGGCATGGCTTATTGGTCCTCCAGGGCAACTGCTTCGATACCGCCCGCTCGCTCCCCTATGCGGCTATCCTTGACATGTTGCGCAGCTTTCTGGCGACGGAGAGCGATGGTGAGGTAGCATTGCGGTGGGCACCTTATGCACAGGAGCTGGTCAAGCTGCTGCCAGAGCTACAGGTGCGCCTGCCCGGCCTTGCTCCCACCACTCCGCTCGATCCTGAGCAGGAGAAGCGCCGCCTCTTCGACTCTATTTGTGCTTTCCTGAACGCTCTCGCCCTGGCCGCTCCCTTGCTGGTAGTGATAGAAGACTTGCATTGGACCGACGATATAGGTCTCGATTTTCTGCTATACATGGCGCGGCGTATCGTGCAGAAGCCCGTGTTGCTGCTGATAACGTATCGCAGCGACGAAGCACGCCCATTGTCTCATTTCCTGGCAGCCCTCGACCGCGAGCGACTTTCATCAGAGATGCGCCTGGGCAGCCTGCCTTTAAGCGACGTCGATTTGATGATACGCACTATCTTCGACCTCAAACGTCCCATGCGTGGGGAGTTTCTTGAGACGATCTATTCCCTCACCGAAGGCAACGCCTTTTTCATCGAAGAAGTGCTGAAATCTCTCACAGCCGCAGGCGACATATTTTATGTCGACGGCGCTTGGGAGCGCAAGCCGATGCAAGAGCTACATATCCCCCGTAGCGTACAGGATGCCGTGCAGCGGCGTGCCGAATTCTTGAGCGCTGAAGCGCGCCACACCCTGGCCCTTGCTGCGGTGGTGGGCAGGCGCTTCGATTTTGCTCTTCTTGAGAGCTTGACAGGATACGACGAGACCGCGTTGCTGGGGATTATCAAGGAGTTGATGAGCGCGCAGCTTGTAGTTGAGGAGTTGGTGGACCGTTTCGCTTTCAGGCACGCTCTTACACGTCAGGCCATTTATTCGAATTTGCTTGCTCGCGAGCGGAAGTCGCTGCACCACACTATAGCAGAGACGATGCTCAGGATCTACGCCGGGACGCTTGATAGCTACGTGGCCGATCTTGCCAGTCATTGCTTCGAGGCGGGCATGTGGCCGGAGGCGCTGGAGTACTCGCGCCGGGCGGGCGAGAATGCCCGCGTTTTGTATTCGCCCGGAGCGGCGGTAGAACAGTTCACCCGTGCGATAGAGGCGGCTGCGAAGCTTGGCAGCGATCCTCCTGCATCCCTCTACGGTATGCGAGGGCCGGAATATGAGATGCTGGGCGAGTTCGACCTCGCGCTGGGCGATTATGAGGCTGCGCTTGCCACTTCCCGTAAGGAGGGCCATCCTCGTGGTGAGTGGGAGGCCCTGCTCAATCTGGGCAAGCTGTGGGCTGGGCGCGATTATGGCGAAGCGGGCGAATATTTCCGGCAGGCCCTAGACCTGGCGCGCACCCTGGACGATCCCGAGGCCGCTGGGGCACAGCCTCAATCGCGTGGGCAACTGGTATGCGAACGTAGACCGGCCCTACGATGCAGTCGCCTTCCACCAGGAGGCCCTGACCATCTTCGATTAGCTCGACGACAAAGTGGGCACAGCCGAATCTGCTGGATCTCCTGGGCATGACTACTTATCTCAGCGGCGACTTACTGGGTGGCGCAGCCTATAATAAGCGCGCTGTCCAACTCTTCACCGAGCTAAATGATAAGCAAGGTCTCTCTTCCAGTCTGGCGATGGTTCCCCTTAGCGGGGCGGTGGGATACCAGATTGAGACCTTCGTGTGTGTCGACCCGCACTTGATAGATGGTGTGACGGAGAGCTTCCAGGCGCTCGAAATAGCACGCGATATAGGCTGGCGATCGGGCGAGGCATATGCTCTATGGATGCTTGGCCGCTGCTTGGGGACGCGTGGCGACTACGGCCTTGCAGTGTCCTATGCCGATGAAGCCATATACGTTGCCACGGAGATAGGCCATTCTCAGTGGATTGTGGCGGCCGGTTGTGCCCTTGGCTCGATCTACTTGGACCTGTTTGCTCTTGATAGAGCAAGCGCGCTCCTGGAGGAGACTCTCGTTCGTGCAAGAGAGACCGGTTCCTTCCACTGGACGAGAACCGCGGCTGGTACGCTCGCCTCTTGCTACATACTTCAGGGCGACTTCGGCCATGCCGAATGCTGACGCTCGAGAGCGCGATGCCGCCCGACCTCCCCTCAAAGACGTTCAGCCAGAGGTGCTGCTGGCAGGCTCGCGTCGAGCTTGCGCTTGCTCGCGACGACTACCAGGCTGCTCTCGCGGAAATAGATCGTCTCTACTCTAGCGCCTTGAATCTCCCTCCGTCCTTCGCGGCTTCAGAACTCTCCGCCTCGGGGCCCATTACGAGCATCCCTTGCCTGGGGCTGATGAAAGGCCAGGCTCTCATGGGCATGGGGTTGTACGAGGAGGCTGAAAAGTGGTTGGTTGGCGCGTTAGAAGGGGCGAAAAGGAACCTTTCGCCTTATCTTGTGTGGCGTATATATTGGACGCTTGGCAAGCTGTTCGTCGTCGATATCGCGCCATGAGGAAGCCGAACGTGCCTTCCAAGAAGCGCAGTCGCTGATAGACCGGCTTGCTTCTACCCTGCCGGACGATGATCTGCGCTCAGGCTATCTTGAGGCCACTGCCGCCCTCTTCCCTCAGCAACAAGCCGCCTCGGTCCTGCATCCTCCCTCCGGTTCGTCTTCAAGACAGAGTGCCGCTAAAACACCCGGTGGTCTCACAAGCCGCGAGCTTGAGGTGGCGATGCTGGTAGCGCAGGGCAAGACTAACCGCGAAATAGCTGACGCCCTTGTGCTGGGTGAGCGCACCATAGAGACCCATGTGGGCAACGCACTCTCCAAGCTAGGCTTCACCTCTCGCGTCCAGATAGCCGCCTGGGCTGTGACTTTGCGCGAATGTTGAATACTTACAATTCCCATTAATTCGAGATTCAAAATTAAGATTTGGAGCGAAGCGACCCTTTCTCCGTACCGTTCCCACGAAATCTCCGTACCGGCTTCCCTCCTGGCTCCGTATAATCCACGATGAATTGCTCCGCGGGTGGCGCTAGAGTATTGGCAGCGACAGATAATCGCACGATGCCAATACGAACAGTAACACCAAAAGGAGACAAACGAAAATGGCAATTACACTTGAAGAGCAAAAGATCGACGAAGCCAAGCTGCAGGCGGTAATCGGTAAGGTGGTGACCGACTTCGGCTCCACGATAAGCGCGGGCCTGATGGTGCTGGGCGACAAGCTGGGCCTCTACAAGGCGATGGCGAACTCCGATCCGCTCACCTCACAGGAGCTGGCAGATCTCACCGGCACCAGCGAGCGATATATCCGCGAATGGCTGGTGAACCAGGCTGCGGGCGGCTACATCGAATATGATCCCGCATCCGGCCGTTATACCCTTCCGCTTGAGAGCGCGCTGGCCCTGGCCGTCGAGGATAACCCCTTCTTCGTGGTGGGCGGCTTCGAGCTTTTCTTGTCGGCGCTCAGAGCCGAGCCGCGAATCGAAGAGGCTTTCCGCACGGGCGAGGGTATGGGCTGGGGAGAGCACGACCACGGCTTATTCCGAGGCACAGAGCGCTTTTTCAAGCCAGGCTACCTTGGCAACCTGGTGAGCAACTGGCTGCCCGCGCTCGACGGCGTGGTGCCGAAGCTTGAGGCAGGTGCTCGTGTGGCCGACGTTGGCTGCGGGCATGGCGCATCAACTATCATCATGGCTAAGGCTTTCCCCAATTCGCACTTCTGGGGCTTCGACGTTCACGCTCCGTCTATCGAGCGAGCCCGAGAGCAGGCAAAAGAGGCGGGCGTGGCCGACCGTGTCACGTTTGAGGTAGCGGGTGCGCAGGACTACCCCGGCAACGATTACGACTTGATCGCTTTCTTCGATTGCCTGCACGATATGGGCGAGCCAACCGCCGCCATAAGCCACGCTGCGTCCACTCTGTCTGCTGGCGGCTCAGTGCTTATAGTCGAGCCGATGGCAGGAGAGCGCGTGGAAGACAACCTCAACCCGGTGGGCCGCATCTTTTCGGCTGCGTCCGTGCTCCTCTGCACGCCCAACGCAATCTCGTCAGGCCATATCCACCTGGGTACAATAGCCACCGAAGCCGCTTTGCGCGATGTTGTCCAGCAAGGCGGCCTCAATAGCTTCCGCCGAGCCACCGAGACGCCATTCAACAGGATCTTCGAGGCGAAAGCTTAACCGAAGTTGTCAGTTGTCAGTTGTCAGTTGTCAGTAGACGGACGACAACTGACAACTGACAACTGACAACTTGATCGGAGGCATACAATGGCAGAGCCGCTTAGATTGATGTGCATACTAGCGCACCCGGATGACAAATCGCTTGGGATGGGGAGCACGATAGCGCTGTACGCCGCCGAAGGGGCGGAGGTCCATTTGCTGACGGCCACGCGTGGCGAGCGCGGCTGGTTCGGTGACGAGGCTAGCAATCCAGGCCTCACAGAGCTGGGCAGGCTTCGAGAATGTGAATTGACCGAGGCGGCTCGCGTGCTTGGCATCAAGAGCGTCTCTTTTCTCGACTACATTGACGGCGACCTCGACCAGGCCCCTGTTCATAAAATAGTCGGTGAAATAATCGGCCACGTGCGGCGCATCAAGCCCCAGGTAGTACTTACCTTCGGGCCGGAGGGTGCTTACGGCCATCCTGACCATATTGCCATTTGCCAGTTCACCGCCGCCGCTCTCGTACGTTCCGGGGACAGTAGCTTTACAGACCCTTCAGGCCAACCGGCTTATTCTGTTTCCAAGCTATATTATATGCTTGGAACAGCGTCAGAATACGAGCTTTACGAGCAGGTATTCGGCGACCTGGTGATGCACATAGACGGTGTTGAGAGGCGCGCAACTCCGTTCGCCGAATGGATAGCTACCGCTTGTATCCAGACGGAAGATTACTGGCGCGTCGTACGAGACGCCATAACCTGCCACCGCACACAGTTGCCTGGCTACGATTCCCTTCTGGCCCTCCCCGAGCCAACTTTACGCCGGCTTTGGAGGCAGAAGTACTATTACAGGGCTTTTAGCACTGTAAACGGCGGCAGAACTCTCGAAACTGACCTATTTGAAGGCCTCAGGCGACACTTGCGGAATGCGGAATGCGGATTTACGTAACCGCCAAGACGCAAAGTTCGCCAGGGTTCGCAAAGGATTCTATGGCTTTAACCACGAAGGCACGAAGGCACGAAGGATTTTTGGGGTTTAAATCAGAGTTCGCGGTCAGTTCGTGTCAGCTCGCGCGCAGAGGCCACCCCTTTCATGACCACAGGGAACACAGAGGATTTTAACTGCTTCTAAACCATAAAACCTTTGCGACCCTTTGCGAACTTTGCGTCTTGGCGGTTAAAGGTAATGCATCGCAATTCCAGTAGGATGCGGAAGGAGAGAATTAGATGGCTATTCTGGAGAATGGATAACGCTCTTGAGAGGCGGACGGCGCCCCTTGAGATGGCCCCAGAGGAATTTCGGTCGGCGGGCCACCGGCTGGTGGACCGCATATCCGATTTCATGGCTTCTATGCCGCAAGGGCCTGTCACTCCCGGCGAAACGCCCGCCCAGGTGCGCCGGGTGCTCGATGCGCGTCGAAGATTGCCGGAAGACGGAGGTGCATCACCTTCCGATCTGCTTGACCGCGCCGCTGACCTACTTTTCGAGCATTCGCTCTTCAATGGTCACCCACGCTTCTTTGGCTTTATCACATCGCCGGCAGCGCCGGTCGGTGCCCTGGCCGAGTTGCTCGCGGCCTCGGTCAATCCGAATGTGGGAGGCTGGGTTCTCTCGCCTATGGCCAGCGAAATCGAAGCGCAGACGGTACGCTGGATCGCGGAACTGATCGGGTACCCCACCGATTGTGGCGGTCTGCTGGTGAGCGGCGGCAACATGGCGAACTTCGTGGGCTTCCTGGCCGCGCGCAGGGCAAAGGTGCCGTGGGAATGTTCGCAAGGCCGGTACCGCTTCCCAGGAGATGCGCAAGCTCCGAATTTATACGTCGCTGGAGACCCATACCTGGGTGGAAAAGGCCGCCGACCTCTACGGCCTGGGCACCGATGCAATACGCTGGATAGAAACTGATGAGAGGCGCCGTATGCGGCTCGATACCCTCCGCCTGCAACTGGACGCGGATATTGCTGCAGGCGATATACCCATTATGGTGATAGGCACGGCAGGCTCGGTTGGCACAGGTGCCATCGACCCACTGCCCGAATTGGCCTCTATCAGCCGCGAATATGGCCTATGGTTTCATGTGGACGGGGCGTATGGCGGCTTCGCAGCGGCCCTGCCTGACGTCGAGCCCGATCTCAAGGCTCTTAGCCTGGCCGAACTCGGTGGCCGTAGACCCGCACAAATGGCTCTATTCGCCTCTTGAGGCGGGCTGCGCCCTCGTACGAGACGCCCATGCATTACATGATACCTTCCATTACCACCCGTCTTACTTCCATATGGAGGAGCACAAGGACGCGCCCGGCACCAACTACCACGAATACGGCCCGCAAAACTCGCGTGGTTTCCGTGCCCTCAAGGTGTGGCTTGCACTGCAACAGGTAGGCCGCGCAGGTTACGTTCGCATGATCTCCGACGACATCGAATTGGCCCAGCGAATGCATGAGTTTGTCCTGCAAGAACCCGAGCTAGAAGCGTTCACCCACGATCTGAGCATTTGCACATTCCGCTATGTACCCTCCGACCTGAAAACAGGTTCAGCCACGGCCGAAGAATACCTGAACGCGCTGAACGCAGAGCTTGTGACCGTTCTTCAGAACAGCGGCGAAGCGTTTGTGTCCAATGCGGTAATCGGCGGCACATTCCTGCTCCGGGCCTGCATTGTCAACTTCCGCACCGGCCTCGACGACGTGCGCTCTCTCCCTGCTATAGCCGTTCGTTATGGCCGTGAGCTTGACACGAAGATGAGGGTGGGGCGAATACTATAGCGAGGAGGATCTCTCTTGATGGAGACTAGGATGCCAACTTCGACGTTCAAAGTAGCGGCGGTACAAGCAATGCCGGTCTTTCTTGACCGCGAAGCCACAATAGATAAAGCGTGCGCTTTGATCGCACAGGCGGGCGAAAATGGAGCCAGGCTTGTGGCTTTCCCCGAAGCCTTCATTCCTGCCTACCCTGATTGGGTGTGGGTTGTGCCTGCAGGCGAGGATGGGGTGCTGGGTGAACTGTATGGCGAATTGGTGGCTACTTCGGTGGATATTCCCGGCCCTGCCACTGATAGATTGTGCGAAGCTGCAGCTCAGGCGGGTGTTTACGTCGTGATGGGCTTGAGCGAACGCAACGCGGAAGCGAGCGGTTCGAGCCTCTACAACACGCTCCTGTACATAGACGAGCAGGGCAAGATCGTGGGCAAGCACCGTAAGCTGGTGCCGACAGGCGGCGAGCGATTAGTATGGGCGCAGGGCGACGGCAGCACTCTCGCTGCGTATGATACGACCCTGGGCAAATTGGGCGGCCTCATTTGTTGGGAGAACTATATGCCGCTTGCCCGCTACGCAATGTACGCGTGGGGTGTGCAAATATATATCGCCGCCACCTGGGCCCGCGGCGAGCAATGGCTGTCTACCATACGCCATATCGCCAAAGAGGGCGGAGTGTACGTCATTAGCTCGTGTATCGCCATGCGCAAAGACGACATCCCCGATCGCTACGACTTCAAAGAGAAGTTCTACAGTGGCGCGGGCGAGTGGATCAACGTGGGCGACAGTGCGATCGTGGACCCCACGGGCCAGATCATCGCCGGACCTGTTCAGAAGCGCGAAGAGATACTCTACGCCGATATTGACCCGCGCCGTATGAGCGGCCCTCGCTGGCTGCTCGACGTGGCCGGGCATTATTCTCGTCCCGACGTTTTCACCTTTGGGGTCAATACCCAGCCCAGGCCTGTAATTTCGTGACGAAGTTGTCAGTTGTCAGTTGTCAGTTGTCTGTTGACCGACGACGGACAACCGACGGCGTAAAACGTAAAACGTTATAACAACCCATTATTACTGCCAACAGCCCATCGTCTACTGACAACCGACAACTGACAACTTCGTACAAGGAGAAACAAGTGACCCGCACGCAGACCGACCTCAACGTTCGCCTCTGGATGGAGCACGTGCTTGCCGAGAACAGGCGCGACCTGGACCGCCTGATAAACACGCTGGCAGAAGACGCAGTGTACGAGATTGTGCCGCTCAAGAAGTTCTGGCGCGGCAAGGAAGAGATCCGCCAGTTCTACAACATGCTCTGGACCGCCATACCCGACGTGAAGCTCGATTTGCGCTCGAAAGTGGCCGACGACCATTATGTCGTCGAGGAATCGCACGTGCACGGCTTGCACACCGGCCCTCTCTTCGGCATCCCGCCCAGCAACCGCCATATCGAGTTCGACCTGGTGATCTACTTCCCCTTCAAGGACGGCAAGATCATGGGTGAGCGCATGTACCTGGACGTGAATAGTATTATCGTGGGCTAGGGGCTAGGGGCCCGGTTTCTAGCCCCTAGCCCCTAGCCACCTAACCACTCGTATGCCCAGTTACCGAGTATTCAACCTGACAGGCGCATCGGTTCGCTGTCGCGTTTGTGGCGGACCTGCTGTTCTGGACGCGCCGTTCCAGTTTTACAGCGCTCGCAACGGCATACCGGAAGACGAGACGCGTCCAGTGCAACGCTGGGACGGCTGGCAGGTGATTGAGAAGCACCCTTCGATAGCCAGGTGGGTTGTGCCTGGCGCCGGGCAGAGTTACTCTCAGTTTTTGGGCGTGGCACTCTGCAGCAAATGCCATGCGCAGTACGCCTACGAAGTATCCTGGCCCGCCGACGCATATTATCAATGGGATGTTCGCGGCCATCTTCTCTGGGCATATGACCGCGAGCACGCCCGCGCTCTCCTTCGTGCAGGGTTTCCTGACAGCTACCCTCACCTATATCGAGCCCGGGCAGGACCTGGACGTCTTCATCGTGCAAGATAGCGATCGCGAGGCAGATTGCGGCTACGACGACCCTACTCACCCCTTCGTGCATAGCCACCTCGAGGCGTATGGCAATACGCAGGCTACGTTCCACGTGACGCAGCCAGGTTGGTACGGCTTCATCGTGGATGGCTACAACGGCTCGGCTGGACAGTACACAGTGAACATCCAGTGGAAACCTATCCAGCCGCCATCGGGTACGCCTCTGCCGACGCTGGTTCCCACCGAAACGCCGGGGGCCACGCCCCAACTGCGCCGGTCCACGAAACCCCCGCCACTGAACCGCCAACGCCTACATCCGCCCCACCCGGCACGCCCGAGCCTCCACGTACGCTTGGACCAACGGTCACGCCGGTGCCGCCAAGCTCGGAGACGCCTCCGGCTCCCCCTGTGTCACCAACCTCCACTCCCGTAGGACCGCACCCGACGCAACCGCCTTGCACCGTCACCTTCAACGACGTGGCGTCCAATAGCACCTTCTACGCCTATATCCACTGGCTCGCCTGCGAGTCTGTAGTCAACGGCTACTCGGACGGCAGTTTCCGCCCCAACAATAACGCCACTCGCGCCCAGTTCGCCAAGATGATCGTGCTCGGTGTCGGCTGGACCCTGGCTAACCCCGCCAACAACACGTTCCACGACGTGCCGACCGGCAGCACCTTCTACCAGTATGTGGAGACCGCGTTCGGCCACGGCATAATCAACGGCTATGCGTGCGGTGGGTCGGGCGAGAGTTGCGACCCCCAGAACCGCCCTTACTTCAGGCCCAACAACAACGTCACGAGAGGGCAGCTAAGCAAGCTGCTGATGCTGGCTCGCGGGTGGGCGCTTTACACCCCGGCCGGCCCCACCTTCGCGGATGTGCCTGCCAGCTCGACATTCTACACCTACATTGAGACGGTTGCCCACAAAGGGATTGCCTCCGGCTACCCATGTGGCAGCCCTGGAGAGTCGTGCGATCCGCAACACCGGCCCTACTTCAGGCCCGGCAACAACGCCACCAGAGGCCAGATCAGCAAGATGCTCTACATCACGCTGGACTTGCACCAATCGCCCTGATCTCAGGGTAACAAAAAGGAGCGGGAGGGGCCATTCGGCCCCTCCCGCTCCTTTTGTTTAATAAAGAAAGGGGGAGGAGAAAGAGAGTAAAGAGATCGCCCCGCAATGGCCTACTCTCCCACAACCTTGCGGCTGTAGTACCATCGGCGCTGTACTGTTTCACTACCAGGTTCGGGATGGGGCTGGGTGGGTCCAGTGCGCTCAAATCACGGAACAAATCCTCTTTCCCTCTCTTTCTCCTCCCCCCATCTTGTAGATGTTGAGAGTGGTCAGAGAGTTAGCAAAGCAATGAGAAACGAAAACAGCTCATGGGAAATGATGAATAACCTGACTTGCGTTGCTGCAAAATTGTGCGCTTGATAAACTCACTCGCTTGCTCAGTTTACCTGCTTTGCTCGTTCCGTCCTAACAGGAGGAATAAGCGCAGGGGGTAAGCTTGAGGCAAAGAAGAGTGGTAACAAGCCCTCGACCATGAGGTCAGCTTGGCTGTCCCATTGCTGGGCGTACACCTGCGACCTCACAACCTGGTAATCTTCCAGGGGTCTTACCTGCTCTCTTGCAGGCAGTGAGAAGGCTCATCTTGGGGCGGGCTTCCCGCTTAGATGCTTTCAGCGGTTATCCCTTCCCAACGTAGCTACCCAGCAGTGCCTCTTCCGAACAACTGGCACACCAGCGGTCGGTCCATCCCGGTCCTCTCGTACTAGGGACAGCCCCCCGCAACTCTCTTACGCCCACAGCGGATAGAGACCGAACTGTCTCACGACGTTCTGAACCCAGCTCGCGTACCGCTTTAATGGGCGAACAGCCCAACCCTTGGGACCTACTCCAGCCCCAGGATGCGACGAGCCGACATCGAGGTGCCAAACCTTGCCGTCGATGTGAACTCTTGGGCAAGATAAGCCTGTTATCCCCAGGGTAGCTTTTATCCGTTAAGCCACGGCCCTTCCACTCGGTACCGTGGGATCACTAACCCGACTTTCGTCTCTGCTCGACTTGTCTGTCTCGCAGTCAAGCCCCCTTGTGCGTTTGCACTCACCGGCGGATTGCCATCCCGCCTGAGGGGACCTTTGGGCGCCTCCGTTACTCTTTGGGAGGCGACCGCCCCAGTCAAACTACCCGCCAGCCACTGTCTTCCCCGGTTTACGGGCAGAGTTAGGGTCGAGACTTAGCAAAAGTGGTATTTCACCGTTCCCTCCACCAGCCCGCGAGGCCAGGTTCACCGGGTCCCACCTATCCTACGTATGCTACGCCCCGACGCAATGGCAAGCTGTAGTAAAGCTCCACGGGGTCTTTTTGTCCTGCTGTGGGTCACCCGTATCTTCACGGGTCTTTCAATTTCGCCGGGTCCCTCGTTGAGACAGTGCCCAGATCGTTATGCCTTTCGTGCGGGTCGGAACTTACCCGACAAGGAATTTCGCTACCTTAGGACCGTTATAGTTACGGCCGCCGTTTACTGGGGCTTCGGTTCAGAGCTTGCACCTCTCCCCTTAACCTTCCAGCACTGGGCAGGCATCAGCCGGTATACGTCAGCTTACGTGTTTGCACCGACCTAAGTTTTTGTTAAACAGTCGCCTGGGCCATTTCTCTGCGACCCCCACCCGCTTCACCGAGCAAGCTGGTCACGGCCAGGGGCGTCTCTTCTCCCGAAGTTACGAGACTAATTTGCCGAGTTCCTTAACGAAGGGTCTCCCGTTCACCTTGGTATATTCTACCTGCCCACCTGTGTCGGTTTGCGGTACGGGCACTCGTACGTTCTGGCTAGAGGCTTTTCTCGGCAGCACGGCCTCAGTTTTGTTGCCCTCTCCCGGGGGAGAAAGCTTCCATTCGCCTCTCGGCTCAACGCGGAGCGGATTTGCCTACTCCCAGCCCTACCGGCTTAGAAGATGCGTTGCATCCCAAAACCTATCCTCCTGCGTCCCCCCATTGCTCTATTCCGAAGCGAAACGATGTAGAGTGGTACAGGAATATCAACCTGTTGTCCATCGGCTTCCCTTTTCGGCCACGCCTTAGGCCCGACTAACCCGAGGTGGACAAACCTTGCTTCGGAACCCTTAGGCTTACGGTGTGCATGATTTTCACACGCAATGCGCTACTCATACCGGCATTCTCTCTTCCGTTATCTCCACCGCTCCTTCCAGTGCGGCTTCACAGATGTCCGGAACGCTCCCCTACCCACCCCGCTTTATTGCAATTTTGAATTCTTAATTTTGAATTCTAAATTAATCGCTTAATTCAAAACTCAAAATTGAGAATTCAAAATTGTAGCGAGATCCATAGCTTCGGTACTGAGCTTGAGCCCCGATGGATTGTCGGCGCCCGCTCACATTCGACCAGTGAGCTGTTACGAACTCTTTAAAGGGTGGCTGCTTCTAAGCCAACCTCCTGGTTGTCTATGCGAATGGACTTCCTTTACCACTTAGCTCCGATTTTGGGACCTTAGCTGATGGTCTGGGTTGTTTCCCTTTTGACGACGAATCTTAGCACTCGCCGTCTCACTGCCTCTCCAATATAATGGTATTCGGAGTTTGATTCGGTTTGGTAAGCCTAAGCCCCCTAGCCAATTCAGTGCTCTACCCCCCTTATATCTGTAAAGAGACGCTGCACCTAGATGCATTTCGGGGAGAACCAGCTATCTCTGTGTTCGATTGGAATTTCACCTCTACTCACAGCTCATCCCCCATTTTTGCACTAATGGTGAGGTTCGGGCCTCCACCTGCGGTTAGGCGGCTTCACTCTGGCCATAAGTAGCTCACACAGTTTCGGGTCTACCCCCTCCAACACCCCATTGCTGGGATCGCCCTTTCGGACTCGCTTTCGCTGTGGCTCCGCCTGTAACTGGCTTAACCTTGCCAAAGAGGGTAACTCGCCGGCCCGTTCTACAAAAAGTACGCCATCACACATACACGCACCCTCACGCCCCCTTGCGGAGACAGAATTGATGCATCATAGTGCTCTGACTGTTTGTAAGCACAGGGTTTCAGGATCTATTTCACCCCCCTCGCGGGGAGCTTTTCACCTTTCCCTCACGGTACTAGTTCACTATCGGTCACCAGGGTATTTAGCCTTGGGTCGTGGTCGACCCAGCTTCCCACCGGGTTCTTCGTGCCCGGCGGTACTCAGGATACCCATCACAGTCCACACTGTTTCGATTACAGGGCTGTCACCTTCTCCGGCCGGCCTTTCCAGGCGCGTTCATCTACATTGTGGATTTGTAACTGTGCGGAGCCAGTGCCGGCTCCTATGGGTCCTACAACACCTCTTGTACAACGGCGGCACCCTATCACGTACAAAAGGTTTGGGCTTTTCCCGGTTCGTTCGCCACTACTACGGGAATTGTCTCTTTTCCTCAGGGTACTTAGATGTTTCAGTTCCCCCACTTGCCTCTCTCACTAAAAGTGTACGAGTACCCACCCATCACGGTGGGGGGTTGCCCCATTCGGAGATCTCCGGATCGGCCTGTAAGCGGCTCCCCGGAGCTTATCGCAGCGTAACCACGTCCTTCATCGGCCCTGGTTGCCAAGGCATCCACCATATGCTCTTATTCGCTTGTAAAGCCCTTCCTTTTCTCTCGCTTACCCCCTCCGCTTACTGGTCTCCTGCCCGCACGTGGCGGCCAGGTCGCAGAACGAAGAAAGTTTGCTTCTGAGAAGCTTGGAGCTATCAAGCACATTTTACAGCGCATTCATGGTCATTCATTTCACATCTTGTTGATCGGTTTGATCGTTTCGGTATCTCGCGATACCTTTGCGAAATTGATTTCCCATTTGCTTGCATAATGTCGCTTCCCAACGACAAAATGCGGTTTGTTACTCGTTGCTTTGCTATTCTCTTGGTAAAGTGCTGATACCCGAAGGTATCCTGCCAGTCTGCTGACTGCCAGTCTTCGCCGCCTTTGGTTGGAGGCGAGGAGCGGAAGTCGTACAGATTATTTGTTTGGTAACTTTGCGGTCCGAGTGACCTGGACGATCGAAGGGCAACAAAAGAGGCTTGGGCACTCGCGCCTCAAGCCTTTATGGCTGTTGGTATGCGAGTTCAGCTATTTTGCTGTTACCTCGATTATCTGCATTCTTTGCTCTTCTGTGATTGCGTTGAGTTTCTTTTTTGTCGGCCCCGACACGCAAAAGTAATTATACGCAAGGTCCAGGTGTTTGTCAAGGAAAATCAGGCCAATTTTCAACGAATTTGCAGCAATATTCTCTTTTGTTTCCAACCAAGCCTTTCGCATTCGCGAAAAAAGCTTCAGACCTCTCTTATTTTACAAGGTTAGCTCCGCTACTGTCAAGGCTTCCGCATCGTCATCGTCCCGCGGCGAATCCCACTGAGAAGAGATGCTCCTGTATAGGGGATTGACGGTGAATGTGTAGGTCAGGCCATCTTCGCGTATCGTTCGCACTAGATTGTTCGGGCGCAGCTCGGCGCTCCAGTTGTGCAAGAGACCCATGCCTGTCACCAGCTTGTAGTTCCTTGCCGAGCAGACGCCACGCTTGTCATAGCGCCTCACGATCACAAGGCGGGCGTTCGCGCCCATTGGCCGCAGGTCTTCACCTGGCAGACACGCCTCAAGCTCTGGGATAGGCCATTGTACGCAAACTGTCCCATCCGGCGCGGTAAGCCCTACCAATCCTGGTCCCAGCTTATCGGCTGGTACAAGGCCCATTGCCGGCACCTGTACGCCCGCCATTTCCTTGGCAAGCGATACTACCTGACCCCTGTTGAACGTTCTATTGTCAGATGATGGGTTAGCGGTAAACATCGTCGGTTCCCTCCCTATCTACCTCAATTATACACCTAGATCTTGTCTTTGGCTCGATTATTAGGGTTTTGTCATGGTCTTGTCCCTTCCATCTGGCTTATGCGTCCCTTATGCTGTCACTGAACACTCAGCCTATTTCGAGCTAGGCTCCGACATAACGAGAGGACAGACAGCCAAGAGCGTCGCCGGGACGTTCGATCCCAACTGCCAGACGCCTTAGGAATGCCACCACAAGAGTAAGAGAAGAGGGTATTCCACATCGGGAATACCCTCTTCTCTTACTCAGCATTATTTGGTCACAGTGTAGTCTTAGCTGGGTTGCGTGCTATGTTTCGATCTAGAGAATGAGCGGAAAACGTCACACGATTTCGCTGGAAGGTAATTCAATGCTGTCATGGTATCGCTCGTCTCCAAGGGCGGCGAGTTCGCCCTGAGATATGAAACCAGGACAGCTATGTAGTTCTGCGCCGCGTGTCTTCAGGGCATGGCACCATACACAAAGGACCTGCAGATTCGAAAGGCCAGCATTCAACCTATTGCCATCTATGTGGTCTACATCTAGCATATGTTCATCTTTGCCATAGCCACAACATTGGCAGCGCGGACCATAATGTCGGAGCGCACGCTCGCGATAACCGTAAATGCCAGTACCAGTGCCTTAGTGGTTGGGCTGAATGGACTTGATGCCACCTAATGATTGTGCGGCGTCCTTGCATTTGCGGCTACAAAAGAACAATCTGCTCTTGGCTACCAGGCTACTTGGCTTGCGGGTGAAAGGCTGTTGATACGTCTCGCATTGGACTTGCACCTGTCGCTTTCGTGCCTCGTGTGAACAGGCAATAGAGCAATGCTTCCGCCCTTGAAGACGATTGTATGGCACGTAGAACGTTTTGCCACACCAACAGAGCTTGGGGAATAACTTCCGAAGACGCCCATCATAGTCAGTGGAGATGATAAATCCTGGTAGTTGCTCTTCCAGAATTGCACCTCCATAGAGTGGACCTGAGGAGACTCGAACTCCTGACTTCTACAATGCAAATGTAGCGCTCTCCCAACTGAGCTACAGGCCCAAGACTGCACAATTATAACGAAAACGCGTGATCATGGCAAGTTCCCAGGTCCTGGCGGTACAGAAGTCGAACCCTCCGCTGCTGCACCTTTCCGGTCGAAGGCCATAGGGTGAGCGGCGATGAAGTGGGAGATGACAGCTTCGGTGCCTGGCTTCTGAAGGGCGAGGGCCTGGTCTTCGATCTTGCGATCGGTGACCGTGGCGCGCGTGTGCTGGCGCATATGCTCGGCCCATGAGCGGGCGTAGAAGGTCTCGACAAAACGGTCGGGCTTCGCGGGGTCCTGGTAAAGTCCCCAGCTGTAAGAGCCGGTGCGACGGCGCAGCCTCTCCACTCGCTGCATTATCTGCACAAATTCTGCCTGCTGCGGCGGTGCGACCTTATATTCGATAGTAACCAGCACGGGCCCATCCTCCGGGCGCGGCGTTATGACCAGAGCAGGTTGGGGCAGGTACTCGGCCTGGGTGAGGTCCAGGCTGCGAATCTGGTGTAGCCGCCATCGCCAGGCGGTAGTGGCGCTCAGACAGAGCAAAACCGTCGCAACCAGAAGCGCCTGGCTATCCCCAAGCCAGCCGGCAACTGCTCCCCAGGCAAAGCTGCTGGCCGCCATGCCACCCTGGAAGACGAGTAGATAAATGCCCAGCGCGCGTGCCCTCACCCAATCGGGAGCCGCGCTTTGAGCTGACACGTTGAAGCTTGCCATGGTCGCCATCCACGCCAGGCCCCCTAGAGCGAGCAATGGTAGCAGAAGCAACAGGCTGTGCACGTAGCCAAGAGAGAGCGTGGCGACAGCGAACGCCAGGGTGGAAAGCACAGTCAGCCGGTCGGTTGACATAATGCGTTCAGTCGGCGCAGCACCAGAGCACCCACGACCGCGCCGAAACCGAGGCTGGCGAGTAGCAGTCCGTAACCCCCTGCGTCGAGCCGCAGGTCGCGATTGGCCACGATAGGTAAGAGCGCCCACAGCGCGCTGGCGGCGATAATAAAGGCCACTACCCGCACCAGCACTGCCTGGAGGGATGGACTGTGGCGAGCGTAGCGTGTGCCCGCGACGATAGCGCCGAGCACACGCTCGGGCGGCGCCGTGCTCTTCACGGGTCGACGCTTCCACCGAAAGATCACCAGCAGCACTCCGAGGAACGAGGCCGCGTTGAGCAGGAACACCGCTCCTGCGCCCGCTACTGCCACAATGATCCCGCCCAGCGCGGGGCCGACCGCCCTTGCCAGGTTAAAGCCCGCGCTATTGAGCGTTATCGCCGCTGCGACCTGGCGCTTGCCCACAAGCTCAGGGACGATTGCCTGCCACGCTGGGGCGTTGAGCGCCGAGCCAAGGCCCAGCAGAAAAGTCAGCGCCAGCAACACCCATTCGGACGTGAGGCCAAGCTGAGTGAGCACGCCGAGCAGGGTCGCTACAACGAGCATCCACGCCTGGCTGATCAGCAGCAGCTTGCGCCTATCGACCACGTCGGCGATAGCGCCCGCAGGGAGGCCCACCAGGAACACGGGAAGGCTCGTAGCGGTTTGCATGAGGGCCACCAGCACGGGCGACGGCGTAAGGAGGGTCATGAGCCAGGATGCGCCCACATTCTGCATCCACGTGCCGATATTGGAGGCGACCGAGGCTATCCAGAGCCAGCGAAAAACCGAGATAGCGAGCGGACCCCACGCCGAGGCGGTGACGTCCGCGCCTTTCTCGAAGTTTGTCGCACCAGGATCTCTCTGCTTTGCGCCTGCCGTTGGGTGACCTCCCATAGAAGCTGTAGATAATATTATAAGCGTTGATGAAAGCAAAAAAGAGCGCCTACAACGCTGTAGACGCTCTTTTCATTTTACCTTATCCAACTGAAGAGTGGAGAGAGGCACATTGGAACAAGAAGGGCCAGGTTTAGTGTTCATCTCAGGCCGGGCTGTTGGGTTAGAACAATTTCCAGCCTGTTTTGCCAGTCTTACGACCGGCAGGTAGGTCACCCATCTTTCGACGGGCGGTTGACCTGGGATCGAGCTGAAAGGAGGGCGAACCCTCATTACAACTGCAAACTCCCTAGAAAGGAGGTGATCCAGCCGCAGCTTCCGCTACGGCTACCTTGTTACGACTTCGTCCCAGTCATCAACCCCACCCTCGGCCGCTGCCTCCACACTCCCGAAGGAGAGGGTTAGCGCACGGACTTCAGGTGTTGTCAACTCCCATGACGTGACGGGCGGTGTGTACAAGACCCGGGAACATATTCACCGCGCTATGCTGACACGCGGTTACTAGCAACTCCGACTTCATGCACTCGAGTTGCAGAGTGCAATCTGAACTGAGGACAGCTTTTAGAGGTCCGCTCCCCGTCGCCGGGTGGCTTCTCGCTGTACTATCCATTGTAGCGTGTGTGTAGCCCTGGACGTAAGAGCCATGCTGACTTGACATCATCCCCACCTTCCTCCGGTTTGTTTCCGGCAGTCTGCTTAGATATGTAACTAAGCACAGGGGTTGCGCTCGTTGCGGGACTTAACCCAACATCTCACGACACGAGCTGACGACAGCCATGCAGCATCTGTGCAGCCGTCCTTGCGGAGGCACTCCTTTCAGAGTGTTGCGACTACATGTCAAGCCCAGGTAAGGTTCTTCGCGTTGCATCGAATTAAACCACACGCTCCGCTGCTTGTGCGGGTCCCCGTCAATTCCTTTGAGTTTTAGTCTTGCGACCGTACTCCCCAGGCGGGCCACTTAATGCGTTAGCTACGGCACGGAAGGGGTCAACACCCCCCACACCTAGTGGCCATCGTTTACTGCTAGGACTACCGGGGTATCTAATCCCGTTCGCTCCCCTAGCCTTCGCGCCTCAGCGTCAGGTACGGCCCAGGGGGCCGCCTTCGCCACGGGTGTTCCTGCTGATCTCTACGCATTTCACCGCTACACCAGCAATTCCACCCCCCTCTACCGACCTCTAGCTGTGTAGTCTAAAGTGCACCCTCCCCGTTGAGCAGGGAGATTTCACACCTTACTTACACTGCCGCCTGCGCGCGCTTTACGCCCAGTAAATCCGGACAACGCTTGCATCCTACGTATTACCGCGGCTGCTGGCACGTAGTTAGCCGATGCTTATTCTTGGGGTACTGTCTTAGTCCCCTTACGGAGACGTATCATCCCCCAAAAAAGCGGTTTACACCCCAAAGGGCTTCATCCCGCACGCGGCGTCGCTCCCTCAGGCTTTCGCCCATTGGGGAATATTCCTCACTGCTGCCTCCCGTAGGAGTCTGGGCCGTGTCTCAGTCCCAGTGTGGCTGGTCGTCCTCTCAGACCAGCTACGGATCGTCGCCATGGTAGGCCGTTACCCCACCATCTAGCTAATCCGCCGCAGTCCCCTCCAATAGCGCCCGGTTACCCGGGCTTTCCTCACTCCCCAACGAGAGTGAGCTTATGCGGTATTAGCTACCCTTTCGGGCAGTTATTCCCCACTATAGGGCAGGTCAACTACGTGTTACTCACCCGTCCGCCACTAGCTCCCCAAAGGGAACCCGTTCGACTTGCATGTGTTAAGCACGCCGCCAGCGTTTGTCCTGAGCCAGGATCAAACTCTCCAAACAAAGATATCGAAACCTATCACATAGGTTCCAACAATCACTTTGGATGTTCAGATGAACACCATTTTCCCTCGTTTGAAGGAACTGACTTCTTCTTGTTTTTCTGTGGAAATTCTCTCCACTCTTCAGTTGTTAAGGTTCGCTTTGGCTTATTCGCGTGCCGTCTTTTCCGACGCGCAAAACCTATTGTAACAAACCCCTCAGGGCTTGTCAAGTCAAATCATGCCTATTTCGCACGAATTGAGAATCAGATTTGTGCTTTCGTGAGCTCAGACGTGCAATTAGGGCAGCGAGTCGCGCCCAGAGGTATGGTTGAGAGGCAGTAAGGGCACTCTTTGTTGGTAGTCTCCGCGGTTGTGGGCTTACGCATCTGGTTGTATGCCTTTATAACCAGGAAAATGGCGAATGCAACGATGAGGAAGTTGATGATCGCATTCAAGAACAACCCGTACTTGATAACTCCGTTGCCGAGGTTGAAGTAGAGGCTGCCGAAGTCCGGCTGTCCGAAGATTGCTGCGATGATCTGCATGAGGATATCGTTGACGAACGAAGTGACGACTGCACCGAAAGCTGCGCCCAGAATCACGGCTACAGCCAGGTCCAGCACATTGCCTCTATTGATAAACGCCTTGAATTCATTTAGCATTTGGGGTTCCTCCTGGTGGGGCGGTTGACTATGCTTGCTTATGCCTGTTTATCAGGCAAATATCTTTAGCCTGGGCGGGGAGAGGAACAGAAAAGCGAGACCGCATGATAATGCGGTATGCTCCCATATTGAATTAAGACCCGGCGTTGGCTATTTCCGCTGAGAGAAATAGCAATCAGAGTATAAGGGGATGTTGGGTCACTGTCAATGGCTTTTCTCCGTCGAGAAAAAGCCCAGGAAGGGCCGCCTAACTACGCCTTGTCATTCTGATGCGAAGCGAAGAATATAAGAGGCTGGCTTGAGTGCAACGTCTGGTTCTTGAGATTCTTCTCTGCGCTCAGCATGGCACAGCCAACCTTGCTGCATCATCCACCGACTTTGAATAGTCCCTGTCCCCATCGGAACCAACGGTAGTGTATGATTGTGATAGAAAGAGGATCGCTCTCTTCGCGTCCGGCGTGCTGTTAGTTGTGCGCTTGGGCTGAGTGGCTTCTCTTCACGACATATGAAGGTGGAGGTATGGCTGTGACAGAAAGATTCAAGGTCGCTCCTCTTGGAGTGGCTGCCTGGATATGGACTATTATCTACATTATCCTGACGCTCTATTTCGCACTGATCACAGTTTTAGATCTGGCAAGCGGAGCGGCGCCTGATGTGGTCGATCTTACACTGACCGTCGTGCTTGTGCCGCTGATGATCTACTCCTGGATTCGTTCCGTAAGGGGCTACAGGTTGGAGGGCAAGAGCATATTCGTGGACAGGGCCGGACCCGGCAAGATAGAGATCCCTATTTCGCAAATTGAACAGGTAGATGGCAAGCCCGATCTTGGTTCCTTCTTCAATATAGGCCTCTTAAGCCTGGGAGGCGTGTTTGGATGGGCCGGCAGAGCACGCGTCAGGAAACCCGCTGACGTGAACTCGATCGATGCGGAGGTATACGGCACAAATGCGAGCAAGATGCTGCTGCTGGAGATGAAGAGCGGCAGCAAAATCATCCTCACACCCAAAGACCCACAGGCCATGGAGACTTCCCTGAGAATTGCGGGTGTTGGGGCGATACCCGAAAATAGCGCTGCCCGGAGCAAGCCGAGGGTGGCGAGAAGCGCTAAGAGAAAGTAGGCATGAAACGTAAAACGTAACCGCCAAGACGCGAAGAGCGCCAGGGTTCGCCAAGTTTAATGGGATTGCGGTTATCTGGAGGATATGGCCGGTGCGGGCTGGTGACGACTGTGGGATCGAGAATACGCCTGGTGGGATAACCATACGTGTGCATGTTGTGCCCAGGGCTTCGGCGAACAAGGTGTTAGGCGTGCATAATGGGGCTCTGAAAGTGGCGTTGACCGCGCCGCCGGTTGAGGGGGCGGCGAATAAGGCGCTCGTGGAGCTCATGGCGAAGGCGCTAGGTGTACCCAAGAGCGCCGTGACTATTCACTCCGGCGAGACATCGCGGCACAAGTCCCTCCTGGTCGCTGGCATTGATCGCGACGACATTCTTCGCCGGTTGCTTCCTTCAGGAGACAGCCTGGATAGGTGAGCGCGAACCTTTCGATCCGGTCTCGTATACCGCACGTATTCGGAATGGCCCATGTTTCATATGCAATATACTGTTGCAATATACTGGAAGACCGGGACGCTACTCATCATATTGTCTATAGGGATGACGTCGCCATCGCCTTCCTCAACAAATATCCCACTCTTTATGGATACACACCGGTCGCGCCGGTAGAGCATCACGAGCAGGGCACAGGCGATTTCGCGATGGACGAATACGTTGACCTTCAAAAAGTGGTTTACTGGGTGGCAGAAGCGCTAAGGCAGGAACTGCCCACCGAGAGGTTGTATATTTTATCGCTGGGCAGCCAGCAGGGCAACAGGCATGTCCACTGGCATATTGGTCCATTACCTCCAGGCGTTCCACTTGAACAGCAGCAGTTTGAAGCACTCATGTTGACTGACAAAGGGTATTTGGGAAATATCAGATGCAGAGCTCAGCGAGCTTGCGGCTAGATTGGGTCGCAGAATCGCCCTCCTTGGGCAAGGTCAGCGGTAACCATGGAGAACGAACGATACATCCCATATCTGAAGCAGAGCATCCTCTTTCGAGGGATGGATGATGCCAGCTTGCTTAATATTGTGCGGGCAGGACGGCTTAGGAGAGTGAAGGATGGCGCGTTCTTCTTCCATGAGGGCGATCCGGCGCGAGTATTGTACGTGCTGGTGGAAGGGCGGGTGAAGTTCACGCAGGTAACGGCGGAGGGCCACCAGGTGCTGGTGAGAGTGAGCGGACCAGGCGAGCTTTTCGGGGCGGTCGCGGCTCTGGGTGACGCTGTCCACCCCGCCACGGCGGAAGCGCACGCCGACAGCGCGGCGCTTGGTTGGAACAGCGAGGTGATCACCGGGCTGATGGAGCGTTTCCCAGGACTGGCGCTCAACACAGTGAGATTCCTCGCAGGGCGGGTGAAAGAGTTCCAGGACCGCTACCGCGAACTTGCCACCGAACGCGTGGAGCGGCGCGTAGCACACGCTCTTCTCCGGCTGGCCGAGCAAATAGGCCGCAAGGTCAGCGACGGCATCCTGATCGATCTCACCCTCTCCAGGCAGGATATCGCCGAGATGACAGGCACGACAATCTTCACTGTGAGTCGAATTCTGAGCGGCTGGGAAAGCCAGGGCATCATCGAGAGCGGGCGTGAGCGCGTGCTGGTGCGGAATACGGCTGCGCTTACCGCAATCGCAGATGATTTCCCGCTGGCAGACGAATGACTACTTTTTCCAAAGCCAAGATATTTACGGTTTGAACCACAAAGGCACAAAGAGCACGAAGGTTTTATTGCTTTAATAGAAGATCACGAAGATCACGAAGATCACGAAGGTTTTTATTGTTTTGAATCATAGAGATCACCGAGGTTATCATGCTCTAAACAATAACAATCTCGGCGAGTTTTTGCGCCCTTAATGTCCTGGCGGTTACGTTTACGTTTTACGTTTCCAGACCCCTGATCCCTGACCTCCGCTCCACTTGCTCTATCACAACGACATCTTCGTCAATTGCCTCTACTATTGCGAGGTAGGCTGAGGACCGGTCCGGCTTGCTATCACTCTTTTGGAGGAATTGAAGATGGCGTATGTGATAACCGAGCCGTGCCTCGGAGTGAAAGACACGGGCTGTGTGGACGTGTGTCCTGTTGACGCCATACACCCGACACAGGATGAGACGGGTTTCCTTACAGCGTCGCAGCTTTTCATCAATCCTGATGAGTGTATATGTTGCGGAGCTTGCGAGTCGGAGTGCCCTGTGGGAGCAATTTTCGATGAAGGTGATGTTCCCGATGAATACAGCAAATATATCGCGATCAATCGGGAGCATTACGCCTTACGCTAGCAGGTGCGCTACTACTCCCACCGCCGCGCCGCCCAGCACCAGCCAGGCTGAGTTCAGCTTGAAACGGAACAGTAGCGCTGCTGCCGCAATTGCTAACGCAACTGTAAGCCAATCGACGATGGCCGACTGAGCCAATTCCAGGGTGACGCCTGCCATCAGGCCGAGCGCAGCAATGTTCACGCCGTCGAGCAGGGCGGCTGTCCAGGGAGAGCGGCGCAGGCAGGGGCTTTTCTCCCAGGGGACTGCGACGGTCATATCGAGCACGAAGCCGGGCTTCAGTAGGGCGGCATAGGAGGCCACCGACATGGGGATACGCTCGTCCTGCGGGTCTTCCAGGTAGATGGCTCGAAGCGCACCGTCTTTTTGGACATCACTAGCCTTAACCTCAGAGGATATGGTTGTCGCGCATCTCGCGCAGGGTTGCCTCGAACGCCTCCACCGTCTGGTCGAGATCGCCCTGGGTGTGCGCGGTGGACATAATGCCGGCGTGGCCCGACATCAGGTCCACGCCCCGGCGCATCATGCCGCTCTGTAGGGCCGCTTTCACTTCGGGCTTGTTGGCCTGGCGCAGCGTGAGGGTGTCAGCGCTGCCGGGCACGAGCCTGCCGTCTGGGCCGGCCTTCGCGCCTCTGCCGAGGAGGATGTGCCAGATGGGTCCGTCGCTGTAAACGCAACTCCCTTCGATGCCCAGCTCGGCAATCACCTTGTTCATTGCGATGGTAAGCTCCCGGCCCAAATCGCTAATGTAGTCTTGCGGCTCGCCTGTGGCGGCTATTTGAAGCATGGCGATGCCTGCCGCCGCGCTCAAAGGGTTGGCGTTGAAAGTGCCGGGGTGGTTGATGCGGTGGAACCTGTTCCATTCGGGGTCATCGGGCTTGAATTCCAGAGAGTGCATCACATCAGCGCGCCCGCCTACCGCTCCGCCCGGTAAGCCGCCCGCCACTACCTTAGCGAGAGCAGTGATGTCCGGTATCACGCCCGTTTGCTGCTGTACGCCTCCTGGAGAGTAGCGGAAGCCGGTCACGATTTCGTCGAAAATCACCAGCGCGCCATGTTTGTGGGCTGTCTCTTTAAGCCCTGCCAGGAAGCCATCCGGGAGCGGTATCTGGCCGTAGGATGCGCCGGTGGGTTCGAGGATGACGCAGGCGATTTCGCCGGGGTGCTCGGTGAAGATGCGCTCGACCTCAGCAAGGTCCGTGGGGCTGACGATCACCCCATCAAGGGCGGATTCTGCCACGCCCACCGAGGAGGGCACGTCGAAAGGAGCCTGGAAGCCCGCTGTCATAGCGTCTGACCAGCCGTGGAAGTGGCCCTGGAACTTGAGGAATTTCTGTCTCTCCGTGAAGGCGCGCGCGATGCGCACGGCCATCATAGTGGCTTCGGTGCCGGAGCTTGTGAACTTCACCCGCTCGGCCGAGGGCACCAGCTTTTGTATCAGCTCGCCCCATTCTACTTCGAGGGGGTGCGAGCCACCGTAGTGCGTGCCGCGCATCAACTGGTAAGCCACAGCGTCCATAATAGCCGGGTGCCCATGTCCCAGCAGGAGCGCGCCGTGGCCCATCCAGTAGTCTATATATTCGTGACCGTCTACGTCCCACTTGCGAGAGCCGTGCGCGTGGTCTATGTAGACCGGTTCGCTCCCTGGGAGGTAGCGGTTGTCGTGAGTGACGCCGCTGGGGAAGACTTGAAGGGCACGCTCATATAAATTGTGAGATTGCGGATTGCGGATTGCGGATTGGTTGGGGGTTGTGTCTTGCATAGGTATCGCACTAAATCATGGACTTGATGAATTCTTTTGCACCGTCCGGCCCGCGAAGGCGCATCGAGATGGGGCCTTCGTCCGGCTGGAATATCAGCTCAAATGTCAGGAAGCGGCAGCATTGGCGCTCTTGCTTGACGAAGGTAATCAGTTTCGCGGCCCATTCTTCGCTGCTAGAAAAGTGAAACTCGTAGCCGTCTGGCAGCTCAGTAATCGATTCTACCCCGCCAGTGATATTGCCATCTATTTCTTCCCTTCGACCTGCCAGTTGCTCGTCTGTCAGGGTGCAGGCAATGGGCAGATTCTGCGTGGTCATCCTTTCCCTTCTTCCTTTAGATACGCTCAAGATCTCTTGCCGTCAGTTCGTTTTCGACGTTGCCTGTGTTGAGGGTGGACGCCGGCTCCAGGAGGAGGATATGAGCCTCTTCTTCAGCCACGGGCTTGTGCTCGACGCCTTTCGGGATTATCACGAACTCACCCTCGTTGAGCAGTATATCATGGTCTTGGAGCTTTATGGTGAGAGCGCCCTTCAGGACGAGGAAAAGCTCGTCTTCATCGTCGTGGTGGTGCCAGGCAAACTCGCCTTGCGCTTTGACCAGCTTGATATACTGGCCGTTTAGCTCGCCCACGATTTTGGGCGACCACTGCTCGCTAAAGAGGGTCAGTTTCTGTTGAAGATTTACTTTCTCGATCATCGTTTTCTCCGGGTAATGAGACCTATAAAACAGAACAGTCTCAACCCTGATCAGGCTGAAACTGTTCTGTTTTCTCTACGATTGTACGCGCTATTACCTGTTGAAGAGCATACGCAAGGTACCACGCAGGAAGAGCAACCCCGCTACCCCCGCGACGCCGAAGAGCACATATCCCCTGTAGGTGGGCGGCTTGTCTACCACCACGCCACTGGGCGGGACATAGCTTCGCATGCGCCACCAGAGACGAATGATCTCCAGGAAGGCGCGTACGACCACTTTCAGGCTCGCGCCCGACTGCTCACCTTCTAATCGGGCATAGTGGTTGACGCCTACCTGGTAGATGCTGCGCCCCTGCGCCCTCGCCTTGGCGAGTATCTCGGTATTGATCAGCGCGCCAGGCGATTGAAGGTTGATGCCCTTCAGCACATCGGCGTGTATGATCTTGAAGGCGCAATCTATATCGCGCACCCCAAGGTTGAACAGCAGGGTGACGGCAAGGCCGAATATCCTCGCGTTAAGCAGGCGGTGGGCCGGGTCGTTGCGCTTGATACGGTACCCTGCCACGATGTCGTACTCGGCCACGAAAGGTGTCAGGCGATGGATATCGTTGATATCGAACTGGCGGTCCGAGTCCATGAACATGATGTAGTCGCCGGTAGCTGCGTTGAACCCGCTGGTGACGGCAGCGCCGTACCCCTGGTTGACCGGGTGGTTCACCACGCGCACGTGCGGGTTATCGGAAGCAAGAGCCTGCGCGATTTCCAACGTGCGATCCTTCGAGCCGTCGTTCACTACGATTACTTCGTAGTCCGTGAAGGCGGTGGGTAGCACCTGCGCCGCTTCCTCCACAACAGTCTTAATATTAGGTTCTTCGTTGTGTGCGGGCAGCACGAGCGAGAGCTTGCCTTTCACTCGGTCGTCTTTGCCGGCTATATGATTGTTCGTTTGGGTCCTCTCCAATGTCTGGGCCACATTGCCTCCTCGAATACCAGGTAATCCTAATTACTCATATATACGCGTGCCATTACGCTCATATTTCAGATGGTCGTTATCGCACAGAATCCATTAAGTCTATCGCACGCTATTAGCACGCGTCAAGGGCACTGAGCGGTTGACGTGCAGGGGCACGGCGCTGACGTGCCCTCGTTGCAAGAAACATATCCAATCCCGCACGCTTACGGGGTGTCCCTTATCCCTAATTACTTCTCCATTGGTGGCGGACCCCAGTATTCGGCCTCGGTTGCCATCTGCACAAGCTCTTGCCAGGGGCCCGCCAGGCCGTCATCGGTCACGCCGTAGAAGATGCGCAGCGAGCCGTCAGGGTATCGTGCCACCAGGTCGTAGCGTGACGCGCCCGCGCGGTGCTCGCGCCGCCAGAGGCCGATCGCGCCACCGGGGTGCCAGGCGATTTCGCCGTAGCTGGGGTCGCCGTGCTCGTGCTGGAGGATCGCATAGTACCAGAGCCGCCTTGCCGATTTGCGCGTGACGTTGTGCACAGTAGTGCCATCGCGCATGTCGCGCATCGTGTGGAATTTCTGGCCGTTGCGCTCCTCGGTGCTGATAATTTCCACGCCGGTGTTCGGCCCCTCGGTCGGGATTGCGGATTTGTCAATTGCGGATTGCGGATTGCCAGGTACCCGCGGAGTGGGTGAGGATTGTCCGTCAGCCGCCTTGGAAGATTCTTGTTTGCGGCTTCGGCCTCTCCCCTTCCTGGCGGGTTCTTCTTTTGTCTGTGTGGCTTCGATGGCCTCGGGGACGGGAGCTTCTTCAGTTGTTGTGGTAGGGGCCTCCGGCGGAGTCTCGACTGTGGCCTCGGCGGCTCGCTGGGCGGCGGATTTGCGGCGGGACCGACCTTTAATCGCTGTGGCAGCCGGAGGGGACGTCATCTCAGGCTCGGCTGCCATGGCATCCACTTCGGCCGGGATCTGTGCCCCCGGCTCTAATTCTGCTTCGACCAGGATAGCCTGAGCGGCGGCTTCGGTTTCGGCGGCAGCGGCAGTGGGAGCATCGATCTCTCGCTGCTTCTCGCGCCTGCGCGACGACCGGCCCTTGCCTCGACCGGATTGCTCGGGCTGAGCCTCGACGATTTCCTCTCGTGTCAGATGCTCGGAGGATACCGTCACCTCCCTGGGCGTCTCGACTTCTTCAGAGACCGGCGCTTCGGTCGCAGGTATGAGCGAGGTGCCCTCTGGGCCGCGAGCTGCCTTCCCGGCTGCGGTTTTGCCGCGCGAGCGGCTGCGGCCTGATTTTGTGGCGGCTTGTGCTTCGGGCGCAGTCTCGGGTACCGGTTGCGGCAGGGCCTCATCGATAACGGGTTGTGCCCCGGCCGCTTCGGCCTCCGGCTGAGCAACTGTGGCCTCAGCGGAAGCAGGCTGGCGGTCTCGCCTGTTGCGGCTTCGGCTGGAGCGGCTGCTCCTGGTCTCATCCGCGGGTACCTGCGGAGCCTGGGTGCCAACAGGCACAAGCTCCAGCTCGCTCTCCAACGTCGCTGGTAGGACTTCGGGGGCTGCAGATTCAACGGTTTCGGCAGCGACGGGGACAGGCATTTCAAGCGGCGCTTCCACGGGGCTCTCGGCGGGAAGCTCCTGGACCGAGCTGGCCGGCAACATGGGCCTGATCTGCCCTTTCAACTTCTCGGGTGGGAGATTGGAGAAGACCGGCGGGCGTACCGCTCTGCGCTCGGCGGCGGGTGGTGGCATCGGCGCGGACGGAACAGGTGATCTTTGTTCGCGGCTGACCTGGGTTAGCGACTGGCGCGCTTCGGTGGCGGGCGCAGTGGGCTGCTCGCGTCGCGCATCGCGTACGGAGGACGAAGGACGGGGCTGGCTTTGCGGTAATTGCGGCTGGGTGGGGACGGGCACTGCTTTGCCCATAGCCGTGGTGGGCGTTAGTGGCTCGCCTGCTTCGATCGATGCGGCAGGCTGCGCGGCTCTCGCGGATGGTGCGGCTTGCGGCTGGCTAGATACCTGCGCCATGCCCTTTCGTGATGCATCCAGCACCAGGCTCACGATTTCGTCGCGGTTAGCGACGACGCTCTCCGCGGCATCGCGGACATAGATTTGACCGGTTGGGGTGAATGCGTAGGGTGCGTCGGCACCCTTCTGGACGGTAATCACGACGACCCCGCGCTCCATGCTCCCTTTGTTAGAGAAGTCAGGATCCACCGGCGGCTCGATTGTGCGGCGGATGTCCTCCTGGAGCATTCGTATGGCTTCGTCGGGGTGCTCGATGCCATGGATTGGCACAGTTGTGTCCGAGTTAGCGCCGATAAATATCGTACCGCCCTCGCCGTTTGAGAAGGCTACGATGTCGTGAAGGATGGGGCGGGTGCGGGTTGTGCGGCTGATGGCGCGCTCGTGGAATGATTGGTTCACTGTCTGGCCCTCCAGCCTGGCCTTTTCAACGAATTCCCACGTGCCGCCCTGCCTGTATGGGCGGGTGCGAGTGAAGTCGTTGCTTGTGAGTAGCTCCTTGAGGGCGGCGAAGGAGGCTTCTTTTACAAGAACCTCGGTGATGCGTGACCCTACGCCGAGGCGCTTGTTCATACTATCCGCTTGCTCGGTGTTGAGAGAGTGGGCGTCGGACCCCTGGATGATGTGCATCCGGCGCGGGTATTCGGGCTTGGAGGCGTTGTAGAAGCTGGCCGTGGTGCGCCTGCCTGTCACGTCCATGTCGGTTACTTCCAGGGCCGCCAGGTTGGGGTCCTGGGTGTATGCGATCTTGGTCTGGCCCCCGAACGGGAAGCCCTGCATGGCCACACCGTTGGAAGAGTTCGCATGTGCGGCGATTGCCAGGCCGCCTGCAGCTGTGATGGATTGGTATGCATTCAGCACGTCGGATGTCGAGCCTGCGTCGGGCGCACCCATGACCATCTTCTCTTCCGGCACGTTCAGGTTGAGCAGCAGGTATTCCAGCTTGCGTATCGAAGTGTTTTCGGGGAAGATGCCGAGGATATGGAAGCCGAACGTGGCCGTAAACTCGAAGCCGGGCAGCACCACGATCCTGGCAAGCAAGCGGCGATATTCGCTCAGGGTGTCGCGCTCGATATCGGTCATGCGGCCCAGGCGTTCGAGCAGGGTGAGTGTTTCAATTTCGCGGTGCATGGCCGCATAGCCTGCCACCGTATTGTGGTCGGCAAATGCGATCATGTCGAGGCCCTTTTCTTCGGCCTTCTTGAGAATGTCCAGGTAGGAGATTCCCGGATCTCGGTAGTCGGATGAGGCGGGGGTATGAAGATGGAGATCCATCTTTTTCCATTCGAGGCCGCCGCCTGCCTGTCTTGTGCGGGCGATTTCGCGGTCCTGGTCAAGCTCCTGTGTCCTGAGGCTGCGCATTCCTATCGTTCGCCCTTCGCCGGGTGGGCCTTCTCGCCTGAAGCTTGTGCTGGAGCCTCGCCTGAAGTTTCGTCTGTTCATGTAAGTAATTCCTTTGGAGAAAATAGAAAATAGAAGTTAGAAGTTAGAAAAAGCTAACTCCTATTTTCTCGAACAACAGGCGCGCGCGAAGGGGGCAGAAATCTCCCCTCGATGTTGCACCTGTTATGTCTGTCTGTGTATCTATTTGGTTCTAAATTCGCGAGGCCGGTGTTTGGTAATTCTTAAATCTTAATTATGAAAGCTGGCTTTTCGCCTTTGTTATGAACTGGGCAGATGCCCAAATCAAAATTCAAAATTAAGAAAGTCGTCCTGGGGCATAAGGTTAGCAGAGGGCGCATCGGCTGGAGGCATCTTCTTGTTGCGTCGCGCGGCGCCACCGCCACGCCTGCTCTCTTTGGCGGCTCTCGGCTTCGAAGTGTCCGATGTTTGCACCGAATTGGTGTCACGCTTCATTATGCTTGGCATTGGCGGGGTGCCCTCTGGGCCGCCAACTCTGATAACGTCGCTTTCCGCTTCGGCTTCCAGCCGACTGATACTCTCTCCGGGTTGGGTGATGAGCACCGCAGGCAGGCTATCGGCAGGGCGCAAGGCCAGCTTGATAACCTGGTCCATCGATTCGACCCAATCGAATTGGATATCTCGGCGCACTGCCCGTGGCAGTTCTGCCCAGTCCGGCTTGTTTGCCAGCGGAGCGATCATGCACCTGATACCAGCTCTGTGCGCCGCCAGCACCTTTTCTTTCAACCCGCCGATGGCAAGCACACGCCCGGTAAGAGTAATTTCGCCCGTCATGCTCAGGTCGCTGCGAACGGGGCGGTCTGTGACGGCCGAGATGAGAGCAGTCGCCATGGTTATTCCCGCCGAGGGGCCATCCTTGGGGATAGCACCTTCGGGCAGGTGAATATGCAGGTCGGTGTGTTCGAGGGCTTCGAGATCTATGTCCAATGCCCTGGCGCGCGAGCGCGCATATGACAAGGCGGCCTGCGCCGATTCTTTCATGACGTCGCCCAGGCGTCCAGTGATAGTTAGCTGTCCGTGTCCCGGCATGGTAGCCACTTCCACGGGCAGCAATTCGCCGCCGTGTTCGGTCCATGCCAGCCCGGTCGCCACGCCCACCTGGTCACGCCTGCTCTCAAATTCGGCCCGGAAGCGGGCCGTACCCAGGTATTCCTCGAGGTTGTGAGGTGTAATCCTGACCCTTGTGGTGCGCCCCTGCACCACTTTGCGCGCCGATTTTCGGCAAATGGTCGCCAGCTTGCGTTCCAACTCACGCACCCCGGCCTCGCGGGTATGAGTGCGTACGATGGTCTGCAGCATTCGGTCAGGTAATTCCAGAAACCCGGGTTCCAGCCCGTGCGCTTCCACCTGCTTTGGCAAGAGGTGTCTGCGCGCAATCTGTACCTTTTCTTCCTCGGTGTATCCACCAATCTCTATCACTTCCATACGGTCGCGCAATGGGCGCGGTATGTTGTAAAGAGTGTTGGCCGTGACGACGAAGAGCACGTCCGAAAGGTCGTAAGGTACGTCGAGATAGTGGTCCACGAAGGTGTAATTCTGCGCGGGGTCCAAAACCTCGAGAAGAGCGGCTGCGGGATCGCCGCGCATATCGGCCGTCATTTTGTCTACTTCGTCGAGCAGCATGACGGGATTGGTGGATTCGGCGCTCTTCATTGCATGGATGATGCGCCCCGGCATCGCGCCCACGTATGTGCGGCGGTGCCCACGTATCTCCGCTTCGTCGTGCACGCCGCCCAGCGATAAGCGCACGAATTTGCGGTTCATTGCCCTGGCGATAGACTGCCCAAGCGAAGTCTTGCCAACGCCCGGAGGGCCGACGAAGCAGAGAATCTGAGGGCTGTGGACCTCTCCATTGCGGATTGCGGATTGCGGACGTTCCAATTGCGAATTGTCCTTCTCCGACCCCTGATCCCTGATCCCCGATCCCTGATCTCGTCGCTTCGCCCTTCGCCCTTCGTCGTACCGTAAGCTGGCGCACTGCCAGAAAGTCGAGAATGCGCTCCTTGACCTGTGTGAGGCCGTAATGGTCCTCTTCGAGGATTTGTTCGGCGAGAGGCAGGTCAATGCGGTCCTGGCTTCGCTCGGCCCAGGGGAGAGCCAGAACCCAGTCTACATAGTTGCGCAACACCGTGCTTTCGGGAGATACCGAAGGCATCCTCTCCAGCCTGGTGACTTCTTTGAGCGTGCGTTGCAGGATTTCGTCAGGCAGACCCTTTTTCTCTACGCGCTCGCGCAATTCGGCCATCTCGTTGCCGCTGTCGCTGGCTAGCTCGTCGTGGATGGCCTTTAACTGCTCGCGGAGGAAGAACTCGCGCTGGTTCTTATCTATAGAGGCACGCACCTTTTCGCGCACCCTGTGATCAGTTTCCAGCACGTCGAGGCCGTTTGCCAGTACGCCCGACATATGTTGCAGGCGGTCGGCCTGGTTGAGCATCTCAAGGATCGTCTGGCGGTCTTGCACTTCGGAGATGAGATGAGCGGCGAGCAGATCGGCCATGTACCCGGGCTGGCGAGCGGCCCGGATGTGGTCGGGGGCTTCGGTAGGAACCTTACTATTGAGGCTCGCGTACTTGCTGAACATGTCGGCAAGCTCGTTCATGAGAGCGGCAGTTTCCCGTCCCGCAGCCACCTTTTCAGGTAGGTAGTCCACCTGGGCCACCAGGATGTCGTTTTCCTGTGTAACCCACTCGATCTTCACCCGGCGCATCGCTTCCACTTCCACCTGGATAGAGGAGTCCGCCTGCTTACGCACCGATTTCATTTCGACGAGCGTGCCAACCGAGTAGAGGTCTTCCTGGGAAGGGTCGTCCTGTTCTCCGTCTTTGAAGGCAACCACAACCAGGCGGTGGTCTCCTTCGTCGGCCACGTTGACCGCGTTGATGGAGTTTGCACGCCCAGTAATTGTGAGGTTGACTATTGTTCGGGGGAAGACTACTACATTTTTGAGAGGTAGGAGCGGAATGTCCATTCTCTCACTTGCTGCATCGTTTGGCATAATCGTCTCTAATACTGCCACTAGCCAGCAAACTACGTTTTACCGTGTAAATCCCAACCGGGCAGGTCGTGTTCTCGCCCTCATGCCGGTATTCGTAACGTCCGGCACAATCCGACTGCCTGTAGTTTAGATGGCTTACCAATGTTCTCGGGCACCTATGAAGATTATAACATATAAATTGGCGGCTAGTCTATGCTTTTGTAGTAACTTGGTCCTAATACTTTTCGATGGGCCTAGGCAAAATGGATAAAGCGTCGGTGTTCGGTTCATCGCAATGATTTATAATGCCTCCAAAGTATCTGATAGTCTACGGAACCGAGGGATATTAATGCGAGAAGCGCGATCAGAAAATGCACTCACCAGTGTCAGCGTTGCCGAGGCGCTCGAAGCCATCCTTGCCCATTTCGCCCCATTAGAGGTCGTGCCGGTGGCGCTGGCCGATGCGCTTGGCCTGGTGCTTGCCGAGGATGTAGAGAGCGATATGGACATCCCGCCATTCGACAATTCTTCAATGGATGGTTATGCGGTGCAGGCCGCCGATACGCAAGGCGCGAGTGATAGTGCCCCCAGGCAGTTGAAAGTGGTGGGATACCTGCCAGCAGGCGGTGCGCCCGGCCCTGGCGATCGCGTTGGGCCAGGTACGGCTTTCCGTATTATGACCGGTGCGCCCATCCCGCCTGGGGCTGATGCCGTTGTACGCTTCGAAGACACCGGTGAGGGCCAGGCCCTGGACAATCCGACTTTGCAGCCTGCCCAATCGCGAGCCACGGCCTTTCAAATGGGCGGAGAAGTGCTTATTTACAGGGGAGCCGGCCCGGGCGAGAACATCCGGCAGGCGGGCGGCGACATAAGGCGGGGCGAGGGCGTGCTGCTCGCGGGTGTGACCATCCGGCCTGCTGAGATCGGTGTGCTTGCCTCGGTGGGCAAAGCGCAAGTGATGGTGCATAGGCGGCCAAGAGTGGCTGTGATCGCCACGGGCGACGAGCTTGTGGAGGTGGGCCGCAAGCCTGGGCCCGGGCAGATCCGCAACACGAACGGCTATTCGGTGACAGCGCAGGTGCAGTCCTGGGGTGCGCAAGCGTACAACCTGGGAGTGGCCCGCGACAACCGGGAAGACCTGGTTGCAAAGCTGGAGGAAGCGCTGGCGTTGCAGCCTGATCTCCTCATTACGTCTGCCGGGGTGTCGGTTGGCGACTACGACATCGTAAAGGAAGTGCTGATGTCGATGGGCACCATTTCTATGTGGCGCGTCCGAGTGAAGCCGGGCAAGCCTCTCGCTTTTGGGCATATCGATGCGGGACGAAGGACGGACGTCGAAGAGACCAATCAGGGCGTGCCGTTTCTGGGCCTGCCGGGTAACCCTGTATCGAGCATGGTGAGCATGGAGCTGTTCGGGCGTCCCGCTGTGATGAAGATGTTCGGCAAGAGCCGCCTGCAACGCCCTATAATCACGGCGCGCGCCCTGGAGCCAATCGCCAGCAGCCCTGGCCGCGAGAACTATATTCGCGCAATTATCAGCCGCGAAGGCGATGATTATGTGGCCCGCCCCACAGGCGCACAGGGCTCCGAGATACTTACCTCGATGTCGAAGGCCAACGCGCTGCTAATAGTTGACGAAAAGACGCGCCTGGTTGAGGTTGGCCAGCCCGTGCGCGCTCTAATGCTCGACTGGCCCGAAGAAGTGTTTTAGACGTAGTTGTCAGTTGTCAGTGGACGGAGTGGGCAGGGAAACGTAAGGAAGCGTAAAACGTAACCGCCAAGACGCCAAGACGCTAAGGCCGCCAAGGTTTTCATGGGGCAACCATTAATAACTCTGTGATCTCTGAGTGCTATGTAGTCTCTGTGATTCAAACCCATAAAAACCTTCGTGCTCTTGTGTTCTTCGTGATTGAAAACAATAATAACCTTCGTGCTCTTTGTGTCTTTGTGGTTCAAACCGTAGAAATGGCTCTTGGCGTCTTGGCGTTGAAAGGTACGGTAGTCGGTCTACTGACAACTGACAACTGACAACTGACAACTCGGTCAGACCTACTTCTCTTTCAGTTGAAGTGTCAGGCTGGTGGCGTCGGTTGTTATTGAGTTAAGTGAGAGATCGGTGCCGGTGAGGTTGGCTTGCAGAACATCATTTAGTTGAGCAGCGATTATCTCGTTATTTACGCGATCGATTGCCCTCGTGATATAGTCGGAAAGATTGAAGGGGAGGGCGTCAATAGGCACGGTGAGATCGGCGAGCTTCGGTTGGCCTACCATGTTGATAGCGATCTTGCCGCCTTGGGCGGAGATTTGATTCGAGATAGCTGCGCTTGTATTGAAGCTGATAAAGCCTGCACTTACATTAAACTCCGCCCGCAGATCGAGCCTGTTGTTAGGATTGATATCGATTTGCAGGGCAGTAAGGGTGACCCCATCCACCCCTGTGGCGTAGTGGCCATTGATCCGTTTGGTCGCTTCCTTATTGAGATAGTCTTCCTGCACCGTGACCGTTACGGATGGCTGGCCCGAAGGGATCTGCGTAAGCGTCTGGATGGCGCGCACCCCCAGGTTGGAAACTAGAATAATGAAGAGAGCACCCGCGACCGCGCCGACCAGGCAACTGCACCCCATACCGAGCCAGCGAGGTCTCATGGTTGGGGTAGTGTGTGCGTATGGCGAGTTGCGCGTTCGGTAGTGGTGCTCTAGTTGCATGGGATAGTGGTTAGTGGTTAGTGGTTAGGGGCTAGATATTAGCGCGTTGCTACAAGCCAGTAACCACTAACCATTGGGCCGGACTACTCGGCGGCCCTGCGGCGCAGCCAATCGGCGAGGTCTGCATGCTGTATGCATACCACGTTCTGGCCCTGGCGCTCGGCCTTGAGATCGCCGCCCCAGATAGCATGCATGACCACTTCCAGGCTGGTGCCGATGAGGCGTGCAGCCTCTTCGGGAGTATACTCCTCCTGAAGAAGGTCAACATGCGCAGGGTCGTGCCGGTCATGACGCCGGTGCAACTCCAAACCCGGCAGAGCCCCAACGCTGTCGTTATCCGACTCGGCGAAGCCGATATGTGTCCCCTCGTCTATATCCTTCAGCGAATTGTCTTCTTCCAAAGCCCCGGTTTCGTCTCTGCGCTCTTCCATAATTCCCGCTCCTTTGAGGAGTGAAACGTAAAACGTAAAACGTGATCCCAGTAACCTCAGTGTTCTCCACGCTCCCTGTGGTTCAAACCCCTAGAAACCATGGCGAGCCTTTGCGTTCTTAGCGCCTTGGTGGGTACGTCTTACGTTTCACGTTTCACGCTTCACGCGTCACTCTCTCGACCCATGCTTCCGGATTGTGTAACTCGTCCATTGTGGGGAGCATCTCCGGGCCTTCCCACACGCGATTAGCGACCTGGACGCCGTGCCTGGCGGCTACGCTGTTGATGAAGGTTTCGCCCAGCTTATACTGCTCCATCTTGAGCGCGAGGCCTGTGACCCTGACGAACAGCTTTTCGATTGGGCTGCGGCGCTCGGCGCGCTGCTCGACGCGTTCCTTGATCGTGCCATATGTCGGCAGGAGGCGCTCGCCTACCGCGTTCATGATGTAGTTGGAGTAGCCCTCGATTATGGACATCAGCGCCTGAAGCTTGCTGAAGAGAGCCCGCTGCTCAGGGCTCATGACCATCTCGATCCAGTTTTCGCCATTGCTGAGGTTGGCGCGAGCCCGGTCGAGCAGGCTCCTGGCTCCGCCAAGACCTGAGCCGAAGGTGACGAGATCGTCGCTTAGATAGCTGAAATATTCTTCCAGCAGGTCGTTGAAGTGTTTGCGCACCCACGGGTATGCTTCGAACTCATATGCGTGAGTGGTCTCGTGGAGAGCGATCCAGAGGCGGAAATCGTCGCTGTTCAGGCCAAGCTCGGTGCACACCCCCGCGATATTCGGCTCGACGAAATAGACCCGTCCGGCTGCCACCGGCTCTTTTCCGAGCAGCGCGAGGTCGTACTGGCCCAGCACGCGGCGAGCGAGGTATCCCAGCAGTACGCCCAACTGGCTGCTGAGCAGCGTCTGGCTGATGTCGCCCATTAGTAGAGTGCCGAGGTTATTGGGGCTATTCACCCTGTGATAAATGGCCTCTATCGGCTCGAAGAGCTGCTTGAAGTTGGTGATATTGGCGTCTATCCATTCGACTCGAGTGAAAGCGTCGATCTTGTCCACGGGAGCCGGCAGCGGGCGACCCATCTCCTGGGTGATAAGAGGGTAGCATCGCGCCACCATGCCCCGGTAATATTCTTCCCACTGGGCATGCCAGCCTTCGGCAGGTGCTTCTTCGTTGACGATCTGGCGGGCCATGCGCCGGACGCGGTCCCACTCCAGCAGGCCGGGCGCGCCCTGCCGAGCATACTGGCGCTGCTTTGTGTTGACCCAGACCAGACCGAGCGCCGTCCCGGCAAGCAGCCCCAGCCCCAATAGTCGCGGATTGTATCGAGATGATGTAGTTGACATAAGTGCTCCAATCGTAAGGCTGACGGCTAGCGGCAGCGGTAGCCTTCCCAGGCTACTATATCGTTTTTGGCTTGGGGGCGTCAAGACGAGTGGTTAGTAGGCGATAGCGAACATTGACCGGCTATAGCCACTAGCCACTAGCCACTAGCCACTAGTCACCGAGCCCCGAGCCCCGATGCCCTGATCCTGGTATACTTAAGCAATTATGGCTCCAAAGAGTAGGAGGTTTTATAGGATGGCTTATCCGACCGACATTACAGCTGATTTCTTTTATAGTGGACTGTCTATACAGGAATATATCGAAGGAATGACTAAGAATCGCGAGCTATTTGAGGCGAATTATCACGACTTCCAGTTGAGTGAGGATGAGCTTACGCCATTGCGCTCACTCAAGGGTGTGCTTCACATACTGGTGGTGACCGAGGATTGGTGCGGCGATGCAATTCGGTATTTGCCGGCGCTGGCTCGTATGGCTGAGGCGAGTGGAGATTGGGATATCCGCGTATTTTATCGCGATGCGCACCCTGATCTGGCAGGCCGCTGGCTGAAACATGGCGTGCGCCAGGCCATCCCGGTGCTGGTATTCTTTGATGAGGATTGGAACGAGCACGCCTGCTACGTCGAAAAGCCTGAGCCTGTCTATGACGAGGAAGATGACGCGCGGGCCGCCTTCGCCTCCGACCATCGTGACTTGCCTGACGCAGCTCTACCGGCAGGCGAGATGAGCCAGACCACCCTCGACATATTCGCCCCCTACATGCGAGCATTTCGGCTGGCCAACACAGAAAGGTGGCAGCACTACTTCGTCACCGAGCTGACCGCCCGCCTGCAAAGCGCGGCATCGGGAGAGATCGTTGGGTCAGGGTGCTGGTAATGCGGAATGTGGAATGCGGAATTCGGAATGTAAGTACGAATAATCCTACTTATATCCGAATTCCGAATTCCACATTCCGCAATCAAGACAGTGCCTGGTCCAGATCCTCAATGATGTCGCGGGCGTCTTCGATGCCTACGGATAGGCGGATCAGGCCAGGGGAGATGTGGGCGCTGTCGCGTTCTTCGTCACTCTGACGGGTGTGGATCATGGAGGCAGGGTGAGTGATGAGAGTTTCGGTGCCTCCCAGGCTGACGGCCAGCACGCAGATTTCGGTCCTCCCTATCGTGCGGTAGGCACGGTCGAAGCCGCCTTTCACCTCGAATGCGATCATGCCGCCGAAGCCGCCTTTCATCTGCTTGAGCGCAAGCTCGTGCTGAGGGTGTGATGGCAGGCCGGGATAATGGACACGCTCGACCGCGGGGTGGCCCTCCAGGAATTGGGCCACTTCCTGGGCGTTCCGATTATGCACGGCCATCCGCAACTGGTAAGTATGGAGGCTGCGGCGCAGGAGCCACGCTTCGAAGGGGTGGAGGACGGCCCCGTACAGGCGCAGGTATTCCCATGCACCTTCAATTAGCACTTTGGAACCCATGAGCGCGCCTGCCGTGACGTCCGCATGGCCGTTGAGGTACTTGGTCGCGCTGTGCAGGACGATGTCGTAGCCCATCTCGAGGGGCTGCTGGTTGTAGCTGGAAGCAAAAGTGTTGTCGGTAATAGCGAGTGCACCAACCGAATGGGCTATACCGGCGGTGGCCCTGAGGTCTGTTAGCTCAAGCGTGGGATTGGTGGGCGTTTCGGTATAGAGCACCTTGGTGTTGGGCCTGACTGCCCTGGAGAACGCATCGGTATCACGCTGGTCGACCAGCGTCACGTCCACACCGAAGCGGGGCAGGGTATGCTGTAGCATCGTCAGGGTGGCCGTATAGTGGGCCGTTTGCGCCACCACGTGGTCGCCTGCTGCCACGTTCGACATGATTGCGATGGTCATAGCTGCCGCGCCTGACCCCACCGCAAGCGCCGACTCGGCGCCCTCGAGGTCGGCCAGCAGGATCTCCACTTGCTTGTTGTTGGGACTGCCATAGCGGGTATAGAAAGTGGCGGGCGCTACTTCTGACGCCAGCACCGCGCCATCCTCGGGTGTCGCCAGGCGAAAAGTGCTGGTCTGGTAGATAGCAGGCGACATCCCGGAGGTATCATTGGCTTGCTCTGCACCATGTACCAACCGTGTTTGCATACGCGCCTTCGACTTCTTAGGCATCACACCTCCGGCTGTGGGGCGTCACGTCTTCCGCAACGTCTCGTTCATGTCACTTTCCATGTTGAGATCATCGAGGTCCCAGGCTCGGTCGCCTGCGGTGGGAGTGATGATATGGTTGCTCTCGTCCACGAAGACGATGTGGGGTTTGAAATCAGGCAACTCTTTTTCGTCTACGGAGGCGGAACACATGATAATCAGCTTGTCACCAGGGTAACCGAGGCGAGCTGCCGCGCCGTTCAACCCTATCACGCCTGACCCGGCTTCACCTGTGATTGCGTACGTCTGGAAGCGCTCGCCCGTATTGACGTTCACCACATGCACCCACTCGTAAGGGATGATATTCGCCGTTTCCATCAAGGTGCGGTCGATTGTTATACTGCCCACATAATGGAGGTTCGCTTCTGTGATATAAGCCCCATGTATTTTCGATTTACACATTGTTCGCATCATTGCTTTTATGTACCTTTGTTGTGAAATAAGTTCCCGCCTTAACTATATCATTCAAACAGGTGAAACGCCAAAACCCAGCGGTCCATCATGCATTGCGGCCAGGCATATCCTTACCTTCCGAACCCTAACTGAATGTGGATAACTTTGAAAATTACCCATTGCGTAAGTTCGGCGTAGGGTCTATACTCAAATCACTTCGGAAATACAGGGACGGCGATACGGACACCAAGCTGCTTCGCCAGCAAAAGTAGAAGTATCGGGCTTAGCGGGTTTAGTTTGCAATCGGCTTGCCGGGAGCGAACGGCGGCTCGCAAAGGTAGAGATTTCGGTCTTACGTCCGCGGAGTAGAAGGAGCAAGTCGCGCAAGCGACAATCACAGAGGCCTCGGCTTCTGTGGTGCAACGACTACACTGCCGTATGATGGAGAAACAGAGATCCAGACGATCCGCAAGGACTGTTTGGGTCTTTCTGTTTAACCGACGAAAGGCGAAGGACGAAGGTAGTTAGCCTTCGTCCTTCGCCTTTATCCTCACTTCGACCTCAGCTCTGCTTCGGAAACGTGGCGCAAAATCTGCACCCATTCCTCTTTGGGGACTTTGAGGAAAGCTCTCACCACTTCGGGATCGAAGAATTTGCCGCTATCTTCTTTCAGGATGGCGGCGGCTTGCTCGTAAGTGCGGGCCTTCTTGTAAGGGCGCTCGGACGTGATAGCGTCGAAGGCATCGGCTACAGCGAAGATGCGAGCCTCAAGAGGTATCTCTTTGCCTTCGAGGCCGTATGGATAGCCGGTGCCATTGAATCGCTCGTGGTGGTAGCGCACTATAGACAGGGCGTTCTTCAAGAACTCGATGTCCTTCAGCATTTTGTAGCCAAGCTCGGGGTGCGCCCGCATCTCGCGCCATTCGTCAGCGTCCAGCGGGCCAGGTTTCCTGAGGATGGCATCTGCCACGCCGATCTTGCCTACATCGTGCAATAACGCCCCCTGTTCTATGGTCTTAAGCCTGTGGGGATCGCTGATACCCATGGCTTGCGCCAGGCGCAATGTGAGAGCCACCACCCGGCTGCTGTGCCCCCTGGTGGCGCTGTCCCGGCTGTCCAGCAAGCCGGTAAGAGCCAGCAGGGTAGCCTGGTAAGTCTTATTCAGCTCTTCGTAGGCTTCTTTCAGCAGGTCGGTTTTCTTACGCTCGGCCTCATAGAGGCGCACATTTTCGACCGCGACTGCCGCTGTGTCGGCCATTGCTTCAAGGAGCTTGCGATCGTCCTCATCAAAGTCGTCGCCGGTTACTTTGTCGATAACCTGCACCACACCTGTGATACGGTCCTGCACTTTGAGCGGCACACAAATGAGCTTATGGATGGCGCTATGCCCCTTGCCGTTGTGCTGCGAAGCGAAATATGGGTTCTTGCTTACGTCGTTCTCAACGTATGGAGCTCCGCGTGAGGCCACCAGGCCGGGCACAGTGCGCTCGTCTATGGGCAGGATAGCGCCTTTCAAGCCTGCAGTTGCCACGCCTGAAGTTACTTCGCACTTCAAACTCTTCCCCTCGCTGTCGGCCAGCATGAGGAAGCCACCCCGCGCGTCAACCATCTGGGCTGCTGATGCGAGTATCTGTCCGAGAAGCCGGTCGAGGTGGGTGATAGAGTTGAGCGAGCGCATAAGTTCGTACAGGCGCGTAAGCCGCTCGATTGATGAGATCTCGCCCGAAGCAAGCGGTCTGGTATGCAACTCCGTCAGTTGTTGGCGTTCGCTCAGGTCCAAAGTACCGGTAGGTTCAGGCATAATCATACTCAGCTTTCGTCATAAGCGTCCTGTTAATGCTGCAGCTTGCTCGACTTAGTAATTCACGTACGTAACGACCCGGGAGGTCGTCAGGCAGCCAGGTATGCTGCGGAAGGATTTCTGCGCGTAGTCGATTTCCAATTGTCGCACATCGATTATAGCACCGTGCAGCGCGCAGGCACACGATTCGATATAGGATTTTGGTATTGTATCTATAAGGGACTATTGTCCCCTAACTCTATGCTCTGAATGGGTCTTTAGACGCGACGCTTGGACGACAGCTAGCTTAAACTCTGATGCCAGTTTTCCTGGGAGTAGAAGCCGGGCATGACGCCGCAGATCGCATCGTCGCCGTTCATGTGCTCGGCCTCCGGCGAGTTGAGAACAGAGATGAAGGCTTTGACGACTTTAGGGTCGAACTGTGTGCCGGAGCAGCGAAGAAGCTCTTCTTTAGCGCGATCTACGCTGTAAGCCTCTTTATAGCTTCGCTTGGTAATCATAGCGCAAAAGGCGTCAACGACGCAGACGATCCGGGCGGGCAATGGGATCTCGCTCCCTTTTAGACCATCAGGATAGCCGGTGCCGTCGTACCACTCATGATGATGCAGGACTACGTCGGCCACCGGCACAAGAGCTGGGATCTTTGCCAGCAGATCGTGGCCGACGCGCACATGAGAGCGCATCAAGTCGCGCTCTTCGGGTAGCAGAGGACCGGGTTTATTGAGTATGCCGTCGCTCACACCTATCTTGCCCACGTCATGGAGTAGGGCAGAATAGCATATAACGCTGAGTTCCTCGTCGCTGACGTTGAGCTTATCCGCAATGAGGCGGGCGTAACGGGAGACCAGGTCACAGTGGCCCTGTGTGTACGGGTCTTTGGCTTCTACCGCGTCGGAAAGCATACTGACGGTAGCGATGTATGAGTTTTGAAGCTCACGCTGTAGATGATGGTTTCGTACAGCTACTGCCGCCTGATCGCCCACGCTCAACAGGGTCTCGACATCGTCCTTGTCGAAGTGACCGTTCAGTTTGTCGGCGGCGATTATTATGCCGTTGAGGCTTTTGAGAAGCACCACGGGAGCAGCCAGCAGGTTCTGGAATCGCTCGCCAGGGCGCTCGGGTTTGGGCAATGGAGCCTAGCTCAGCTCTCGCCGTTGCAGACGAGAGTGTCGTTATCTTCGAGGACCCTTTTGCAGATCGCTTTGATGAATTCGGATGGCGCAGCGGCAGGGTAACTATCCACATCCTGGGCAGCCCGAATGCTGAGGGTATTCTCGTCGCCGCGCGTGGTGATATATAGGCCGCGCGTCGCGCCTGTTATAGCCAGACACGCCTTGAGAATCAGGGTGTAGACGCCCACCCTCGAACAGGGCGCGATGGATGTTCTTGAGACCGTCAGCAAGCTGTGTCGAGCGCTCCCTGTAGCGCTGGCTCGCGGCACGCTCCTGCTCCAATTGCTGGCGCATCGTTTTGAGCTCTTCAGAACTTTTGTCAAGGGATTTACGAGCTTCGGCAAGCTGAAACGATGCCTTGTTAAGCTCTTTGGCGCGGAGTTTATTCTCGGCTTCGCTGGTACTCAGGCCGGCCTCCAGACTCGCCACTAAATCTCGCAGCTCGGCAAGCTGTGTGCGGCTTGCCCTCAACTGGGCGGCCTGCTCAAAGCGTTCTTTCTTTATAAGAACGTACTCGTCTTCGGCTTCTCTTAGATGTGAGAGCACCGGATCCTTGGTTACCCTGGGCAACTCTAAAGTGGTATCATCAGCTTTACTTCCTTGCGATTGTGCCATCGAGTTTCTCCTGGTGGTGCAACCTCAGAGATTCAGCCATTGTAGGCTCACGGGGTAAGCAGGAAGTATGCCTACCGTGCCAGATCCACACCAGGATGGCGTGATCTATTTTCCTAAGACAGGGCACACCTTGCCAGGCAAGTTTAATGAAGCACTCGAATTTGCCTAATATCCATTCACCCGCAGGTAACGCTCCTTCTTCCCCTTCTCTTCCTAAGCTAACCAACCTATCCGACAGTCCATAAGCACCTTCATCTTTAGTATGGTTGTCCGCGCAATCCGCAATAACAAAAGGCTCCGAACAACCATCGGAGCCTTCTTTGCGCTTATATTATTGAGTGGGCGGTGAGGGGCTCGAACCCCCGACCTCGTCGATGTCAACGACGCACTCTAGCCGACTGAGCTAACCGCCCGGACCGAATAATTATAGTCCATTCGACCTCGGGAGTGTCAACCGGCTTGTTGAGGCACGCCAATTGCATGAGTAGTTGCCGATCGTGCTTATTGAGGAAAGGAGCTATCTTCAATGAATCCGAAGGCCATAATCGGGTTAGTCAAGGATACCGTCAAAGAGTGGGGCGAGGACAAAGCTTCGCGGCTGGGCGCTTCTCTCGCCTATTACACCATCTTCTCCGTTGGACCGTTGTTGTTGATCTCGGTCGCTATCGCCAGCATAGTCTTTTCCAACGCCGAAAGCCAGATCGTCGGTCAGATCTCGAGCGTGATCGGGCCTGACGGCCGGGAAGGCTATCAAGCAGACGATCGATAACAGTAACAAGGGCAGCGGGAGCATCATAGCCACGGTTGTGGGCATCGTCACCCTGGTGCTAGGCGCGTCGGGCGTCTTCGGGCAATTGCAGGATGCGCTCAATACTATCTGGGAGGTCAAAGCCGAAGCCTGGACGTGGCATGTTGGAGACCATCAGGGACCGTTTTCTATCGTTTACGATGGTTCTTGGCACAGGCTTTTTGTTGCTCGTTTCGCTGGTAATCAGCGCCGTAGTGGCAGCGTTCGGTAACTGGCTGAACAGTGTGCTGCCAGGTGGAGCATTGGTGGGGCAGGCAATCAATATCGTGTTGCTGCTAGTCGTGATTACAGTGATGTTCGCCCTTCTCTTCAAATTCCTGCCTGACGTGAAGATCGCCTGGAAAGATGTCTGGCTGGGCGCATTCATTACTGCATTGCTCTTCGCGATCGGGCAGTTTGTATTGGGACTATATTTCACCTTCGGCAACGTAGGATCGGCATTTGGAGCAGCAGGCTCGCTGGTGATTGTGCTGGTGTGGATATACTACTCGTCAGAGATACTCTTTTTTGGCGCTGAGTTCACCCAGGTATATACGAACACTTACGGCTCGCATGTTGAGCCTGCTGAGAACGCCGAGTTCGTGACCGAAGAGGACAGGGCCCAGCAAGGTATGACCTCCAGTGGCGCACCCGGTGGGGAGAAGCGCAAGCCCCGGGAGCGAAACGAACAGAAACGCAGGCTGAAGGCATCCCCCTGGTTTAGCAGCGCTACAGACGATTCACGATAAATAGCGAATCCCAGGAAAGCGGACGCACATCAGCCACAATCAGTTGATAGCCTGCCCTTGCGGCTGTATGCTATATGGGCAAGACAGGCGGTATCTCCATTCGCGCGGCGTCCGTCTTTCCTCTCCAGTCCTTTACCACAAAGGAAGCATTTACAGTATGTCCAACAAAATTGAGATTACCATTGGCGACATCACCGAGCAGCATGTTGACGCAATCGTGAACGCGGCCAACGAGTCGCTGCTGGGTGGCGGGGGTGTTGATGGCGCCATCCACCGGGCGGCCGGGCCGAAGCTCCTTGAGGAGTGCCGCACGATCGGCGGCTGCCCGACGGGCGAGGCTCGCGTTACAGCAGCCTATAACCTCCCCGCGAAATGGGTGATTCACACTGTCGGCCCCGTCTGGCAGGGGGGCGGGCACCACGAGGACGATCTCCTTGGGCGCTGCTATCGCTACTCGCTGGCCCTCGCCAAGAAGATAGGGGCTCGCACCGTAGCCTTCCCTTCCATAAGCACAGGGGCATTCGGCTTTCCTGTGGAGCGTGCCGCCGACCTCGCTATCAAGGAGATAGCCGCCTTCATGGGCGGTAACAGCGAGATTGAGCAGGTGATCATGGTCTGTTTCAGCGAGCCCACCTATAACGCTTACAAGAGGGCGCTCGAAGCCTGGGCAGACGGTTGATAGACGCCTTTATCTTCGATATGGATGGGGTCATAGTCGACAGCGAGCTTCACTGGAAATCGCTCGAAGGCTATTTTCTCCAGACCCTCATACCGGGCTGGGCGATGGCCGACCAGAGCCGCATTATCGGCCTCAGCCTGGACAGCCTGTACGCGCTCCTTTCGACAGAGTACGGCCTTCGCGGCTCCAAAGAAGAATTTTTGAAAGAGTACCACAAAATCGCTGAGGGTATTTACACCACCAGGGTTTCCCTCATGCCGGGCTTTCTCGAACTCATTTTGCTCCTGCACACGAAGAATATCCCGGTCGCTCTCGCCTCGTCCTCGCCGAAAAGCTGGATTAAGCTGGTTTTGGACAGGTTCGATCTCAACTATGCATTCAAGGTGGTCGTAAGTTCTGAGGAAGTAGGCGGTGTGGGGAAGCCGGCGCCCGATATCTATCTTTATACTGCCCGCAAGCTGGGGGTCGAGCCGAGCGGCTGCGTAGTGATCGAGGACTCCCGAAACGGCGTGCTGTCCGCTCGCAACGCCGGGATGTATTGTATCGGCTTCCGCAACGGCTTCAACGAAGAGCAAGACCTCTCCGCTGCCGGCATGATCATCGAAGGGTTCGCCGGACTAGATTGGGAGTTCTCTCGGTGATTACGTATAACTCACCGCAGAGGCGCAGAGAGCGCAGAGTTACGCAAAGATTGTCCAAAAAACGTTTAGGGTTGACTCCATCAAACCATAAAAACCTCTGCGTAACTCTGCGCTCTCTGCGCCTCTGCGTGAGTTAAAACCGTGCTACATTGACGTGTGGGTAATCACCCAGAAGGCCTGGATTGCGGAGGGTTCCTTCGCTACGCTCAGGACAGACTCTGACATTGCGCGGAGGACGATAGTTGGCGGCTCGGAAGTACGAAGGACGGAGGCCACACTCACTTTCTTCTCAGGCTCAGGCCCTTTCCTTCGCAGGCTCAGAGCCTGTCCTGGGCGTATCGAAGGAACCCTCCGCGGAGATGGACGGAGATGAGGGTCGTAATCGTCGGCGCGGGCCTGGGAGGCCTGGGCACAGCGGTGAGGCTGGCGAAGGCGGGGCATCGCGTTACGCTCCTCGAGAAGAACCGCCTTCCCGGCGGCAAAATGAACGTGGTGGAGGCGGATGGCTTTCGCTTTGATACAGGACCTTCGCTCGTAACCATGCCGGGTGTGCTGGCCGATACATTCAAGGCGGCAGGGCGGCGCATGGAAGATTATCTCACCCTCGAACCGCTCGACCCAATCTGCCGCTACAATTGGCCTGATGGCTCGCGGCTCGATTTTTCGCCCCACTTGCCGAGCCTCATTTCCGCTCTGAGGTCCTTTTCTCCCGGAGATGTGACAGGCTTCTTTCGCTTCCTCGCGTATGCACGCACCTTGTATGAGCGCGCGGGGCCGATTTTCCTCATGCGCGAGCGGCCTCGTTTGCGCGATCTCTTTTCGCGGCGCGGGCTCGATGCTGCGCGCATTGATGCTCATCTGAGTATGGACAGGGCTGTGCGCCGTTTCTTTCGCGACCCACGCCTGGTACAGCTTTTCGACCGCTACGCCACATACAACGGCTCGTCGCCCTACCAGGCACCGGCCACTCTCGCGATGATACCCTACATCGAGATGGCGGGTGGCGGATGGTATATCAAAGGCGGTATTTACCGCCTGGTTGAAGCTCTGATGGAGGTCGCTCGCGAGCTAGGCGTCGACTTCCAACCCGAATGTGAGGCGGGGGAACTGCTGGTGGAATGCGGAATGCGGAATGCGGAATGCGGAATGAACCGGTTCACTCCGCATTCCGCATTCCGCATTCCGCATTCCGAAGGTGGTTGGCGTGCGGTTGAAGGGAGGGGGCGTTGTGATGGCCGACCGTGTTGTGGTGAACGCCGACCCGATATACGCCTACCGGTCGCTGGTGCCGGAGGCTTACCAGGATAGGCTGGTCGTCCGCCGATTGGAGCGGCTTGAGCCTTCGTCCTCCGCTTTTGTGATGATGCTCGGCATAAAGGGTGATTATCCATGCCTGGCGCACCATAATATCTTCTTCAGCAATGATTACCGTGCTGAGTTCGAGGCTATTTTCCGGCGGCGCGAACCGGCCGCCAACCCGACTATTTATGTCGCTAATACCTCGCGCAGCGACCCGACGCAGGCCCCTCCGGGCCACAGCAACCTCTTCGTGCTCGTGAACGCCCCTGCCCTTGATGGCGGTGTAGACTGGGACAGCCGGAAGGGGCCGTATCGTGATATGGTGGTCTCGCGGCTGGAAGAAGCAGGATTAGACAATTTGTGCGATCGAATTGTGTTCGAGCAGGTTCTTACGCCGCAGGATTTCCAGGACAAATATAACGCCTGGCACGGCTCGATCTATGGGTTATCATCCAACAGCAGGCAGACAGCTTTTCTGCGACCGGCCAACCGGGCGGCGGGTGTCGGCAATCTCTATTTCGTGGGTGGAAGCGTGCACCCTGGCGGTGGGATACCGCTCGTACTGCTCTCGGCAAGGCTGGTGGCGAGGTCGATGAAATGAGCGACGAAGGCTCTCGCAAGTTCCATCGCGCCAACCGGAATGCCCTCGGCAACCGCCTTGTGCAGTCGATCCTTATCAAGCCTGCGCTCAGGCATGCATTCGGGGGCATTTACGCATATATCGACCCTGCTACACTGTGGGCTGCGTGGGCGACCGCAATATCCGGTCATCCTTTGCATGACGCACTCGGGATGGTACGATGGCTACCTGGCTTTCGTGCTCAACGAGCGGGTGTTCCATCGCGACGGCTATTTGATGATGGAAGAAGTAAATCTGGCGCGCTATTTCTTCTTTACGTGGGCGGGCGTCTTCGGCATCGACCGGGATGACGTGCGGAGCGCTTTCGCCTCCATCGAATACATCTCCGGAGTCCTGCGCGAAGGCGAGAATAAACTGCTCTGCATGTTCCCTCAGGGCACCATGCGCCACCCCGATTTGCGTCCTCTCAAGCTTTACAGTGGGGTGGCCACTATAGCGCGCAGAGTGGGAAGATGCGCCATCGTTCCTGCCGCGGTGCGCTATGACTTCATCATGGACCAGGCTCCCGACGCCTTCTTGCGTCTTGGCCCTCCCATCCTGGTCGATACCGAAAAATCATCTGTCAACTCGCGAGAATTGACCAGTCGCCTGACCGAGGCGCTCACCTCTACCGCCGATCATTTGCACGCCGACATCAGCGCCTACAATCGCGCCCCCTACAGGCGTCTTATGTCCGGGCGCGGTTCGATCAATAAGATCTGGGACGATGCCGTGAAGGTAGCTGGCAGGGCGAAGAGCGTTCTCTTCAAATCAGGAAAATTGCCTTGAGCAATTATTCATGCTGATCTTCACCCTGGCAATACTTGTCCTCTCCATCCTGGTGGCCTTCCTGGCTATAGTGCTGGTCAATATGGCCGTGCTGCTTCGCTTGGACGAAGGACGAAGAGCGGAAGGCAACGGGCGGCAGCTTACACCTCAGCCGAGCCTGGCTGTATTGGTGCCTGCTCGCAACGAGGAGATAAATATCGAGGCTTGCCTTAGCTCGCTTCTCGCGCAGGATTACCCAAACCTGGAAATATGGCTCTATGACGACGCCTCCACCGACAGGACAGCAGAGATCGCGGCCGGCATCCAATCCGCAATCCGCAATCCGCAGTCCGCAATCCACATTGTGCGCGGTACTGTCGCTCCTCCCGCCGGCTGGCTTGGCAAGGCGCACGCATGCTACAGGCTTTACCAGGCTATGCGTGCGGAGTCGGAGCCTGATTACGTGCTCTTTACCGATGCCGACGTGCGCTTTGAGCCCCAGGCGGTGTCACGCGCGATTGCGACGGCACAGCGATCCGAATCGGGGTTGCTATCCATCTACCCCAGGCAGATAATGGTCAGTTGGTTCGAGAGATTGCTCGTGCCAATGCTCTCGCATTGGGCTGTGTACGACTTCCTGCCGCTGCCTCTTGCTTTCTCACCTAAAACAGGGCCGGCTTTCGCGGCTGCCAACGGGCAATTCATGCTTTTCAAGCGAGAGGTATACGAAGCAATCGGAGGGCATGAGAGCGTTCGCTCGCAGGTTCTTGAGGATGTTGGGCTGGCGCGGGAGGTTAGGAAGGCGGGCTTTCGAGCGCTTCTGGCGGATGGCGGTCCTCATGTGCGCACAAGGATGTATCAGGGAGCGGGCGAGGTCTGGGAGGGCTACTCAAAGAACGCCTATGCATTTTTCGACTACTCGCCTTTCTTCCTGGCGATAGAGATCGTGTTGTTGCTGCTTTTTTATCTGCTGCCGCCTGTGTTAGCTATCAGCTATCAGCTATCAGGAATTGGTTTTGTGTTTGCGGCCCAATACGCGACGGCGGTGCTGACACGGCTTGTATTGGCGATACGCTTCAAAGATCGCCTGCTTGATACGTTGTTACACCCCGTGGCAGTACTGTGCCTGATCGCTGTTGAAATCAACTCGATGGTGTGGGCAATGACCGGGCGTGGTGCCTGGAAGGGCAGGAACGTAAAACGTGAAACGTGAAGCGTAGCCTGACGACCTCAGATCTCGGGCCCCATAAATGAGATAAATCAGACCTGGCAGGCAAAGTGCAAACACCAGCGGAGCAAACACATTTCCTGTCAGAGGAGCAGCGTTGTAGCGCGAGATTGTCCCGTTCCAGCCGGAACGGAGGGCATCGCCCGGAGCGTGCTGGGGCGAGCTCTTTGCTCTTTCTCTAGAGTCACTTGTGTTTCCCGCTGTTTGCTACGGCGCGGGAGTTCCTGTTGGCCTGGCAGTAGGTGCCCGGATAACCACAGCGGTATCCGTTGGCGGCTCGCTGACCGGCATGGAAGTGCCTGTTGGAACGACCTCGCGGGTGTTTGTTGGTTGTTCCGGAACTGGCGCTGAGGTGCCGGGGAGTTGCCTTGGGCGCGGACGTGCCGGTTGCAATGGAGCGACAGTGCTGGTGGGAATCAGCACGGAAGTGTTGGTTGGTGCAGGGATACGGCAGTGTTGGCCGGTATCGGTACGGAGGCGGTGGTATTCGTTGGTTGCTCGATAGGCTGTGCGGGGACAGTAGTGCCTGTGGCTACCGGTCTCGAGGTATCTGTCGGAATGACTGCCACGACGCCTGTTGGCTGTTCAGCACCCGTCTTAGGAGAGCCGGTAGCGGCCGGTGTAGGCGTATCAGCCGGGGGCACGATAGCAGGCGCGCTCCGAGGGGCGGCTGTCGGATTGCTAAGTGGGAATAGGGGGGTTGGCGTTGGCGAGCTGCCGCCACATCCGTTTGCTGTGAGCAAAATGATGAGCAGTCCGGCTGCGGCTAATCGTTTGATCATGGCCCGTTCTTTCTATGGTGTCGTGCCCTGGAGAGAAATTAGAAAAAGAAGTTAGAAAGTAGTCTCTTTCTATTTTCTCTCGGCAAAGCTTTTCACTGGAACGAAACCTGTATTAGCTCGCGGTCCGAATGGGCAAGTCTCCGGTAAGACCTATCTCAAGAATCGTGCCGCGCCCGCCGCATGCCGATCACCCCTAATATTAGCAGGGCCAGCGCACCCGGCAGCCAGTAACCATGCGCTATATTGACCACCCCGAACAGCGCCACGTTCATCACATATAAGGCTACGGGTATCCATTCCCACAGGAGACGCCTTCTCATGTCGAGCAATGCAGCTAAACCCAGGTTCAAAGCGAAGGCGGCCACCAGCCATGTGACGAAATTACTCCAGGGGATACCGAAATAGCCGCCACTTGCCAGCCACACCCAGTAGTTCTTTACGTGGTATGCCACCGGTTCCAATAACAGATCGAGGCCAACAGCCAGCACTGCTCCGGTAGCGGGTAAGAGCAGCACCATGCGCTGGCCGGTGGCCGACCCCAGAAGCCATCGTGCAGTGAGTAAGCTTCCGGCTACCACGACCAGCCAGGCAAACCCGATTGCGAGCGGCACTCCTCCAGGCAACTGAGGCTCCAGCACGCCCGTGTATTTGTAGGCCCCAAATGGGTAGCCGGTGGTTACGCCCAGGTATTCGAGCGCCACGCCAAAGACGAATATACCTGCGCTTACCAGCAGACCCCTTCGGCCGTAGTTTACCCAGAGCCAGCCCGTCGCCGTCAGGCCGAGCATCGCGAGCAATAGACTGCTCATCCATTCCATGCCGAAGGGCATCCAATCGAACGAGAGGAGCAGCATCGCCCAGGGGAAAACGAAGCAGTAGACCCCAAACGCGCCGAGCATCAGCCACTCCGCAGGGGTTCGCCTCTTCAGAAACGCAAAATCAGCAACAAAAAAGCCACCCTCGGTGGCCTTTTTGTTGCTGATTTTCAATTTGTCTCGAAATAACTGAGACGTCTTGATTAGTGGCAGCCGCACCCGCGAGCGGTGTCCCCATCAGAGCCGGTATCGAAGGAATGGCCGCAGCCGCAGCTTCGGACCGCATTCGGGTTGAGGATGCGGAAGCCGCCGCCCATCAGGCTGTCTTCGTAGTCAATCTGAGCGCCACCTACGTACTGGGCGCTCATCTCATCGACGTAGAGCTTGACGCCATGGACGTTGATAGTGAAATCGTCGTCGGCGGGCTGGTCCTCGAAGGCCATACCATATGACATGCCCGAGCAGCCGCCAGGATAAACGAACACGCGCAAGCCCAGGTTAGGGCTGGCATCTTCTTGCTGAGTGATAAGCTCGCGTAATTGTGCAAGAGCCGACTCGCTCATACTGATAAGCTCTGTATTGGTTGTAGGAGTTCTCGGTTATAAGACTTTTCTGATCTATAGCCATTTATGATATCTCCTTCTATAATATGAACCGGCGCTGTCTTGATTCCATTCTACCAGAAAGAGTCAAGGGGGGCAATGGGTAAAGAAATGAGAAATGAGAAATGAGAATTCGAATTCTCATTTCTCATTTCTCGTCACGCCACAGGCGAAAGCAATCCTGACGATAGGACCACGTCGAGGGCAAGGGTCTTGTATCCAACGTCGGGGAAGTGCACGGTGACTGTGTTGTTCTCCAGGGTCTGCACAGTGCCGTCGCCCCACTTCTTGTGGGTAACCACTTCACCTGTGCGGAAGGGCATGACAGGGACGGGCACAGCGGGTAACTGCTGCTCCACGCGCACGGCTATAGCTTCGGTGGACTTGATGCAGTTGTCGCACGCGCCACAATTATCTTTGTAATATTCTTCGCCGAAATAGCCGAGCAGCAGCTTGCGGCGGCAATCGCGGGTGCTGGCGTAGCGCAGCATCATGTCGAGGCGGCTTTGCTCATACCCCTTGCGGGCGTGCAGCTTCTTCATATCGAGAAGGAGACGCCTGCCGGGCACATGTAGCTTACGGAATGTAGCGACATCTTGATTGTCACCGTTGCCGCTCAAGACTGCCACGCCGCCCGCCTGTTCGAGCGCGGCCAGCAGCGGCCTGACACGGGCGATAGGCAAATTGCGTATCTTTGCCACTTCGCCGATACTGAGCGAATGGACCTTGCCATCTTCCTTATTGGCGCGTTCTTTGGTGCGTATAACCTTGCGGATGTCGTCCCAGAGGTCGCGCAGGCTGGTCTCGGAGGGGACGCTACCGCCGATGAAGAACGACTGTATGTTCCTGTCACGAGGGTCATAGATCAATACAGCCCTGGCGGGTAAGCCGTCGCGGCCCGCGCGGCCGGCCTCCTGGTAATAGGCTTCCAGGGAGGCGGGTAGGTCGTAGTGGACCACATAGCGAAGGTTCGGTTTATTTATGCCCATGCCGAAGGCAGTTGTTGCCACGACTACAGGCGTTTTTTCGTCCATCCAGTCCTGCTGTACGCGGTCGCGATCGCTCTTGCGCATCTGGCCGTGATAATAGGCGGCTGTAATACCCGTTTCGTTCAACAGCTCCGAGACGCGCCTGGCTTCCGAAGTGGTAGCCACGTAGACAAGACCCGAACCCTCTAAAGTACGTTCGAGGAATTCCACTCTGCGGGCGTGCTCCTGGCCGGAGTTTGCAGGCAGCTCGCGATGCACCGAGCTCGAATTCATGTAGCCGCCGCCCGCGCCGTCGGCCCTGCCGGACGGAGCTTTGCCGAAGAGCCTGAGCAGTTGCCAGTCCTTCTCGCGATCTGTAGATGCGGATAGCACATTGAAATAGAGATTGCTTCTATCGAAGCCGTGGATGATGACGCGTGGGTCTATCAGGCCAAGGTTGGACTGTATGTCAGCGCGTACCTGGGGAGTGGCTGTTGCTGTGAGGGCTAACACAGGGGGCCTCTTGGCGGCCCTGATTGCTTTATCGAGCATCAGGTAGGCCGGGCGGAAGTCGTAGCCCCACTCGGATATGCAGTGTGCCTCATCTACCACAAAGAGACAGACGTTAGTTTCCTTGAGATGCTCGAGGAAATCGGGGTCCGAGCAGCGCTCGGGCGTGACGTACATCAGCTTGTCTGTGCCTTCGGTGAGATCATCGAGATGATCGCTCACCTCTTGCTCGGTGAGGGTCGAGTTGATAGCCGCGACGCCTTTGATGCTGCGGCTGCGCAGGTCCACCACCTGGTCGCGCATGAGGGCGATCAATGGAGAAACGATAATTGCTGTGCCGGGCAGCATAAGCGCGGCAAGCTGGTATGTGAGCGATTTACCCGCGCCCGTCGGGAAGACCGCCAGCACATCCTGCCCTTGGAGTAAACACTCAAGGACTTCGCGCTGGCCTGGCCTGAATTCTTCGTATCCAAAATGCTTGAATAATGCTTCGAGCAATGCATCAGGCTTAACTGACATTATTAATATTCCTCGTTACAAACGAAATTCCCGCCTTATAGTAAGGCGTTCTAATATCTTCAACGCGCAGAGCAGTACGGCGGTTTCAAGGTGCCGCCCCACTTTTTCCACCAAATTCGGATATAGGTAAAGTTAGTGGGTGAATATACCTTTTTCCACTCTCGCCTTTCAATGATACCAAGAAAGCAAGTTTTATGCCATGATACTTTCGGGCTATGGGGACGTATAGTTGTCAGTTGTCAGTTGTCAGTAGACGGACGACCCCTGGCCGCTTACAACTTATTAGCCCCCAGCCCCTAACCCAACCGTCTACTGACAACTGACAACTGACAACTGACAACCGGTCTTCTGATATAATATTCCCATGTTAACGGACGCTAATCCTAATACACATGAAGGTGAGGCTGTGGGCGGCCTAACCATGCCAGGCAGGCTATGCAGGTAGCGGAGCCGGGAGGCGAGGCAGACGCAGTCGTATTACAAGGCATTACAAAGCGCTTCAATGATATATACGCATTGCGTAACGTTTCCATTACAATCCAGCCCGGCGAAGTGTTCGGTTTGCTCGGCCCAACAGGCTCCGGGAAAACGACCCTGGTCAGACTGCTGCTGGGCTTCTTGCAGCCCGAGGAGGGGAGCCTCTCCCTCTTCGGCACGACCGACCTTCAGGCGGTGAAGTCGCGTATAGGCTATATGCCTGAGCGCCCACATTACCATTCTAACTTTACAGGACGCGATTATCTGTTCTTTCAGGCGCGGCTGTCCGGGCTGACCCGCTCAGGAGCGCGCAAAGTTGTGGATCGCGCAATAGAGGTCACAGGGCTTGGGCCCGCAGCAAAGCAGCGGATAAGATATTACGAGCGTGAGACTGTGCAGCGATTAGCCTTAGCCGTTGCGATGGTCAGCCTGGCGGGTGATGGTCACGGCTTGCTGTTGCTGGATGAGCCTTCCGAGCACCTCAGCCGTGGTGCTCAGCTCGCTGTTCGTGATATTATACTCGACTTCAAGCGTCGAGGCACGACGGTGCTGATCTTTTCTCACCGAATTACCGAGATTGAGCGCACGGCCACCTCCGTGGGTATTTTGCGCGGAGGCCACTTGATGGCCCAGACTTCCGTGGAGAACAACCCGCGCGTTATCATAGTGGGCGCGCCTCGCGACGAGGCTAACGAAGCTTTCCCGCGGTTGGCGGCTTACCTGCGCAACCTGCACCCATTCGTGACCCTCACCGGCGGTGGAAACGGCACAGCCCCTCTCATCGTGAGCCTGCCCACCGGCCCGCGCATCGTAAACGCCGCAGGCATCAAAGCGTCGGCCCTTAGGGCTCTGATGGATAGCGGCTGGGACGTTATATCGGTATACGTGGAACGGAAGGACCTGGAGAGTATCTACGCACGGAGCGCCCCGCCCCGACCTCAAGATATTCAAGATATGCAAGGCACTTCCACGGGCCCATTGTCCAACTCAACAGCGCAACTCGGCTCGGCTCCCGGCGCGGCGAATACGGGCAGGCTATCCGGCCTCACGCAGAGCCTGGGCGGGCACAACACGAGGCCCCTGCACGCCTCCGAAGTTAGCCACCTGCCTGCAGGCGAGCCATCCCCGTCACTCAACGGTAACCAGCCGATCGAGGGCCGCGCCCTTCGCAGAGAGGAAGCGTGATAGTGCGGAATGCGGAATGCAATGCGGAATGATGCAAATTGAGAAATGAGAAATGAGATATGAATGCGAGGCCAGATGAATAATAATTCGGGACAATCCGCAATCCGCAATCCGCAATCCGCAATTGAACGGTCCACAATTAGGCTCGTTCCCGGCTGGCTCCGGCCTTTTTCGCTCTTTGGGACGCTGCTTGGGTTCGTGATCCGAGATTTCTTCCGCAGCCCTTGGGCGGTGTTCAACGTTCTGGCTATCATTTTCTTGCAGTTCTTCTGGCCTGAGGCTAATCCCACCCGCGCACAGTTTTTCAGCCTTATCTATCTGTTTATGCTGGCTATATCAGCACTGAATACAATGGCTATCTTCTCGCGGGCCAACGGTCCTCAAACTTACCCGATATTGGCTCGCCCCGTCACACGCACAGCTTATATTGTTGCCAGCATCTGCGCGGCCTGGCTGGTGAGCGCCCTGACCTACCTTGTATTGACCGCCCTGGCCTTCCTGCGTTATGGGCCGCCCTTCCAGACGCCTGCCCCCGACTGGTTGGGCTTCTCTGCCTATTTGAGCGCGAGCATCCCCATGGTGGTGGGTATCGCTTTCGCCGTTAGCTTGATGTCTCTGCTTGTGGCTTTCGTCGCGCCTTTCTGGGTACGTTTCCTGGCGCTGGCGATAATCGCTATCCTGGTTATGTCGTTCGATCCGCGCAACTTTCCGGTGCCCTTCTTACAGGGCTTTGTGGAGAAGATACCTCCCTTGCTCGCTCCAATAGCCGGTGCACTTCGCTTCGCTACTGACACACCTATCGATGCCCTTTCTTTCGTCTCCGTGGTAATTCTTGCTGCCTACACTTCCACCTGCCTTGCCCTCGTGCTATGGCTCTCCACACGCCGCGAAATCGTACTAGAGTAAGTAAGTGTGCACCTCATTGAATGGGAAATAAGCTAAGGTTCTTAACATAACGTTAAGAGGCCGTTAACACCGGTGGTTTAGAGTATGCTTCAGGCTGTCCTGATGTCCGCATTATAGATAGCCTTTCATACGATAATCCCGAAGCCCGGATGAGGGTTGTGACCGTTAATGTAGCGGTCGCGACCCTTTTCCGGTTTCAGGAACCGGCCCAAATTCGGCGTACACAAAAAGAGCAATCGTGCTGCCCGAAGCAGCACGATTGCTCTTTTTGTGAGTGTCGTGAAAGCGCTCTAGCGGGAGCGCGATGAAGTGCGATAGCGGGAGAGGAAAGTCAGACCAAGCAGCAGAAGGCCTGCGCCGATCGCGACGAGGGACCAGAGATCCATCGACTGGCCGGTTGTGGGCATACCAGGAGTTGTGCTCTGCGTGGTGAAATCGAACGAGTTGGTCAGAGGGTTCGCACCGGCATCGCGCGTGCCGAGAGCAGGCAGGTCCCAGCGCATCTCGATCGTCTTGAGGATGGAGGTAGTATCGTACTGGGTGTGGTCCACGAAGCCTTTCTTGGCGAAGGGCGAGATCACGATAGTAGGCACACGGGTGCCGGGCCCCCACTTGTCGACCACGGGCGGGGCCACGTGATCCCATGCTCCGCCGTTCTCATCGTAGGTGACGATGATAGCGCTGTCGGCCCAGTAGGGGCTGTTCTTCACAGCGTTCACCAGGTCGGCCACATGCTGCTGGCCCTGGGCCAGGCTGGCGTAGCCGGGGTGCTCGTTGTTATCGCCGATCGGCTTGATGAAGGATACGGCCGGCAGGCTGTTTGTCTGCAAGGCTGACATGAAGTCGGTCTCGTCTTTCAAGTGCGCAGCACGGCCGGGAGTGTTGTCAGCGTAGTTGGCAAAGAAGGCGAACGGCTGGTGGTGGAACTGGAAGAGAGGATCGGGCTTACCGGCGACGGCGTTATTCCAGCCGCCCGAATACCAGGCCCAGGATATGTTTTTGTCGTTGAGACGGTCGCCGATGGTGGGCTGGGTCTGCTCAGGCACCAGCTGGGTGGTGTCGGTGATGTTGGCCGGGTGGGGAGTATTGACAGTGAAGGAAGTGTTGACGGCGTAGCCATCGGGTGTAACGGCGCCGTCCTTGACCATCATGCCGTTGGCGTCAAGCTTGGGCGACTTTGGAGGCCGGCGCGTTGGGCCATGTGGGACTGCACGCGCACATCAGCCAGAAGTGGTTCAGGAAGGAGCCGCCGAAGGCAGCGTGGAAGAAGTCGTCGTCCATAGTGTACTGCTGCGCCAACTGCCCCTCAGGCATATTTGTGGCGTCGTAGTGCCCCATTACGAGGCCCTGCGAGTCGGTCCAGGCGACGTACTTGTCCATCTTTCCGCCGTCGATCTGGTATTGCTCCTGATAATAGCGGTGCACCATATCGCCGGTTTTGTCAGTTGGGGCTATATACTGGCTCAAATCGAAAGGCCCCACAGGCAGATTGGCGGGGATGCGCGTGTCGGGTCCGGGGGGCTTGAGGTTGCTGTTGAGTGGCTGCGGCAGAGTAGCGTAGGGCTGGCCGTTTTTGTCGACCTGGTTCACAGCAGCTCCCGCGTTTGCCAGGCCGTTTGCGCCTGGGAAATTCCCATAGATCGAATTGAACGAGCGGTTTTCTTGATAGATCACGATGATGTGATTGATTTGATTAAGCGATCCTGTTGCCTGCGCAGCACCCGTTCTGGGCACACTGCCGACTACAAGGAACATCAGCGCGGATACAACTGACAGCACACGGAAAAATACCTTTCGTGACATGAGACCCTCCTCCTGAATTGAGTGGAAATGAGCCGCGATGCGGCAGCAAGCCTTCCGCCTATGAAAAGGACATTCCAAGGGACGGAAGTGTGACGGTGGTGAGGCAGAATCGAGTAGTGGACCGGCGACCACCTTGCTCACCGAGGATCATCCGGCCTTCCAAATTACCCCGACGAGCAGTATACGAGTATATAGTTAAGAAAGGTTTAATGCAAGCGGGGAATTATTTAGCGAAGTGTTAACAAATGTTTGCAAACGGTCAGGGCATCTGGTACCTGCGTAGGCACTGAGCTCGAACAACCTCGGGGAGTGTCTAAAAGTACAGCGAGAGGCAAGCCCTCTTGTAGCGAGACAGATTGTTAGCCAGGATCACTCGCTGCCGGCGGTTGTAATACCAGGCGAACAGCCTCACGCTTCGAGCCAGTGCCTTGAAGCATTTGGAGAAGCATCGGGTGCGGCGGGCCAGCCTCTTGAGGTAGTGGCGTAGGTTGGCATTCAAGCTCTCTATCGTGTGGGTCTCTTCCTTGGCGTGGGAGATGATATGCGCGCTGCCTTGTGGCCAGTGCAAGTCAGGGTAGATTGGTGAGCGATCAGAGCAGTAGCTCTCTGCTTTAGGCAATTCGTCCACCACCTCTTGCATCTGTTCCCACTCTAGCTCCTCCAGCACCTTCATGCCTACCACCACCTACCACCAACCCTGTCTCACGAGCTATGGCTGCTACTACATAGACGCGCTTCTTTTTTTGCCTACATATGTAAACAACTCATCTATCTCTACCACCTGAGTAGGAGTGTTATCAGTTACCTGCTCAGGAAGTGCTTCAGAGGCTCTCTTTATCCAGTTGGCTACGCTCTGATGATGTACACCGAGCACGCGGCCTATCCCTCTCAGGCTCATCCCTTCCAGGTAGAGTTTGAGGGCTTGCTCTCTAAGAGCTATGTCGTGGCCCAAGGGCCAATGCTCTTGGGTGAAGTAGCGCTGACACTTCTGACACCGCAGCCGCTTGTTGCCGCCTTTGTTGTTCAGTCCTGCTTTGACCACCGAGCGGGTCTGCCCGCAGTAGGGGCATTTGGGCCGTTCTTGTTCTTCCATTCTTCTATTTTATTGCTTGACTGTCATTTTCGCCACTCCCTAATCTCGCGCGCATTGCATCCCGCCATACCTTATGTTATAATTGTGTTCGTGCCTAAAATCGAGCGCATATAAACGTAGGAGACATGGACAGATGAAACCCACCCAGGCGATAATGGCGGTCACGTCTACAATGCTGAAGGCGTCCGTGCCCGACTTCAAGGTCGGTGATAGCGTGCGTGTAAGCGTAAGAGTAGTCGAAGGAAACCGCGAGCGTATCCAGGTGTTTGAAGGTGTAGTGATGCGCCGCCGTGGAGGTGGGATCAACGCCAACTTCACCGTTCGCCGTATAGCCTCTCACGGCATCGGCGTCGAGCGAACGTTCCTGCTCAACTCACCTCGCATAGATAAGATCGAAGTGGTGCGCCGAGGCGTCGTGCGCCGTGCGCAGCTTTACTACCTCAGAGGCCTTACAGGCAAGGCTGCTCGCATCAAAGAGCGCCGGTACCGTCCGATCATGAATGTCAGGGGAGCTGCAGCCTCAGCAGCCCCCGCTCCCGTTCTCGAAGCGGCCCCCGAAGAACCTGACGAGAGCGTTGAAGATACCGGCGAAGGCGAAGAAGTGTGAGACGTAGTTGTCAGTTGTCGTTGTCAGTAGACCATGCTTTCGTTCGTCGTCGTAACTGACAACTGACAACTGACAACTTCGTTGTGCTAAAATAGTCCCATGGCAGTAGCAGTGGGACGTCGGGTAGTGCCGCACTGGCAGAACGAATTACAGCTCTGCTTCGGTGGGCACATGCTGGTAGCGGGTGTTGACGAAGCCGGGCGAGGAGCGTGGGCCGGGCCGCTGGTCGCGGGCGCGGTCATTTTCCCCAATCCTCACGAGCTTGGAATCGCCTCAAGCGCAGCAGACCTATCCGCCGAGCTGGCGGCATTGCGTGACAGCAAAATGCTCACCGAGAATGTGCGCGAGCATTTACTGGATGCTATAAAGTCGAGCGCACTTGCCGTGGGTGTGGGCATTGTTTCGCCCGCCCTTATAGACGTTATCGGTATCGGCCCTTCCAACCGCCTTGCGATGGCCCGAGCGATTCGCGACCTGGCTCTGCGGCCCGATTACCTGATTATAGACGCCTTTCGCCTCCCATTGATGCCCGATTCAGCAGCGCCCCATTATCAAGGGCGACGCTATCTGCATGTCAATCGCCGCCGCCTCCGTGGTCGCCAAGGTGACACGAGACCGCATCATGCGCAGCCTTGACGAAGAGTATCCCGGTTACAACTTCGCCAGGCACAAGGGCTATGGTACGGCCCTTCATGCCGAAGCCATCCTGCGCGAGGGGGTTACTCCTATCCATCGCAAATCGTTCGCACCAATAAAGGCCGCACTCGGTTTGGTGGACGGAGGGCTGATGGAGGAGGACGAAAGACGAAGGACGAAAGACGAAGGAATGGCCGACGATGAAGCTGGACTCGCGGGCTCTGAGTGATGATTAACGATTTCTCTTACTTCTTCCGTCCTTCGTCCTTCGTCCTTCGTCGCCGTGTGTCCTTCGTCACCAGAGGCTTGTGACTTGCCAACTGACAGGTCAGCCACAGGGCAGACAGGCGAGGATGCGGTCGCGGGTTACCTGGCCGGGCATGGTTGCTCCATTGTAGCCCGTAATTGGCGGGCCAATCCCGGCGAAGTTGACATAATTGCGATATGTAGGGGGCATTGGAAAGCCTGATGCCGGCACTCTCGTGTTTGCTGAAGTGCGGACGCGGCATGGAGAGCGCGGCATGGCGGAACAGTCGATCTCGCGTCGTAAAGCCTCCAGCATGACCTCAGCCGCTTATGCCTATATGGCCGCTCACGACCTCGACCCTGAGACCACTGCATGGCGCATTGACCTCCTGGCAGTCGCGATGCGCGGCTCCAGCATAGTTTCCATCAATTGGATACAGAACGCGCTGGAAGAAACAGAGTTCTGAGTTCTGAGTTACCGTGAGGTCCACAAACTCAGAACTCAGAACTCTCGGACCCGGCATCATGTATTATAGGGGTACAATAATTGTATCCAATCCGTGGTACAGTGAGCACAGGAGCACTTTATGAACCCTGGCATGCCTAGCCAGCCGGCGCAGCCATCGTCACCCTTGCAGCCCGTCCCGCCGGGCCAGACCTCCCAGCCGGCTTCGCAGGTCCAGGATGGTCAATCGGTCCAGTCTGCTCAAGGGATGACTGCTGTTTACAACCTTGCTCGCAGATTGCAGGCCAATGTTTCCCGTGTGATTGTGGGCAAGCAAGACGAGATCGAGCTTATGCTGGTGGCGATGCTGTGCGAGGGCCACATATTGATCGAGGATGTGCCGGGCATAGGCAAGACCACGCTGGCGAAGGCACTTGCTCGCTCGCTTGGCTGCGGCTTCCAAAGGATACAGTTCACGCCCGATCTTCTACCCTCCGACATAACCGGCACCTCGATCTACAACCAGCGCACGGCTGAGTTCGAGACAAGGCGCGGCCCCATCTTCAGCCAGGTTGTGCTCGCCGACGAGATCAACCGCTCGGGCCCGCGCACGCAGTCGGCCCTCCTCGAAGCGATGGAGGAGCGGCAGGTGACCATCGATATGGATACGGTACCGCTGCCTCGCCCTTTCATGGTGCTTGCTACCCAGAACCCGGTCGAGCTGGAAGGCACATTTCCTCTGCCCGAAGCCCAACTGGACCGCTTTCTCATCAAGCTGGCAATCGGCTATCCATCGGAAGAGGACGAGCGAGCTATTATGCGCCGCTTCAAGGAGTCAAGCCCTCTTGCTGACCTCCAGTCTGTGACTTCGCCCGATGAGATAGTGGCGGGCCAGCGCCTGGTGAGACGAGTACACGTCAGTCCGGTGGTCGAGGGGTATATACTGGCTCTTGTGCGGGCTACTCGCCTGCACGACAGTATCGAGCTTGGAGCATCGCCTCGCGCCACGCTGGCCCTTTACCGGACTTCGCAGGCGCTCGCGGCAGCACGCGGGCGCGGCTATGTTTTACCTGACGACGTGAAAGCAATGACCCCGCCCACGCTGGCGCATCGTCTCATGCTGAGCACGCGCACGCGCTTGCGTGGGCGCGACAACAGCGCAATCCTGGGCGAGATACTGTCGAGTGTGCCGGTGCCCGTAGAGACTTCGCCATAGAAAGCGGTGATTATATGCAAAGCGATCCCTCCGATAAATCCCAAATGGACACCATGACCGACCTCCTGCTGGCCGGGAAGCTGTCCCAGGCTCGTATAGTGGCGGAATCTATCGTTGATGTCGACTACAGAGAATGGATGCTCAACGATCTCGTCAAGAACATGATCGGCGCGGGCGCGGTAGATTCGGCAACTTCAATAGCACGCTTCATGGCCGATTCCTACTACAAAGCCGACGCCCTCCGTTCGGTCGCCAAATACCAGGCGACCGGAGGCGATTTACCGGCCGCGTTGGCTGTGTTAGAGGATGCGAACAAGGTTCCCCTGGAGGTCCAGCTCCCCGGCGCCCTTGAGCCTGATATAGCCCCCGACAGGGCCGCAGCTCTCTATGACCTCTCGAAGTTGTTCTCAAAGGCGGGCGACCTCGAACATGCCGGTGCTCTCAAGGCGGAAGCCATCAAGGTTGCTCGGTCGGGCGAGGCAAGTTCTAACACCCAGCACAGCATGGATTCCTCAAAGGTGTTACGCAGCTTTGCCAGGGATATGGCGGCATCAGGAGATATGGCAGCCGCGAGGAACGTAGCAGAATCCATTGCCCATCCGCTGGTCCAGGAGCAGGCGCTCGAAATGCTCGGCGATATACGAGGCCCCTCCGGGGCCGAGTAGCCAAAAGCGCCGAAACGTGGTATCGAGATTGGAAGCCGGTTGTGAACAGATACAGCACAGCAATCGCACCTTCAAATAAGGAGGTTGTCGAAGAGGACCAGACCCCCGCCGGCACCGAAATGCTGATGGTCAGCCAGGTGTCGCGGGCATGGGTAGGGGGCGCGGCTGCTATGCTGGTGGCGGGGGCGGCGTTCAACAGTAAGCCGCTATTCGGGCTGGGACTTGTGCTGGGGGTGGCATTGCTCGTGGCGTGGGCGTGGGCGCACTGGTGCTTACGCAGCCTCCGTGTCGAGCGCACCTTTTCACAGACACGTGCCTTCTGGGGCGAAGACGTGAGCATGGACCAGGTGTTCGTCAATAACAAGCCGCTGCCTGTGCCCTGGATCGCGGTAACTGACCAATATCCAGGCTCGCTGCAACTCATTTCCCATTCAGCCACTCTGTCGTCGAAGGCACGCGTGATGGAGTTCAGCACTTCTCTTTCCCTCGGCTGGTACGAGCGGCTGAACCGGCACTATATCATCCAGTGCAAGGCTCGTGGCGAGCACGAGTTCGGCCCTATTGAGGTCCGCTCAGGAGACATCTTCGGCCTCTTTCGCCGCACGGCTATCGTGCAGACGCCCGCGACGCTGCTGGTCTACCCGCGCTTCGTGCCTGTAGAGCGGCTTGGCATCCCGGCGCGGCAGCCTTTCGGAGATAGTAAATCTACCCAGCCGCTCGCCACCGACCCGCTACGCTTGCGGAGTGTGCGCGAGTATACGTTCGGCGATAACCCGCGCCATATACATTGGAAAGCCACCGCGCGCCGCGGTATACCCCAAACGAAGCTGTTCGAGCCTGCTGCCACGCCTCAGCTTTTCATCTTCTGCAACCAGGATACCTATGCACGCATATGGGAGGGCATCGACCCGCCCACGCTCGAATTGACTATAACGGTGGCGGCTTCCATAGCCAACTATGCTCTCGAAACAGGCTATATGGTGGGCTTGCAGGTCAATGCTTTCGCGGTGGAGTTGGACCGGCAGGTGAAGCTGGCTCCCAGCCGCCATCCAGGCCAGCTCACGCAAATCCTGGAACACCTGGCGCGCATCAAAGGCTGGTCGGGCCTGCCGGTGGAAGAGCTTATTCGCGCCCAGCGCTACTTCCTGCCCAGGGGCGCGACCATTGTGGTTGTGACAGGTGTGGTCACCGGAGAATTGCTCGACATTCTGCTTGAGCTGCGCCGCGCAGGACACCCGGTGACGCTGGTGGAGGCGTCGGGCTCCGAGCGCGCCGCAACCTGGGCCAGACGCAAGTCCCCAGATGCCCTCCGCGCCCAGGGTATAACATATTATCTGGTAGATGCTGTCGGCCAGACCGAGACAATCGACTCGTTGTCATTCTGAACGCAGTGAAGAATTTAAAATCTTGATATGGTACTCATGCCGGCATTTTAGATTTTTCACTGCGTTCAGAATGACAGTCCACAGTGGGTTCGCCGCCTTCAAACTGGCACCGCTTGTCCACCGGTCTGCGTAAGGTGGCTAAGGATATAATGACATGAACCTGCTAAGGAACAAACCGCAATCCGCAATTCGCAATTCGCAATCCGTCCTCCTTCCGGTTTGCTTTGCGGGCATGGACGCGTGCTGGATATTTTCAGTGGCCTGGCTCTTCAGCCAGGTCGTCCTGTCCGGCGTGGCCGATTTTCCGGTGCCTCCGGTCTTCATACTCGCTGCTCTCGAGCTGGGCGGTTGGGCACTGATGACCTACTTGCTTGACCGCACGGCGCTTCCGATAGGCCTCATACGCTCGCTGATGGCAGGCGTGGGATTGGCGCTGTCGGCTGCGCTTGCATTCTCGCTCACCCCCTACGACCCTGCTACTTTCTCTATTATCTGGGCGTTTGTGCAGTTCTTCACGGGATTTATCGCACTCGCCCTCTGGATGGTGGGGGGATATCGTGCCACCGAGCGCGTCACCTATGACGATATTTACGCCACCTTCCGGCTGGGGCTGGTCGCGATGTCGGTAGCAGCGCTACTGTCGACGGTACTGGCGAACAGGCAGATCAACCAGCTCTGGTCGGAGCTTGGGGGCGTTGGCCTCTGGTTCTTTGTCTTCGGGCTGGGTGGGCTGGCGCTTGGTAATCGCGAGGCCGTGCGCCTGGAGACAGGAAATGTTGGCATGAAGTCGTGGGGCTGGCTAGCGGTTGGTAGCGTGGCGGGCATCCTCCTGCTGGGGTCGCTCGGCCAGGGGTTTGGCGGCAAGGACGTACTGGCAACGCTTCAAGAGGGCGTAATTACTCTACTAACAGCGATCGCTTTAGTTTTATATGGCTTCTTCTATCTGCTTCTCTTGCCCTTTACTCTATTTAATATTCAGCTGAGCCCGATCGGGTCAAGCCCTCTACCGACGCCCACGCCCACTCCCGCCAATGCGCCGAACCCCTTGGGCCAACTGCCAAATATCCACGTAGCCGCCGGCTCGTTCCAGATACCGGCTGAGTTGCAAACTGCTTTCATGACCCTCGCTGCTCTGCTGGTGGTGGCGGCTGTTGCCTATTTCATGGCCCAATGGCTGCGACGCACCGGGGCCAACAGGGCCCAGTTGGAAGACGAGGAGCGCGTGACATTCGGCTCGTGGCGGCTTTTGTTGGCGCAGCTTCGCGCCTGGCTCCTGAGGCTGCTGGCGCGTTTTCGCAAGCCTGTTCCGCCTCTGGCAACGGTGGAGGAGGACGATCTTGTCGCTTTGCAGGGCCACCCTGAGTTCGCCGGCACCCTATCTGTCCGCCAGATTTACGCTCGCCTGCTCAAGCTGGCTGCCTCGGCAGGTTATCCGCGTGCCTCCTACCAGACACCTATTGAATACCTGCGATTTCTCTCCACCGCTCTGCCCGACCTACGTTCCGACCTGAACGATATCACCGGCGCGTATATCGAGGCACGCTATGCCCCTATGCCCACCTCGCCCCTGTCGGTGCAAGCTGCCGGCGCGGCCTGGCGGCGTACCGAGCCGGCACTTGTGCAGGAGAATGCGAAACGGAAGACGGGGGGCTAGTGACCAGTGACCAGTGACCAGTGACCAGTGACCAGTGACCAGTCGTCCGGTCGTCCTTCGTCGGTCGTCCACCGACCCCTAGCCCCCCGTCTCCACAACCACCGAGCCCCTGCTCACCCAGCCCTGGCTTCCGTCCGGCAGGGTTATCTGATAGTAGTCGCTTTGACGAAGGGTGGAATGGAGAACCTGGTCCCTGGGCAATCTGGCAACGATTGGCCCCTGGCCGCCCGGCCCTGAGTATACATTGATTGTATTGCCCATACTCATCAGCACGATCTGCCAGTTGCCGGTTACAGGCCTCGGGTCGGGTGTGGGGTTGGGGTTGAGGTATGCGGAGCCCGGCCTGGGAGCAGGTAGGGGCGTTGCCAGCGGGTTGACATCTCTGTCCACCAGCCCATAGCCATAGCCGTACGCTCTACCGGTGGCGGGTGAGCCATAGCTGGCTTTCAGATAAGTGATGATGCCGTTTGCGATGCCCGCAGCGACAGTGTCTGTCTGGTTGAACAGGACCGCGCGATCGGCGCTATTGGTCATGTAACCCATCTCCACAATGGCGGCAGGTGTGTAGCCGGAAGTGCGGTAGTCGGCACGTCTGGACGAATAGGCGTAATAGCCGCGCATGTTGCGAGTTACCGCGTCATCTTGAGGAAGTCCCGTAGCTGCGCCGTAAACGTCCGTGAGGGTCTCAACTAGCTTCACGTCTTGCGTTGCCACCAGGCTGCTCCATCGGGTGCTGATCTTGAATCCACGTGGAGCGGACGAAGCGTTGCCGTCGGCGTGGATAGCCACGAAAGCGTCGGCAGTGTAGCCTGTGGGCACTGTGGCGGGCAGCACGTCCACCAATATGCCCTGACTGCGCAGCAGCTTCGCAATGCGGTTGGACACATCGAAGTTGAGATCTACCTCTGTGCGTCCACCGCCCGAGGTGCCCGAATTGCCCGCCAGGCGCGCAAGGTCAGCGGGCAACTCGTTTTCCTTGTAGTGGCCCGATTGTATTGCCACATGATAGGGGCGTGTTGCGCCTGTGGTGATCTGGTCGAGGGATCCTTGTGCCGCTGGCTCTGCCGGCTGAGTGCCTGTCGATGCGCTATTTGCCGGAGAAACGATTCCCTGGCCCCAGCCGGCAGGCAGCGTTCCGAGCAGAAAAGGGAAAGAGAAGAAAATAATCAGCACATAGCGGAGAAAGGATACGTCCATGAGAGTTCCAATCGGAGGTCGAGGAAAGGGAAGGGTGCTCGGAGTGTCGAACAAGGTGGGCCATAAGGGCGTTGGCCTGTAGCGAAATTATACCTTGTAGGATAAGCGCGCTGCAAGAATAAAAGATTTTATGATATACTGGCCTGCCGGGCTTAGTTTTGTACCTCCAAAACCTCCCGCACTTCCGGAGCACATTTGATGCTCAATTCTAAATCCCCAAAACATACAAACGAAAGAGATCTTCAATCTTCAGCACTCGCCACATCTTTAATGCGGAATGTGGAATGTTCCGGTCGGTCAATATACCGCATCCACATGGCACATTCCACATTCACATGAGCCGTGTGGGGAGATTCACCCGAGCAAATAAGGAGACATGAAATATGAAAATCGGATTACAGGTTCCCAGTTTCACGTGGCCCGCAGACAGACCAATCGGACCTACGTTAGGCGCTATTGGTCACCGTGCAGAGGAAGCCGGGTTCGATAGCTTTTGGGTAATGGATCACTTTTTCCAGATACGGGGCGTGGGCGCACCGGAAGAGCCGATGCTTGAGGGCTACTCCGCGCTTTCGTTCGTAGCCGGCCAGACCTCTAGAATCAAGCTCGGCACTATGGTGACCGGCGTTACATACCGCCATCCCGGCATCCTGGTCAAGACGGTCACAACGCTGGACGTGCTGTCGGGCGGGCGCGCTTACCTCGGTATCGGGGCTGCCTGGAACGAGCAGGAGCACCTGGGCCTTGGCGTCCCTTTCCCGCCTCTGAAGGAGCGCTTTGAGAGGCTTGAGGAGACGCTGCAGATAGCCCATCAGATGTGGTCGGGCGAGGAGGCACCCTATAACGGCAAGTATTACCAGCTCGAGCGTACCCTCAACTCGCCACAGGCGATAACGAAGCCCCACCCGCCAATTCTGATAGGCGGCACGGGAGAGCAGAAAACACTCCGCTTTGTGGCCAAGTATGCTGACGGCTGCAACCTCTTTGCTCGTATGGGAGAGGACGTTTTGCGCCATAAGCTCAATGTATTGCGCGAGCACTGCGAGCGAGAAAACAGGCCCTACGGGGAGATCGAGAAGACCAGCCTCGACCATGTCTTCCTTTCACAGGAGGGCGCTGAGGGCAGCATGTCCGTACAGCAGGTGCTGGACCAGTTCGGCCATTTAGCCGATCTCGGCTTCGACCAGGGCATTGTCAGCCTGAGGAACGTAAGCGACCCGGATGCCTTCGACATCTTCCAAGACAAAATCGTCCCCGAAGTGCAGAAGATCAAGGTGGCGGGGCGGTAGTGCGGAATGCGGAATGCGGAATGCGGAATGCGGATTACCTTGACCGCCAAGACGCCAAGTTCCGCCAAGGTCGCCAAGATTTTGGGTTTATGCACTTGGTAATCCGCAATCCGCATTCCGCACTACGCGCTAGAAACAGGAGAGAAAGTTGACCGAGCTGACAGACAGCGTTCGCAAGTTCCTCGATGAGCGCAGGTTCGCCGCGATGGCGACTGATTAACGAAGATGGCACGCCCCAGCAGACAGCGGTATGGTACGAGTTGCAGGGCGACCGCATCATGATGAATACGCGTGTGGGGCGTGTCAAGGAGAGGAATTTGAAGCGCGACCCACGTATCTCCCTTTGTGTATTGGACGGATACAGGTATATCTTCATAAAAGGGCACGTCGAGATGGACTACGACCCGGCGCGGTCACAGGCGGACATCAAAGCCCTGGCGGCACGCTACGACGGCCAGGAAGAGGCTGAGCGCCAGTCGCGAGAAACCTATAGCAAACACCGGCGCGTGACCATCTATATGAGCATAGAGGAAGTCGGTGGCGAAGGATTATAGCAATCGTTCCGCGATCGCCCTGGCCGGTGGCGTAGGCGGAGCCAAGCTGGCTCATGGACTTCAAATGGCGTTGCCTGAGGGCGCTCTATCTGTCATCGTCAATACGGGCGATGACTTTCGCCTCTGGGGATTGCATATCTCGCCTGACCTCGACACGGTCATCTACACGCTCGCAGGTCTTGCAGACCCGGTAAATGGCTGGGGGCTGGCAGGGGATAGCTGGCAAGGCCTGGAGATGTTGGCTCGCTATGGCCGCGATGCCTGGTTCCGGCTGGGTGACATGGATATGGTGACGCATATTCTCCGCACACAGATGCTTGCAGAGGGGCGTACCCTGACCGATGCCACAGCTGACCTTGCTTCCTCGCTGGGCGTGAAGAGCCGCGTCCTGCCCATGTGCGATGGGATTGTGGAATCGCTGGTGAAGACTGCGGCGGGCGACCTCGACTTCCAGGATTACTTCGTGCGCCGCAGGCACTCCGATGCCGTCGAGGGCGTGGTCTTTCGGGGCATAGAGGAAGCTTGCCTTACCCGGGAGGTCGAGCAGGCGCTGCAAGCTGCGCCTGCTATCATCTTTTGTCCCTCAAACCCGATCGTAAGTATCGGGCCGATCCTGGCTGTGCCCGGTATGCTGGATGCGCTGAAAGCATCGAGGGCTCCAAAAGTGGCGGTTAGCCCTATCGTGGGCGGGGCTGCGTTAAAAGGGCCGGCGGCCGATATGCTCGGGTCATTGGGTTATGAGGTGTCGCCTTACGGCGTTGCCTCTATATACAAAGGGATAATTGACGGCATTATTATAGATAATATTGACGTAGGATATGCCGCGCGCATCCGCGACTTGGGAATTGCTGTTGAAATATCGGATACTGTAATGAAGAGCGACGCGGATCGCCGCACCCTGGCCGAGACGGCTCTACGCTTCTGTGCCGGTCTCGCATAGGGGGCACCCTCTGCCAGAGAATTGAGGGGGACAGGGTATTGAAAACGGTAGCGGTAGTCCCAGTGAAGAGTTTGAGCCAGGCAAAGACCAGGCTCGCTAATATTCTCTCGCCTGAAGAGCGGGCAATGTTGGTCCTTGATACGCTCTCGCACGTCCTCGACGCCTTGCTTTCATCGCGCGATATAGACGCTATTGCCGTGATCAGCCCGCAACCTGACGAGTTACGCTTGCCTTCATTGGTCACGCCTATCGTCCAGGAGCGCGAAGGGCTGAACAACTCGCTTGAACAGGGCCGCGAGTGGGCTATGCGGCGAGGTGCTCAGGCGCTCATTGTGCTCTTTGCTGACTTGCCGTTACTTTCACCCAGCGACATATCCCGCATCGTAGAGATGGGCCGGCAGGAAGGCACGGTGGTGCTGGCCCCCGACAGACACGGCAGCGGCACCAACGCCATGTTGGCCCATCCCGCCAACATGGCTCGCTTCGCATTCGGCCCGGACAGCTTTAATATCCATCGCATCGCGGCCATGCACTCCGGTGCTGACATCAAAATCTATCGCTCCCCCGGCACCTCGCTCGATATTGACACCCTGGACGATCTCGATTACCTTGACGCTCATCGCATATCTACCGCTATGGAGTATGCGTTTTCGTGAGAAATGAGAAATGAGATGTGAGAAATGAGAGTTCTTCTAAGCGCCCACTTCTCATTTCTCACATCTCATTTCTCATTTCTTTCCAGAGGAGAATATGACCAACGACGACATTACATTCGGTTGGGTGATTTACCCGGTGCCGCGAGGGCAGTCTGAGGCTGAGATGGCGACCCCTACGACATCGGGGCGCGCCTTGATGGAAGCCAACGAGCGCTACATTGAAGCACTGCGACCCCACTTCAACACGATCTGGGTTGAAGACCATTTTCAATGGGATAATAAGCCTGTGCTCGAAGCCGTCACCACGCTGACCTATCTTTCGGGGAGGCATGAGGGTTTTCGGTGGGGACACATCGTGCTGGGACAGTCGTACCGCAATCCGGCGCTGACCGCTAAGATGGCCGCCAACCTGCAGTTGATGACGGGTGGCAACTTTATCCTGGGTATAGGCGCAGGCTGGAAAGAGGACGAATACCGCGCCTACGGCTATCCGTACCCGTCCGCGGGCGAGCGCATCGACCAGCTTGAAGATGCGGCGCAGATTATTCGCGCCCTTTGGACCCAGAGTCCGGCCACCTTCCACGGCAAGCACTACAGCATCGAGAACGCCGAGTGCCAGCCTCAGCCCGACCCGCCAATCCCCCTCCTTATCGCGGGCGGCGGAGAGAAAAAGACCCTGCGCGTGGTCGCTAAGTACGCCGATTGGTGGAACTTCAACTTCTCCACGCCTGAGGAGTACGCGCAAAAGCAGCGCGTTCTCGAAGGCCACTGTCGCGAAATCGGCCGGGATCCCGGCGAAATCGTGCAAACTTACTATGGTGTAATGCAATTCGTGGACGATCCGGCCTCAATTGACAGGCGCGACTTTCATCTGGTGGCCGGCACGCCCGACATGGTAACAAGGGAGCTGGAGCAGTTTATAAAGCTAGGCGTAAAACATTTCCAGTTCCGCATCGTCGATTTCCCTAGAATGGACGGCCTCCAGACTTTCATCGAGAAGGTGTTGCCGAGACTAAAGAAATGAGAAATGAGAGGCTATAAGCATATGTCTCATTTCTCATTTCTCATTTCTCACCTATGAACATCCAGATTATAAGCGTAACGAACATCCCCGAAGTCCACCCTGGCGACGATCTGCCAGGTCTGATTCTGGCTGCTTGCGAAAGTGGCGGCATTCACCTCGAGCAAGGGGATATCCTGGTAGTTACCCAGAAGATTGTCAGTAAAGCCGAGGGGCGGTTGGTCGATTTGGATGAAGTCACCCCTTCGCAATTCGCTATTGACTACGCGAAGAAATGGGATAAGGACCCGCGCCAGATCGAAGTGGTGCTCAGGGAGAGCGTGCGCATTGTGCGGATGGACAAAGGGGTGCTGATCAGCGAGACGCGCCACGGTTTCGTTTGTGCCAACGCAGGTGTGGATGCGCTCCAACGTACCCGGCGGGCATGTTGTCGGCCTTCTTCCTGAAGACGCGGACGCCTCCGCCGACCGTATCCGCGAGGCCGCCCGAAAAGCCACGGGGCTTGACGTGCCCGTTATCATCACAGACTCGTTTGGCAGGCCCTGGCGCTACGGCATCGTCAATATCGCCATAGGGCTGTCGGGCCTCGCCCCCGTGAAGGATTACAGAGGCCAGAACGACCCGTACGGCTACCAGATGAGCGCCACCGTAATTGCCGTGGCCGACGAAATTGCCTCAGCCGCCGAACTGGCGATGGGCAAGGTGGAAGGCTGCCCGGTGGCAATCGTGCGGGGCTACCCCTACGACAGCGCCGAAGGGCGCGTCCGCGAGCTAATCATGGACCCAACACGCGATATGTTCAGGTAACCCGCCCAAGAATACGCAACTGCAACGCCAGGCTTGTTCTGCAAGGGCATTTGACGTTAGCTGGGAACGTATTCCCTTTCGCCGAAGGCTTGCTTCGCGAAGAGCTCGCGCCAGAGTGGAGTGAGCGCTTCAAGGTTAGATGCACGCAGAGAGGCTTCGCGATTATCGCGGTCGAAATAGAGGAGGTTTATCACCTGGCGCACGGACATACGCTCCGGGTGCTGTTCAACTAGCTCGATGAGGTCACCCGCTCCAACGGTGCCCTCTTTGAGCACGCGAAGGTAGAAGCCAATGCGACCGCTCGCGAGGAACTGCCTGGGGAACCACGGCCTTCCCATCCTGATGCCAAGCTTGAAGCAGGGAGGGCGAGGCTGGGTCACCTGCACCACGGCGTCGCCGAAGCGAAATATATCACCGATGCAAATCTGATCCTCAGGCATCTGGGTGACTGTGAAATTCTCGCCAAAATTGCCGAAGACGAGATTAGGTATGTCGAGCGCATTGCGCCAGTGCTCGTAATTCTCGAAGGTGTAGCAATAAGCGGCACGGAACGGTCCGCCGTGGTTTTCGAGGTCGGCCTGACCGTCACCATCAAGGTTGAGAGTGCGCAACATAACGCGCCCCTCAACCGGGTACTTGAAGATGCCGGTTTCTACTTCCCTCTTGCGCGTGGTGACATATCCAGGCAAGCCGACATTTACGGAGAGCAATTCCATTAGTGATCCTTTGGCCGGTCAGTGGCTGTGAGCGTTACTTATGAGTACCATGTCCTGGGGATTTGCGCAATCTGTTTTGCCGCATTGGAGGCACAGGAGTACAATGGCACTGTTAGCCTGGGAAGTCCGGTTATTGCGCAGGACGGGAGCGTCGACCCCGCAAAGTTGGGCCGAAGCCTCGACATATACGAGAACTAATCCCTGAATAGAAAGAGGAGATAAAGATGAGCAAAATAGGCTACGCCGTCATGTGCGAGCAGTTCGCGCCGAGCGATCTCATTGACTACTCGAAGGCCGCGGAGGAGCATGGCTTTACGGCCCTCATGGTGTCCGACCACTTCCACCCGTGGGTGCCGTCGCAGGGGCAAAGTCCGTTCGCCTGGGCGCTGATGGGGGCGCTCGGTATGGCGACCAAACTCCCTTTCGGCACAGGCGTTACGCCGCCCGGTTTTCGTTACCACCCTGCAGTGCTGGCGCAGGCTGCGGCCACTCTCGAAGCGATGTTCCCTGGCCGCTTCTACCTGGGATTGGGGGCTGGCGAGTCGCTCAACGAGCACGTTACCGGCAATTACTGGCCCGAGCCTGTGACTCGCCTCGAGATGCTGGCCGAGGGGTTGGAGATAATTCGCAAGCTCTTTACGGGCAAGGTGGTGAAGTACAAAGGCACCTACTTCAACCTTGAGAGCGCCAGGCTCTACACTATGCCCGCCACTCCCCCTCCTATTTATGTGGCCACTTCAGGCCCGGTGAACGCCGAGCGAACGGGCCGCACTTGCGATGGCATCATTACGGTGGGCGCAGCCGACGACAAGATCAAGACGCTGCTGGACCGCTTCGAGAAGGGGGCGCGCGACGCGGGCAAAGACCCTGACCGATGCCGAAAATCCTGCAACTTCACGTCTCCTGGGCCGATAGCGACCAGGCCGCCACCGACCAGGCCGTCAAAGAGTGGCCCAACGGCGGCATGAACTTCCCCAAGGCCGACATCCGCAACCCCGAAGACTTCGAGGCGATGGCCCGCCTGGTGCGCCCCGAGAACTTCAAAGGCCGAGTGCTCATGTCCGCCGATCTGGACGTCCATCGCGACCACATCCAGCATTTTATCGAGCACGGCTTCACCGATATTTATGTCCACAACGTTGGCCGTAACCAGACCGAATTCATCGAAGCCTACGGCAAATCGGTAATCCCCAATCTCAAATGGCCGCACCCACCCGCGATCGCGGACGACGAAAGCGACCACTATTAGGAATGCAGAATGTGGAATGTGGAATGCGGAATAATGCGCAAAATGTAATAAGTAGCGGGCAGTAAGCAGTAAGCAATATGACCAATCTACATTCCGCATTCCACATTCCACATTCCGCATTCCGGGTGGCTCGCCTTGCCACCGCCGACGCCTCCGGGCGGCCATATCTGGTTCCGGTCTGCTTTGTGTGGCAGGGCGATCACATCTATATCGCGCTTGACCGGAAGCCGAAGAGCGTTGCGCCCACGCGGCTCAAGCGGGTGCGGAATATACTCGAAAACCCTCGCGTGTCGTTCCTGGTCGATAGCTATAGCGAGGATTGGACCCGCCTGAGCTATACACTCGTCAGCGGCACCGCCTCCCTGGAGATGCCGGGCAGCCCGCACCATGCAGGCGCGATCCTATCGCTTCGTGAGAAGTATCCCCAGTATAGCGAGATGGCGATCGAGGAGCAGCCAGTGATTTCTATTGCCATCGAGGCGGTGCGTAGCTGGCATGGCGGGGATCTCCGTCCTTCCTTAGCAGGCTCAGGACCCTCCGCACAAGATGATGCGGACAGAAGCCGTCTCGATTTCGCCTCGCTGGCTCGTGAGCGGCACGTGGTGCGGCAATTCAAGCCGCTGCCTGTGCCTCGCGACCTTGTGGAGCAGACTATAGAGGCCGCACGCTGGGCACCCTCGCCGCATGGTGCGCAGCCCTGGCGCTTTGTGATTATCACCAGGCAGGAGCTGAAAGAGCGGCTGGCGGAGGCCATGGCCGAAGAATGGCGGCGCAACCTTGCCATGGACGGTGAAGCTCCTGAGATTGTGGCGATCCGCGACCGCAAATCGCAGCAACGCATCGTGAACAGTCCTGTGCTGATTATTCCCTGTCTCTACCTGGAGGACCTGCAAGTTTACCCCGACCCTCAAAGGCAGCAAGCCGAAGTGACCATGGCCGTGCAAAGTCTTGGGGCCGCCATTCAGAATATCCTGCTCAGCGCCTGCAGCCTGGGCCTCGACACAGGCTGGATGTGCGCGCCCTTATTCTGTCCAGAAGTGGTGGTGGATGCCCTGGACCTGCCTGCGACCCTCATTCCGCACGCCCTCATTAATATGGGCTATGGGGCGAAGGATCCGCCGCGTCGTCCTCACCGCCCTATCGAAGAGCTAATCGTTCGGTATGACTGAACGGTTCGCGCTTCACGAATGAGATTTGCCCGCTCTGGGCTCAGGCTCGTGGATCGGTCGGTTCCAGGCCCTCTGCTGTGTGGCTGTCGGTTGCGGCAGTCCCTAGTAAAGCGTCAAGCTCAGCCTCAAGTTCGGGCCTCTTGAAGCCTACGACGGCACGCGAGCCGATAACGATTACCGGCACGTGCCGCTGGCCGGTGAGATTTATCACGTCAGGCCCGTATTCCTCGTTGATCTCGACGTTCTTCTCAATGTAAGGCACGCCACGCTGGTTGAGATACTGTTTAGCTCTCACACACCAGAAACAATCGTTTGATGTATAGATAGTGACGGGCGGCACTGAGCCTTTGTCTGGCCTGCCGGTTTCATTTGGGTTCGCACTCATAAAAGTCTCCCAAAAGTCAGAATTGAGGTGCTTACTGAATTTGAATTAATCCGCTCCTCAATAATATTAATCTGATAGCCGGAAAACTGCAATCGGTCGCAAGACCTAAATAGCGATATCGTCCGGTGCCGATTAAGCTGTCGCTCACTGCATGTGATTAAAAAGGCGAGGGGCCGGTTGTCAAACCGGCCCTTCGCCCAACTATTTTATCTATGTCCTATCAGAACGACGATTACGCCTGCTTGATGGCTTCAACATCAATCGAGAGGTTGATGTTATCGCTAACCAGCACGCCGCCGGCTTCCAGGGCCACGTTCCAATTGAGGCCAAAGTCCTTGCGGTTGATCTTCGTGGTGGCGTGGAACGCTATCACGTCGGTGCCCCAGGGCGACTTGCTCGCACCCTCGAAGGTTGTGTTGAGGGCGACTTCGCGAGTGACATCGCGCACCGTCAGATTGCCGTAGACAACATACTCATCACCGCTCTTGTGCTCGATGCGAGTGCTCTTGAATGTGGCGGTCGGCCACTTCTCGACCTCGAAGAAGTCGGCGGAGCGAAGATGGTCGTCGCGCTTCCCCTCGCGGCTCTGAAGGTTCGCGACGTCTATGGTGGCCTCAACAGAAGACTTGGTATAGTCGCTTTCGTCTAACTGGATTACGCCGGCTACGGGGCCGAAGTGCCCCTTCACGGTGCTGACCATCAAGTGTTTACCTGAGAATTCGACGCTTGTATGAGCCGGATCCAGGTTCCATATTGTCTTTGTCTGTGTGCTTTCCTGGTTCGATACTGTATTTGCCATTTGTTTGTGACTCCTTTTGTCTGTGACGCTCGTCATGAACGATATGCGTTCTTTACCTGTCTGCAGCTTACAACTAACCTATCGGTGCAAGAAATATGCCCTATGGTATTTCGAGCCTATTATCCGCAATCGATTTATCCAGCCTCCGAAGCAGGGCCCGGAGGGTCTCTTGGTCTCTAAGGCTGAGGACCGACATATGATCGCTGATGTATTGCTCGTTGGCGGGCACGACTTTCTCGGCTAGCTCATGCCCTTCGGGTGTCAGGTGGAGATGGTTGGAGCGTCTATCATCAGGGTCACTCACTCGCACCACCAAACCCCTCTCTTCCAATCTGCCGATCAGGCCACATACGTTGCCTTTTGTGACAAAGAGCATTTCTGACAGCGCTTGCTGCGTGATACCGTCGTTTACTGAGAGATGAGCCAGCACACCGAATTGGGCCGGTGTAAGGTTGAACTTAGCCAGGTTATCGCCTTCAAGCCTGTGCAGCTTGTCGGTAACACGCATCATGTATAACCACGCCAGAACGCCTTTGTCCTTCAATCTCGCCATTATTTTCTCCTCGTTCCCACGGACCTCCCTCCCGTTGGTTTAGTTGTAAACTATTATGGTTTATATATAAACTATTTTCACCGGTTTGTCAAGCCCCAATCTGACGACTTCGACAAAATCGGATAAACTCGGGGTGATGGGTGACCGGTTACTTCAGGAGTTGACCGGCAATCATCCAGCATCAGCTCTTTCAAAGTACTTTCCTAAGGCGGGCTCATCCACGGCAAACTCAAGCTGCATTCGTGCTTGGCGTAAGAGGGTTATCCGCCTACGGTTTCCGGAGATTAATGTGAGGCGAAGCGAAATGATAAATGACTAAGATTGCACCCGACCGTAGCGGCTATATGTCGCCGTTCGTTTCTGCCACCCAAACGCGAACGTCCAGGATATTATTGAGTTGCGGCGCTGTAGGTGGCGGATCGTTTATTGCGGTGTTCGCGATTGAAGGTGCGACTGTTTATGCTCGCCGCTTTTGGGCCCAGCCAGGTGGCCGGAAGTAGGCTACCTACTCCGCCTTTACCGGCATGGCCATGCCGGTTTTCTTTCTAGCTCAGGCAGCAGGAAGCGCCTCGCAAGCCAACGACCTCACCCCGCTGGTCGGGTTGTATCAGCGGATCGCTATCGTGCTGGGCTGGGGGTGGATTACACTACTTGCACTGCGACTTATTGCCGATCTCGAAATACCGGCAGAGTGATAAGCCCACCATAACTGAAGATGAGGTCGCAAGGCGGCCCGCAGAGCCTTACTTCGAGTTTTTTAGGAGCGTCCGGGCGCATTCGACAAGGTCGAACAGCCGACCCTCCTTCTGCGCGGCCCTGGCCTCGTCGGATCTGGAGCTTTGATCTAACAGCCGGCGTACCAGGGCCTCGTCCTTGCCTGCTTGAAGGAGCAGTGTCAGCACATCGGATATAGAGATGCTGTACTGCTCGGCGATGGCAGTTGCGGTTTCGAGCAGGGGGTCATAAAAGGCATTCGACATATATTGTTCCGGAGCGTAACTGTTTGCCGGTTGTCCGGCTCATACAGCCGGCTCGTCCGACGTGAACCATCCGCCGCTACCTACGGGACCCTGACTTGAGGAAAGACTATGACAGGAGCGGCTCGACCTGTCGAGCGATTGCCTCGACAATACCTGGATCATACTCCGTGGGTACGCCTATCGCTACATGATCTATGTCTACTGCCAGGTATGCCTCGATACGCTCCGCTATGCCGCTCACCTCGTCTGCGGACGTGAGATAGAATTGGGCAGAGCGACGGATCAGGCCGGGGTCGCGCCCTATCGTGGCACAATGCTCGTCCAGCACAGCATTCTTGTGCTTCGCGATTTCGGGCGTGCCGCCCACTACGTTGTACATGTCGGCGTGTTTGGCGACCACACGCAAGGTCAGCTTTTCGCCGCCTCCACCAATGGTAATGGGCGGGTAGGGTTTCTGTACGGGTTTCGGTTCGTGCCTGGCCTCGTGGAGCTGATAGTATTTGCCTTCGAAGGTGGAAAGCTCTTGCGTCCAAAGTAGCTTGAGCATCTGGCACGCCTCATCAAGCTCATGAATGCGCTGGGCGGGTAGAGGGAAGGGGATCCCGTACATGTTGTACTCAAGATCGAACCACCCAGCGCCCAGTCCCATATCGAGACGCCCGCCGCTAACCTGGTCGACCGTCGTGGCGATCTTGGCCAGCACCGCCGGGTAGCGATAGCCATTACACCCCACCATCAACCCCAGGCGGACGCGCTTTGTGGCTGTCGCCAGGGCACCCAGCAGCGTCCAGCCGTCCATGCAAGGTCCCTCGACATGACCGTTGATGGGCACAAAATGATCGAACATCCAGAAGCCCCCGAACGTATCTATGGCGTCCGTATCCTTCGCGTACGCGAGGATAGTAGCCCAATCGCGATCGTGCTGCGCCGCTTTGATATCAATCCTGAGTGGATATTTGCTGCTCATTATCTTCTCCTTTATTGTAGCTAATTCATAGTGCGTAGTGCGTAACTATTAAGTTCCACTTTGATCTCTGAGTACTCCGTGCTCATAAGCGAAGTAGTTCGCTTCGCTCATCTCTTATTCAAACCCATAAAAACCTTCGTGATCTTCGTGATCTTCGTGATCTTCGTGTCTTTGTGGTTCAGACCGTAGAATCCTTGGCGTCTTGGCGTCTTGGCGTCTTGGCGCTTTACGCACTACGCGTTCCACGTCAAAGTATCGCTAGCAACCTGTCTATTTCCTCGTCAGTATTGTAGAAGTGTGGGGAGACGCGCACGACGCCCATGCGTACAGCGATGGTTATCTTTTCGGCTTCGGCACGGCTGAGGACAGCCATTGGGTCAGTTTTGGCTTTGAAGCACACGATGCCGGATTTTTCTTGCGGCTCTCTCGGGCTTATCACTTCGTAGCCCCGGCTCAGGAGGCCATCCACCAGCCTGTCCGTGAGGGCCAGCACTTGCGCTTCGATGCGGTCCAGGCCCACCTCACTGATCATATCCAGCACCGCGTCGAATGCGATGATGCCCGCAGCGTTACGAGTGCTCCCTTCTATGCGCATTGCGCCTTCCTTCAGTGGCTGGCTATAATTGTGATATTCGGTGGGCTTCACGGCACTATACCAGTTTACAGTCCAGGGCTCTATTTTATCCAGCATATCGCGGCGGGCGTAGAAGAGGCCCACGCCTTGTGGCCCCAGCAGCCACTTATGCACGCCTGCGCTCATGAAATGGATGCCCGCCGCATGAGCGTCCAGGCTAAGCGCACCGAGGCCCTGGATGCCGTCAACGTGGAAGATTACATCGCGCTCGCGGCATAGCTGGCCGAGACTGTAGATGTCGTTGCGGAAGCCGGTACCGAACTCCACGAAACTGATACTTACGACGCGTGTGCGCTTATCGATAGCTGCTGCGATGTCGTCCACCAGCACCCGATTGCTGCGCTGAGGCACCAGCCTCGTTTCCACGCCCCAACGCTCCAGGCTCAGCCAGGGGCGAACGTTGGCGGGAAATTCACCCTGGACGGTCACGACGTTGTCGCCTCCGCGCCAATTCAGGCCATATGCAACCAGACTGATGCCGGTAGCTGTGTTTTGCGTCCAGCCGATTTCGTCGGCACCGGCACCGATAAGCCGGGCCATCTTCTCCCGCGCCGTGTCGATAATGGCCCACTCTGAAGGCTCGCTGTTAGTACCTCCGGCGCTCTGCGCAGCCCAGTGCCGGGCCAGGGCGTCAAGTCCTGGTCTCGGAAGGGGTGCGCAAGCAGCGTGGTTCAGGTAGGTGTAGTGTTCCGTTACAGGAAAAAGCTTGCGATATTCGGCGAGAGGCTTCATACGATTGCGGATTACCAGTTTGCCTTCCACAAGTTCGGCCACAAACCTTGTCTCCGGCATACCCACAATAATAGCTGTGGAAGGCCGTATACTGAATACCGGAGACTGGGCGTTCTAAGTTCTTACACTTCCGAAGAGGACTGCTACCGTACGCGTTAATATCCCCAGGTCGGACCACAAGCTACGATTAGCCAGGTACTCAAGCTCAAGATTGAGCTTGGCAGGCATGATCTCATTGCGGTAGATTGTTTCCCAATCAGCGCCGTTTAGCATATACTCCTCATGCCTGTGCGCCAGAGAGGCGGCGCTGGTGATGCCAGGCCGCACACTCAGAACACGCCGCTGCACAGGAGAATAAAGCGCCACATACGCCGGGTCTTCCGGCCGCGGCCCCACCAGGCTCATATCACCGATCAGCACATTGAAAAGCTGTGGCAGTTCGTCCACCTTAGTGCGACGCAGCCGCCGGCCCAATAAAGTGATGCGAATGTCATTATTGCCGGTTATGGCCGGGCCCAACTTATCAGCAGACACGACCATAGTACGAAACTTGTATAGACGAAAGAGGCGGCCACCTCTGCCTACCCTCCTGGCGACATAAAAGACAGGTCCACCGTCCTGGAGCTTGACCGCAAGTGCAACGGCTACGAGCAAGGGCGAAAGCAGCGCCAACCCTATCGCTGCTACTACGAGATCGAAAAGGCGTGGGTAGGCGAAACGCAGAACGTGAGGTGTGAAACGTGAGGTGTGAAACGTGAGGTGTGATGGGGTTGTTGGTTTCATAATACGGGATTTTCGATAATGTCTCGCGTTTCGCGTTCCGCGTTCGCGTTTCGCCCTTCACCAACTGTCGCCAATACAGCATCTATAACGTCCTGCACATCCATGTCGCTCATCTTGGAATAGATGGGGAGCGATATAGCTCTCAGGTATTCTTGATGGGCTACGGCGAAGTCTTCAGGGCGGTAGCCGTATGTCTTACGATAGTAGGGGTGCATATGTAGAGGGATAAAGTGGACGCTGCATCCTATGTTGCGCTCCCTTAGCTCCTCGACGAACTGCGCCCTGTCTATGCGCAAACGGTCGAGATTGAGCCGCAGCACGTACAAGTGCCAGGCGTGCTGACAATCATCACGATCGTCGGGCACTTGAAGCTCGGGCCACTCACCGAAGGCCGAATTGTACATCCGGGCTATCTGACGCCGCCGCAACCACATCCGCTCGGCCTTGGCCAGTTGCGCCAGGCCCATGGCAGCCGCAACATCGGTAAGATTGTATTTGAAGCCGGGCGCAATGATCTCATAGTACCAGGAGCCTTCGGAGGTGTATCGCTTCCAGGCGTCCTCGCTGATTCCGTGTAGTGCCATGGTCCGGCATCGCGCGGCCCACTCATCATTGTCGGTGCATATCATACCACCTTCGCCCGTGGTAATCGCCTTGGTAGCGTAGAAGCTGAAACAGGTGAAATCACTTATACCACCAATCATGCGCCCCCTGTAGAACGCTGGTAAGGCATGTGCCGCATCTTCAATAACCGGTAGGTTATGCGACCGTGCCACTTCCAGTATCGGGTCCAATTCAACAGGCAGCCCTGCAATATGCACCGGAATAATGGCTCGGGTGCGTTCGGTTATTGCACCTTCGATCAGATCCGGCCGCATATTTAACGAGTGGCTGTCAATATCTATGAACACAGGACGCGCGTCGAAGTAGCGTATTACCTCGGCGGTGGCAGCGAAGGTGTATGGAGTGGTTATCACCTCGTCGCCGGGCCGCAGTCCAATCGCCTCCAGCGCCAGGTGCATGGCAGCCGTACAAGAGTTGACCGCTATCGCGTGCTTTGCGCCGACATACCTGGCGAAGTCGGCCTCAAAGCGGTGCGTCTTGGCGCCGGTAGTGATCCAACCGGAGTTTAGAACTTCCTTGACCTCGGCAAGCTCGCTGCCGTCCAGATCGGGTTGCGCAAAGGGAAGAAACGAATCTCTCATAACACCTCCTGCAAGCAATGAGTTCTGCGTTCTGAGTTACTTTCAATATAGAGGTCAAAGCTCAAAACTCAGAGAGTTAGTGACTTATCCAGACCAACGGTTCCAGAACCTCACCAGCCCCGCCAGAAAGCCGAGGCCGTAGCTGAAATGCATGGTTGCAAAAATCATCGGGAGCAAAGGGAGGTGTCGCCAGCCCTGTTTTCGGGCGACCGACACCGATGCCACCAGACTGGCTACTAGATAAGCACCTGAGACCAATCCTAGCAAGCGGCGACCTGGCCGGAACATAGGCGCTAGCAGCGCGGAAAGTAGCAGACCGCCTACAAAGGCCGAAGGTGCAAAATGTCGCATACGCATCTGGGCCGGATGTTTCTGCATGACACGTACCTTCCAGAAGCCGTACTGGAGGTATTGCTTCCATAGCATTGGGACTGAGCTGCGGCTGTAGTACCTCGAGCGTATATCGGGGGCCAGGAGAATTCTACCACCCAGCTTGCGCAGACGGTAGTTGTATTCGTCATCCTCGTTCCGTATCTTTTCGTCTAGAGGGCCGGCCTTCTCCATTGCGCTTCGGCGGTAAGCGCCGAAAGCCACCGTATCGGTCTCTATCATCTGGTTCGGTTTTGTACGAAAGTCAACTCCGCCCACACCAAACGATGTGCTCATAGCAAGGGCGATTGTCTGCCCAAGCGATGTTTCTGCCACCGTTTCGATGTGGCCTCCCACGCAATCGAACTCGCCACTTTGTAGGTACTTGACGCATTGGCTAACGTAATCGGGAGCAATCTCTGTATGCCCGCCTATCCAAATCACAACCTCACCCCGAGCCTCAGCAAACGCGCTATTCAGGGCTGCCGGTGCCGTCAACTTCGGGTTCTGGATCAGTCGCAGGTTCTTGTACAGGGGGCGCATGGAGGATACAATCTCACGCGTTTGGTCGGTGGACATACCATCCGCGACAATGACTTCCATGCAATCAGCCGGGTAATCTTGCTCCAGCACCGCGCCCAGGCTACGTTCAATGAATGCTGCTTCGTTGCGGATTGGCATCAAGATGGAGACGAAAGGCGATCTATCCATTCTCTTTTTTCATCAGCCCATTCCACTTGCCGTCAACGAGCCACTTTTCCCAGCCCAGGTGCTCATAGAATCTGATTGCGCCAAAGTTGTCGGCGTGAACGGTTAGCGCCATCTCCATTTGTCCACGGTCGAGTGCGATCTCCTCTATCCTCTCCATCAACACCTTACCAACTCCCAGGCCCTGGTGCTTCGGGTGTACAGCTATGGCCAGCACATGGAAAGGTATTATCGTTGAAGGATCATGGGCTGCTTTCGTCGGATTCGGCAGTACCATTTGTCTGAGTATGCGAAAGCCCAACACAAGCCGTGCACGGAAAAGCGAGTTTGTCACATACCAGGGATGTGTCAGCAGACGCATTGCCAGGAAGAGGCTGTTATGTCGCATGAAACCTGACGTAGCGCCTCGAAAAATGCCACCAAAGCAGTAGCCAAGCAACTCATCGCCCTTGAATGCCCCAAATGCTACTGCCTCAGGCTCTCCTTCCAACTGCCATTGGTAATACCGGCGCAGAGTGGCATCGCCGAGCCTGGTGAGCGCACTGTCCGGGAATGCGGCCAGATGGATTGTAGAGACCTGCCTGAGGTCACTGCTACGAAGCTCACGCACACTTAAGTCTTTATTTATGCTCCTGGCGCTTGCAATCACTAATCTATGTGCCTTCCAGCAGTGGTGGGTGACCGGTAAGAGGGTTGCACTATCTGTTGTAGATGATGGTATCATATCATAATCATGATCCTGTCGCATCCAGGGTCTGACTGTGATACATATCATGTGTCAGCTAGCACGCCGTTCGACAGAGACTCTGTGGCCATAGACTAACCGCAGGATAGAACGAGTGACACGCCCACGCCCTTGAAGGCAAAGCCTTGTTTCCGGCACACTCCCACCATTATACTGTGAAAGCGACAAATAATTCGTAATTGGCAGGTCCGAGGGATCCATGCAAGAGCTACTTACCGAGGAATATATCCGCAAAGTGTGGGCTGAGCTGCCGGCCTTTGTCAGACCTACTACCTTCCACAGCACGTTGCTGCTCAACCAGGCGTTCAGAGCGGAGGTGACCCTGGCCAGCGAGACGCTTCAAATCACCGGCAGCTTCAAGTTCCGTGCCGCTTACAACCTGCTGCGTGAGGAGGAGAGCGACCAGATTATAACCACCTCCTCGGGCAACTTCGGGCAGGCGGTGGCTTACGCCTGCATGCTGCTAGGTAAGCGTTGCACGGTGCTCATGCCCGCCAATTCTTCCAGGAGCAAGCAGGCCAACGTGCGTGCCTATGGCGGCGAGGTAAAGCTAATCGACACGTCTGTCAAGAGCCGCCAGCTTTATACCACCGAGATGCTGGCCGACTACCCCGACGCATTTTACGCGCCTCCCTACGATCACTACCGGGTTGTAGCGGGCAACTCAACTCTGGGCCGGGAGCTATTCGAACATTTCGGGCCGAGCGGGGTTGATTACGTCTTATGCCCAATCGGCGGTGGTGGCCTCATTTCGGGCATCATCACAGCCCGCGACATCCTCGCGCCGGACGTGGAGGTGGTGGGTGTCGAGCCTCTGCTGGGCAACGATGCGGCGCAGTCTCTGCCGCGCGGGGCATATTGTTACGCTCGATGCGGAGCCGCAGACGATAGCTGACGGCGCCCGCACGCCCAGCGTAGGCAAGCTGAACTGGGAGATAATCAGCCGGGGCCTCAAGCGTATTATCGAGGTGCCGGAAGACAAAATCGCCGCGGGCCTCCGGACGCTCTACGCAAAGGCTAATCTCAAGGTCGAGCCAACGGGGGCGCTCACAATGGGCGCAGTGCTTACACAGCCTGAATTGTTTGTCGGCAAGAGGATATGTTTGATCGTAAGTGGCGCCAATGTGGACGCCGACATCTATATCAGGGTGCTGGAGGCGGACTGAAAGCCTGAGGCGAATAGTCTATGATTGCGCAACCAGTATTGCCAGAGTGGTTTCAAGTGTGCTACAATTATAATCGGGGTCAGACATAGGCACATATATCTAATTTTGGGTGGAGAACCTATGTGCAGGAAATCCTACTTGCGAGTCAGATATTCTGCAAGGGCGACCTGAGGACATTCAGCACCGGCTATCTTGCTCAGGTTCAGCCCGGCCAATAAAAATCAACGACGCTCATATTTCAGCAGCACAAATCAGGGGCAGTAGCTGGTATACGTGCTGACACAAATAGAGCGCCAGGATGATGTGGCTCTCCAGGCTGCGCTTCCCTTGGTTTGTGAGCCGCTATTGCGATGAGGCTATGGGCAGAGATTTGCGATCAGCGTGGCGAACTCATGGGCTAATGTAATATCCTGCCCTTTTGGAAGCAGGGGCTTTCCCAACACTCCCTTATGCAGGGAAGGAGAGATCTATCATGCAAACTCTGATGTCCTCTCCTGACATCGGCGAGGCTGAGATCGTAGCTGCTACCGCCATTTTGCGAACGCTTTATCTGAGCATTGGCCTCCCGATCGAGCAGGGCGCTGTGTCGCCGGCCTTGCCATTCTCCGGCGTAATGGTCGAAGGGCAGGTCGATCAGGTATGCGATAAGCTGAGAAGGGTACTGCGATCCGGCACCGGGGCGAGGCGTGACACAGTTGCTCCTACAGCTCTCATAGGAGTAGGAAGTTGACGGACCAGCTTGGCGCATTTTTGGGGAGGCTTCGTAATCGCCACTTCCTGGTAATGGACATCCTTGCTTTCATCATAACGCCGTTGCTGGCATTGATGTTGCGCATGGATGGCAATGTGCCTTACGACCGTTACGGCCGCTCGCTGGCTGTGGTTACGGTTGTATTCCTGTTTGTCAAACTGGTAGTCTTTTACAAAGGCGGTTTGTACAGCCGGTTCTGGCGTTACGCCGGCCTTGACGAACTGACCCGGATCTCCTTCCTGGGTGTTGTGGCCCTGCTCTGCCAGACTGCTCTCTTCCTCCTGCTGTTGCAGCCCAATGGCTGGGTTGGACGCGATTTCCCGAGGTCGATACCGATCGTTGAGGGCTTGCTCGCGCTGCTGGTGGTTGGCGGTTTGCGATACAGTGTGCCTGTCAGCGCGCGCCTGAGGCAGCGGCGCGGCGGCGGTCCCAACGCCCGTCCGGTGTTGATTGCCGGGGCGGGTTCGGCGGGCATCATGATGGTGCAGGAAATGCACCGCAACCCGGACCTGGGTATGTGGCCTGTGGCGTTTGTTGACGATGCCCCCGACAAGCAGAAGGTGCGCATCAAGAATGTACCCGTGCTGGGGCGGTGTGCCGACATTGCCCGGGTGGTCGAGGAGACGGGCGCCGAGCTGGTGGTGATTGCTATGCCCACAGCCCCCGGCAAGGTCATCCGCGAGATCGTTCATCGCTGCGAGGAAGTGGGCATTCATACCAAGACCATGCCCGGCATGTATGAATTGCTCGGTGGTAGGGTCAGCATCAAACAGCTTCGTGATGTGGAGATTGAAGACCTACTGCGCCGCGAGCCGATCCAGACCGATACGGCGGCGGTAGAAGAGCTGTTGCGTGGCAAGCGGGTGCTGGTCACGGGCGGTGGCGGCTCCATAGGCTCCGAGCTTTGCCGGCAGGTGCTCCGCTTCGAGCCGCAGTCGCTGGTCGTGCTGGGGCATGGAGAGAACTCCGTCTTCCACATACATCAGGAGCTGCTTCGACTGCAAGAGCAAGCCCAGGCGACGGGTCAGGGCGGAATGGGCACCAGAATCAATTCGGTGATCGCCGACATCCGCTTCCAGGACCGCATCTGCAGAGTCTTCGAAGAGTACCAACCGGAGGTAGTCTTCCACTCTGCCGCCCACAAGCACGTGCCCCTCATGGAGGCGAACTCGTCCGAGGCGATCACCAACAACGTGCTGGGCACGCAGATCTTGCTTGACGCGGCTGAGATGGTTGGAGTCGAGCACTTCGTCATGATCTCGACCGACAAGGCGGTAAACCCTTCCAGCGTGATGGGGGCCAGCAAGCGAGTAGCCGAACTCCTGGTGCGCCAGGTGGCTTTGCGAAACCAGAGGGTTTACGTTGCCGTGCGTTTCGGCAACGTGCTGGGCAGCCGGGGCAGCGTAGTGGAGACGTTCAAGCAGCAAATCGCCCTGGGAGGGCCTGTCACAGTAACCCACCCGGAGATGATGCGCTACTTCATGACCATCCCCGAGGCTGTTCAATTGGTTTTGCAGGCAGCGACCCTCGGTCAAGGTGGGGAAGTGTTCATGCTCGACATGGGCGAGCGCGTCAAGATAGTTGATCTGGCTCGCGATCTGATTGAGCTATCCGGGCTTACCGTGGGGCGCGACATTGACATCATCTTCACCGGCGCCAGACCCGGAGAGAAACTTGCGGAAGAGTTACATCTTGCCAACGAGGAATATGAGCCCACGCCGCATGAGAAAATCCGCGTAATTCGCCAGGTTACAGACCTGTTGCCGAAGCAGTTGGAGCGAGCGGTCACGGCCCTGGTCGCGGCGGCACAGGTAGACAACCGGCGCAAGATCATATCCGAGCTGAAGCTGCTCGTGCCGGAGTATCTGCAGACGGGGCAAGGTACTGGATACCAGGCTAAGACGAGCGCAACGCGAACTACCGTGCTCGCAAGTCCATCGGACCTGCAAGCTCGCGGCCCAGAGGGCAGCCCGCTCATGCCAACGGGTTCGCAAGCTCGTCGGCGCGTATCGCGCGCAGAGGCCCGCGCTTTTCTGATCAATGATTTGCACCTGGGTATGCCGGAACCGCCGAGACCATACCCATCCGACGGCAGTACGGTGGGTCACGATGCCAACCCGCCCGGATCTGCAGATGCAAATCATTGAGCGCCTTTTCTGGTGGCTTGCTCCCCTTTTAGGATTGGTCCTGGTGCTGGTTACCAGCTACCAGGCTGTCACCACTCGTCGTTTCGATGATGCCAATGGAGTGACTGGCGAGTTGCTCTCCGGGAGCAGCGTCGGCCAAACCTTCGTGGCGCGCTACGATAGCCTGTCAGGCGTAGAGTTGCACCTGGGCACGTACGCTACAGGCACCGGCCCGGCCCGGGCATCCCTCGTGCTGCATCTGCGGGAAGGACCGAGCGTAGCCCAGGGTGTGCCTGGCCGCGATCTCGCAACTGCCAGACTGCCTGCGGGTAGTCCGCTCACCGAAAATTCCTGGTATCTATTTTCATTCCCGCCCATCAACGACAGCCAGGATCGCCCCTTCTATATCGAAGTCGAGTCGCCGGACGGTGCTCCCGGTCGTGCGTTGACCCTCTACTGGTGGCACCCCAATCCTGGGGATACTAAGAGCGACCCATACGCCGATGGCAGGGCTTATCTGAACGGCCAACCCCGGCGCGGCGACATAGCCTTCGGTCTGCATTACGAAGCATCCCCTATATCCGTAGCCGGGCAGGTTACGCGAGCTATATCGGCCAACCTGCCCGGCCCAGCGATGCTATTGTTGTTCGGCGGAGCGATGGTGGCCCTGGGCGCGCTCCTGTACCTGCTTACTACCCTACGCGAGCTTGCACCCCGGCGGCGCTGGCTCCGACGGTGGTCACTGCCCTTCGTTCTTGGTTTGACGCTCCTCAGTGGGTTGCTCTATTTATTCCTTCTGCCGCCCTGGCAGGGGCCTGACGAACACGCCCATTTTGCTTATTCTGCTCTGCTCGACCGCTATAATCTGGATTACGCCCAGGTAGAGGCCATCTACCAACAGAGGCGCGCTCCGGATAAGGCGTTGACCGACGCCATCAACGCTTCGATGGCCCGGCACGATTTTACCCGCCTCTTTGGTGGTACCGCTGAGCCTGGCGCGCCGCCCGACGCGGGCGCTACCCTTTACTCAGCGTTGGGCAAGCCTCCCGCATATTACTGGCTCGGCGCGGTCGCTTTGCGTTTTGCACGTTTGCTGGGAATCGACGCAAACCCTTACACCGATCCCGATGCTTCTCTCCTCGTGCTGCGGAGCGTGTCACTGGCGCTGGACATGCTCGTCGTCGCCCTGGCCTGGCTCGCAGCGCGCATTATATCGGTAGATGATGGAAGCTGGTTGATTTTGCTGCTACCATTGACTGTAGCCCTCCTCCCCATGCACACGTTCGATACCACCATGTTCAACAACGATGTGCTGGCGGAGGTTGCTGTGTCAGCTATATTCGTTGTGCTGGCTGCCCTCTTGCGCTGGCCCACCGGGTGGCGTGCGGTTGCCCTCGCCGTGCTGGCCGTTCTGCTCGCCGTAGGTGGTCTTTTTACAAAATCCACCGCCGAGGCGGCGCTACCATTGCTGGCCGCCGGTTTCCTGGCCTGGATTGGCCTGCTGGTAACGATTGCACTCAACCGCCGGGCCATCAGGAGGACTGAAGGAAAAGGACTGAGAACTGAGGCAACGCCCCCGCTCTCGTCCTCTGTCCTCAATCATCAGTCCTCAGCCCTCAGCCCTCTCCTGGTGCCGGGTGTCATGGTGGGATTGCTCGCCGTGCTGGGTCTCGGAACTCTGCTGGTAGCCTACGTGCCGCAAGATCAGACGGCGGGTTGGGTCACCAGCTGGGTACCTCTCCAGCCCGTACCCCGCACTGCGACGCCCACAGCGCACGATGGCCGCTTCGTGCTCGATTTGGGGCCCCGAGGTCACCAGGTCACCCTGGCGAGGCAGACGCTTCTCCCGCCGGTGTACCATCCTGTTATGACAGCAACGGTGTCGGGGTGGGTCCGAACAGCACCGGGAGCCGGCAAACCCCTGGTGCAATCGCCTTTAGCTGTCATGATAATTGCGTCTAATGGGTCTCAAATTAGCCACTCGAATGTGCCCCTGAAGCCCAACAGTGTCTGGCAGCCTATCAGCACAACCGCACATCTTGTGGAAGGCGCACAACAAATAACGCTTCTGCTTACCTCCGCCGACCAGAAGGCGCAGTTTGATGACTTTACCTTGCAGGTTGATGAAGGCGCGGTCGTGTGGCACGACCCCATTTTCCAGCCCACGTTGGTAAACCCCTCTGCTGAATCCGGCTTCGTGGGACTGAGACCCGAGCTTGCCAGACTGCTGCCTGTCACTATGGTAGCCGTCGCGGAGGTAATGCCCAACCCCCAGCCCTTTGACAAGCTGGCTCTCTGGGGATACTATGCAAACGGGCAGTACGCTTCCTTCTGGGGCAACTTTGGCTGGCTGTCGATCCCTCTGCCCGACAGCTTGTACACAGTGCTGACGATTATCAGTGTGCTGGCCCTGACGGGTCTGGCAGTCGGGCTGGTGGCCAGAGGCTGGGGGCTGGCATCCTTACTAGCCCCCAGCCCCCAGCCCCTGGCCACCAGCCCCTGGTTTGCTGGTTGGTTGGGCTTTGTGGCCCTGTTCTCTCTCGTGGCAACGGTGGTGGTGAGTTATGCCTGGCAGACGATGCTATTGGCAACGCAAAACCAGACAGCAGCGCTGTCCGGCCGCTACCTTTTCGTGCTTATTATCCCGATTGCATGGCTGCTGCTGGCGGGGTTAGACACTATTTTCATCCTTTCTCGGTTCGCTGCTTCGTCGCTTCAGGACTGAGGGTACAAGCGCAAAAGTTACGTTGCCCTGGCCGGCGTGGCTTTGTTTCAACGGCTTGATGCTGTTCGCAGCCTATTGCCTGTTAGCCCTGATCGTGCCATATTATTATGCGTGAAAAATGAGCTTTGACACCTTCTCCGGCGAAACAGCATAGGAGTGCGAAGTCGCAATCTGACCGGCAAAGCCGTCACAGCCATCACCGGAGCCGGCAAGTTGAGCGCCGGAACCCTAATTTCCTGGTCTAATATTCGTTTGCGGAAATTGGGGTACACTGCTAAAATTGTATAATACTATCGATAACGTTATAATACGATCTTGTACGCGGTATGGCTATGCAACACATGAGGCGTATGTAAGCTGCCCTGCTTATTTGGCCCGGTCGGAGAGATATTTCATAGTGGGAGATGCTTTGTGGTTGTAGATCTATCACCGGAGGGAGCAGGAGAAACGGAAGCAAATGTAGAAAAGGGAGAAAAGATACAAGCGACAGCGACGAAAGGGGAGAGAGGATTTAGCGATTATCTGAAGCCACTCGGCAAGCATATACTTCTAATCGGCTTGCTTGTGTTGCTCGCGCTTGTGGGCGGAATCATAGCCTGGGCGCTGACTTTCGGCGCCTCTCCCTACGAAGGAGAGGCGCTTGTATTGTTCAAGCCCAACGCTAACTCTCAACTTGACTTGAGTGGCAGTCCCCAGTTCAGCGATATCACCCTGGATACGAACCGGCAGCAGAGCGCTGTCTTGCTGATGAACTCGATGGACATTGCCAAAGAGGTGCAGAAGCAGGCCGCCACAAGTAGCGATAGCGCTATAGCTGCTCTAGCCTCGGAGGATCCCCTGGACCTGCGGAATTCTGTGCGCGTGCAAGTCCAGGGCAATTTCGTTTCTGTCAAAGGCCAGGCTTCCACAGCCTCCGTTGCCACCTGGCTGGCAAATACCTGGGCAAACCTGGGCGTTGCTCGCGTCAATGCTACTTATGCTCAACCATCCGCCAATGTCGACGAGGCCGTGCAGCAAGCAAAGTCGCAACTGGACGCGGACCAAAAAGCCCTGGAAGATTTCATCGCACATAGTGAGATCGTTACTCTCACCGCGCAGTTAAGCCAGACCAACGCCTTCATTAATTCAGCTATTAATTCGAACGCCAATTCCAGCCTCGTGCTATACGATGCCGAGAAGCAGAGCATCCGCGACCAGATAAGCAACAATTACGCAATTACCGCTGGCTTAAACCAGCAACTTAGCCAGGTAGAGGCCCTGCGCACCCGCATCCAGCAATCTCCTGAAGACCAGGCCTCCCTCTACGCGAACCAGGTGAGCCTGCTGCTACTGCTCAATAGTATGATTACCGGCCTCCCGGCTTCGAGTTCGAACTCCAGTTCAAACTCCACTTCGCCGCCTGCGCCGATGCGGCTTCAGCGCCTGCCGTGCAGTTGCAGATAAGCCTGTCGGATGCCGAGCAGTGGGCCCTTGAGCAAGAGCAACCAGTTGAGCGACATAGACGCGGCGGTAAAGGCGACCCAGGGGCTACAGGAAGACATAGGGAGCCAGACTGCGGATCTGGAGAAAAGACTGCTCGCCCCGGTGCCCCCAGCCCTGCCGGCTCAATCCTCCACTTTCTCGCCCACTCTGAAATCGTATGTCGAACAGCAGAGCCAACTTCACAGCCGGATAGAGCAAGAGAGCGCGGAACAGGACCAACTCCAAAAGACCCGCGACCTCGACCGGAGTACATACGAGCTATTGCGTAGTCGTCTTGCCGAGCAGAATGTCAATGGCATGATCAGTGATCTTGTTGCTATAGGGTCTGCTTCCGACGAAGAGCAAACTGCCAGCTCTCGAAGCGCGTTGCGCTCCCTGGTGCTGGACACAGGCCTGTGGGTGTCTATTGCGCTCGTGCTGGGTATCGGCCTGGCCTTCCTGCTCAGCGTTGTCCGGCCCGATTTCAACAGCAACGCAGCCATTACCCGCAGATTCAAGGTCTCCCGTGGCGGCCCGAAAGCTCGTGTGAGCAGTGAGCCTCAGTGAGCGAGAGATTAGAGACCAGGGCTCCCGGTAACGACGAGGTAGACGAGTGGCCGCTAAGCCAGCCTCCCAGACTTGAGCAGTTAGCGGGAGCCGAAGCCACGGTTCCGGGCATAAGCCAGGGAGCCGAAGCCACGGGACGCAGGCGTTGGCGAGCGTTCCCCTTTGGAACGTTCCGTTGGGAAGGGTTCCTCGGTAGTGTCGTTGTGCTTGCGGGCGGCACGGTTGTCGGCCAGGCTATTCTGGTGCTGGCTTCCCCCATACTCACCAGGCTCTACACGCCCGAGGACCTCGGTCTGCTGGGCCTGTTCACCTCTTTCATGAACGTTGCCGTGGTAGCCGTGACGTTGCGCTACGAGGGAGCGATCGTGGCCGCTCAGACCGAAGAGGATGCGGCTTACCTCATTGCAGGATCATTGATCGCCACCTTAATCATCTCGGCGCCGCTCTCAGCCGGTCTGTATGTCATGATCCAATTTGACATCCTCAGCTTTGGTACTTTCCCCATCTGGACCGTTCTGCTTGCCTATCCAGGTTTGGTGCTAACTGCCCTTTTCACTGTGCTGAGATATTGGTTCCTGCGAGAGCAGATGTTCGGCGTTGTGACCAAGGTGTTCGTTATACAAAGCGTTGCACGCACGATAGTTCAAGTCGCTCTGGGCTTGTTGAGCTTCGGGTGGGCCGGTCTTTTTCTCGGCGATCTCGCAGGCAGAGGATCGGGCAATGGTCGCCTGTTGCGCCTGGCCTGGTCTGATCTGAGCTCAAGGTATCGCCAGTTCAAGCTGGACGCCATGTTCAAGGTGCTCAAGGCACAGTACAAATATCCGCTGTACAACCTGCCCAGCACCATCATAAACACCCTGGTTATCAGCTTGCCTATTCCACTGATCTCTGGAGTGTATGGGGCTGCGGCGGCGGGCTTCTTTACCCTCGTGCAGCGGGTGCTATCGCTGCCGTTGTCCATTGTGGGACGAAGTGTGGCGGATGCATTTCATAGCCATCTGGCTGTCTACGCGCGAGACAAGTCGGGCGAAGCCAAACGCTTCTTTCTGCGAGCGGCCGGCGGCCTCGCATTGGTGGGGCTGGTGCCTACGCTGGTGCTTGCCCTGTTCGGCCCACAACTCTTCCGGATCATATTTGGGCCGCAGTGGAATGTCGCAGGTGAGATGGCCGCGGTGATGGCTCCCTGGGCACTTGCTCAACTGATCATAAGCCCTCTGAGTCGAACTGTGCTCGTGTTAGGTGGTCAGGAACTCAAGCTAGTCTACGATTTCATTGGGCTGGGAGCGGTAATAGTGGGCATATATGGCGGGTATGCCCTCGGCTTTTCCCTTGTTGCATCAGTTGCATTATTGAGCTGGCTACAGGTAATAGCCTACACTGTCTATTTCTTCATCCTTCTCAACACGATAGACAGGTTCCAACGAACAACGATAGGAACTTCGCCGGGGACGAAGAATTAAACATCAGAAATTAGAAGTCGGATGGCCTCGTTTCTCCCCGGAGGGGCCCCGTATGTCTCTTGCATAATGGTAAACGCAGGAATGGGTAGAACTCTAGAGCGTAGGGTGCTGACGGTGGTGGGTGCTGTGACGTACACGGTTGCCCTGATCTTCATCTACACCGAAGTGGTATCTCCGAACTACAGCTATTGGGGTTTCTCGAACAATTCGCCCCCAACGATTTATCTTTTGCTATCGTGTCTGGTGGCTATAGTGCCCTCGATCTGGATGCCGGTGGCGCTTCAGAGACCTTCTCAAGTTGTATATTGGATGCTCTACGTATTGGTGCTGGTGCCTGCATCTATTGTGCCCATATTCTCGCTGCAAATGGAGCCGGGCCAGGTGATGATGCTGGAGCTTACATTGCTCGCAGCCTTTGCGTTATTGGGGCTCATCTACTTATTACCAACATTCAGATTGCCCTCGATCCATCTCATCTACTCTCGCAGATACCCGCAATGGCTGTTCTGGGTTATCGTTGCTGCATCGGGCTTGCTATTATATGCCGATGTGCTCTCGGTCTATGGATTTAACCTCAATCTGGTATCGCTTTCGGACGTTTATGACGTTAGGGCAGATTACCGCGCGTCGCTGGGGGGAAGCGCCTTTACTGCCTATGCCGTGCAGTGGCTTGGCAATGTGATATTTCCCTTACTGATAGCGCGGGGCCTCCTCACCAGGAACCGCTTGCTGGTTCCCATCGGATTTCTTGGCCAACTCACGTTGTACTCCATCACGGGCTTCAAGAGCATACTCTTCTCCTCGGCTCTGCTGCTCATTGTCCTGTTTTGTTTCCGGTCGCGGGGAAGGAGCTTCGGGCCAACTGTGATATGGGGCAGTGTGGCATTGGTGATTGCCACTACTGTTGTAGGGGCGCTTTCGGGTCAACTCCTGATTACGGACCTTGGAGTAGTGCGGCCAATATTGACCCCGGGCCTGTTGACCGGCTTTTACTTCGATTTTTTCTCAGTGAATGAGACTGTCAAATTGGGGCACAGTATTTTCAGCTCGTTCGTCACCTACCCTTATAACCTCACACCCCAGTTTCTGATAGGCGAAGTCTATTTTGGGAGCGCGCAGACCGCAGCCAACGCCAACGTCTGGGCCGACGCTTTCGCTAACTTCAGCTATATAGGGGTCATAGCGTTCACAATCGTACTTGGCTTTGTGCTGTGGGGATTTGACATGCTGGCAAAGGACCGCGATATCCGGATAATAGCCATGCTCATGGGTGTCGCCGGGTTTACATTGGCGAATGCGGGCGTGTTTACGTCGCTGCTCACTCATGGTATCGGGTTGATGTTCATACTTCTGTACCTCCTGCCGAACGAGAGCATGAACCGATTGCCGATTGTAGATCGCGGATTGCGGAATGAAGACGAGTCCAATCCGCAATCCGCAATCCGCAATCCGCAATCGGAAGAGCGGCCTTATGCCTAGAAAGCGTAAGGTCTGCCATCTCACGTCGGTACACCCCCCGATGGATACGCGAATCTTCTACAAGGAATGCAAAACACTGGCCGAGGCCGGATATGAGGTCGTGCTGGTTGCCCCGGCAATCAAAGATGAAGTAATTGATGGGGTGAGGATCAAGGCGGTACCCATGCCCAACAGCCGGCCCGCACGTATGAGCCGCACCGTATGGCAGGTATTCAGGGCGGCTCTGAGGGAAGACGCTCGACTGTACCACTTCCACGACCCCGAGCTCATTCCTATCGGCGTGCTGCTACGTCTGGCGGGCAAGCGCGTCATATATGATGCGCATGAAGATGTGCCGCTCGACATAAGCAATAAGCACTGGATTCCCAAAAGATTGCGCTCACCGGTAGCATGGTCTGCGCGAATGGTGGAAAGAATAGGAGCAGGAATACTGAGCGGGATCGTCGCAGCCACGCCCTCAATCGCCGGCAACTTCCCGCAGAGCAAGACGACGCTGGTCCAAAATTTCGCCCTTCCAGAGGAGCTGGCACACGTTGATGGAGCCAAACCGTATCGAGAGCGGCCACCTCTACTGGCCTACGTGGGTGTGATCACGCCTGCGCGTGGCATATACGAATTGTGCCAGGCTATGGCCTTGATCCCGGAGAACTTTGACGCACATCTCATCTTGGCGGGCAAGTTTCTTTCGGATGAGCTTGAGGCCGAAGTGCGGCATACGCCGGGCTGGAGCCGTATGGACTTTGCCGGCTGGCTGTCCAGGGCCGGCGTAAAAGGTCTGCTGTCGAAGGCAAGAGTGGGCGCTGGTGACACTTCGTCCCACGCCAAGTCACATGACCGCACAACCTGTCAAGTTATTCGAGTACATGTCCGCCGGCCTGCCGGTCATCGCTTCCGACCTGCCGCTCTGGCGAGAGTTTGTGACATCCGTCGGGTGTGGGCTGCTCGTTGATCCGATGTCCCCGCCTGCTATTGCCGAGGCGATGCAATGGCTGCTGGAACACCCTGAAGAGGCCGAAGCCATGGGCAAGCGCGGGCAGGAGGCAGTGCGTACCCGGTACAATTGGGATATAGAGGCCGGAAGCTGAGTGAGATTATATAAGAAGCTTGCCGGCTATCGGTCTGGTTAATCGATTGAGGATCGGCCCTGGCAGGGCCCCAAGATCGAGAGTTCTCGCTCTGTGCCGTCCGGATGGCTACTGCAGCCCGGCGGGTGGCACTGTGCCGTTCGATTGGCTGGTGAGCCATGATACCTCAGCCCTCGTAGCCTCCACGATCCCCCTGGTTGCAGCCCACTGGCCGATGTCCAGCTTGGAGATGGCTGCGGCCATCAGCTCAGGGAAGAGATCCGGCGTGCAGGCGAATGAAGGCACGCCCATAGAGGCGAAGGCTGCCGCCACGGTGTGGTCGTAGGAAGGCGCACCGTCGTCGTTGAGCGCCAGCAGCGCTACCATTTGCACGCCTGATGCCACCAGCGCCGCCGCACGTTTCAGCATATCTTCCCGGTTGCCGCCCTCATACAGGTCGCTGATGAGCACCAGGATGGTGTCGCCTGGCTGGCGCACGATACCCTGGCAATAGGCGAGCGCCCGATTAATGTCCGTGCCGCCGCCAAGCTGCGTGCCGAAAAGGAGCTCTACAGGGTCCTGCAATTCCTCCGTTAGATCAACCACGGCCGTGTCGAACACTACAAGCTGAGTCCTCACAGCAGGCAGAGATGCCAGCACTGCCCCGAAGATGCCCGAATAGACGACAGAGGTGCCCATCGAGCCGCTCTGGTCCACGCAGAGGATGATGTCGCGCAGGACATCCTCTTGCGCCCGTAGCCGATCCTGGTTTCGGGTATTATCGTGTGGTATTTCTTCTGGTAGTGCTTCAGGTTGGCCCGGATAGTTCGGTTCCAGTCCATCTCGTTGTGCCTGGGCCTGTGGTTGCGTGTGGCCCGGTTGAGGCTGCCCACCACCGCCTGCCTCATAGGCTCGGCCAGCCTCCGCTCAAGCTCTTCGACCACTTTGCGCACCACGAGCCGTGCGGTGTCTTTGGTCTTGTTCGGCATGACACTTTTCAGCGAGAGAAGCGTCGCGACCAGGTGCACGTCGGGCTCCACGGCTTCCAGCATCTCAGGCTCAAGTAGCATCTGCTTCAGATCGAGCCTCTCAAGCGCGTCTTGCTGCATGACCCGCACCACAGACGACGGGAAATAGGTGCGTATATCCCCCAACCAGCGCGCCACGTTGGGAGAGGAGCTTCCAAGCCCGCCGCTTCTGTCCGAGTTGTACAACGCCGATAGTGCCCTGTCCATAGCACCATCGGCCCCCGAAAGCGCGACACCCAGGGAGTCGGCCTCATCACTGCCCAGGATGAGCCGCCAGCGCTTGAGACGCAGGTCATCGGATTGCGGATTGCGGATTGCGGATTGCGGATTGTCCATATTGCTGACTTCTTACTTCTTCACTAAAAATACACCAGGATTATTACGGTTTTAACCACAAAGGCACAAAGGTCACAAAGATCACGGAGGTTTCTATTTTTGAATCACAGGGTGCGCAGAGTACTCAGAGATCACAGAGGATTGTCGTGGTTTGAACAAAAAGACCTTGGCGATCTTGGCGGAACTTGGCGTCTTGGCGGTTACGTTTCACGTTTCACGCTTCACACTGTCGTTTGCGATGCCCAGCAACTGCGCCATCAAGGGCAGCACTGCCTCAGCGCGCAGCACGTCGAAATCGGCCTGGGCAGCAGTTTGGGATTGCGAACGCCGGGCGGGGCCGTTCTTTACACGCTCGCCCATCTGGCGGCGTTCGGGAGCGGCGAAAGTAGAGAAGGTGCGCCTGAGCAAAGGCACTAGAGCAGTGAACGTGTCCCCGGACAGGCCTGAAACCCAGGCGTCCATGACCGCCCATAGCTCGTCGTCGTGCAGAAGAGCCAGGCCGCTCCCCTTCAGGAAGCCTTCGACCCAGGCTGCTGCCTGCGCAGGCTCTGTCGCGGTCGAAAGCGCCAATCCCATTCGCCTCGCAGCTTCTTCCGGTGCCAGTATGCCCGCATCCATCAGCAATCTACATGCTCGCCCTGAGATAAGACCGTGCAGCGTGTCTTGCCCGGCAAGCTGTTTGAGCACGTTCTGCCAGGCAAGGCTATGGTGCTGGTTTTGCAGCAAGGATACGGCGCTATGCACGGCCATTATTCGCTCGAACATCTCTGTTGCAGCTTCGTCGTTGAGCGCCGAGCACGCTCCCGGCAGACCTATGCAGATGCGGGCCACCAGGCCGTCCACCACATGGCTTACCATATGCGCATCAGTGCCTCGAACGTTGCCGTAGCGCATGACGCCTGCCAGGGGCGGCAGAGCCTCCATCAGGTGACCAACATCGCTCGATACAGCGGCTTCGTCCTGCACCCGCTGCATGATTGCGCTTACCGCGTCACGCAGGTCTGCGAGTATCGCCCGCTCCACGAGCGCGGTCAGGGCAGGCAGGCCGTCCGCATGCCGCGCCTTGTCCTGTGCCGATGCGATGGCCGCATCGAGCACCGTGTTGCCCCAGGCACCGGCCTCGATAAGCGATACGGCAAGCTCAGGCTGCCATTTTAGCTGCCAGATTTCGTGGAATGTGCCCTTTTTGTTGCCCGCAACTCGCTCCGCCTTGCCCCAGGGAATGTCAAGCAAGTTCAGCCTGTGCAGGAGTTGGCTGCGTGCCAGGTCGGTCTCCTTGCGCAGGTCCAGGTCGAGCATGCGGGCGGTCGCCTCGGCAGGCAGGCGCAGGCGCTTCTGCTCTTTGATCAGGTCCTGTTGCAGCGGCACCATGGGCGTGTCGGCGGGCACTTCGCCCAGCGTCTCGCCCACGATCAGCTTTTCGTAAATCAGCCTCATTGGCAGATTGTTGCCGAAGAGGAGCACCGACAGAATCGCTTCGTTTAGCTCCGGCAACCCCGGCAGCGGCCTGCCCCTGAGGGACGCCAGAGTTTCGGCCAGCCTAACCCCCTCGATCACGTGGGCCGTAGAGGCGTCCAAATCTTGCTCGCGGAGCAGACGTGCTACCTTCGACATCCAGCGTATTGTCACGCTTGATTGCATTGAAGTTTCCGCACTCGTGGTCCAGAGGTGGTGATACCAGCCGGGCGACTCGATGCCGGCACCATAGCCGCTCATATACGACAATCGCCCATAGGTCCAGGGCACCCAGGTCGCCTGCACTTTCGTGGTGGGCAGTCCCTTCAGGAGGGCAGCGTCCTCCTTCTCCGTGCGAGGCATCGTCGCCAGCACAGGAGCGTGCCATGCGCCGCATACGACCGCTATTTTCTCAAACCCCTCACGCTGCGCTGCGCGGATAGTCTGTCGCATATAAGCCTCGCGCTGCGCTTCCTCGATCTCATGTTGTGCACCGTTTACCTGGATGGTCTTCCCTTCACCTTCAACTCCAGGCACGGCTCTCGTCTTCGTCCTTCGTCTTTCGTCCTTGTCCTTGTCCTTGTCCGCCTCGGTCCGCAGTGCGCTCATCATCTCCAGAATAGCTGCGAAGATCTCGCTCCCATCGCGCCGGTGCTCCACCATGTGCTCCCACCACCGCTCGCCGTCGCTGAACCCCGCCGCCTCGGCCAACCAGCGCAAAGGATCAGTTTCGATTGCGGAATGCGGAATGCGGAATGCGGATTGTTCGGCTTCGCCTTCTTCTGCGACTAGTTCCGGCACGCTATCCGGCGTTTCCGTTTCCTCCGTCTCCGGACCGCCGCCGGTCGTCGGTCGATGAGCGGAATGCGAGCTATCGTCGGTCGTCGCCTGGGCCAGCCTTATTGTCTGGGGCAGGTCCATAAACCGCACAGGCACGCTATGGCTCAATGCATAATGAATAGCCTGCCACTCCGGTGAAAAGATGGCGAACGGGTAGTAGACGGCACGTCTCGGGTCGTCCGGCTTGTAGACGAGGAGGGCCACGGGCGGCTTCATATCTGGGTGGGCAAGAAGGGAGAGCACACCCTCTGCATCGGGCGGCCCCTCCACGAGCACACAGTCGGGTTGGAGCTCCTCCAGCGCGAGCCTCAGACTGCGCGCCGAGCCGGGGCCGTGATGCCGGATACCGAAGATATATGGCTGTGGGTTATCGTTCATGAGCAAAGTGAACTATCAATGAAATCGCTATCTAGTGGCTAGGGGCTAGGGGCTAGGGGCTAGGGACCAGGGGCTAGGGACCAGGGGCTAGGGACCAGGGGCTAGGAGCTCGTAACCATTCTAGCCCCTAGCCCCTGGTCCCTGGTCCCTAACTACCATTCACACTTGCTCTCTGCAAGCGCGATAAAGGTCTTTCCAGCCCTGGCGCTCTTTTATTACGGTTTCTAGGTATTCCAGCCACACTATCCGGTCCTGGATGGGATCCTTTATGACCGCCCCGGTGAGGCCTGACGCAACGTCGGCTGCGCGCATGACACCATCGCCGAAGTGAGCGGCAAGGGCGAGGCCGTTGTTGACCACAGAAATGGCTTCGGCGGTGCTGAGAGTGCTGCTTGGGGACTTCAATTTGGTCTTGCCATCGACGGTGACACCGCTTCTAAGCTCTCGGAAGATCGTCACGAGACGCCTGATCTCTTCAATAGCGGGCGGCTCGGCGGGCAATTCGAGGGCCCTGCCCATGCTCTCCACTCGTCGCTGCACGATCTCCACTTCTTCGGCTTCGGTGGCAGGCAGCGGCAAAATTACCGTGTTGAAACGCCGCTTCAGGGCGCTCGACAACTCATTGACACCCTTGTCCCGGTTGTTCGCGGTGGCTATCACGTTGAAGCCTTTGGTCGCCTGCACCTCTGTATTCAATTCCGGTACCGGCAGCGTCTTCTCGGACAGGATAGTAATCAGCGTATCCTGCACGTCGGAGGGTATTCGTGTCAGCTCTTCCACACGCGCCACCATCCCCTCCCGCATGGCACGCATCATAGGGCTGGCTACTACAGCGCGCTCAGATGGACCCTCCGCCAGCAGCAGCGCGTAGTTCCACCCATAACGGATCGCCTCTTCACTGGTGCCCGCCGTGCCTTGTATCATCAGGGTCGATTTGCCCGATATGGCAGCCGACAGGTGCTCCGACACCCAACTCTTTGCGGTACCCGGCACGCCCAGCAGCAACAATGCACGATCGGTGGTCAGCGTGGCAATCGCAACCTCGATAATGCGCCTGTCCCCGATATACTTCGGCGTCACCTCGAAGCCATTGCTCAGCCGCCCGCCCATCACATAGGTGGCCACCGCCCATGGCGACATCTTCCAGCTTGGCGGCCTCGCCCGGTCGTCAGCCTTCGCAATCTCGAATAATTCTTCTGCATATTGCTGTTCCGCGTGCTCACGAAGTACGGCTGCCGTTGCCATTGTTTGCTCCTTAGGACCAAGTTGTCAGTTTGTGACGTGGTTGTCAGTTTGTGACCAGTTGTCAGTTGTCAGTTGTCAGTTGTCAGTAGACCGGAGCTATCAGCTATCAGCCTTTGAATCACGAAGAACACGAAGTACACGAAGGATCACGAAGGTTGTTATGGTTTTATGTTTGATGTGGTCGGTGATCGGTGGTCGGTGGTCGATCTACTGACAACTGACAACTGACAACTTGGTCACAAACTACGTCCCCAGCTCCCGAAGCATTTCATGCCTGAATTGCGCGATAGCTGTGAACTTGTCGAGCAAATCGCTATAGAACGAGGGGCCGGTGTCGAGGCGGCCCATGGCGCTGATGGCCTCTTCCAGGGTGTGAGGGGACATAGCGCGGGCGAAGTATATTATTGAGCCGCGCATCTCCCAGTCGCCCTTGTTAGCGGTCGCAGCAATATATTCCTCCGTGGCCCGCAAAACAGCCTGCGAGACTTCCCTGCTCCATGGAGTTGGTAGCTGCCATAGCATCCGCCACGTCAGCTCCTTGGTCTCCATTACGTTTTTCTTGGTACGCATAATCTCCAACACCAGCGACTTGCGTCGTTCGGTCGGGAGCACTGTAAGCAATGGAGCGGCATCCATACCCTTCATGTTGAGAGGTCCCCGCGCCAGCAATGCCTCGGCCCAGGCTACATCTTTGAATGTCCTGGTTGCCGTTATCCAGCCTTTGACCAACGTATCTTTCCATTCGCTATCCATTGCTGCTCGTACTATTTCTTCCGGTGTTCCGTGCAGTTGCCTGGACCAAATCTGGGGTGGTAGATGGCTCAGCATCTCGATCAACCACCCCGCCTTCCGGCCCTGGCCCGCCTGCGTCTTCGTCCCGATGCCATCTCTCAAGGCACTCTTGTCCAGTTGTTCGGGCAGCGTGACCGATATTTTGATATTTTTGACGCCCAGGAGATTTCTCTGTTCCCAGATCTGAATAAGAGGCTTCACTCGTTCTTCCATCCGCGCTGACCAACCGCGAGCCAGGCAGTGTGGCAAGCAACTCCGCGGCAGCCTCGCGCACCTGCTTGCTTTTGTCGTCCAGTGCGCTTTCGAGGAAAGGCTCGTCGTCCATGCTGAGGTTTCTCTCGAAAGTCTTCACGAATGCGGCCCTTGTGTCGGCCGGTTCTTGCGCCCATGACTTCATTACAAGGTCGCGTGCATGGGCAGGTTCGCCTGCGCGCAATATTGCCAGGGCCATAACGCGGGTGTCCCGGTCGCCTGTCTCCCAGGCTGAGTTCTCACCTTCAAGGGGATTAGCCACGTAAACAGATTTCCAGTCGTTCCGCTGCGCCGCTAGCCACCACCCACGCTTGCCCAGCACTGCCTTGATCTGCTCGCGGAACGAAGCGTTAGCCTGCCCAAGCTCCAGCAGCGTGGGCAGAGATTCCTCCGGCACTCGTTTCCCTGCTTCGCCGCCACACGCAGCCATTCGCTGAGAAGCTCCTGGAATTGCCCGTTGCGCATCGTAGTCAGGTGATGCGCTGCCCTGTTCGAGCAGCAAGGTGTATCATCCTCCTCGCAAGGCGGGTCCAGGGCCGTCGTGCCCGTCTCAGGAAGCCGGCCCGCCCTGGTATAGGCGGTCACAACAGCTGCTGCTCCAAGCAATTGCTTCTGCGCGTCCTCACCTACGGAGCCCAATCCGGACAGCACCTCACCCAGCGCATCGTCCCCCCGGCGCACGGTTACGCCGCGCCTGTCCGTCCCCAGCAGCGCCGAAGTGACAAGCTCCTGCCAGACGATGGAACGCTGCCTGCTACCCGTCATGAATTGCTCGTTCCGATCACTCATAATCAACCTACCGATTATGAATTCTTAATTGCCCGCTAATACAAAATCCAAAATTAAGAATTCTAAATTACAAATGCACCAGCCTATCGACCCACACGCTCAGCGGCAGCAGATAAGCGCCGTTCCACTCACCGAACAGCGTGACAGGGTTGCCCCCGCTGAGGGCCAATATCTCCCAGGCTTTGCCGAACCCCGGCAATATAGGCAGCGTCTTGCTGTTTGCATCCTGTGCCCGCCAGATCTGACCATCGCGCCTGGGGACCACATCCTGTAGGACCACAGCGAACCGCTCCAACCAGGGGTTGTGCGCGAGCGCGGCGGCATATCCCTCAATCGCCCGGTCGATATTCATCCCTTGAAGCGCAGATAGCCCAACTGTGGCGGCGTTGCGCTTCTTGACGAGCGCTCGCTGTGGCACTGCTCCAGGGAAATATACTACTTCGGCGTCTACGAGAGTGCCGGGTACCAGGCTCCTGTCGAGCGGCTGGTTGCCGAAGGCGAAATCGAGCACCAACGCTGCCTGCCGGGTCGATGCGCCCCATAACCAGGTTCGCTGTACTCTCAGCTTATCCTCGTCTTCCGCTCGCTGGCCCAGCACCGCCCACCTGTCGTTGACACCCTCGGACGAAAGAAGCTCGTCCTGGCTCACCGTCCAGCCTATCATGGTTCGGATATCGGCCTGTGTCTCAGGTGGCAGACTTTCGATTCGCTCGTAGCTTTCTAAAAGAAGATGCAGCTTGCCCATCTGCTCAAGCAGCCGGTCAGGCCAGCCCTCACCTGAGGCCGGAACGCCCGCCATAGAGCGCACCAATCGCGCCAGCCCAGGTGCCTGGGCATCTACCAGGCGCGCAGCCGGACCCTCCCAGAAGCTGTAAGGCCGGCTTTGCGCCGCGCTGAGGCCGTCACGCGCAAGGTCGCCAAGCCATATCTGCAAATCTCTGATGCCTGCGCTCACGCGGGCCTGACGTTGAGCAGCCACCTTTGCCTGCGCGGCAGGGTGCGAAGGACGAAGGACGGAGATCCCTACCTGCCCGGTGGTTACTTGCTCTTTCTTTACGGCAGCCTCTTCGGCTCGTTTGGCGCGTGATTTCAGCCAGTCGGTGACCCAGATGGGTGGTTCGTTTTTGGGGAACGAAGACGCCGGCGACTCGAATAGCAGGAAGAGGCCCAGGCCATGCTTGCAAGGGAACTTGCGGCTGGGGCAGTTGCACTTGAAGGCGGGTTCGGACAGCTCGATCTCGGTCTTATAGGGGGTTGAGCCGCTCCCTTGGCATTCGCCCCAGATCGCTCCATCACTCTGCCCCAGCGTCACCCAGTTACGGGGCGTGGCCAGCTCGCGGCCGGCCTTCGCTGAGCTTCCATCAGGTGCCAGCGCCAGGATGCGTTCCGCTGTCCATACTAGGGTAGTGTCCACTCCGCCGGTTGCTCCTAAACAGGGAAAGTGATGCAGCGCATACAAAGGTATGGCTTCGGCCTCTAGTTTACCATCCTTTGGACAGACTGCGTGGGCTATCTTTATAGCACAAATGTACTGATTCTGTCTACTACTTGCGGCGTCACTTTTCCACGAAAGATAACGGTTCAGAATTGGGTCGTAAGGCACGTCAGCGCCCATTGGCTCCAACTAAATCGTCCTGCGGGCAACGCACGGCGGTTGAAACCGCGTGCTAGGATTACGAAGTCCGCCTTCGCGGACTACTCAGGCCAACATGGTGCTCGCTATCAAGCACAATCGTGGGAATGGCAGCCTGCGCAGGCAGGCTTTGTAGAGATAGCACGCGGTTTCAACCGCGGTGCGTTGCTCGTGTCGCCTCTCTAAATCCGGATTAGTTGGAGTCATTGGTCAGCGCTGTGCCCTTACAACTTTTTCTTCACCCTATTTCTGAACGTTTACCACAAAAGGGCCGTGCGCGCAGCAAAAGTTACTCTCATATACGGGGCGGCAGAGCTCTCAGAACCGGTGCACCGTCATTATCCATGCGAATAATGCGCTATATCTTCACCGGCCCATTCTTCTGGACTACCGGCAAAGGGCAGTCTGCCTTCCGCGTTGCGATAGAGGATCAGCAAGGCTTCGTAAGGACCGGGTGGGTGCGCTGCGGAAGCTCGATGTGGGGTCTCATTATCGACGAAGCCGAGGTGTTGGGACAACCGAAGCAGAGCCACGCTGGGAGAATTGGCTTCGATAACAGAACTTATAGTGCGCCTGCCTCTTCTTCTGCTTCTTCCTTCAGGTCGCTGCTCCAGAGCTGGCGCATCTCTTCGCTCGTACGCAGCAGCTCTTCAAGCGTGCCCTCGCCTTCCACGTGGCCATCCTTCAGCACCACGATCCGGTCGGCCCGCATCAATGCTGCCCGCCGATGTGATACAGCCAGGCAAGTCACCTGGGATTGCGGAATGTGGAATTCGGAATGCGGAATGTATGGGTCCGCTGGCCCGTCGTTATTCCGCATTCCGAATTCCACATTCCGCAATCGGTCCAGGCCTTCCCATAGCGCTCTTTCGGTGTCCACGTCCAGCGCGCTCGACAGGTCGTCCATAATGAGCAGGTCGGCATCTCGCACGAACATACGGGCCGCCGCGCTACGCTGCACCTGCCCGCCCGACAGCTTGACGCCTCTTGGCCCGACTTCTGTGAGCAGCCCTTTCTCCAGCTCGGCAATGTCTCGCGTCAGGATAGCGTGCTCTATAGCCCCCGGCAGATTGACATAATCCTCGGACAGGCCCATCAAGATGTTGTCGCGTAGAGTGTCGCTGAAGAGGCGAGGCACCTGTGGCGTGTAGGCGGCCCTTGGCGGTACCAGGAAGGTCGCAGGGTTCTCCACTATCTCTCCGTTCCAGCGTATCTCCCCGCTATCTCTCGGCAGCAGGCCGAGCAGCACCCGAAGGAGGGTAGTTTTGCCCGAGCCTATACGCCCAGTCACGACCGTGAGCGTGCCCTTCTCCAGGCTGAGGTTGATGCCTTCGATGCCGTGTCCCATATCGGGGTAATGGTAGGTCAGGCCGGAAACGTCCAGTCTCTCCAGGCGGTCCCGGGCGGTCTTTGGCGTTTGCGCCGGCTCCGGTAGCGGCCCGCGCAGGTAGGTGTTGGAGTGCGCTACCAGGCTTTCTTTCGGCGCGTCTTGAAGGAGCACCAGCAAGCGGTCTATCGAAACGCCCATCTGCTTGTACTGCGTCAGGTAATTGCCGAACATACTTATCACCTGCGAAAGCCAGCCGATGTAGGAGACGAACAGCGCGAAATCGCCCACCGTGAATTGCCCGCCGCGCATAGATTCGGCTATCAAAAGGAGCAGCACCCCCGTGCCGAGGTTGGCAGCATTCGATGAGATAGTGCCAATTAGCTGCGTGAACAACAGGTCGTTGAGAGTTGCCTTGCGGCGGGCTTCGTTGAGCGTCCTGAAGTAGTCGACCACGTTCTCTTCGGCGCTTGCCACTTTCACAGCCTGCACCGCTCCAAAGACCTCGCCCACCAGTCCTGTCACCTCGCCTATCGACTGCTGGGCGGCACGCCTGTAAAGCTGTATGCGTCGCGATGCCAGGTTGACCACCACCAGCACCAGCACAAGGGGCACAAATACCACCAGCGTGACCCATGGGTTGATGCTTGCCAGCACAACCAGTGCGATTATCGTGACGACGAGCTGCCCGACCGGATCCAGCGTCCAACTGACGAAACGTGCGATCACCAGCGCGTCGTCGCGGAAGCGGCTGACGGCTTCGCCTGCCGATGCGGGCAGCGCTTTCGCCCCTGGCCTGTGTAGTATCTTCTCGAAGACGTTTTGCCGCAGGAGCGTCGCATGGGTCAGGTTGAGCGTCAGCTCCGCAGCCACAGCGCCGGCTATGGAGCTACCCCTTATAAGAGCCGCGCCAACCATTACAGCGAGCAGCCCCCAAATACTGAGCTCGGCAGGTGCGTTCCCGCTCAGCGTATCAAACACCTTCTGCACGATTATGCCCGGCACCAGCGGAAAGAGATAGAATATGATGCTGGCGAGCATCCCACTCGTCAGGTAAAGGCCCGGCCTGTAGCGTATCAGTCGCTGAATATACCACCAGTAGCTCACAGGGATTCTCCCCAATTGCGGAATGTGGAATGCGGAATGCGGAATGACCTGGAGCCGGGACTAGGATAATTCCGCATATCCGCATTCGTAATTCTACATTTCCTCATGCCAGCACCTCCGCCACCATACCGGTGCGCATCAGCTCTGAGAAGCGGGACTGCGGGTCGGCGAGGAGCTCGCGCCTGCTGCCATACTCCACTATTTGCCCATCCTCCATGATGAGTATCGAGTTGGCGCGCTGCACGGTCGCAAGCCTGTGCGCGATGATAATGGCGGTGCGCCCGCCTAGCAGGCTGTCTACGGCGCGCTCGACGTATCTCTCGGTGGCCGGGTCGAGCCTGGACGAAGCCTCGTCCAGTATCACCAGTTGCGGACCTTGCAGAAATACGCGGGCAAACGCTACCAGTTGGCCCTGCCCGGCTGATAGCGTGCTCCCGCCGGGTGCCAGTTTCGTATCCAGGCCCATTGGCATCGAACGTAACCAATCGCCCAGGCCAAGCTCTTCAAGCACCGCAATGATGCGCTCATCGGGTATACCTGGATCGAAAAAGGTTAGATTGTTGCGCAAAGTGGCGTGGAATAGATGGATGCTCTGGGTGACCATGCCCACGTTTTGCCTTATGCTTGCAAGCTGTGTGTCGTGCAAGTCAATACCGTCGAGCCTTATACGTCCCCGCTGTGGGTCGTACAGGCGAAACAGCAGCCTGGTCAGAGTGGTCTTTCCTGAACCGGTGCGGCCCAGCACGCCAAGCACTTCTCCCGGCTTGAGGCAGAACGACACGTTTCGCAGCACCGGCTCCTCAGTGTTATATCCAAAGGTGACGTCCTCGAACTGCACCGAGAGCGCGCCTGAAGAGAGGGCCGGGCCGGCACCATCGAGGATAGTGCTTCGCTCCCGCATGAGATCGCCAATACGGGTGATGCTAGCTCCCGCTTGCTGCAAATCCTGAAGCTGCCTGGTAATCTGGTCGATCGGGTCGCTCAGCAGCATCGTATAGGCGAATATGCGGTACACCGTGCCCAGCGTAATGAGCCCCGCCTGGTAGAGCATTACGCCCAGCCCAAGCGCTATCGCCGTGCCCAGCGCAAACACGATGACCGTGATCCCGCCCGACATGCTGCCCATGAGGGCCGCACGCCTTTCTTTTCGCAGCAGATTCCGCGATCGCTCGTACAGCCCGCGCATGGCATAGGCGGTGGCACCACTCGACCTGATATCCTCGGTGCCCAAAAGGCGCTCTTCCAGGAACCCGAACAGGTCAGCGCTGGCCTGCCGTGCTCGCCTCCAATGAGGCATTGCAAGGTTGCGCACGCTGTTCACCAGCACAACCGTGATTAGCACAAAGAAAGTCATCGCCAGGCCCACGCGCCAATCTATGGTATAGAAAAGCGCCAGCACGCCGACGAGCAGGATCGCGTTGCCGAGTATCCGCACCAGGAAGCGCGAGAAGAAGTTGCTGAGGGTCGATACATCGCCGTCTACCCTCTCGATTAGCTCGCCCGGTGTATGGGTGTTATGAAAGGCGGGGTCGAGGCGCAGGGCATGTAGCGTGAGGTCCGAGCGCATCCGGTTTGTAGCAGTGAGCCCGACGTTTTCCGCGACATAGGTCTCGGCTACCGTGACAAGCTGCGTGCCCACTGCCACTCCCAGAAATATCAACGCCAGCACGACGAGCGAATCGAGGGGGGCATTGGCGATTGCCTCGTCTATGAACGCTCCCAGTATCCAGGGGTTGGCAAGCTGGAACCCCAGCCCCAACAGCAGCAATAACGCCAGCGTTATCACGCGCCTGCGCTGGGGACGCAAGTATGTGGAAAGGAGATCTTTGTATCGTGGGGCTTGCGCTTGCATGGTGCCGGTCTTTCCATGTGGCGTACGAAGGTGAAAATGGCGCACACTCACTCTAAGCGGAGAAATAGGCACGCCGAGTATAGCACCTGCCGTCTTTTTCCACCTCAGACCGCAGTAGGAACCTGGGCTAATACCTCAGGAGAAGGTCGTCCTCCTGGCTGCTCACTACCGCATGACTGGCGTCCGTCACTGCCGCCACACTTCCCAACTGGTCAGCGTGCAGGTAGACCACCGTGTCTGTCCCACTTGTAGCAGGAGGTGGTCCACCTGGTGGGGTGTTCGGTGGGAACAACTGGGTGCTAGGGATTATGGCTGGCGCTAGCCCGCTGGGAGGAAGCCACTCTAACTGCATGGTGGCATTGCCGTTCCCCTCGTAGTACTCTACCCTGATGTCGTACTGAGTGCCTCCTTGCAGGGAGATTTGGCCTGTATCGGTGGTATCCTGGGTGTGTGCGGTCCAATCGTCTATGATGAGTGGTCGTTCACCCACACCCTCACACCTTCGTCGGAGACCGTCTGGAAGGTGTAGGTGCCTGTGCCACCAGGGGCATCGGGGGTCTGCACCTTGCATGTCCAGCGGACGGAGAAGTTGTCGGCATTGACAAGCTTGCCCAGAGAGCCTGTGCCCTACTCGCAGTTGAGGCCCTCATCGTAGAGCACCAGTGCCAGATCGTTGCACTGGCCGTTACCAAGCACTACACCAACGGCCAATGCTAATAGCCTGTCAGTTCTGACTTATGCTCCTGATTTGGACACTTCTATGAACGATAAGCGTTGGCGAGCCGCAGCTACTTTTTTACCTGGGCCTCTTCATCCTCCAGCCGTTCTTTAGCATTCTGGATCACTGATGGATCAACTAGTCTTCTGAGCGCTTCTTTTGCTGGTATAGACGGTGATATGATTGAGATCCAATTGCCACCCGTTGCTCTTACTAGCTCCTGGGTAGATAGGTCATCGGTCTACCGTGACGAGCTGCGTGCCCACTACCACACCCAGAAAAATCAACGCCAGCACGACGAGCGAATGAGGGGGGCATTGGCGATTGCCTCGTCAATGAACGCTCCTAGTATCCAGGGGTTGGCAAGCTGGAATGTGAGCCCGAACAGCAGCAATAACGCCAGAGTTGTAACGCGCCTGCGCTGGGGACAGAATTATGTGGAAAGGAGATCTTTGTATCGTGGGGCTTGCGCTTGCATGGTGCCGGACTTTCCATGTAGCGTACGCAGGTGAAAATGGCGCACACTCACTGTAAGCGGAAAAAGGTACGGCAAGTATAGCACGGCCCACCTTATTCCACCTCGGACTATAGTAGGAACCTGGGCTAATACCTCAATAAGAAATCAAATCTCGACCCGGCATAGCTCGGTCCTTCCTTCCCTCGCTCAGGACAGGCTCTGAGCGAGGGAAGGAACCCTACGGACTTATAACTCCCCGTCTATTTCCACTTCTGCTTCGATTTCTACAGGCATATTGAAAGGCAGCTCGGCCACGCCGATCGCCGCCCTGGCGTGGCGGCCCTTTTCAGGGCCATATAGCTCCACGATCAGATCGGAGAAGCCGTTTATTACCCGGGTGGTCTGGTTGAAGCCAGGTGCGGCGTTCACCATGCCGAACACCCTGAGCCAGGCCGTTACGCGGTCCAGGTCGCCCAGCTCTCGCTTCAGGTTACCCAGCATCGAGAGCGCGATCAGTCGAGCCGCCGCATTGGCTTGATCTATGGTAACCTCGGCGCCTACTTTACCAAATGGAGCGGCAATAGAGCCGTCAGCTGCCTGCGGCCCATGGCCAGCCAGGTACGCTCTGTGGCCGCGTACTCGCACCCACAGAAATGGTATCGCCAACCCAGGCGGAGATTGGAATGGCGGCGGGAGGGTCAGCCCTAGCGCCTCCAGATGTGCTTCAACTTGCATTTTATCTCTCCTCCCACGACTACTTAGGAAGGCTTGCGCCCTCCGAAGATTGCGAGGCCCGATTCCATCCAATAGACGTCCACGTCTACTAAACCCGCCTCTTCCAGCCACTTTAGCTGCTCGAAGAGGCCGGAAGGCTTGTCCACAGGGTCGGGATACTTGAATATATTCCACTGGTCTTCGACGAAGAAGTCGTACACCTTCGTATTGCCGTCCAGTTGCAGCGACCGCTCACGCACGCCGGCGTCCCAACCCTTCGCTGCCACTTGCAGGCCTAACTCTCCGGCAGGTTGTATCAAATCAACTATTGCCAGCACGCCGTCTGGTGCCAGCATTTTATAGACATCTCTATACAATTGCTGTTTCTCTTTCCCATCCAGATGGTGTATCGCGAGGGACGACACCACGGCGCGCAAGGGCCATTCGACCTGGCGCCAATCGTTCGCTCCCAGGTCGAATTCCTTTGCAATGAAGCGCTCTCCGTACCGCGAGAGCCTTGCCACCGCTAACTCCAGCATGGCGGGTGAGCCGTCGTAACCATGAACGATAGCGCTTGGAGCCCGCTCCAAAATCGCTTCAGCGAGCAGGCCTTCGCCGCAGCATAATTCGATCACGTGAAAAGCTTCTTCGCTCGGCGGTATCAGATCGCATAAAATCTCGATTTGTAACTCGCGCTCAGGCACCATGTAGCGACCGTAGTCAATGAACTTCCGGGAATCTTGTTCACTCCAGCCGGGCTGACGGTTTTTTTCCATTTTGCTCCTCCAGCCCTATAATAGCAGAAAACGTGGGTCACCCCGAGTGTAAGGTTCACCCCTGCAGGGTCTAGACGACATGGCGCGAGGAGAATAAATGAGGAATAGGGGTCGCGCGACCCTTATTCCTCATTTATTCTCCTCGCGCCAACCTTTTGGTTGAAGTTACACTAGCGGGTGGCCTGGTTACGCTCGACCGCCGATCGCCGAGCGTGAATTCTCCTTTCTGTTTTGCCCACCTCAAAGTTGCGGTCCGTTTCATTTGAAGTAATGTTGACCGCTACGAGCCACCACGGCTAATGAAAATAGGGAAGAATCCAGAGAGGATTACCCAGGCCCTCTATGTCAGAGGAGCTAGCGGCAAGTGCAGCCGGTACCTGTAGCGCAGCCCTGGCAGCAGTAGGTCTTATCTCCCATCTGGAAACCCTGCCCGTTGTTGCCCATCCACTCTTCTTTGGGCATCCCGCAATTTGGGCAAGTCTGCTGGTTATCGCTATTGGTCGTATTAGCGTTAGTGTTGGTTTTGGTCTGTTCGTTCATTTTACCCTCCTTTATCTGCCGCTCTTGGCAGAGATACCACCAAATAACGTAGCAAAACGCGGGCCAACGGGGATCAGTTGCCAGTTGCCAGTTGTCAGTTGTCAGTTGTCAGTAGACCGACGGCCGCTGCTGTCTACCGACAACTGACAACTGGCAACTCGGTTACCACTCGCCTTCACCCTGCAAATCTGCTAATATGCGATCAGAGGCCGTACCTGCCGACGTTTGAAACATAAAAACCTTCGTGATCTTCGTGACCTTGGTGTCTTGGTGGTTACGTTTCACGTTTCAATCCGTCAATCCGCAATCCGCAATCCGCAATTCAAAAGGGGTGTAGCGTGGCAAAGAAGCAAAACAATTCCAAACGCTTGCTTGTGATCTCATCATTCAGCCCGACCGATGACGCGGATGGCCCTCCCGATGTAGATTCGGCTCGAAGCGGCGCGCTGGCCGCCGTGCGTGCACTTCGCCGGCAGGGCGTGTGGCCTGAAGGTCTCGATCTGCTTGTGATTTCCGATGCATACGGCCTGGTCGAGCCTGACAGCCCGGCCGGACTGCCCGTGCCTATCCCCTTCACCCGAGCCGAGAACCCCGACTGGTGGGCGGGCTTCATTACCCGCAACCTCGACAACTACGTCACGCGCCGCGGCCATGCCGGCGCCTTTGTTTTGCCCGAAGCCGCGCACGAGCCTGCCTTACGCGCTTCTCAGAAGCTGCGCCAGTTTGATACAACCTGGGGTGATATTGAGACAGGTGGCCTCGAAGCTCTCAAAGCCTGGGTAACGGGCGAACAGGTTGCTCCTCCCAAGAAACGTGCGACGCGCCGCTCCGTAGCGGCTAAAGGGGTTGCAGGAGCAGATGTTGAGAAGGCACTTGAAGCGCCCTTATCACCCGCACAAACGATCGCCGCACACATCGTGGAAGACTCTGTCTATTCAGAGCGCTTTATCCTTGCTATCGGCAAAATGAGTGGTGAAGAGATAGACGAAGTTCGCCGTGAGTTATCGTTCGAATGGAGTCGTCGCAACCAGCGCAGGTCAGAAAGAAGAAGCACGGAGCGCCGTTCGGTCAGCAACTTCATCACACAATCTGCCCGGCTCCCCTGGTCCGAGAGGCCCGCCACTACTTTTTATACGAGGCTCCTGGAGAGTTTTGGCATGGCCAGTGTATTGGGCAGCATCAACAAAGCGGTCAGCCAGCTTGCCATCACCGAGCCGGGCCGCTACCGTGAAATCCTGGCCCGTATGCCCAAGGACGAGAGCGAGTTCATGACCGACTTGCTCCATCTGCTGTGGGAGGCAAGCTCGCGCATGGATAAGGACGAGATCTCTCTCCTGCGGGCCTATCTCTCGGATAGCTGCACCCACGACGAGCTGCGCCGCCTCGGCCTGGCTCGCAACCTGCGGTTGGAAGATCGCTACGAAATCTTCCGCTCGGTGGTAAGCTGCCTGGTAGGCCTTGCCCCCTTCGGTGATATCTCCGACTACCGTCGCATCTGGCTGCGCTTCGATGAGATCGAGAACATCCTCGGGTACGGCGACCATGACCGCTGGGAGCTTGTCAAAGCTCTCGGCACTCTGATAGGGGATAGACCACGTTGCGTCACCATCTGGCTGAATATCTCACCTGATAGCACCGCCACCTCAGCCGAAATTCAGGCCGCCCTCGAAAACAACCTGCGCATCACCGACGATCTCACGATGAACTGACACAAACCCTTCGGGAATTACGAATTACGAATTACCTTAAAAAGACCTGGCAAATCTTGGTGCTCTTGGCGTCTTGGTGGTTCAGGAAACCATTCGTAATTCGTAATTCCTAATTCCCTACGGGCTGGCATTCCGGGAAGAAAGTGTTTGAGACGATCTTGGTCGTTTGCCCACGGGTAACGTCCCTGGAGGGTAGGAAGTAAGGCCTGTTATCCGGAGGCAGGCAGGGTCCCGCCGGTGTCTGCCCGCATGCATAACCGTTGATTACTCCATGCATATATACCCGCTCGATATAGAGCCGGAACGTGTTATTTGACCTCACATCTTGAAAGCTTTGTTGAGTGGGAGGTATGGCTTCTCCGTAGCCCGCGACGTTAAAATCTATCTTGGCAAGCTGGCCCCTGGTCAGGTTGTTACCGGGCAGGAAATAAGGCCTGTTGGCCGGTAGGATACATGGTCCAGCCGGCGCCTGCCCGCATTGGTAGCCGCTTATGGCCCCATGCGCGGCCACTCTCTCTACATAGAGCCGGAACGGGGATTGCGGAGCACATCTTCGAAAGTCTTATGGCCGACCGGGATGTCATCGCTGTAGCCTGCCGAGTTAGACATTATCTTGGCTGCCTGGCCTCTGGTTACGTTATTGTTGGACCGAAAAGTTCCATCCGTGTAGCCTGAGATAATGCCCTGGCATGCCAGGCAGTGGATATATGTATAGAACGTGCTCCCCACAGGCACATCGCTGAATTGTATTGCGCAAGCGGTAGAGGTCGATAGAGGAGTATAGGTGGGAGTATTCGTGTAGGTTGGCGTCGACGTCGATATCGATGTCGGTATGCCCGTAGGCGTACCGGCTACGCTGCTTGGCGTGGATGATGCCGGCGGCCGCGTCGGTGTCTGGGTAGCAGTTGACATGGCCGTGGAGGTTGCTGAGAGAGTAGCGGAAGGTGCCTGCTGTGTTGCCGGCGGGGTGGCCGAGGGCGAAGACGTTGAGGTCACAGGGGGCGTTGCACTTGCGGTGGCTGTAGATGGTACCGTGGTCGGGGTAGTAGTCGAGCACGCATCGCTATATTGCATGGTCCAGGTTTGCGCCTCCTGCCCGGAAAGGCGCATTCCGACTACCCATACGTCGTTAGCCGCCACCATTGCTACGCCATTCTGAGAGTTAAAGTCGGTGGGGTTGTCTGCCGGCACGAGGCTCCAGTTGGCACCGTCCCAATGCTCAAGGACGGGCGGATATGTGCCGCCCGTGACCTCGGCGTTTCCCACCGCCCATATGTCGGTGGCAGTGCGAGCCATGATAGCGTCGAGGGCGGAGCTACCGACGTTGGGGCTTGGTACCAGGCTCCATTGACTGCCATCCCAGTGCGCAGTAAGGGTGGTCAGTCCGTTGTCGGTATTGCTAAAGCCCACAGCCCACACGTTGTTCGCTGACACAATAGTGATGCCATCGAGTTGGCTGGCAAAGCCTTCTCCATTGGGACTCGGCACCAGGCTCCACAGGTTACCATCCCAGTGCTCGATCAAGGTTGCGACGGCCGTGCCGTTCCAGTAAGTCCCAACTGCCCACACGTCTGTTGCAGAAACGGCGGCCACTCCGTATAGCGTGCCGGTGGCTGCGCTGGGCACGGTAGACCAGGCGCTGCCATTCCAGTGCAATATGTCGTTACCCACAGCCCATACATCGTCCGGGGAGACAGCGGCCACCGCACGCAAGTTGTCGGCACTGGGCGTAGGGACGGCGGTCCAACTGCTCCCATCCCAGTGAATGGTGACGGTTCCTACCGCCCAGATATCGTTCGGCCCCAGTGCCGAGATACCGTTCAGCTCGTTGGTAGCCAGGGGATTCGGGCTGGGTACTATGCTCCACGAGCTGCCATCCCAGTGCTCCACCAGCGTGTTGACAGGTCCTTGAAGGCTGTAGCTGCCAACTGCCCAGATGTTGTTTGCGGAGATCGCGGCGACCGCTTGGAGAGTATTTGAGAAGTCGTTACCGTTGGGCGACGGAACGGCATGCCAGGCCGGCCCGCACGCAGGCATAGCCGTAGGTGTTGGAGTTGAAGTGGCAGCGAGGGACGAGGGCTGAAGCTCCGACGCAGCCAGGGTCTTCCGCGCGCCGGCAGACGAGCTTACCCCGGCGAGTGCGAGAGCACACAGAACCAATATGAAAAGCGCCCCGAGCGCCGGCTTTGACCTATCGCGACCAATCATCGGCCAATCTTCGAAGCATGGGACTGAGCTATGATAACTCCAGGGGAGGGAGGCCGGCACCCTCAAGTCCGGCCACTGTAAACGGTGACGCCATTACCTCATATACAACTACACAACCATTCAGGGAAAGTGGTTTAAAATGCAACGGCCCATTTGCCCTGGCAGGTTGTCGCGCCTTGCATACTACTGCTTCAAGATCCAGGCTCCGATATCGTCCACCGCTTCCTGAGAAACATGGCCGGGCATATTATACTCGTCGGGTGTGCTCATCCCTTCGCCTTCTTTGAAGATATGGTTCACGTTTGGGTATAGCTTGAACGTGACGTTAGCTCGCCCTGACAGCGCGCTCTTCCAGCCATTGAAGTCGACCTCTTTTACCTGGTAGTCCCTGAGGCCCTGCATGATGAACATCGGCACTTTCTGCCCTGCCGCTACTTGCGCGGGGTTATAACCCCGTAAGCTCAGCCAGTAGGGCGCGGCGAGGCCCAGCGGCAGGTCGGTGGCGGGGGTGCTTGATGATAGGTCCGGCTTTTTCACGTTCGCTATCTGGTTCTGGAGGATATTGAGCTGCTGCTGCTCGGCGTCGGATACCACGCCGTCCAGGTTGGCTATATATTCAGCCTGGTCCAATATGATGTCCTCGAACGGTCGAGTGGGTCCTGCCATCACGATTGCCCCGGCGATATACGGGGCGGCCAACTGTGGGGTGGACTGTTGCTGCACGATCATCGGCACCAGCATGCCACCCAGGCTGTGGCCCAGCAGAAATACCTTGTTCGGGTCCACGCCGTTCTCGGTCTTGAGAAGGTTCAGCGCGAGCACAGCGTCGTCCGTCACTTCCTCTTTGACGGTAATCGTATCTTGGAGGCTCGCCATTTGCTTCTGGTAAGTGTACGTTCGCTTGTCGTACCGGAGCACAGCAATCCCGTGGGAGGCCAGTCCCCAGGCCAGGTCGCGGAACGGCTTGTTGGGCCCTATCGTCTCGTCTCGATCCTCCGGCCCCGATCCATGCACCAGCACCACGCCAGGGAAAGGCCCCTTGCCCACCGGCAAGCTCAATGTGCCCGGCAATTGCCATTGGCCCGAGCCGACGGTTACATCCTTTTCGGTGAACTTGCTCTGGTCCACATAAGGTGGGGGCACATAGGTAGGCTGCGCCGAGGGGTTGGTAGGCTGGAAGAAGAGCCCCGAGACCCTGCCATCCTGGCCGAACACCAGCTTGATATCCAGGTCGGACGAGGCGAATCCGGTTGTCACGACAACAATATTGAAACCCTGCTGCTGGCCTGTGGTAACAGCGTTCTGGCCTTTGTAGGCCCCATAATTCGCTACGAGCTGGTCCCAGGCGCCCTTCAGCTTGTCCGCTGGAATCTGCGACTGCATAGTTTCGTCGAACTGCGTTTCCACGCCCGCGAAATCACCCTGCGACATCTGCGTGACAATCTTCTTTGCGAGGTCGATCAGCGCTTGCGGCACAGCGGTGGAGGCTGCCGTAGGTTGCGGAGCCGGCGCGGCAGTGGTTGTGGTTGTGGTTGTAACAGACGTACCGGGCGTGGTCGGCGGCACGGTCATGGGGATTGCCGGCGTGTCAGTTGAGCCGGTAACAACAGCCTGGGTGGGAGCAGGCGTAGGCTGGCCCCCCAAATCGCAACCCGCCAGAGCTATCAGTCCGGTTATAGCAAGGATAACTAAGATTGCCTGTAAGGCTCGTGGTTTCATACCGGCTCCCTGTTCAAAAAGATCCCTGTATATATTGTCGCTTCAATTCTATCATTATCTGGATATTATCTATCGGATCTACCTTGCCTTGCCTGCGCCGGAGATCGTGGTTTCTAATCTGACAAAGAGCGAACAGCCTGACGGCCGTCAGGCTGTTCGCTCTTTGTCAGATTAGAAACCTGGTTTTCGTGCCTACCTCTCAGGCGTCTGGCAATCAGGGAAGAAGGTGTTGGCCACAATCTTCGATGTCTGCCCCCTGGTGGCGTTGTTCGATGGGCAGGAAGTACGGCAGATTGTTGGGTGGCATACATTGCCCGGCGGGTGGGGTGCCGCATGGGTACCCACTCATCACATTATGCAATACCAACCTGTAGATGTAGGCGTAGAACGCGCTGTTTGGCCCAACGTCCTGGAACTGCTGGCCACTGGGTGCCTCATTGAAGCCTCTGGCGTTGGAGACTATCTTCGAGATCTGACCCCGTGTGGAGTTGGCGTTAGGTAGGAAGTAGGGCAGGTTATCGGGTGGAACGCAAGGTCCAGCAGGTGCAGTGCCGCATGGATAGCCATTGATGAACCCACGATTCACCAACCGGTAGATGTAGACGTAGAATGTAGAGCCTACAGGCACGTCCTGGAACTGCTGACCTGTAGGAGTGTCATCGAAGCCTGCAGAGTTGGACACTATCTTGGATAGCTGCCCCCTCGTGACGTCATTACCAGGCTTGAAGGTGCCATCTGGGTAGCCGTTGATGATGCCACGGCAAGCCAGACAGCGGACGAAGGGGTAGAACGTAGAGCCGACGGCACGTCTGCAAAGGTGAGGGTGCAGGCGGTGGGCTGTTACCGTGGCCGTGCTGATGCGGCGTGGCTGGTGGGAGGTCCGTGGAGACGGTGGAGGTGGATGGCTCGCGTCGGTGTGCTGGTAGGCGGTGCGGGAGTGCTGGTTGCACATGAAGGCTGGGTGAACTGGAGCACCAAACCGCTTGCCAGGCCGCCGGTGTTGCACTCGAATTGTGTGAATAGGGATCCAGTGGCTTTCTGTACCCCTGCAGTCGCACTTGCCCCACCGTTCGGTATGGTCCCGTAGACTATGTCGAACTCTCCGGTCGGTGAGTTTTCGTACAATTGGACTTCGAAACCCAACGCTGTGTTGCTGTTGTAGTAGTTCGCTCTCCATTCGATGTTGAAGGTGCGATTGGGAGCCGTGCTGCTCACTGACGTGAATACTCCACACCCTGTGCATGTGCTCGCCGCACACGGGCCTGTGCACAGGTCGTCCCCGTGTGGGAAAATGGCATAGTTGGCCATTAGATCGGGTAAGCATGAGTTGGTGGGGCTGTCGTCCGCATTTAAAAAGCCCAGATTGCCATTCGAATCCACAAAGGCAGTGGTGAAGGTTTGGTCATACAAACGGAATGGAAAGGGTAGAGAGATCTGGGTGTTGCAGTCGTCGCAGTGATTGCCTGTGTCGACGGTGCCCGGCACGAAGATGCCTTTGCTTAGGGTTATAGTGTAATTGGCTGATCCATCACACACTGTGGGAGTTGCTGTTGGTGTGTTGGTGGGGGTTCTGGTGGGAGTTGCTGTTGGTGGTGTGCCCGTTACTGTTGGTGTTGGCGTGCCTTCCAATGGCACGTCACGCAGCAGGACGTTTTGCTGCGCACCGCTTCCCTCGCCTGGGCCGGTCATACCAGACCTCGATTGGCCCAAGGGTGAGGCATCCGTCTGCCCAGGCTTTGTGGCTCCCCGTGTCGTTGCCTGACCCGGCAGATAAGCTGCAGACCCTCCGGGGATAGGATTCGAACTGCTCGTCTTAGAGGATGATGGGAGCGGCGCACTTGCCTGCACCTGATCATTCCTCATCAGCAAAACGCCCGCCACTATAGCCGCCCCGATAACTGCAAATAGGCACCACATGTATGTCCTTTGCTGAAACATTTCCCCTCCTATCCTAACTTTATCTGTTCAAGCGCCTCGACGCACTTCAAATCGGCGGTATGTCTGTTGAGTGTCTCATTCTAGCACCTTATGATTGGGTGTGCTATTTGCACGCTCAATGCCCGGCTCGACAACCTCCCCACCCGGGCTGCATGCGACACGCTATTTCTAGGTCTTTAGATGTATTGACTTGCGTCCAAACGCTCTGCTATACTTTGCCCATACCTGTGAACTCATAGTAGGAGCAAATTGTCAATGGCATCTAACTTCATCCGCCGCACCGGGATACCCTTCCCGGCCATACGAGGGAGGAGTTTGCCCATTTTCCGTTAGCTTCTGGCACAAAACCAGCACTTCTAACCGTGGCAGGCTCGCAGCCCTTCGAAGCCCACGGTTTTTTGTTGCCTGCGTTTTGCTTACTGTCTACTGCTTACTGCTTGCAACCATGTCCGTGGCTTTGCGAAGTTGTGTACCGACGAGCGACGATCAACGGCTGAAAGCTCACGGTCTACTGACAACTGACAACTGACAACTTCGCACAACTGACAACTTGGTAAGCAACATACGAGGCCCCCATGTCTATCCCTCTAAAAGAATACGGCGCTTTACTCGCCAAATATCTCAGGCCACAGGCGTGGCGTGTGCTCTTCTTGAGCCTCCTATTGATAGGAGGTATCGCCCTGCAGCTCATCAATCCGCTTATCGTTGGGCATTTCATAGATACAGCTGCCTCCGAGTCTGACCTTTCCGTGCTCGTCTGGGCTGCGCTGGCATACCTGGGGATCGCGCTGGCCACGCAGGCGATCCGCGTCGTCGCTACTTATGTGGGCGAGAATGTGGGCTGGACCGCCACCAATATGCTGCGCGTGGAACTGGCACTGCACTGCCTTCACCTCGATATGCCCTTCCACAAGACACACACGCCGGGCGAGATGATCGAGCGCATTGACGGTGACGTTACCGCCCTCTCTCGCTTCTTCTCGCAATTCGTGATACAGGTGCTTGGCAATATCCTGCTCATGGCGGGCGTGCTGGTCATGCTCTGCCTGATAGACCTGCGCATCGGCCTGGCCCTGGCGGTGTTCGTAGTTGGCGCGCTATTCGCTCTGAACGCCACGCGTCACATAGCGATCTCCACAATGGACGCCGAGCGCCAGGCGAGCGCCGACCTCTTCGGCTTCCTCGAAGAGCGCCTCTCCGGCCTGCACGATATCCGGGCTAACGGCGCGGGCGCGCACGCCATGCGAGGCCTCTACCGCCTGATGCGCGAGCTGTACAGGCGCGGCCGCCGTGCATGGCGCATGGACGCGCGCCTCTGGGTCATCACCGTCGGCTTCTTTACGGTCGGCATGGTGCTGGCCCTCACTGTCGGCGCGTCACTCGTGCAGGCCGGGCTGATCACAATAGGCACGATGTACATTCTTTACAGCTACATGGACATGCTACGTACGCCCCTCGACGTGCTGACCGACGAGCTTCGCGACCTCCAGAAAGCAGGCGCGGGCATAGGGCGCGTGCGCGCTCTCTTCGACACGCGCGGTCGAAATAACCGACGGCCCCGGCGTGATCTTCCCGTCCGGCCCCCTCTCGGTGGAGTTCGATAATGTCTCGTTCGGCTACGGCGAAGATGAGATGGTGCTAAAAGGCCTCTCTTTCCGCCTGGAGCCTGGCACCGTGCTCGGCCTGCTTGGTCGCACCGGCAGCGGCAAGACCACGATCACACGCCTTCTGTTCCGCCTCTATGATCCGGCAGAAGGCGTTATCAGGCTGGGCGAGCGCTCAATCAAAGCTGCCCGCCTCGAGCGATCTGCGCCGCCACATCGGCATGGTCACCCAGGACGTGCAGCTATTCGCCGCTACTGTGCGCGACAACCTCACCCTGTTCGACCCCGACATCCCGGACGCCCGTGTGCTTGAAGTGCTGCGCGACCTGGGTCTGTACGGCTGGTTCCAGTCGCTCCCTTCGGGCCTCGATACCGAGCTTGGCTCGGCGGGTGGCGGGCTATCTGCCGGACAGGCGCAACTGCTCGCCTTCGCCCGTGTCTTCCTGAAAGACCCCGGCCTGGTCATCCTGGACGAGGCATCGTCCCGCCTTGACCCGGCTACAGAACAACTTATAGAGCGCGCAGTGGACAAGCTGCTTCGCGGGCGCACAGGCATCATCATCGCCCACCGCCTGCCCACAGTGCAGCGCGCCGACGAAATCGTGATCCTGGAAGAAGGCGAAATCCTTGAGCGCGGCCCCCGCGCCCTCCTCGCCTCCGACCCCGACTCGCACTTCGCCCACCTGCTCCGCACAGGGCTGGAGGAAGTGCTTGTGTGACGTGGTTGTCGATTGTCGAGCTGTAAGTAGACGGACGAACGACGAAGACGAGACGAAAACGTAAAACTAAAACTAATATCGTGAGTAAGAGGTAAGCACCATGACCGAATCCGCAATCCGCAATCCGCAATCGAAAGGTCCGCAATCCCGTGTCTCCGGGCAAGGCGATCTGGGCGCTGTCTCTCTACAGGCCGGGGCTATATCTGCTCAACTTCGGGCTATGGATGCTCTTCTATATCGTGCCCATAGCCTGGGGCCTGCTTATCGGCGTCTTCTTCGATATCCTCTCGGGCAAATCGCAGGTGGGGCTGGAATATCTGGACGGTGATCGCTCTGCTGGGCGCAACTCAGGTGGCGCGTCTTACTGTTCTGTATATCGCCATCAACTCATGGTCGGGCTTCTGGTTTACCATAGAGGCGCTCTTGCGGCGCAATATGTTTGCCTGGCTCGCGGGAGGCAAGGGCGCGCGCAACCTGAGCGCCTCTGCGGGTGAGACGGTTAGCACCTTCCGTGACGATGTCGAAGTCGGTCATGGAGTTTATGGATGGCTGGCTCGACCTGTTCGGGGAAGCGGTCTATACAGTCATCGCGTTGGTCATCATGCTGCGCATCGAGCCTGTAATTACGCTCGTAGCGGCCGTGCCTCTCGTCGTGGTAATTGCCTCGACAAACATGCTCACCGGACGCCTGAAGCACTATCGAAAGCTTAATCGAGAGGCTACTTCTCGCGTCACGGGCTTCATCGGCGAGCTATTCGGCGCGGTGCAGGCCGTCAAAGTGGCTTCTGCCGAGCGCCATGCTATCGGCCACTTCACCATGCTCAACGAAAGGCGGCGCAAGTCCGCCTTGATGGACAACCTGCTCACTCAACTGCTAGATTCGTTCAACATGAACACGGCCAGCCTCGCCACGGGCCTGATCCTCCTGCTGGCAGCCCAATCGATGCGCTCGGGTGCGTTCAGCGTGGGCGATTTCGCCCTATTCGTCACCTATATAGGTGGCGTGGCCGCGGCCCCTCGCTGGGTAGGCAGGCAGATTGCCCGCTTCAAGCAGGTAAGCGTATCTGTCAACCGGATGGATAATCTGGTAGCGGACGCGCCTGCCGGCACGCTGGCCGCGCACAATCCGGTCTACATCAAGACGGACCCGCCTTCCGTGCCCTACATCGAGAAGACAGCTGCTCACGAGCTTACCGAGCTGCAAGTCTCCGGCCTGACCTACCATTATCCTGGCATGGAACGGCGGGATAACGGATATCAGCTTCGCCCTGCGGCGCGGCTCCTTCACGATAGTCACGGGGCGCATCGGCTCGGGCAAGACCACCTTGCTCAAGCGTCTGCTCGGCCTTCTGCCCAGGGATAGCGGCACGATATTCTGGAATGGCGAGAGCGTGGAGGACCCGGCTTCGTTCATGATACCGCCGCGCAGCGCCTACACTCCGCAGGTGCCGCGCCTCTTCAGCGAGAGCCTTCACGACAACATCCTGATGGGCCTCCCGCCCGACCGTGTGAACCTGGAAGGCGCAGTCCAGCTTGCCGTCATGGAGCGGGACATCGAGGGGATGGACGCGTGGCCTGGAAACGATGGTCGGACCGAAAGGCGTACGCCTGTCGGGTGGCCAGATACAGCGAGCAGCAGCCGCCCGCATGTTCGTGCGCGAGCCTGAGCTTCTGGTCTTCGATGACCTCTCCAGCGCCCTCGACGTCGAGACCGAGCAGCAGCTATGGCAGCGCCTCTTCGACGCGCAGGAGGCCACCTGCCTGGTGGTATCGCATCGCCGTGCGGCTTTGCGGCGAGCCGACAACATCATCGTGCTCAAAGACGGCAAAGTGGAAGCCCAGGGCACTCTGCAAGAGCTTCTCCTCATCTCCGACGAGATGAAGCGCCTCTGGGCGGGCGATTTCGACTACGTCGGTTAGCCCGCAGTTTATCTCAAACAAAGAAGCCAATCGAGCGTCCCGGACGCTCGATTGGCTTCTTTGTTTATAAGATTTCTACTCCACACCTCTGTCGGTATGCCCGGCATTTTTGATATACTTCACTAGCCATCCGATAGGATACTTTCGCTGATGACTTTCGGCCGCTCGCCAATATTCTCGGGAGGAGAATCTTTTATGCCCGCTAATCGCCGCTCCTTTATCTTCTGCTTATTCCTGACAGGTGCGGTCGCACTGCTGGTTGGCATACTGGTTGCGCACCCGGCCCATGCAAGCCCCGGTGCTCCTTTGCCAAAGCAAGCTCCTGTCGAGCTACCCACCTGCGGGCCGCTATGGTTCTCGCAGACTACTCCCAATTCGGGGACCGACGATAACGTCCTTGCAGGTGTGTCCGCGCTCACTTCGAACGATGTGTGGGCAGCGGGCTTCTACACGGATACGGGTGGCGTGACGCAGACGCTTATCGAGCACTGGAACGGCACCGCATGGTCTATCGTCTCCAGCCCGAACGTTGGCACAAGCGACAACTTCCTTCAAGCCGTCTCTGCGCGCACCGGCAGCGACATCTGGGCGGTGGGCTACTATCGCACAGCGCCAGGCAATCCCTGGCTAACTCTGATCCTCCACTACAACGGCACCCAATGGACCCAGACTGCCAGCCCCAGCCCCGGAAGTGCCGAGAATTACCTTTACGGGGTTGCCTACGTGTCGGCAACGGACGCCTGGGCGGTCGGCTTCGACAGTAATACCACCAACATCTATATGATTCTAACCCTGCGGTGGAACGGCACCCAATGGAACCCGGTGTCAAGTCCAAATCCCTTCTTGAGCGTCGCAGGGTTGCGTGGGGTGGTCGTGGTATCGCCCAGCGAAGTTTGGGCCGTAGGCGTGCAGGCCGACATATCCCTTACCCTCCGAACTTACGTCATAAAATGGAACGGAAGCACGTGGAACCCCGTCACCACTCCTAGTACTGCCGGTTGTGTGCTCACCACTGTGGCCATCGCATCGCCGGGCAACCTGTGGGCGGCAGGCGCGTGCCAGGCCACGAACTACCAGACGCTGATACTCCACTATAACGGGAGCACCTGGAGTGCCGTGAATACCCCCAACCCCGGCAGCGGCGACAACGCTCTGGGCGGCCTGGCGGTGGTCAGTCCGAGCGAGGCTTATGCGGTGGGCGGCTACAGCGATGGCACAATCACGCACACGCTGGCTCTCTACTGGGATGGCATTTCCTGGTCGCAGGTTGCCTCTCAGGACCCCGGCACTACCTCCAACGAGCTCTTGAGCGCTACCGTAAGCACTGATATTAATGGCGCAATCGCGGTTGGCTCGCAGGCCGGCGGCGGTCCAAACCAGACCCTGGCTGAAACTAAGGTGATCATTCCTTGCGAGGCTACTGCTACCCCAACTGTCATTCCTTCGACCACTGCGGTCACAACGGCCACTGCGACGGCCACAAGCTCTGTCAGCACTCCCACTGCAACGTCTCCTGTGATAAACAGCCCAACCGCCACAGTTACGGCTGGGGTTGGAACCGCCACTGCCACTGCGATTACCCCTGTCGCCACCGTCCCTGCGTCTGCGACGTCGCATGCAACGGTTATGGCCACCTCCACACCTGCGCAGCCGACCGGCACGCCTGGTGTGCCAACGTCGACACCCACCGTCTGCTCGCTCCAGTTTACCGATGTGCCGGTGGGCAGCACTTTCTACCCTTATGTGCGCTGCCTCTCGTGCCGGGGCATCATCAATGGGTATTCAACCGGGTGCGGAACAGGTAACCCATGCTTCCGTCCGAACAACAACGTCACTCGCGGCCAGCTTGCCAAAATCATCTCCAATTCGGCAGGCTTCTCGGACCCTCAGAGCACCCGGCTATTCCAGGACGTGCCCCCAGGCTCTACGTTCTTCGATTATATAGGCCGCCTGGCATCTCGCGGCTACATGAGCGGCTACCCATGCGGTGGTGCGGGGGAGCCGTGCGTGCCGCCGGGCAACCTGCCCTACTTCCGCCCCAATAACAACGCTACGCGAGGGCAAATCAGCAAGATAGATGCTAACGCGGCGGGCTTCAACGACCCTCAGACAACCCAGCTATTTCAGGATGTGCCACCAGGCTCAACATACTACACGTTCACGGCTCGCCTGGCGTCGCGCAACATCATGTCAGGCTACGCATGTGGCGGCTCAGGAGAGCCGTGCGTACCTCCTACCAACCTGCCCTACTTCCGCCCCAACAACAACGCTACGCGAGGGCAAACGTCCAAGATAGTAGCCAACACATTCTATCCCGATTGTCAGACACCGTAGAACTCTCAGTCATCGACGGACGCCGGCGCCGCCATCCGGAGGTGGGGTCCAAAATCGTACTTCCCACTAGCCTGGAGATAGACAACCATAGCAGGGCTTTGCCGGTGCACACAATGAAGCGACGGCTCGCAAGCGGCTGTGGCACAGTGGTTGCTTTATACAATCCTGTAATGGAAGTCTCCGGCCCTTTTGCCTACATAGCATATGCCCAGGTAGCAGCTGTAGACTTCCAGCGTCTGGAAAAGTACTGGTTATGCCCGCCATTGCGGGCACAAGCAACAGCTTGAAAGGGGAATACAATGACCGAAGGACTAGGCGACAAAATGAAGGGTAAAACCCAGGAAGCAGCCGGCAAAGTACAGGAAGGCGCAGGTCGCGCTACCGGCGATGTCGACATGGAATCCAGAGGTGAGGCCCGTCAGGTAGAGGGCAAGACTAACCAGGCTAAAGGCAACGTGGAAGGCGCGCTCGGCCACGCAAAGAGGAACATCGAGAACGCCGTCGATGACGTTACAAGTTAGACGCCCGGAAATAAGGCATATAACAACAAGTCCCGCTTCCAAAGCGGGACTTGTTGTTATATGCCATAACGGACCGCCGCGGCGCTCATTTCTACCTCTTACCTGACGAGCTTGCTAACAGAAACTCCATGGTTCCTGCCAGCGCCTCCTCTTTATGGGTGACGATAGAGAGGTGCCCGCCACCTTCGATGCTGAGAAGGCGAGCGCCGGGCACGCGGTCTGCGATGAGGCGGGAGTGCGCGAAAGGCACGACCGTATCGGCGGTGCCGTGTACTGCAAGGGCAGGTGCGGTAATGCGCTCGACAGGGAGCTCAGGGATCCCTGGGAAGTTAGTCATGTCGTTGTCGAAGCCTGCACGGCGGGAATCCATCGGGAACGAAAAGAGAATGGAGCGGATCACGTCCAGCTTGTCCGGCTGGCTCGCCATGCTTTCGCGAAGCTGTGGCGTTATGTTGTAGATCGAGTAAAGCCTTTCTTCGGCCAGGGTGGTGAGCAGCCATAGGCCCACGTCGCGGTTTACCAGGGCTACGAAGGCTTTCTGGCTGCGCGATAGAGTGGGGGTCAGGCTCTGCGTCACGCCCGCCACCGACACCAGAGCCCAGCACCGGTCGGGATGCCGCAGCGCGAAATGGAGAGCCGAGGTGCCTCCCGCCGAGATGCCCACGATGGCTGCTTTCTCGATGCCCAAGGTGTCGAGGAGGGCCGCATATGCGTCAGCCTGTTCTTCGGGCGTTCGATACCTGGCGAGGGGAGTGCGCAGGTAGCCGAAGCGTGACACCGAGATGATCTTGAAGGGCTGCTCGTTTGTGAGGCGTGTGACTAGCAGCCCCTGATCGTATCCGCCTCCGATGCCGTGGGCCACCAGCACCGGCGGGCCTTCGCCGATCGTCGCGTACTCGATGGGGCCAAAACGAGTGTTGGCCACCCGGCTGCCCGAGTCCAACCTGCTCTTGATCTCGCGCATTTGCCGGCGATAGCCTCGGATAGCCCTCGCGCTGCCAACCGCTGCCAGCGTGCTGCTTCCGGCCATTATCCATCTATTCATACTCATTTTCCTCAGGGACCATAACATTCTACAAATGGTGAGCGAGCCTGTCAATCGCCCGAATCGCTCCTACCCGACGACCGGGTACCGCTTACTGCTTTGCAGCCCCTAGCGTAGCTTCAACCAACTTGTTAGAGAAAACAGAGTTATTTTGGGGACACCCCAAGCCCCTGCAGGGGAGCGCCCCTGCACCCCCTATTGTCTCGCTAGCCCCTAGCCCCAGGAATGTATGCATTCTCGGCAATGGGCAGGCAGTCGGAGATCCTGTAGCAGCCAGCCACGTGGGTCTGCCCCTACGTGATGCCAACCGAGAATGCATACAGCCACAGCCCCCAGCCCCCGGTCTACTGACAACTGACAACTGACAACTGACAACCACGGTGGTACAATTGCCTCAATATGCAGTCGCAAGTTGTCGAGGCTCCAGGCACGACCTACAATAGCACGAGCGCGGCGCGTCTGAACACCACGCGGGCGTACAGGGTCGCACTATGTGTGCTCGTGCTTGGTAGCCTGGGGTTGCGCCTGTTCGGAATCGGTTGGGGCATCCCGAACTTCGATCCCGGTAGGGTCGCGGCGAGCGCCTATCGCAATTCCTACCACATTGACGAGGACAACTTCATCTGGGGTCTGTTGCAAATGCACCCCTCAGAAGGCAACTTCGATGTGCTCGATTACCACTGGGGCACGCTGCAATTCTACCTTATCTACGGCACGCTGCTGGGAGGCGAGGTTGCAGGTATTCTGCCATCCCCCTGGGAAAATGCCTTTCGTGCTGGAGATATCGCCACTTTGCCCAAAATATATATCCTGGGGCGGTTGCTCTCGGTGGCGGCGGGAGTGATCGGCACGCTCATCGTGCTGGCGTTGGGCACGCTGCTGGCCGGACGTGCGGCAGGGCTGGCCGCCGGTGTGGCCTATGCAGTCGCGCCCCTCGCTGTGACCGAAGCGCATTATCTCACCAACGACGTTGTCATGAGTGTGTTTGTGGCAGGCTCGATCTTGTGCGCGGCGCTGGCAGTCAGGGGCGCGGAGTTACCGCGTGTTGGGCTCCGTTGGCTTGTAGTGGCCGGATTCCTGCTCGGACTTGGTGTATCGGATAAGTATTCGGCCGTTTTCGCGGCTCCGGCTCTCTTTATCGCACAATTGCTATTGTGGCGGGCCTGCTTTCGCGGCCAACGTTGGCAACGATCGGTGCCCGTTTACGCGTTCCCATGGTTGGCTGCTATCCTCGGCTTCCTGATCGGCGAGCCTTACGCGTTGATCATGCCCGGGAAGGTGATCGATGGCCTGCAACTGACCGCGCAAGGCAACGCGGCTGACCTGTCGTCGGGTCTCAGGCAGATAGGCGGGATGCTCGTCTGGCAGGCCAGGAACGTGGCGGGATTGGCCCTGACCTGGCCGCTGGCCCTGCTTGCTCTTGGCGGCCTGGGCCTGTTCGTATTGAGCATAGGGCGGACGCTGACAAGTTTGCGAGCGAACGGTGAGGCTTCCTTTACGGACGAACGACGAACGACGAACGACGAACGACACCATCTTCGTCCACCCTTCGCAGGCTCAGGAGCCGATCGTCCATCGCCCATCGCCCATCGTCCTCCCCTTGCCGCTTGCGGGGCCGTCCCTGGTTATGCTGGTGGCGGTTGCGAGCCTGGGCGCGAGCCTGGCCTTGAACAAGGTATTTGTGATCCGCTACAGCCAGCCCCTCTTGCCTCTGCTTGCCGTGGCGGCAGGCGTAGCCTGGGCGGCCATACCTCTTGCCTGGCTGCGATGGGGGGCAGGGGCGATTGCGTTGGTCGTGGCCTCCATTATTACCCTGGGGCAGCTTTCGATTATGTCGGGTCCACACCCGGCGAATGATTTGCTCTCCTGGCTCCAATCACACTTCCAGCCGGGGCAGACAGTGGCACAAATCTGGCCCGAATACCCTCCCCTCGACGGTGGCAGCTACAAGCTGATACGTATAGACCCCTGGAACCCGCAGCTTCCCGCCGGCGCGCGACCCGACTATATCATCATGGACAATATGGCTTTCGCGCCTCCTTCCCCTGCGCTGGCCGGCCTCCTCGCGCACAACTATCACGAGGTAGCGCGCTTCAGCGTGCAGCCACATATCGGTCCGTTCGCCTGGGATGAAGGTGTCACGCCACACGACTGGAAGTACAGCCACCCCGCTTTCACCGTGTACGCTCCCACGGGAAATGAGAAATGAGAAATGAGAAATGAGCGAGCTCCCCCTCCGTTGCAGCAAACTCGACCCACACCTATTCGTGTTAGGCGCGGCATTGGTAGTGGGCGCTATATTGCGCTTGATCGGCCTCGACCGCCAGAGCTTCTGGACAGATGAGCTTTACGTGGTGTGGGAGGGGAGGCAGCCTCTCGATGTGGTGTTCAACCCTCAACTGCATATCCAGCATCCGCCCGGCTACCGTCTCCTGCTACACGCATGGATGGGTATCAGCCTGGACGAGACGCTGGATACGCATTGTGCCGCTACTTGCGGGCATACTTCTCATACCGGTGGGGTGGGCGCTGGCGCGGCTGCTCTGGCCTGACCACTTGATCGCGGGCGACGTTGCAGCCATCCTGATAGCAACCTCGCCTTACATGCTACATTACAGCCAGGACGTCACAACGTATAGCTGGACGAGCCTCTGGGTGGCCCTTAGCTTTCTGCTCCTTGTGGCCGCCTGGCGCACCGACGGGCTATGGCTCTGGGCCGGCTGGGCGATCAGCCTCGCTGTGTCGCTTTACAGCCACTACTTTGCCCTCTTCCCTTTGCTGGTCGCGGGCCTGGGAGTGCTGGTTCTGGGCCTTCGCGATGATAGGCCCGGGCATCGCAGGCTGTGGCACGCTCTGGCGGCCATAGTCGTCGCTGTTCTGCTATATGCCCCATGGTTGTGGCAGCTTTTTGCCAACGGCGGCCAGGCCCTGGGGATTGTTTTCTTCCCACTGACGCTAGATAGCCAGGCCTTTCATTGGGTGCCGGTGCTGATGGCGGGCTACGCGCACGCGCCCTTCTGGCAATCCGGGTGGGGCGCGTTGGTGGCGTGGTGCGCGCTCGCGCTGTGTGCAGCCTGGGCCATCTGGAGGCTTTACGGAATGCGGAATGTGGAATTCGGAATGCGGAATAATGACCGGTCAAGGCGTTCCGAATTCCGCATTCCGAATTCCACATTCCGCATTCAAAGGGCTGCCCTGGGAATTGTTCTGATCGTGGGTTGGTTTGTAGCTGCCATTACTGGACCTTATCTCTTCCTGAGAATAACCTCGCCACCCGGCTCTGTCGACCCGGTGCGCTTCGCGACGATGGCAGTGCCCGCTCTGCTGGTTGGGCTGGCAGCGATGGTGGCGTTTGTCCGGCCTGCGTGGCGTGTGGTGCTGTTAGCGGGCTGGCTGTTGCTTGTTGCCTGGCAATGGCGTGCCGAATTGCTGTCGCCGCCCACCCAGGATTGGCGGGGCATCCTGGCTACGGTACGACAGCAGGCGCAGCCGGGCGATGTCGTGCTGGCATTTCCCGCTTTCCACGCTGCTGCCGCCACGGCCTATTACCCTGCGAACGCACCTGTGCAAGGTGGTTGGTTCGTGGCGGAGGGCAGCGACCCGGCGGGCGCGGCTTTCTGGTTCCCACCCGGCTGGCAGTGGAACGGCTTTCTCAATTCTGATGCCCATCGTAGCACCGACTGGACGGACGAGATCAAAGCGCGCACAGACGGCGCGAAGCGCATCTGGTACCTGGCGGGCGATGGGGTTGACGGCACCTATCCGCCCAGCCCAACGGCCGAACGCACATTGGCAGCGCTCGGCTGGCAGCCCGCCGGCGAGTGGCGAGACAGCCCGCTGGTGCTGACGCTTTATACGAGAGGGGGCGAGTGACCGGTGATCAGTGGCTAGTGGTTAGTGACTCTGTTACCGTTCTAACCACTGGTCACTGGTCACTGGTCACTGGTCCCAAGATTGTGCACGTAGGCCGGATAGGGTAGAATGGGCGTCAGTGGAAGCCTCTGATGCCCCGGCTCGGGGACTTGTTTATTGTTTCGCCAACCAGAAGGGTGGGGTGGGTAAGACCACAACCACGGTGAACCTGGCGGCCTATCTGGCAGCCGGAGGACAGCGCGTTCTCCTGGTAGACGCCGATTTGCAGGCCAATGCCACGTCGAGCCTCGGCGTGGATAAGCAGCGCGAGGAGCCCTCCATCTACGATGTCCTGCTGAGTGAGCCTGACGATGACAGCGTAAGCCCGGACGAGGCTATTGTGAAGATAGATCGCCCCACGTTCATGGGCAATCTCGACTTGCTGCCATCGTCGGTGGACCTGGGCAGGGGCCGAAGTGGAGCTGGCGGCGGAGGAGCAGGGGAGCCGCGAGTACAGGCTGAAGCGGGTGCTCGCCCCCCTCCGGGAGAAGTACGATTATATCCTGGTGGACTGCCCCCCGTCGCTGGGGCTGCTGACCCTCAACGCTTTGAGCGCGGCTGACGCGGTGATTATCCCCCTCCAGTGCGAATACCTGGCGCTGGAGGGGCTGATGCAGCTTACGAGCACTATTTCGCTGGTGTTGAAGGGACTGAACAGGTCACTGAGGATACTTGGGATCGCAATGACGATGTATGACAGCCGCACCAACCTATCGGCGCAGGTCGTTCAGGAAGTCAAGAGCCACTTCCCGCGCGAGGTTTTCGACACCCTCGTGCCGCGCAGCGTGCGGCTAAGCGAAGCGCCGAGCTACGGCATGACCATACTTGAGTATGATCCCAACTCGCGTGGGGCAGCCGCCTACGCTGCTCTGGCAGGGGAAGTGATGGCGCGCTCGCTCTCGCAGCGACTGCCCGGGGTCGTAGCGTCGTGAACAGGAAGAGAGGCGGCCTGGGTAGGGGTTTGGGCGCGCTGATCCCGCAATCTCCGCCGGACCAGGTTGTACCAGGCGAGCAAGAGCCACCAGCTCTTATCCCACCTGAAACCACAGAAGAGCTGGTGGCCACAGGGGCTATCGAGTTCGCCTGCGACCGTGGCGTCAGTTGGGCAGGGGTTATTTGAAGTGCCCATCGAAAGCATTTCGCCCAACCCCTACCAGCCACGGCAAGATATGCATGCGGACAGCCTGGAAGAGCTCGCCGTGTCGATACGCGAGCACGGGGTGTTACAGCCCCTGGTGGTAACGGGCAGAGACGACGGGACTTACGCCCTTATCGCCGGTGAGAGGCGATGGCGGGCGGCGCGGCTGGCGGGACTCGACACTGTGCCTATCATCGTGAAGGAAGCCACGTCGAGTGAGATGCTGGAGTTGGCGCTGGTGGAGAACCTCCAGCGCTCCGACCTGAACCCTATCGAGGCGGCTTCGGCCTACAGGTCGCTTGTGGAAGAGTTCGGGCTGAACCAGGAGGACGTGGCGGCGCGGGTGGGCAAAAGCAGGAGCGCTGTGTCCAATTCGCTGCGATTGCTGACGCTCCCTCCCGAGGTGCAACAATCACTGCTCCTCGGAATGATCCAGGAAGGGCACGCTCGGGCGATTTTGCAGGTGCCGGATGTCGCAGGGCAGCTACGGCTCCTTGAGCATACGGTGGCGGATGGGTTGAGTGTGCGGCAGGTGGAGGCTCTAGCGCGGCGGATGGCCGAGGCAGCAGGGCAGGAAGAAGAGCCCGCAAAGCCGACCCCGGCGGCTGATGCTGCCTTGTACGACGAATTGCGGGCTCTTGAAGAGCGCTTCCGGAACGCCCTTGGCACGAAGGTGCAACTATCCAGGAGCAGCCGGGGGGGCAGGCTGGTTATCTACTTCTATTCGGAAGAAGAGCTTGACCGGATTTACGGCACTATCGTGGGCGAGGAAGAGTAGCTACAGGCCCTTGCGATAGGCGGTTTCGGTGTCCACGACCTGGTATCCCATGCTTTCGTAAAGTTGGAGTGCGCCACTCGGGTTCTGGGTGTCGACGCCCAGGCCGGTCTGGGTCATGCCGTGGTCCCTGTGCATCTTCATGCTGCGGGCCAGCAGCGCTCTCGCCAGCCCCCTTCTGCGCCAGGGACGGCGCACGCTGATCGTCTCTGTGTATCCCACCTTGCTGCCGGTGAGCTTGTTGTACTGGTGGTTGATGAAGTTGAGGATCGACCCTGCCACCTGGTCGCCATCCCACGCCACCATCCATAGCTCGGGCTGGTTCAGCGGGTTGTTTATCCATACGTCGAACGGCTCGTCGTCCTCGGTCGCGCCCCAATGGTCGCGGAAGGCTTCGGTGCTGGCTTCCCAGATGGCGTGGTAGTGCTCAGGCTTCACGGGACGCACTTCCAGGCCTTCGGGCATCGGCACATCAGGGATGTGGTCGAGGTCAGGGGTGCGCATATGGAACTCGTAGCGCGCAGGCTCGTAGCCCTCGGACTTGAGGAGATTTTCGAGGCCGGTCGAGCGGGAGTGAGCAATGGAGCTAACGAACGCTTCGGCCTGGCTTTCTTGAGCAGCCTCTATTTCGCGGGCGCGGCCTTCGATCCAGCGGATCATGGCGCGGCCCATACCTTTGCCCCGCCATTCGGGCAATACAAAGCCGACATGGTAGTAAACGCGGGACCCGTCAAGCTGGCGCTCCAGGAAGACGCGGTTGTAGGCGACCATCCGTCGCCCGGCTCGTTGCTCTCCACCTCGGCGATCAGCATGTCTTTGTAAGGGTCGTGGTCAGTGGTGGTGCTGTAGGTGTACTTGATAGTTTCGAGCGTATGGAGATCGTGTTCGAGGCCGTCGGCTATCTTGGAGGCCCTGTTTACGGCAAGTATGGCCGGGTAATCGTCGTCGCCTCGAAAATGGCGGAAGGTGAGTCCCTCAATGGCGGGGGCGTCCGGTAGCGCGATGCTTTCGTTGGTTTTGGTATCTATGGTCTGTTCCTCCGTTGGAATTGTAGTTACACGCCAGGGCGCGTGCAGAGTCAGTGCCTGGAGTGTCCTCTCGATCTTCTCATTCTGATGAAAAGGGGTGCAGGGAGATCCCTGCCGGGGCTTGGGGTCGTCCCCAAAATCACTCCCTCCCATTACCACATAAGGAATGGGGAAGAAGGGGTGCAAGGGTCTCCCTGCCGGGGCTTGGGGTGTCCCCAAACTCCATCATTTATTTTCATTGGTGATGGCGGCCCTCAGGGCCATGATTCCTCAGAATGACAAGGCCTCGTTTGGTGCCCTTTGCGGGCTTTTCGATGATGTACGGCACCGGTTGGCACGGCACTTCCGGCTGCAAAATAGGAATGGGATGCTATCAAGGCAACTTCCGGGACCTGCGCCTTCTGTGCGACCGGGTGGCTTGCGCCGGTTGTGCGGGCGGCCCTGGGCAGATGGAAGAGCAGCAGACATATTATGGTCATCATGAGAGCGAGCCGGAAGGGGCTGCAGTCTCATTATGGCTACGACCTTAGCAGTAGAGTGTGTTTGGGGATGATATTGGTGCTAGCAACCCGGTTCGGGTTCATAGGCTGCGACGAGCATTCCGAAGTAGGTTGGGGCCTGGTAGGAAAGTAGCTGCCCGCGCATGGGGGTGTGGTGGAGGGCACCGGCCAGTATGACGGCTTGCCAGAGACCATCTACTTTGGCGCGGTCGGCGAAGTCGAGGTCGGTGGACAGCAAAGTGTCGAGGTCGTTGGCTTTGATGGTTTGCTGGACCATCTTATCGAAGTCGGCTGAGGCGGGGTCGTAGCCATAAGGGCCGGAGGGGTCGTGGGCGTGGCCCCAATCGGCGCTGGCCACGAGGGCTACGCGCTTTCCCGATTCGGCGGAGGCTTCGGCAATCGCCGTGCCGAAATTGTAAAGCTGGTTGAGTGTGAGAGCGCGGGACGGGGTCATGCTTATGATTGCCGGTGGATCGGGCCAGCGAGCACCCAGGAACCAGAGAGGCACGACAGCCCCCCAGTCGAGAGGCGTGAAACAACTATCGCCACCGCTCGCGCCGTAGATGGCTGTCACTGCGGGCACATGGTAGGCGCTGGCAGCCCGCGTGGCGATGCGATAAGCAAGCTCGGTATCGACCGCCATCTCAATAGAGATGCGGCCTCCTTGCTCGCCATCGAGAACGCCTGCGGCCCGTTCGGTGGCCATGATACATATAGCGCCTGCCACTCGCACCCCATGCGGCGTTATCACTACGACAGTCTCGGGCTGCGTCGCTTCCATGCGGCGACCCATTTCTTCCATGGCCTGCCGAGTAGGGACGCTGCGTGCGGCTACATCACCGGCGATTTCGGCGATCACTTCGCCGCCGTGTGGGGCTATGCAAGCGTATACGAGTCCGGTCAAGTTGGTTGCTCCTTGAGATTTCTGGGGCTCTGTCGGACGGGGTTAGACGTGTCTAACAGCCCTGGTTCGACATCGTTGGCTGGAGGCACTTTACCAGACCCACGCGATTGTTGCAACACAGCCCTCTGCACGTTTACCTGGGTGGTTTCACCCGGTGCTCCCTATTGGAGCAAATCGCTGAAAGGATAAGAGTATCGTGAAGAGCCATCATAAAGATTGGCCACTCCATGCTCCAGAAGAAGGTCAACCAGACCGTCATAGGTACTGACGTGAAGATCGCCGTTCGCTATGTAGGCGAAGAGGGTTGGACCGAAATTTTGGCTGCCGTCGTAGCCGTAGCCGAAGGGGTCTTCACTGCCGGGTGCTTCTTTCTGGCTAAATACTGCGTTGGGCCTTTCCCCTTGAGTCCCGAAGCGAGAGGCTGGGAAGGAGACGACGGATCTCGTGGTCCCACCGATCCCGATGTAGTCATAGCGGAAGGTGGTGAAGATCAACCGGTCGCCAACGATGGTGGCGTAGCCAAGATAGCTATTTCCATCGATGTGGAGCGTGGTCACTGTGGGTGCAGTGCCGGGAGATAGTACTACGAATATGATCGAACTCAGGTCCCTGGTTAGCAGGATCGTAGCAACAGGTAAGATCCTGTCCTATCAGCAATGTTTCTCCGTTGCGCCCCTGGCGCATGGACCAGCCGAGGAAAGGGCTGCTGGGAACTTCCACTCCCATGAGCGGCGTGAACATACGTGGGTCTGACAAACTTATGCTGTAATGATTTGTGTCGTATTCGACGATTACGATATCGCCCGCGTATGACCCGCCGCCAATGAATGAGGCGTTGAGCCAGTAAAATGTGCTGGGTGTCGATCCAAAGTAGGCTGTAACTTCATCGATGGCGCGAGGGACGGATGTGCCGTCGAGAGAGAGGAGTATTAGTGCCTGCTTCTCGGTTTCAAGCCCCACCGGAGTGTAGGTTTTGAGCAGGGCATGGACACCGTCCGGGCTGAACTGCGCCGACATGAAACTCCCCCCTTTAATGCTATAGAGGAGTTGGCCGTCTCCTGTGGCGCTCTTCAGATAGAGGTTTGTGATGGTGTTGCTGATGACATCTCCCCCCATAGTTTCGCCGGACCATGTCGCCACGAGATAGCGGCTTCCAGTGGGGTCGAGGTCCATAATCATAGACTTGTCGGTCGCCATATCCAGATGGGTTGTTGCTGTAACGGGGCTGTTATAGCTCTGATAGGTTACTGTGCTGTTTTCAAGTCCGAAGGCGCCAGGCTCACCGGTGCGGACCGGTACCCGGTCGAGGACGGACAGGTTAGATGGCGCATCGTCGTGTATTGCCCATACCCCGGCAGTGCCGAATTGGAACCGGTTGTACAGGCTGGAATCGACTGAGAGGATAACCGGGTGAGACAGGTCGGGTATTCGAACGGCCATGATACGGCGTCCTTGCAGTTGCGGCGATCCGCCTGTGTCGTCGTATGATGTGGTGGGCGTTGGCCTCGGTGTCCAGCCATCGCCGGGCACGTCGTAGGCAAGCCAGTGGTTGGAGTAGGAACCTGAGTTGCCACTCTGGACCTGGCTGTACGAGTCACTTTGGGGGAGCCAGGTCCAGCCGTTTTCTCCGTAATAATAGAGGCCGGGTGGTGTGGCACCGGGACGAAGAGCTATGGTACCGCTCAGGGCATCGCGATAGACCTGGTCGGTGGATTGCTTTTCGATCTGGTCCGAGTCTTTGTAGCTACGTTGTATTGCTTCTACTCGCCGGATCGAATCGAGACAGGCAGCCCAATTGCCTGCGTTCCTGGTGGAGAGAGCAATGTTGTACGCATCGTTGCGTTTGGCAACCATTGTGGCGGCTGCCTGAGCCTGTTGATCGGCGTCGTGGTAGCCGGAAGCGGACGTGAAGAGTGCTTGCGCCTCTTCCCAATCCTGCTTGACCGCAGCCTGGGTACCTGCCAGGTAGTTACGCTGCTGCGCGTCCTGCCGCAGCCACTGCCACCCTGCGAAGCCCAGCACCGCCGCCAATAGCGCCAGCCCCAGCACAACCTCCCAGATTTGTCGCACGCCATGCAGGGGTGGTGGCTCCGGGTCGAGGTCTTCAATGACGGAGGTAGGTTCGTCTGAGTACAGCATCTGAAGGCTCCTGTCCTGGAGATATTATATCGCAAAACGCAAAAGACACTCCGTAAGGATAGGGGCGTTACAAGTTTCCCGTAAGATTCCCTGTTCATTCTGAGGCCACGCCGGTTCATGCTCGATGGCGAAGCGGGTGGCCTCAATTCGGTTGCCCACGCCGAGCTTACTATAATTGTAAATGGCTATTGTTTCTTCAAGGTTTTGGCGAGGATAACCATGCTGGCGAGGTGGTGGTCATCGTGCTCGGCGACGAAGTAGGCAAGGTCTACGAGGCGCATGTTGACTTTGAGGCGAGGGTGGTAGGCGGTCTTTGCGACCATGACTTCGTCGGCATCTTCGATGCGGGCAACGAATTCATGCCGGGCGGCCCGGAATTCTTTGAGGATATCAGCGACGGGGCGGGCGTTGTGGTCGGCTTCATAGGTCTTGCGGTTGGTCACGTCGGCGGCCCGGAGCACGGTCTTGTCTGCGTCGAAGTCATCCAGCCTGCCTACATGAAGCTCGTCAAGATCGAGCAGATGGCCGGCGTGCTCCTGTATCGACCACTCTTCCCCCAGGCGAGTTGTGAGCATGGTTGGGTCGAACGAGGCCACCAGCTCCTCAAGGCGCGCCGGAGTGCCGCGCACACGCTCAATCACATAAGGATAATATTCAGCCGGAAAGCTGAAATCGAACACACGCTCGAACCAGTTGGGCTCTTTCATAGGTACCTCGGTTGTCAGTTGTCAGTTGTCAGTTAGTCAGCTGTAGCTACGCGAAGCTATCAGCTATTATCCGTCTATCGTCCATCGCCCGTCTACTGACAACTGACAACTGACAACTCCGTCAACATATCTCGTCATCTTCGGCTTCGAGTTCGTCACGGGCGGCTAGCTGCGGGATGACAGCTTCGAAATGGGCGCGCAGCTTGGCTGTGAAAGCCAGGGCGGCTTCGTGGTCGGTTTCGGGAGGTGCCCACGGGGCGAAATCTTTGTCGGTGGCCTGGGCGTAGGGTCCTTCTTTGGCCTCGAAGAGCACTGTCTCCCTTTCAAGCGAAAGGAGCGAGTGCCAGGCACCGACGGGTATTTCGACTCCCCGCACAGGACCATCGGCATCCAGCAGCACACCTTCGATCGGCGCGCCATCGTCGGCGTAGCGAACAACGAGGGCGCTTCCCTGCAGGGCTACGAACACTTCGGCTTTGTCGGGGTCGAGGTGGCGGTGCGGCCGGACGTAGCTTTCGGGCTGAATAGCATTCAGCATCCGTTGGAACGGCTCCGGCAGCTCGTGGAAGCGAGTGATGTGCCGTCGTCGAGGACTGGACCGCGCGGCCTCGGCGACGGCATTCAACAGAGGCTCATCGAAGGGGATAAGAGAGTATGGGTCGTGCTCGTTGCGCTGAAAAGGTGTTGACATAATACTCTTGCTACTCTGCTACTTACTCACGTTACTCACGTTTCACGCTTCTCATCGTCTTCACTGACCTTCATCGTCTGGCCGCTCGCCGTCTAGTCGTAGCCTAGTCGCTAGCCCCTAGCCCCTAGCCCCTATCCACTACTTATCAAAGAAGCTCGAGATGTCGAAGTGGAGTGAGCCGCTCCGGCCGCATTGGAGGCAGATAATCTCTATGATGTCCATAGGGATAGTGCCGTGAGGGGCACTGAGAGATTGGCGGACAACCTGGTAGCGGCCGCCGCATTTGCTACAGGTGAGTGTGGCGATATAGGCGTATTCTGCAGCCACGCTATCAACTTTCAAGGAGCCTGAGACAATTGATAGCAGAACGCCGTGCGTACGAGCAGGGTCGGCGATTTCCGGTCTGAGATCGGGTTTCGCACTCAGGGCGAGCAGGTAAGGACCTTCGCCTCTCTCTTTCAGGTACTCTTTGGGATCGCCGTCGGCGGTGGGTTGGGCGAGCACTATGAGGGTATTTCCAAGCCAGAAGGAAGCCTCTTTGCGGTCATGGCTGTCTTGTGTATCGCTTATGGTGGTTTCGGGACCGACGAGGGCGGCGTATCTTTCTTTACTTTGCTCCAGGTCGGACACCAGGATGCCGAGGGCTGATATGCCGGTCACAGCGTTTGGGTGGTTATGAGCGGTCCCTTGCGGGACGCGAAGCTCGCGAGGCGTAACGTCGGCGCACAAGAATGGTAGGTCGTGGGAAGGCGGGCCGGCGGTCTGCCATTGCAGGCGCTGTCCGTCGGGGCGGAGTCTGCCGCCATGCCGAGGTCCGTTGAGATGGAGGCCGCGGGCGCGGGCGGCCTCCATGTCGTCTTCGATGTTTGTGGGAAGGAGGGCGTAAGTAACCAAACCCTCTGGATTATTCGGCCGGGAGAAGAGGTGGTCTTCAGGCACAAGATTGTCTTTGAAAGCGATCAGCTCCAGGTAAGCGCCGTCAGCGAAGGCGACCAATGCGTTGCGGCTGCGCCCATCTGCATGCTCGCCTCCAGGTACGACAGTGAAGCCAAGCGCCGTGTAGTCGCGGACAGCAGCGTCAAGGTCGTGGACGAGGATGACAATGTGGTCTATGGCTGAGATCATATTTGCCCTGATAACTCCGACGATCCCTGACGATTTTCTTCACCGCCGAGATATTTACGGTTTGAACCACAAAGACACGAAGATCACTAAGGTTTTTATGGTTTGAATCACGAAGAACACGAAGAGCGCAAAGAGCACGAAGGTTTTTATGGTTTTAGATCAAAGAGGTCACAGAGGCTATTACGTTTTACGTTTTACGGTGTCAACGCGTCCATCGTCCATCGTCCATCGTCCGTCACACTCCCTTTTCGCCGGTGATCTGGTGCACGGCTATGCCTACCAGGCTGACGGCGACTGCGCCGATGAGTGCGCCCCAGAAGTCGGAGATGGTGACGCCGGGCACGAGCCAGGCTGCCAGGGCGAAGAGAGCGGTGTTGATGACGATAAGGAAGAGGCCACCGGTGAGGCAGGTGAACGGGATCGAGATGATTTTGAGGAACGGCCTGACGAACGTATCAAGGAGGGCGAGCACAACTGCGAAGATGGCGAGGTTGCCCCAGTTATTGTTGTAGCTGATGAACGATTTGTCGCCGAAGATGTGGGTCTGCGGAAGGCCCCAGGCAACCAGGAAAACGGCGATTACGATGACGGCCCAGCGTAGCACTAGTGTTTTCAAGTCGCATTTTCTCCGTCGAATAATGTTTGGAAAATCGCAAAAAAAGAACGATTTTGGGGCACCCAGCAACCGGCAATGGCTGTAGCATTGCACTTCGTGCGAGGCTGTAAGGCATTATAGCATAGAGGGTGCTCTTGAGCCTGCCTAAAACGAGAAGAATTGTGATATAATCTGTTTGCTCGTATAGAGCAGCTATATGCCGGCGTCGCCGGTCCGGTTTCGACAATAGCTCAGGCTTGTCTGTGTCTATCTGGTCGTTCGTGTGGTATATAGAACGAGCCGGGTAAGTGTGAGTGCCGGTATCTGCCTGGCTGGCGAGGGACGGCAATACGCAGGGCAGGATACGCGCGGTCGAGGTTTTGCTCTCAGATTTCTAGAGGTTGCGCCCAAGGCTGATTTGCGTCGAAGTCCGAACCACAAGGAGGGTGCGAAGATGGTTGGAAGAAATAGATCACACAACTGGCGTAAGTTTATTGTGCTGTTATCGGTAGTGCTTGCTATCGGCATTTCGACCGGGATGGCGTTGGCTGCTTTGCCCGGGTCTCCGAGGCGTAAAGCCGGGCGCAGAGGTTTCGACGCCGAACATGGCCGACGTGGTGCCTGCGGAAGTGCGATCCGGCACCGCTGCCCTGGTCGGCCAGCACAACGGCAGTGATAAGCTGACAGTGCTCTTTATGATGCCCTTCAAGGACCAGGCGGGGCTGGAAGCGTTTATCGCTGATGTGAGCAACCCGAGTAGCCCCAACTACGGGCACTATCTCACCCTTGACGAGGAAAACGCACGGTTCAACCCCGATGTGGCCAACGAGCAGCGAGTGTCCGCGTGGCTGCAAGGCTCGGGCATTTCGGGGCTGCAAACGGTGCCGAACCACCTGTACGTATATGCCCAGGCGAGCGCCGCCAGCATCGGCAAGCTGCTCAATGTGCAGATCAACGATTACACCCTGGCAGGAAACAGCTTCTACGCCCCGGACCGTACGCCCATTCTCCCGGCGAGCGTAAGCGGCGACGTGACCTGGATAGCAGGGTTGTCCAACCAGGATAAGATTCAGACGGACCACAGCACAATATCGAAGGGGCCGGCAGGATCTCTCCCTAGCGCGCCGCTGGATTCCCCGCCTTACGCTCCGAAATCTTATGCAACTGCCTATGACGCCAATACTCTACTGAACGGGGGTTACAGCGGCACGGGCACACATATCGCGATTACCCTTTGGCTGATCCCACCAAGCGACGCTACTCTCAATGGCTGGTCGTCTACGACCGGGAATCCGGTTGCTACTCGTGCCAATACCCGTCTTGGCGTAATCCTGACGGATGGCTCGAACGGATTAGCTGACGACGGTGAGGCGGGCCTCGACATCGAGTCGACCAGCGGCATTGCCACCCAGGCTCACATCCGCTATTACGAAGCCTCGCAGGCTCAATTCTCCAACCTGGCGCATGCGCTAAATGTGGCAGGTACCGACTCGTCTAATAATCGCTTCATCAGCAACTCCTGGGGCGCACCGGAATCGACCTCCGCTCATAACTCCCTGGAGTCGGTGCTTGTGGCAAACACCGCTACAGGGCACGACTATGTCTTCTCGAGCGGCGACAACGGTTCGTGGGCTAACGGCTCTGACCCTTATCCCAACTACCCGGCAGGCAGCGCTTATGTGACGTCTATTGGCGGCACCCGGTTCAACGCGGACATAAATGGTAGCTGGCCCGGAGAGCAGTCGTGGCTTTATGATCCGACCGGCAACCAGGGCAACCCTGAGGGGAGCGGTGGCGGGTTCTCTCACCTCTCTGCGAAGCCATCGTGGCAGAACGCGCCCGGCTTTCCATCGGGCCAGACCAAGCGTGGCTATCCGGATATATCTGCTGTAGGCGACCCGGCTACAGGGTCGTATGTCTGCATAGATGGCGGCTGCGGCCAGATCGGCGGCACAAGCTTAGCGGCGCCCTTATGGGCAGCCATGCTGGACATCACCGACCAGTACGTGGCCGCGCATGGCAGACCCCACCTGGGCTTCCCGAAATCCGGCCCTATATACGCTGGCTCGCGTGGCGCAGCCGCACGCACCTTACCATGACATCACAGTAGGCACGAACGGAGCCTACAACACCGGGCCGGGCTGGGACGCTGTGACGGGCCTCGGATCGCCTGACCTGTACAACATTGCTCGCGATCTCGTGCCCGTGGCACCCACCCCCACGCCTGGGCCGCCGCCATGCGCCGGACACCAGTTCACAGATGTGTGCCCAGGCACTTACTACTACACCGCTGTCACTAACCTGGTCAATGCCCATGTCATCAGCGGCTATACCTCTTCCCCTCCCTGCCCCACCAACGCCTGGGTCCCTTGCTTCCTCCCTGGTAGGACCGCTACCCGTGGCCAGGTATCCAAGATCATCACCCTCGGTGCAGGACTCACCATCAACACCACGGGAGGGCCTCACTTCACAGATGTGCCCACCTCTAACTCCTTCTACCAGTACGTGGAGACGATGTACCATGCCAACATCATAGGCGGCTACACCACAGGCTGCTCCACAGGTAGTCCATGCTTCAAGCCCAACAACAATGTGACCAGAGGGCAGCTATCAAAGATGGCCTCGCTGGCCTTCGGGTTCAGTGAGGCAGTGAGCGGGCAGACATTCCAGGACGTGCCCACCTCAAGCACATTCTACCCATACATCCAGCGGTTGAACGGGAGAGGGATAATAGGGGGATACGCCTGCGGCACCCCACCGGCAGGAGCGTGTGTAGCACCTGGCAACAAGCCATACTTCCTACCCAACAACAACATCACCAGGGCTCAACTCGCCAAGATTATCGACCTCTGCCGCCAACAACCATAAGGCAGCGACCAAGCTAATAATACAAAGAGTGAAGAGGTTGCCCGCGGGCAACCTCTTCACTCTTTGTATTATTAGCTCTTAGCCTCCGAGGGCGTCTTTCAGCTTGCCGAAGATGCCCTTGTCCTGGGGCTGCGGGGTGGCGTCGCCGAAGGTGCGGCCAAGCTCGCGGAGGAGGCGTTTTTGCTCCTCGTTGAGGGTGGTGGGGACCTGGACGTTTATCTTGACGAGCATGTCGCCCCGGCCTGAGCCGCGCAGGTAGGGCACGCCCATGCCTTTGACGCGCACCACTTTTTCGTTCTGGGTGCCGGGCGCGATCTTGACGGGCGCCGCACTGCCATCCACGGTGGGAACGTGGATCTCGGCACCCAGGGCGGCCTGGGCCATATTGATATTGAGGTCCAGGAGGAGGTCGTTGCCGTCGCGCTTGAAGAGCTTATGGGGCTTGACGCTTACCTCGATATAGAGGTCGCCTGGAGGTGCGCCACGTGGCCCCGCTTCGCCTTCAGCGGCGAGGCGGATTTGCGCGCCATCTTCGATGCCTGCGGGGATTTTGACCGCCAGCTTGCGGGTCTCTCGGATGCGGCCTTCGCCTTTGCACTCGGTGCATGGCGTGGCGACGATTTTGCCTTCGCCGTGGCAGCGGTCGCAGGGTACAACGGAAACGAACTGGCCGAAGATGCTCTGCTGGGTGCGGCGCACTTCGCCTCTGCCGTTACAGACGGGGCAAACTTGCGGCTCGGTGCCAGGCTCGGCCCCACTCCCTTCGCATCTTGGGCAGGTCGCGAGGCGCGGTATCTCGACCTCTTTTTCTGAGCCGAAGATGGCCTCCTCGAACTCCACGGTGAGGCGGTACGCGAGGTGAGCGCCGCGCTGGGCACGTCGGGGTCGCGTGCCCGTTGTGCCCCCCGAGGCCGCGGCTGTGAAGAAGGTCTCGAAGATGTCGGAGAAGGAGCCGAAGTTCTGGAAGGGATCGTAGCCGGGGCTTCCCGCGCCTGCGCCGGTGACGGCAGCGTGGCCGAAACGATCATAGGCGGCGCGCTTGTCGTCGTCTATGAGCACTTCGTATGCTTCGCTGATCTCTTTAAACTGGGCCTCGGCCCCGGACTCTTTGTTGACATCGGGGTGGTACTGGCGCGCCTTCTGACGGAACGCCTTCTTGACGTCATCGGGGGTGGCTGTGCGGCTTACGCCTAATACTTCGTAATAGTCGCGTTTTGTTGCTGCCATATTTTATGCTCTTTGCTCTTTATATTATCTGAAAAGGTCGTCCACAGGCATCGTCCAGCCCGGTAATGCGGGCTCAGCGGTAGCAGTGTCGCCTCGGTGATATATTGTCGGGTGATTGGGCTCGTCCATGCGATATGAGCGAACCACGCTCTCGCTTTGCAGGTCCACATCCCAGACCACCTGTGTCCCTGCGGCAAAGTAATCTGCGCGCTTGGCTGCCATTTTTTGTTCGGCAGCCGAGCCATAATCGTTTTCGCTCCTGATTTCGACAGCGAAGACGGGAGCTCCCTCTACGAACCTCATATTCACGCCTTTGGATGCCGGGCCTGTGTGGAAGGCAACATCCGGGCTGAACACTTTGCGTTGCATCGGGTCCATTATGAAACCTGTATTGTCAGGGTAAGTGCGTCCAAGCCCCGTTTCTTCTTCATAGCGTCCGAGGCTGAGGCCAATGCGATAGGAGGCTCGCGCGACGGTGAATCGCCTGTTGGTGGCATATAAGACTATTTCTCCGTCAACAAGCTCGGCCTTGCCGGGCTCTTTGTAGAGGTCCTCGATTGTGGCTTTGGAGCTGGTTCTCATCTCAGGATGCCCTTCCGTGGGTAGTTGGCGATGCATCTATGTAATCTCTTACTGCTGTATTATATACGTTTATGTAAGGCTTTTCGAGGCACAGGATCTGGATCATCGCTCAATGGCCCGGGGTTTTTGTGGGCAGTATCTCGAGAGGCGAGCCGGTATTTTGTGCGCCTTTGCCGACGGTCATAAGGACGCTGGGGCCGCCGTCCTCGTAGGCGACTATGAATGTGCCTGGGGGTTGGTCGCCCCATGGGTCTTTGAGCGTGCTGAGGGGCGGATAGATGTTCTTGAGCAGATTGCTCCGGTAAGTCTGGGTGAAAGTGCCCGTTACAGAGGAGATTTCTACGCTCTGTAGCTCGGCATCGGCGGGTAACAGGGCTCGCACGGCCTGCTGCATCTGGGCTTTGGTAAGGGAGGCCGTGCCCGCGCTGGAGGCTGGGATGCTACCTGTATCGCTCAGGACCAGCCGGGCGTCAACGGCTATGGCCGACGATCCTGGCCGCCGGATCGTCCCCTGCCGCCTGCTGCCAGAAGTTGACTCGATATCCGAAGAGGGGCTGATTGAAGCCATCGTAGATGTAGTCGGAACCGGGGATGGCCGAGATAAAGGTGTGTTTCTGCTCCCATGCGGCTCTGGTCAGGCCCAGGCCACCCGAGGCCAGCGGTACGGGCGTGGGCGACTGAGACGCATTGTCGCAAGCCAGCGACATAGGAAGGAGTAAGGCCGCCAGCGCCAGGAACGGCAAAGTTTTCTGTTTCAGTGTCATGCCTATTACTTTACGCCGCTCCGGCTGACGAAGGTCGCGGCTATGAAACATAAGTCATCCCGGATATTGGGACTCATATTTTCAGACATTACCCATTTGATTAGCTGCATTTTGAGAACTCTTGCCTCAGTTGAACAGCATAGGAACAACAGAGCCCACGAATGCCTTCGCATATTCCATGTGAGAGTGGAGTTGTTTCATTTGGCTCCCGGTGAAAACCAGGCTTACTTATTTGAACAGATCGTCCACAGGCATTTGCCAGCCAGGAAGGGCCGGTTCTGCGTCGGCTATGTCGCCTTTTTGGAATATGACGGCTGGATTGTCGGCGTCGGGTGTCCGGTATGAGCTCACGACATCGCTGCCTTGCAAGTCCACGTCCCAGACGACCTGTGTGCCTGCTGCGAAATAGTCTCGCCTCTTTTCGGCATAAGCACTCTCGGCTTTAGGCCCATAGTCGCCTGCGCTACGCACTTCCACGGCGAAAATCGGTGCACCCTGCACGAACTTTAGGCCTGTCTCATCCTGGAGGTAATAACCGGCATCTGGACTGAACGATTGGCGGCGAGGGAGATTTACTATGAAGCCCACGTTGTCAGGCGTGACGTGACCCTTCCCTGTCCGAATTTCATATTCATAAAGGCTCATAGATATCTTCATGGCTGCGCGGCCGTGTTGCGGTCCTGAGGGTGACATTTCGACAATCTCTCCGTTGATGATTTCGGCTTTGCCATCAATCTTGTAGAGGTCTTGTATTGTGACTTTGGTTTTTGTGTTCATTGGTCGATACCTTCGGCATGTCAATTGTTCCTGGTCATGCAGTTTGAAACGCGAGAACTGAGTAAGGGTTATGCTCACTCAGTTCTCACTAGCACTCATTATTATTTAGACTTCGCGGAACTCGCCTTCGACGGTGCCTTCGTCAGCCTTTTCGCCGGTGTCGGAGGCTCCGTTGCCGGTGTCGGCTGTGCCATCGAAGCCTTCGGGGCCACCGGGGCCGCGGGTGCCTGCGTTGCCTTGCTGCTGGGCGTACATGGCCTGGCCGATCTGCTGCATGGCGGTGCTGAGGGCCTCCGTGCTGCTCTTGATGCGGTCGGTGTCATCGGTCTCGAGGGCGCTGCGCACGTCGGCTACTTTGCTCTCGACCTCGCTCTTGACCTCGGCGGGCACCTGCTCGCCAAGCTCGCGGAGGGTCTTGTCGGCCTGGTAGGCCATGCTGTCGGCGACATTGCGCGCTTCGACCAGGTCGCGGCGCTTGCGGTCTTCCTCGGCGTGCGCTTCGGCTTCGCGCACCATCTTCTCTACCTCGTCCTTGGAGAGGCCGGAGGAGGCAGTGATGGTGATCTTCTGCTCCTTCTGGGTGGCCATGTCCTTGGCGCTTACGGAGAGGATGCCGTTGGCGTCGAGGTCGAAGGTGACTTCGATCTGAGGGATGCCGCGAGGTGCGGGCGGGATGCCGTCGAGGATGAAGCGGCCCAGCGACTTGTTCTCGCTCGCCATCGGGCGCTCGCCCTGCAGGACGTGGATTTCCACGCTCGGCTGGTTGTCGGAGGCGGTGGAGAAGACCTGGCTCTTCTTGGTGGGGATTGTGGTGTTGCGCGGGATGAGCGGGGTCGCCACGCTGCCCATCGTTTCGAGGCCCAGGGTGAGCGGTGTCACGTCGAGAAGGAGCACGTCCTTCACGTCGCCCTTGAGCACGCCTGCCTGGATTGCCGCGCCCACGGCCACCACTTCGTCAGGGTTGATGCCCTTGTGAGGCTCCTTGCCGAAGAAGTCCTGTACCTTCTTTTGTACAGCGGGCATACGGGTCTGGCCGCCTACCAGCAGAATCTCATCGATGTCGGTCGTCTTCATTTTGGCGTCGCTGAGGGCGCTCTTCATGGGCGGGAGGGTGCGGTCGATGAGGTCGCCCACCAGTTGCTCCAGCTTGGATCGGGTAAGTGTGATGTTCATGTGCTTCGGCCCTTCGGCGTCGGCGGTGATGAAGGGAAGGTTGACCTCCGTGCTCTGGGTTGTGCTCAGCTCGACTTTGGCCTTCTCGGCGGCTTCCTTGAGGCGCTGGAGGGCCATCCGGTCCTGGCGCAGGTCGATGCCCTGGTCGCGCTTGAACTCGTCGGCCAGCCAATCGATGACGCGCTGGTCGAAGTCGTCGCCGCCCAGGTGGGTGTCGCCATTGGTGGCGTTGACCTCATACACACCCTCGGAGAGGGTGAGGATGGAGATGTCGTACGTGCCGCCGCCCAGGTCGTAGACGGCGACTTCCTCTTCTTTCTGCTTTTCGAGGCCGTAAGCGAGGGCCGAGGCTGTAGGCTCGTTGATGATGCGGAGCACTTCGAGGCCCGCGATCCTGCCCGCGTCTTTGGTGGCCTGGCGCTGGGTGTCGTTGAAGTAGGCCGGCACGGTGATGACGGCCTGGCTTATCTTCTCGCCCAGGTAAGCTTCGGCGTCGGTGCGCAGCTTTTGCAGTATCATAGCCGAGACTTCGGGTGGAGAGTACGCCTTGCCGCCCATCCAGACCTGCACGTCGCCGTTAGGGGCTTCGGTCATGCGGTAAGGCACCAGCTTCGAGTTCGCGCTGCACTTCGGGGTCCGAGAATTTGCGGCCCATGAAGCGCTTGATCGAGAAGATGGTATTTTCGGGGTTGGTGATGCCCTGCCGCTTGGCGACTTGCCCGACGAGACGCTCGCCCGACTTTGACATCGCCACCACCGAGGGGGTGAGGCGTGCGCCTTCAGCGTTAGGGATGACGGTAGGCTCGCCGCCTTCGATGACAGCCACCACCGAGTTGGTTGTGCCCAAGTCTATACCTATTACGTGTGCCATTTTGTTGTTCCTCCAATTATCTATTTTGAATTCTTAATTTTGAATTATTTGCCTTGTTGTAAATTCTTCCCCAGGAAGGGGAGGAAAGGAGAGTTCAGGGGACACCCCTGAAACCCCGGCAGGGACCTTCTCCCTGCACCCTGCTAGCCTCGTGAGACTTTAACCATCGCGGGCCGGATAACCCTATCCTTCATTTTGTAGCCTTTGCTGTAGACTTCGGCTACTGTGTCGGTGTGATCGCCACCCTCGCTGTTGTCCTCGAAGGCTACGGCTTCGTGGAGATTGGGGTCGAAGGGCTGGCCTAGCGGCTCGATCGGCTCTACGCCTTCCTGTTCCAGGATGTTGTGGAGCTTGCGGGAGATCAGCTCGATGCCGTGCAGCCACTTGTCGTGCTTGAGCTCTTTTTCGGGTATAGCGGCCATGGCGCGGTCGAAGTCGTCCACTACGGGTAGGAGGCGCTTGACCAGGTTGGCGGTGGCGTACTGGGCTTGCTCGGCTTTCTCCTGGTCCATGCGGCGACGGTAGTTGATGAAGCTGGCCCGCTCTCGCTGCAGTGCGTCGAGGTATTCGGCTGCGAGGTCGCGTTGCGATGCCGATTGGTCGGTTGCCTCGGTTTCGAGGCCGTTGGTTGTTTCGGTCGGAGCCGTTTCTTCCATATCCATTTCCGGCTCTGTGTTATTGTCTTTCACTATTTCTATCACCCCCTAAGATTTCTTGATTACGAACGTAATGGAGAATTAATATCTATGATTACGGCGGCTTTCAGCAACTATATAGCCAAGCAATGTTCCGAGAATAATCGACGTTATAAAGAGCAGACAAGCCATTATTTGGAGGCTGACACCATTATCGCCTATCCGTGAGTTTGGGTTCGCACTGGCATACATAATTGTCAGGGCCGGACTGCCAATTAGACCTACAACTAATCCCATTAATGCACCAAGCCTGACTGGTTTAATCTTCATGGGTTAGATCTTCATTGGGACACGGCCTCGACCTCTTAGAGGTTCAAGAAGGCATGTCTCTTTTATCCGGGTTGTACGCCCTTTGCAACAGGTCACTCAGCAACTGCGACATGTAGCTGACGGTGGAGACTGAGCGGCTGTAGGGCATGCGGATGGGGCCAACCACGCCCAGGATGCCGGTCATTTTGTCTTCCATGCCGTAGCGGGCGAGCACGACGCTGCAACTGGCGATGCCCTCGGGGGAGCCTTCTTCGCCGATGATGACCTGCACGCCTTCGCTGCTCAATATGGACGGGATGATACTTGACCAGATGCCACCCTGCTCGAATAGCTCGATGATCTGCTGGATGCGCTCAGGCTGGCGGAACTCGGGCTGCTCAAGGATATGGCCCAGGCCCTCATGGAAAATACTGGAGGCTTCGGGGCGCTCAAGCTTGGCGAGCATGGCGGCGATGGTGTGCAGCACTGTGGGTGCGAGAGCATTGAGCGGCTTGAGGTTGGCATCTTCTTTGGCCCACGACAGGATTTCGCCGGCGGTCTTGCCTCCGAGAGCGGCGTTGAGCTTGCCTGCGAGCGTGCTCATCTCAGCCTGGTCCTGCGCTTCGGCGACGTTGAGCATCTGCTGGGTGACCGAGCCATCGTTTCCTACGAGCACCAGGAGAAGTCGGGTATCGGAAATAGCGAGCAGCTCGAAATGCTTGAAGTGGACGGCTGTGCTGCGTGGGGCTGTGGCCACTGCGGCGCTGTGCACGGTGCGGGCCAGCACGGAGGCGGCAAGGCGCACCCACTCCTCGGCGTCCATCTCGATCTGGTGGAACTGGTGGCTGATTGTGCGCTGCTCGTCCTGAGAGAGGGCGGTGGGGCTCATCAGGTTGGTGACGAAATAGCGGTAGCCGCGATCCGAGGGAATGCGGCCCGCGCTGGTGTGTGGCTGCATGATCAGGCCTGCGCGCTCCAGGTCGGCCATGTCGTTACGGATGGTGGCCGAGCTAACGTTTAAATTGTAGCTATTGACAATCTGCTCGGAGGCAACCGGGCGGGCCGTGGAGACGTACTGCTCGACGATGATGCTGAGAATTGCTCGCTGTCTGTCGCTTATTTTGATGTCGGCGTGCTGGTCCATGGTTGGCTCTAATTCGTAGTGCGCAGTGCGTACCGCTTATTTTACGCAAGCAAGGTTGTGCAAGTTTCGTACCGTCTAGCACTCTCATCGGTAGAGTGCTAAGACGATTCGATTATACAAGTTGATAGCAACGTTGTCAAGTTAAGATGGGTGTTGGAATCTAGCAGCCATTTCGACAGGAAGCTCTGCTAAAAGGCCTTGACAAAGGACGCAAATTAAGCTACTTAATTTGTGCTGTGTCCCACGCAGGACAAGGCAGAAACGCTCAGAATGACAGGGTCACGAGGGCACTCCTGCACCCAACACAGCCGGCATTGAATCAACTTTGCCTGAGCCGAACAAGTAACATTAACAACCGGGAGTTCCGATCAATCCGATGGATTTTGCTCATACATTACTTCTAGCCGCCATTGCCGGGTTCACTATTTACCTGGGCTTGCCGTTCGCTCGCCTGAAAAATCCACCCCGCTCGCTGCAGGCGCTGCTCAACGCTCTGGCGACGGGCATCCTGGTCTTTCTGCTGTGGGATATTATCAGCAAGGCGAGCGAGCCTATCAACAGCGCCCTGGCGACCGCCCAGAAGGGGGACGCCACCAACTTTATCGTTTTGCTGGTGCTGTTCGCTGTCGGCTTCGGGGTCGGACTGCTCAGCCTGGTTGTTTTCGAACAGAGGATTCTCAGGCGTACGAGGCAGGAGAACCAGGGTGGTGCGAGCGGATTGGCGCCGTTCCAGCTCTCTATGATGATCGCGATAGGGATTGGTCTGCATAATTTTTCGGAGGGATTGGCGATTGGGCAGGCCGCCAACTCAGGCGCTATCAGCCTGGCAACTATTCTGATCGTGGGCTTCGGCCTGCATAACACCACCGAAGGGTTTGGTATCGCCGCCCCTCTAGCAGCAGGTAACCGCCCGAGCTGGCGCTTTCTGGGCCTGGTCGGGTTGATTGGCGGCGGGCCAACTTTCCTGGGGTCGGTGCTGGGATATAGCGTGCAATCAGAGGCAGTGTTCGTGCTCTGCCTGGCTCTCGCGGCCGGCTCAATCCTCTACGTGGTGAGCGAGCTTCTAAACGTGGGACGCCGCTTCCAGGTGCGCGAGCTGGTCATGATGGGCGTCTTTCTCGGCTTCCTGGCCGGCTACGGCACCGACCTCATTCTTACCTGGGCAGGTGCCTGATACAAGGCAAAGGGACCTGTTCGGGAATAAAGAGGTCGTAGGGGCACGGTGATGCCCATTTGTTCCAACTAATCCTGTTCCTGGGCAGCGCCGTGCCCCTTCACACTTTCCCTACGATCTTTCTCGATCCTTTGTCCAAGAGCCCACATTACCCAAAGCTCCGTCCTTGTGTAACACTACCTCCGCGGTGTATCGCACTCGGGAAGCAATGAGCTGGCGGCGATCTTGGCTATTTGCCCTCGCGTTACCTGATTTGAGGGCGGTATGTGCCGTCGGGATAACCGTTGACGACACCATGTAAAACTGCGCGCTCGATATATAGCCGGAAGGTGCTGCCGGGCGGGACGTCGCTGAAGGTCTGTTGCCCGGGTGGGATGGCGTCGGACCACCCTGCGGCTAAAGAGGCTATCTTTGCTATTTGCCCACGAGTGAGCGTATTAGCCGGGCGGAAGTAGAGGCCTGGGCACGGCTCGCCCGTGCCGCCGCATGGGTAGCCTGCGATCGCGCCATGCAGGTGCGCTCGTTCGATGTACAGCCGGAAGGTGCTAGCTGGCGGGACATCGTTGAAGGTCTGTTGCCCCGGTGGGATGGCGTCGGACCAACCCGCGGAGTTGGAGATTATTTTGGATGCCTGGCCGCGCGTCACAGGATTGTTGGGCTTGTATGTCCCGTCGCCGTAGCCCTGCACGATGCCGAGGCAGGCAAGACAGCGCACGTAAGGATAGAATGTGCTTCCCTGGCGAACGTCCGAAAAGGAGACTGTACACGAGGTAGATGTAGCCTGAGGTGTAGGCGTGGTGGCCGTGTTTGTACCGGGCGGCGGGGTCGCTGTGTTGGTGCTGGAGAGCTGGGTGCCCGTGGCAGTGGCCGTACCGGGTGGCGAGGTCGCCGTACCGGTGTTTGGTGGCGGGGGCGCGTTGGTGCTGGATGGCCTCGGGACGGTGACCGTCGGAGTGCCGGTGACTGTCGGAGTGCCGGTGACTGTCGCCGTTGCCGTGGGCGTTATTGTTGAGCAATCGGCTAGATAGTGCTCTATTAGCGTCCGGGAAACGCCGCCCACAATCTGTGTACCAACAGCCCACATGTCGTCCGGCGACGATGCATCAACGCCGGTGAGCGTGCCGGGCGAGGGCCCAGGAGTGGTCCAGTTCGAGCCGTCCCAGTGCAGGAAGTAGCTACCCCCCACTGCCCACACGTCGTTTGCCGAAAGCGCTTTCACGCCCCATAATGCGCCTACGTCCGACTCCGGGTATATGGCCCAATAACTCCCGTTCCAGCGCTCGGTGAGCGAATGTGGGGTATTGTCGGAAATGTAATAGCCCACCGCCCACACGTCGTTGCTGGAGCTTGCAGTAACCGCCTCGAGATAATTGCTGATGCCGGACAGTGAGGGGGGTGCCACGCTCCAGCTACTGCCATCCCAGTGCTCGATCAGGCCATGATCGGGTGCGGGCGAGCCTGTCCAGCCTACCGCCCAGACGTCGTTGGCTGCCGTTCCGTTCACGGCTGCCAACTGCCCAGATTGGTCGTAGGCGTGTATTCCTGCGTCCATTGTAGGCCGTCCCAGTGCATGATCAGCTCTTCCGGCGAATATTCCCTGTAGAATCCTACCGTCCAGACGTCGTTCGAGGCGAATCCCTTTACGCCGTTCAGGTAATTGGTGTAGTTTCCTCCTGGATCCGGGTTAGGCACTACGTTCCATTGTGTCCCGTCCCAGTGCAGGGTCAGCAGGTGGCGCGCACTATAATAGGGGTCGTTGTTATAGTCACCGACTGCCCACACATCGTTCGAGGCAATGGCTGTTACGCTTCGCAATAAGTTATTGTAGGTGCCGGGGTTCGGACTTGGAATTACGCTCCATTGTGTCCCGTCCCAATGCTCTGTGAGGGTCAAATACCGCCCTGTGCCTGTGTAATATCCTACCGCCCAGATATCGCCGGACGACAGCACGGACACGGCATTGAGAGTATTATCGCCCGTCCCGACGTTTTGGCTCGGCACGACAGTCCAGGTATGGAGGCATGGGGTTGGGGTGGGGCTCAGGGTCGGTGTTGGCGAAAGGGTTGGGGTTGTCGTCGCGCAGGTAGGGCTAAGATGCTCCACCAGCGTTCTGTTCACCCCGCCCACACGCTGCGTTCCAACAGCCCACAAATCGTTGGCCGATGACCCACCTATTCCGGCCAGTTGACCTCCTACCGGATCGGTTATGACCGACCATGATGTGCCGTCCCAATGAGAATACCCCCCTGCCCGCTGCCCACACGTCGTTTGCTGCCAGGGCTTTCACACCCGACAGCTTCCCTACGTCCGGCCCCGTCACAATACTCCAGGCTGTGCCGTCCCAATGCTGGATAAAGAATGCGGGCCGGCATAGATGTCGCTCGCTCCCACCGCCCATACGTCGTTGGTTGAGATCATCCCGACCCCGAATAAAGAAGTGTCGTGGTTCGGCAGGGTTGGGCTGGGCACCACGCTCAATTGCCGCCGGACCAGATGTTCGGTCAGCGGTTGGTCATAACCGGACAAATAGGAGCCGCCACCGACTGCCCACGCATCGCCGGCTGTCTGCCCATCTATGCTATATAAATCACCATAGGGAACTGTCGGCATAATTTTACGGACCACCCGCCCGAACACAGCATACGCAAGTCCGCGAATTCATTGTATCTGTAAAATCCAACCGCCCATACATAGGAAGATGAGAACGCCCTGGCAGCATTGAGGGAGTTGTCATAATTGCCGCCCGGTCGGGATTCTGCACGACGTTCCACCGAGTGCCGTCCCAGTGCATCGTCAGGATATGGCGCGTGGGGTGCGCAGGGTCGTCGTTGTAGTCACCCACTGCCCACACGTCGTCCGCGGCGATAGCCGTCACGCCGCGAAGGACGTTATTGTACACGCCAGGGTTGGGGCTTGACATAACGCTCATTTCGTCCCGTCCCAGTGCTCGGTGAGCGTCAAATACCGGCCCGTGCCCGTGTAGTAGCCCACGGCCCAGGTGTCATTTGACGAGACCACAGCCATCGCGTTGAGAAAGTTATCGCTTACACCGGCGTTCGGACTTGGCACCATGTTCCAGAGAGAGTTGCACTCCTGCGAAGTCAGGGGTAGCACTCAGCGTGCCGTCGCCTCGGGCGGCTGGACGATGGGGCCGTGCTGCTGGCATTGCCCAACGCCACGCTCAGCGTAACGATAATTGCAAACAGAGCCGCCGGGATGATCCGGAGCGCAACTGTAGGTGCACCTTGCGTGTGATGGCGCATATATTCCCCTTCGCGGGCCAGAGAAGAGCAATTTCCAATTATATTATCTAACGATGCCGCCCGATTATGAATGTCAGACAGTTTTTCGGACAAAGCGGGACTAAGGCTGTGAAGTGTTGCGGCAGGTGAAGCATTACACGGCGCAGCGCTGATAGCAATACAATCAGTGTCTTCATGACATAGCCGATAACGGCAGGCAAGTGGTAAGGAGCTGGGTAGGCTACGAAGCAGGACTGGTAGCATGCACCGGGCCGAGACGCGCGATCGGGCACGGCCGTTACTTCGCCCTCGGAAGCAATTATCCACGCTACACCCCTTTTGGCGGCTGTATCTGTGAATCAAATATTCTAATCGTGGCAAGGCGAAATTCGTGGTATTTTGTACTATAATGGGATGTAAGTGGGCAGCAAGTGGATTATGCTAAGTATTTGGCTCTTGTTGGGCGTCATAATAGGCGATGGCACAAGGGCCTCCCAATAGGGAGAAGCGTTGGGCGACGAGAGGAAGGTCAGGCGCATGAGCATACAGGCTGCGGCGGCTATGCTGGCGGGTAAGCCCCTGGCGGCCGGGGCGCAGGCAGCAGGCTCAGAGGACGAGCTTCGCGTGTGGACGCGCGAGGCGCGGCTAGGTTCGCAGGCGGCCTTCAGCGCGATCTTTGAACGGTTTCAGGGTCTCTCGTCAATTATCTTTACAGGCTGGTGGGCGACTGGGATAACGCTAACGACCTTGCGCAAGATACCTTTCTGAAGGCATATAACGCACTGCCCCGCACCGACGAGAGCTTACAGATTTCGCCCTGGCTTTATCGCATCGCCACAAATACCGCGCTCGACGCGCTCAGGAGGCGAAAGCGCATCACCTGGGTGCCATTCAAGATCGAGATGGAGCCCGTAGCCCCCCAATCCGACTACGCCCCACGCCACGCCGATCAGGACGCCATCCAGCGCGCTCTGGAAGTGGTGCCCGCCGACCAGCGCACATGCCGGGCATTAAACACGTACCAGGGCCTCCCTGGACAAGGAAATAGCCGAGACCCTGGGCATAACGGTAAACCTGGTGGCAGTACGCATCTTCCGTGGGCGAGAGAAGTTTGTCGAGGCCTATAAAGAGGCGAACCCGGCAGAGGGAGCAAAAAAAAAAAAAAAAAAAAAAAAAAAAAAAAAAAAAAAAAAAAAAAAAAAAAAAAAAAAAAAAAAAAAAAAAAAAAAAAAGCAGTACACCCTGAGGTAATTCAGTATATGCAGCATGACGGCTGCGAAGAGATACAACTCCTTATATCTCGGCTGATAGACGATGAGGTCTCACCGGGCGGAGCGTGCGCGGTTCAAGCAGCATGTTGCTATTTGCGATGCTTGCGCATGCAAAATGCTCGAATATATGGAGATGGCGGTGCTCTTCTCCGAGACGCCGCTTCGCCAACCTGACCCCGATCTTCGCTCTTCCCTGTTCCACGAGATAGGCAATCTGAAGGACGAGGCGAAGCTCAAGGAAGATGCCGCGTC
>CAWINE010000002.1:0-529645 GCA_963837315.1 uncultured Chloroflexia bacterium
CGCTACTCGCACTCGTGACCGAGGTGCTCGCGGGACCCGCCGCGATGGCCGATTGGGGTGGCGGTTGCCGTTCCTGATCGCGGCCCCACTGGGACTGGTCGGGTTCGGGCCGCGCAGCAAGCTTGCGGACACCCCGGTGTTCCGTGAGCTGCAGAAGGCCGGCGAGGTCGAGCAGAAGACCAAGGCGCAGTTCCGCGAACTCGCACGGTACTGGCGCCCGCTGCTGATGCTAATGGGTCTGGTCGTGGCTCTCAACGTCGCGAACTACACCCTGCTCAGCTACATGCCTACCTACCTCCAAGCAGAGATTGGCCTCACGTCGAACGACGCGCTGATCCTGATCATCATCGGTCAACTCGCCATGATGGGCATTGCTACCCTCTGTCGAGCACTCTCCGACCGCGTCGGCCGCAAAACGCTGTGGTGGGTATCCCGGTAGGCCTGTTCGTGCTAGCGATCCCGATGTACCGGCTGATGGCGCAGGGCTTCCGTTACGCCATTATCGCCTTCGCCGTGCTGGGACTGCTCTACGTGCCGCAGCTGAGCACCATCTACGTCATGTTCCCAGTGATGTTCCCCTCCCACGTCCGGTACGCCGGATTCGCCATCGCGTACAACCTTTCGACGTCTCTGTTCGGTGGCACCGCGCCGGCAGTTAACCAGTTCCTGATTTAACCTGACCGGTGACAAGATCGTGCCGGCGTACTACATGATGGCCGCCTGCGTTAGGGGTGGCGCGCCTGGCGCTGTCCCGATACGCGCGGTCCGCTCCCTCCGGGGCCGCACAATGCCTACCGCCGACACGTCCTGTTATGTTGCCCGGCGCCGCCTGACACCTGCAGCGATTCGTCTGCTGGACCGTCTTGGATCAGCCGATCGCGGTGAAGTCCCGGTTGACGCTTAATGGTGGGCGCGGCGCCGGCGCCGCATACGGGGTGGTCAGGACGTTCTCGACGCTGTTGAAGACGATGAAGATGTTGGACCGTGGGAACGGAGTGATGTTGTTACCCGATCCGTGCATCACGTTGCAGTCGAATATCAGCGCCGACCCGGCCGGACCGGTGAACTGCTCGATCCCGTACTCGTTCGCCATCGCCCGCAGCGTGTCGTGATCGGGTGTCCCGATGTCCTGTTGCCGCAGGGACTCCCGGTAATTGTCCTCGAGGGTCTGCTCGACGCAGCAGGCATAGGTCTGCTGCGAGCCTGGCATGACCATCAGACCACCGTTGAATGGGTAATTATCCGTGAGCGCGATGGAGATGCTGACCGCGCGCGGTGCGGGCATACCGTCCTCGGCGTGCCAGGTCTCGAAATCCGAGTGCCAGTAGAACCCGGCTCCGGTGAAACCCGGCATGTAGTTGATGCGACTCTGGTGAACGTAGACCTCCGAGCCCAGGATCTGCTGGGCCCGACCCAGCACCCGCGGGTCTTTGACCAGCTCGCCGATCCGATCGCTGATCTTGTGCACCTCGAAGATTGAGCGGACCTCTTGGGAGGTCTTCTCGACGATTGTGCGCTCATCGGCCTGACCCTCGGTTGGTGGCTGGACAGCCTCCCCATCTCGTCGCGGTAGAACTGAAGCTCCTCGTCATCAAGAAGCCCCGGGATGAGGTGGAAACCCTTGCGGGCATGCGAGGCAAGGTCATCGGGCGAGATCGGACCGGTGCGCCCCGGCGAGACGGTGGGGTGTATTCGCTCGATGAGCCGAGGGCTGGATGTGCGCGTCGGGTAGGGATCCGGCATTGCGCTGGGCAGGGTCGGTGCGGCGGAGCCGGACGTGGACGCGCCGTTCCGGGCGTCCCCGACGATCAGTGGGTAGACCCCGCTCTCGTCGTGCACCTCCTGGCCGGTGACCGGCGGGTTGAACACGCAGATCGTGCGCATCCGGGTGGTCGGCCGCAGCTGGTGGTGCTCGTGCTTGTCGAGGAGGTACATCGTGCCCGGGCTGATCTGATGGGTCTCGCCGGTCTCCTTGTCCAGCAGCTCACCCTCACCCTCGACGCAGACCACGGCCTCGATGTGGTTGGCGTACCAGAAATCGTTCACCGTGCCCGGGTCGATCACCGTCTCGTGCAGCGAGAAGCCGACGTCCTCCTTGGCCAGGACGATCCGCTTGCTTTGCCAGTTCGGCGCTTCGACGTGCCGGTCGGTGTCGGTGAGCTCATCGAACGAACGAACGATCACGTGATCTCCTTCTCTGAGAGGGCTGGCCCAGCAATAGGATCATCAGTGCAGTTGCGCGACGGCTTCGGTGAGGAGATCCAACCCCTGGTCGAGCTCGCCGTAGGAGATGGTCAGCGGCGGCATCAACTTGGCCACCTCGTCGCTGGGCCCGGCGGTCTCCATCAGCATGCCGCGGTCGAAGGCTGCAGTGCACACCTTGCCGGCCTGCTCGGCGTGCTCGAAGGCGAGGCCCCTGGCCATCCCGCGGCCGCGCACGGTTACGCCGTCGCGGTCGGCGGCGATCCCGTCCAACGCCTGGTTGATCCACTCACCTTTGTCCACGGTGGTGCGTTGTAGAGTGTCGTCGCTCCAGAAGATCTTGAGGGTCCGCGTCGCCGTGACGAACGCCGGGTTGTTGCCGCGGAAGGTGCCGTTGTGCTCACCCGGCTCCCAGATGTCCAGCTCGGGCTTGAGCAACGTGAGGGCCATCGGCAGGCCGTACCCGCTGATCGACTTCGAGAGCGCGACGATATCCGGGGTGATCCCGGCCGGCTCGAAGCTGAAGAACGGCCCGGTGCGCCCACATTGGGACTGGTTCACGCGCCGCCCTGCGCGCGTCGAGACTACAGCGAAGGGAACCACCGCATCGGCCGCAGGGGCGGACGGCGAATAGATGGAAGTCTCGAAGCGGCTGCCCAGCCGATTGCCGGCCGGGTCCTCCAGGGTGCCGCGGACAACAAGCTTGTATGCACCCGCTCGCCACGGTGCGTCCGGAGTGAACGTCCAGGCGCTTTCGCCGACCGTCAGTCGGGCTCGGCCTGCCACTCGACGTCCGTCGGCGTCGGCGATGGCCAGGTAGCCCGCGTCCCGGCCATCGATCGGCCCGTCAAGGGTCACGACGAGGGGCTGCAGCGACTCGGCCCGTACCGCAGACACCTTCCACGCCGATGTGACCGGGCCGGCCTCATCCGTGGGTCCGACCCTCCACCGCTTGATGGGATGTCCATCAATCGCCAGGGACACGTCGTCTCCCACCGAGAGGATGGGCCCCATCTCCGCGCGCGCCTTCAATCCGCTCTTGACGCGACCGGGATGCATCATGATCGTCAATACGTTGCCGTCGGGAGACCACAGCTCCTGCTCGAGAAACGGCTCCTGGATCTTTCTTCCGTCAGCGCGCAACAGAGTGATCCTGGGAAGCAGAGGACCTTCACTGACTGCCAACCGGTAGCTTGGCTATGGCGTGCTGGCTGCGCAGGTTGCGCTTGTCGGTCTTTAGCTGCACTCTGACGGCTCCGAGCGTCTCGAAGGCATGGCGCAAGAGGAGGTATTTGTTCTCAGGGTTGATGTGCGTGCCCTGGTACGCCGGGGCGAGCCAGGTGTAGCCGATTTCGAGGCCCCGATGGGCTGGGCGAATATCGAAATAGGAGGTACTGCCGACAGGCTGGCCGCTCTCCTTCAGCACTATAGCAAACGGCAGCCTCCCCTCCATCGCGAGGGTCTTTCGCATAAAAGTGTCCCAATTCTCGCGGTTCCACTCGCCCAAGGGCCCCGGTGTTATCGCGAAAATGGCAGGATCGGCCACCCGCCACAGGCCATCGCTATGGGCGATAGTAAGCGGTTCCACTCGCACGGTGCGGCCCTCAAGCACTACAGGCTTGACTTCCATTATTACCCCCATATACTTCGTACTTCTTTAACGCCAAGATGCCAAGACGCCAACGTATCTTAACGAGTAAGCAGTAAGCGGTATTCGTTAAAGCCAAACACCCGCCGGGCAGAGCGGGTGTCTGGTTGCAAGGAAGGAGCGAAGAGCCATGCGGCGCAAAGGACATGTGATCTCCGTTCACCTATTACGACGAACTACCCGTAGCCATTATTACAACGATTTGCGAATATTCTCAAAATACGTTGGAATCGGGACGTCAGTGGGCAGTGATGGGTAACCCGTGAAACGTAAAACGTAACCGCCAAGACGCCAAGAACGCTAAGGTTCGCCAAGGTTCTTTTGGTTTTAGACCATAACAATCCTCTGCACTCTCTGTGCTCTCAGTGCTCTCTGGCGCTTCAAACCCATAATAACCTTCGTGCTCTTTGTGATCTTCGTGTTCTTCGTGGTTAGACCCATAAAACCTTCGTGCTCTTTGTGCCTTTGTGGTTCAAACCGTAAATCCTTGGCGTCTTGGCGTTGAAAAATGCTGTCGCCGGTCGTCGGTCTACTGACAACTGGCAACTGGCAACTGACAACTTCGTCACAGTGCAATTCTTTGCCCGTGCGGCCTGCGCAATGGTAAAATAGATAGGTAAACCCCCGGCAGACCACCGTCTTTATTTCTCCGGTCGCGCATCTTCCGCTTGCGATCCGGACACGACGCAGGCAGGAGATTGCACTCAGTGGCGAACAGAGATACCACCAACCCCGGCGATAGCGACAAGGGCGACGCCTCAGGCTTCAGGGTGCAGCGCAGCTTTAGCTTTGATGCACCCGAGCCGTCTCAGCAAGAAGCCGACGACACGGATTTCGACCCCAGTTTGGACCAGTCGATACCCGAGGAGCCCGCCTGGCTCAACGAAGCACCATCGCCCGATGCCGAATACCAATCCGCAACGCCCATAGGGCACCCGAATCCGCAATCCGCAATCGAGAGGTCCGCAATCGGCCCGTCTGCGACCAGGGAAGAAATCCTCTCCGGCCTGAACCCTCAGCAGCGCGAGGCGGTCGAAACCACCTCTGGGCCCGCTGCTCATTATCGCAGGGCCTGGAAGCGGCAAGACCCGCGTGCTCACCCATCGCATCGCTTACTTGATCGAAATCGAGAAGGTCTGGCCCAGCCGGATTTGCGCTGTCACCTTCACCAACAAAGCGGCGGGCGAGATGAAGCACCGCCTTGAGGGGTTGATCGGCCCGAGGGTGAAGGACCTCACCATCGGCACATTCCACTCGCTGGGAGTGCGTATCTTGAGGCAGGACGCTGACGCCATAGGCTACAAGCGTGACTTCGCCATCTACGACGATGACGACCAGATCAGCCTGGTCAAACAGGCTATCAAGGACATCGGCCTGGACGAAAAGCTCTACCCGCCTCGCAGCTTCCTGTCGCGCATCAGCGACGCCAAAGCGGTGCTCGCAAGCCCGGAGCAGGCCCTCAGGCAGGCCGAGAACTACCGCGAGGAGCTTGCAGCTCGCATCTATCGCCGTTACCAGGAGCTGCTCCAGGCCAATAAAGCGATGGACTTCGACGACCTCATCAAGCTCACAATCGAGCTATTCACCGAGCGCCCGGACATCTTGCGCCGCTACCAGGAGCGATTTCTACATGTGCTGGTGGACGAATACCAGGATACGAGCCATTCGCAATATGTGATGGTGAAGCTGTTGTCGAGTATCCACAAGAACCTGTGCGTCGTTGGCGACGATGACCAATGCCTGCCGCCTGGCACGCTTATTCGGCTACCTTCAGGTGAAGCGCCCATCGAAACGATAACTAGAGGGGCGACTGTGGTGGGCGGGGCGGGGCGCGCCACGACAACTAAGTCGACGGTAGCAGAAGTCAAGCAGCGCCCCTATAGCGGCAAGCTGATTGAAGCAACACTCAAGAGCGGGCATACCTTGCGTGCCACACCAAACCATATCTGTTTTGCCAGGCTCGGTATCCGGAAGGACGTTCATTACGTTTACCTGATGTATCGCCAGGACAAAGGCTACCGGATCGGTGTAGCCGTTGGCGCACGCTCGGATGGGCGCAGTCCTGATTTGCAGAACGGTTTGATGGTACGAACCAATGGCGAGCACGCAGATAAGGTGTGGATCCTTCGAGTATGCAACACACGCGAAGAAGCTGCGTATTACGAGAATTATTACGCTTACGAATATGGCATACCAACAATGATCTTCCACACAGCCGGGCGCAAGCTGCTCTTATCTCAGGAAAACGTGGACAAGCTCTATGCCGGCATAGATACTCGCGCTCGTGCTGCACGCCTCATGAGGGAACTTGGTATCTACGAGGCGTTCCCGCACCATCGCCCGCAAGGTATCACTGATCACAATAACCAGCACCGGATGCTGGTACATTTGACCGCCTTTGGAGGCAACGGGCCATCGGGCCAGTCTCCATGGTTCCGGCATCGCGTCTGGCTCAATACAACAAGCCGCGTGCTTGAAGAGCAGGTCGTACATGGGGGTATTGCTACCCGGAGAGGAGCGCGAAGCACCTGGCGTGTCGAGCGCGCTTACATAGACCTGGCTAAGAGTATTGAAATGTCTGAGAGGATAGCCCAAGCAGTAGGAGCCACCGAAATAGCGCGCTGGGCCACGCTCACCGCAGGAGACAAGTTTGCTTTCCAACCTGCTTCGCATTTGCGCCCAACCATGGTTGTGCCTGTTTGGCAGGACGGTGCCATCGTCGAAGACGAAATCGTGAGCGTCAACGAGGTTGATTACAGCTGGTCCTGTTTACGATCTCAATGTCGAAAACCTGCATAACTACATCGCCAATGGCGTGGTGGTCCACAATTCGGTATACGGTTGGCGCGCGGCGGACATCCGCAATATCCTCGACTTCGAGCGCGATTACCCCAACGCCAAAGTGATCGTTTTAGGCCAGAACTATCGCTCCACGCGGACCATCCTGAAGGTGGCCGAAGAGGTTATCAAGCAGAACGCCCAGCGCAAGCACAAGGACCTCTGGACCGAGAACGAGGCGGGCCTACCCATAACATTGTTCGAGGCGTACAACGAGACCGAAGAGGCCCAGTACGTGGCCCGCGAGACCATGCGCCTGACATCGATGGGCTTTTCGCCCAAAGATATCGCCGTCATGTACCGCACCAACGCGCAGTCGCGAGAAGTCGAACAGGCGTGCATGCTCTATAAAGTGCCCTACCAGCTCGTGGGCGGAGTGAGGTTCTATTCGCGCAAGGAAGTCAAGGACGTTCTCTCGATATTGCGCGTGGTGCACAACCCTGAGAGCAACGTTGACTTTGTGCGGATGATTAACAACACGCCTATGGGCAAGGGCATAGGCTCGAAGACGGTCAGCGAGCTGGACGAATACGCTACCAAGCTGCGCCTCACTCTCTTCGAAGCTATGCAAAGGGCTGTGCAGAATGCTCGGCGCGACCGGGTCGATACCCTGCCGCCCGGCACGCCTGTCTTCACGATGCCCACGGCCAAGTTCGTGCCTCTCCTGGCGAATATCGAAGAGCTGCTCGCCTCGCGGGACGACCTGCCCGTGGTGGGGCTGCTCGACCTGCTCCTCTCGAAGACCGGCTTCCAGGAGTACCTCCAGGACGGCACGCAGGAGGGCGAGGAGCGCTGGCAGAACGTTATGGAGCTGCGCACTGTGGCCGAAAACTACGCCGACCTGCCCCTCGCAGAGCAGCTTGGCAAGTTCCTCGAAGACGTGGCGCTCATGTCCGACATCGATACGCTTAAGGAAGAGAAGGACGCCGTCACCCTTATCACCCTCCATGCGGCCAAAGGTCTTGAGTTCCCTGTGGTCTTCATCGTGGGCATGGACGAGGGAATACTGCCTCACAGCCGCGCCCTGGAAGCCGAAGAAGCGGGCCGCGACGACCAGATGGAGGAAGAGCGCCGCCTGGCCTACGTGGGCATCACACGCGCCAAGCAGCGGCTCTACATGGTGTACGCTTTCCGCCGCACCCTATACGGCATGACCCAGACCAACGGCCCCTCACGCTTCATCGCGGATGTGCCCGCTGAGCTGGTAACGGGCCGCGACCCCGGCACCGCATTCAACCCCGCCCGCGCTACCGGGGCCAAGATGAGCAGCGTGCCCGAGAAAGGGCTTACCGCAGAGGATATTCTCGAGGCAACGTCAGCATCTACGGTAAAGGCGCGAGCACGTCCGGCTCGCGTATGATGCCCACCACACCCGGCCTGCGTCCAAGCTCCTACCGCACCGAAAAGCGCCGCGAAGACCAGCGCGACCAGCGCAACACTCGCCTCAATATCACCACAGGCTCAGACTTTGCCGCGCGCAAGCAAGGCGGCACGCCTCCGCCCACCCCATCCAACGGCTTCAAGGTAGGCGAGCGTGTCCGGCATGCCACCTTCGGCGAAGGCCAGATTCTGGCCGCCAAGCAGAGCGGCCAGGACCAGGAGCTTACCGTGATGTTCAAGTCCCACGGCACCAAGCGCCTGCTCGCTAGCGCGGCTCGGCTGGAGAAGCTGTAAGCGCAGGCTCAACCGAGCGACCGATATGCTACAATGGGAATAAGAGAGACCTGGTAGCGGCTATTTGATCGTTCAATACGCCTGCGGCTCTTCAGACAAGGGTGGGAGACGATAATGCAAGGCCTTTTAGAGAGGATAACAATCAACCCGGAACAGTGTGGAGGCCGCCCGTGCATCCGTGGGATGCGTATCCGGGTGACCGATGTCCTCGATTTATATGCCGCAGGGCTGACCGCAGCACAGATCTTCGAAGAGATGCCTGACCTTGAAGCCGAGGACTTGCAGGCGGCAGTTCAATATGCTGCACGCAAGTTGGACCACCCGATCTTGTCTGCATGATTATCTGGGTTGACACCCAACTCCCCCTGCAATAGCGGTCTGGATCAGTGCAAATTTCGATGTCCAGGCGTCCGCTATGCGCGACCTTGGATTGCGCGACGCAGCCAGACCGGCAAATCTTTCTTGCGGCCCGGGAAGCGAATGCTTTGATCGTGACCAAAGATAGCGACTTCCTGCGGATGCTAGATGAACTTGGCGCACCGCCCAAAGTAATCTGGATTACATGCGGAAATACATCCAATGCAAGACTGAAGGAAATCCTTACCAGAACCCTCGCAAATGCGATAGCCTTGCTGGAATCAGGCGAGACGTTGGTTGAGATCGGCGGACACTAACTAAGACGCCCGAATCACACAGCACCAAGCTTCTACTGGTGAGTGCCGCGTGGTTGGAGAAGCTCTAAGATCGTTGGGAGTGCGATTTCCTTTTTCTGGCAAATGGTTGGGTCTCCAGAAATCGAGCAAGTTAAAATCAACTCAAGGGCGTTATAGTATCAGTTGCTGGCAAAGACTGAGGTGGGGATCATGTGCGAATTCTATGGTTATGTGCGCGGAGCAGCTATGAAACGATACCTCGATTGGCATCCGCACAATGAATTGATAGACATGATCTACATCGAGATCGCTTATTTAGTTTGCCAACGGTTTGAAACCTTGACAATCACGCGCTCGCAACTTTTCCGAGGTAAAGATGGATTAGTGAAAGAAGACAAACTCATGAATATCGCATGGCATAACGAGTTGATTACGAAAGGAAGAGCCAAAGGCAATACAAATGATCTAACAATTCGTGAGGCTATCGCTCAAATTATTCAGCATGATGACCGTATAAGGCAGCATATTCAGCTTATCGAGGAAACCTCTGACGCAGTTAGCTATCGTATCATCCCAGTTCCTCAAAATGGATAGACTTATGTCCGGTTTTGCTTCGGAAGTGCGCGCAGATGTGCTAAGCCCTTACTACCGATACTATGCACATCACCGACCTCAAACTCGATAGTACAGACGACATCAACCAAGCGGGGACCATCCTTGTCGCGTTCCGCGAGTATTGGCCTGATGTCTGGCCTAATATGGAGTCTGACCTGGAGGATGTCCGAGGGTCGTTTGGCGAGGACCTTATCATCCGCGTTGTATCTGTTGTTAGCTAATAGATGTAACTGCTGTATTTATGTTATGCGATATAGTATTATGCGGTACAATGTGGCAAAAGCCAGAAGAGGCAGCCATGCATAGCACTGTGGATGACACCCTGACGCCCGAAGACGTGGCGCAGAAACTGAAGATAAACACCTACACGGTCAGGCGGCTCCTGAAGGAAAGGAACCTGCGAGGAATAAAGATAGGCGGAGGTCGATATTGGCGCGTACGCCGTAGTGACTTCGAGGACTATCTCAACGGGCAGGATTATCGGCCAGCCGAGCTATCTCCAGGCATGGAGATAGCTATCCTGAGCGAGCCCGCTCTTAACATGGAATGGCTAACTCCGGAGGAAGATGACTATCGGGTGCATTTGTGAGAGGCGATGTGCTGGTGGTCCTGTTCCCTTTCAGCGACCTACTGTGGTGGTTCAGGACCTACCTGGCGAGGACAATGATACTTTGCGCGATTGCGGCCCGGGCCACCCAGGATCAGGACGCAATACCCTTCGGCTTTACGGATAGCACTCTGAACAGCCCAGCCTACATTCGTCCTGGCCGCCTCTTTACAGGGGAGAACAGGATAGTAGACTATCGGGTCGGAGGCCTCCTGCCTGCCAAAATAGATGCAGTGACCGGTAGTGTGGTGGCAATCCTACACAGGTAAGCTAACGGCTGGACTTGAGTGGATAGCGAACAGCGTCCCATGCATAGCATCGACCCCACATTCGACAATAGAAGAGGCCATCAACGAATGGCTAGCATTGGGCAGCTATTATCTCTGCAGGTAACATAAACAGTTATCTTAGACTTCGAGGTTGTCCAGCATCAATATACGCAACTCAGTCACTCGCTGGAGCTTGGAGTTGTTCGTTAGGAACGCTTCACAGCCGGAATCCAGGGCAGACGCGATTTGTAGGGCGTCGGGCGTTCGCAATCCATAACGAGCGCGCAGTTCGGCTGCGCGTTCTGCCGTAGCGGCGTCTATAGGCGCTACCTCGAAGTGATTGCTTTGCAGTAGCAGATCGCGGTACTCTTGCTGAAGTCTCGTGTCGCCACGCACGAACGGCTGCACCAGCACCTCTGTCAGACTAATCGTTGACGTTACACCGATAAGGCTCCCGCTTGCGATCAGCCCAAAGATCTGCTCGACAATCACTTCATAGCGAGGGTGAACCTCGATAAAATAGATAATGGGAGCGGTGTCCACGCCGAGCCGAGCGACCCCTGCCAGGGCATCATGAAGCTTCATTAGGGGTGGAGAGGTGTTCCCACTCATCACGCAGCTGGTCTACATACTTCTGGGCGTCAATCCCGTCCCAAATCTCTTTGCCCAGCCCGCGCAATTCCATAATGTTACGCCTGGGTTGCTCGTCAACGTCGCTACGCTCCGTAGCTTCGGAAGCTAATCCCTGCGCGAGCATGGCGAGGAGTCGCAACCTCTCCGATGCAGGTAACGAACTCACGTAGCGTCTGTAGATCTCTTTCGCGCCAGGGGTTGCCATCTGTAATTTCCCGCAAAAAGCTCTGTCAATATATGGCCTGGGTATCAAGATCCATTCTATGTTCTCCCAGGAATTTGTCAACAACGGATACGCCGGGTTACAGGGCAAACGCATCTAAATTCGTATTGGGCCAAAAGGCCCTATTCGAGGCGCTGAACAAGCCGTCAGCGCCGGTTCAAGGTCGGAAAACGGTAGCAAGATGCCGCTCCACTGTCATAGAGACCGGTTTGCGGGGCGAAATCTGAGGTTTCGGTATACTTACTAGCCCCTGTAGTGCACCGATTTGTCCCGCTTTCGACTGCTTCCGCTTTAGATGCGTTTGCCCTGGGCCGAGTTACTTTTCAGAATGCCATAGCATGGTATGATGTGGCAATTACCAATGGAGGCTGTTCTTTGCACATTACCGACCTCAACTCTGTTAACGAACAAGCCATCAGCCAAGTCGCGGCCATCCTGGTCGCCGCCTTCCGCGAGCATTGGCCCGATGCCTGGCCTGACCAAAGATAGCGACTTCCTGCGGATGCTAGATGAACTTGGCGCACCGCCCAAAGTAATCTGGATTACATGCGGAAATACATCTAATGCACAACTCAAGGATATCCTTACCAGAGCCCTTGCAAATGCGATAGCTTTGCTGGAATTGGTGAGACGCTCGTCGAGATCAACGGTCAATGACATTCCTGTATCTGGTTCATCACCAAGCGGAGCGGCCAGGACCAGGAGCTTACCGTGATGTTCAAGTCCCACGGTACCAAGCGCCTGCTTGCGAGCGCGGCTCGGCTGGAGAAGCTGTAGGCGCAGGCTCGACCACGCGACCGTTTGCTACAATAGGAATAAGAGCGACCGGTTGACGGCTGTTTGATCGCTTGATACGCCGGTAGCTCCCAGAACAAGAGTAGGGGACGATAACGCAAGGGCTTTTAGAGAGGATTACTATCAACCCGGAACAGTGGAGTGCGCACCTCTCTACAGTAAGCACCTCGCGTGCGCGCCCTCGGCCAAAGCGGCTCTGAAGTCGGGGTGGGCAATCGAGATAAGAGCCTCGGCGCGCTGTCGCACGCTCTTCCCGAAGAGCTGCGCTACACCGTATTCGGTGACAACATAGTGCACGTCGTTGCGAGATGTGGTCACACCCGCCCCAGGATCGAGCACAGGCGCGATTCGCGACACCGTTCCACTGAGAGCGGTCGAAGGGAGAGCGATAATCGGCTTGCCCCCTTTGGAGTGGGCTGCCCCTCTGATGAAATCGGCCTGCCCGCCCACGCCGCTGTAGAAGCGACACCCTATCGAATCGGCGCACACCTGGCCCGTCAGGTCGATTTGCAGAGCCGAGTTGATAGCTACCATATTGTCGTTCCGGCTTATAGTGAATGGGTCGTTAGTGAAGTCCACAGGCCGCATTTCAATGATAGGGTTGTCGTGTACGAAAGTGTAGAGCCGCTGGGTGCCGAGCATAAAGGCGGCCACTATCTTGCCTGGCAGGAAGTTCTTGAGCCTGCCCGTGATCACGCCCCTCTCAACGAGGTCAACTATACCATCGGAAAACATCTCACTGTGCACTCCAAGGTCGCGCTTGTCGGTAAGAGAGCGAAGCACCGCGTCGGGAATAGCGCCGATACCCAGTTGTAGCGTGTCGCCATCGTTTATGAGACCGGCAATCTGCTTGCCTATCAACTCGTTTATTGGGCTTGACGCACTCTGCTGAGCATTGGGGAGCGGGTAGTCTACGAGTACACAGAAGTTGATCCGGCTCAGGTGGATGAACGACTGTCCCCACACGCGGGGCATGTTGGGGTTGACCTCTGCAATGACGATGCGCGCATTCTCGACCGCAGGCTTGGTTACTCCCACCTCAACTCCGTAACTGCAAAAGCCATGCTCGTCGGGTGGCGAGACCGAGATCAGCGCAACATCGATCGGTAGTATGCCCTCGCGGAAGAGCCTGGGTATCTCGTGAAGGAAGATGGGCGTGAAATCTGCCTTCCCTTTCTGCACAGAGCCGCGCACATTAGGTCCTATAAAAAGAGAGTTGACGTGGAACGACTGCTCCATACCGGGAGCGGCGTAAGCTGCGTGTCCGGCGGTCAGTACGTGGACAACCTCGACGTCGCGCAGCTCGGGGGCGCGCCGCACCAGGCCCTGAGCCAACACGATAGGCTCGCCGCACCCACCACCTATGTATACTCTTTGTCCCGACCGGATTGCCTGGAGGGCGTCCTCCGTGTTGGCCAGCTTGTCGCGGAATTGCACGGGCCATTCGCGCCTTCGTTCAGCCCGCATGTGTGAAGTTGCTGCGGCCTTCGCAGCGATAGTTGAAGCGGAATGCATTGTGAATCCTCTTTCCTCTCTGCCAGGTTGCCGGCTCCGAGCGCGTGCTCGCTTGCTCCTGTTGCCGGCTTTTGCCGGCGTTGCATAGTTGCTGGACTACCGGCCCATTTGTTCGGCAATGAGCGCAGCCACCAGGCCTGGATCGGTACGTTGCATGGTGAAGTAATCCCACTGGTCAATCAGCATCCGGAAAATGTCGGACTCCGTGATGATACCGGCCAGCCTATCGTCCTGGTCGACAACCGGCAAGCCACTCACCTTGCGTTCGAGCATCACGCGCGCGGCTTGCTGGATAGGTGTCGTCGGGGCTACTGTGTACGGGCTGTGGGTCATCACCTCGTCCACTGTCAGCTTAGAGAGGAGATAGTTGAGCTCGTAGATGCTCAAGCTGGTGGCCGGGGAAGGGCGAGCTTCCCTGAGGTCGCCGAGGGTCACAATGCCCACAAGCCGTCCTACACCAATGTTCCCATCTTCGTCTCCGCCCTCTACTACAGGCAAGCGACGTATGCCTCGCTGCATCATGCTGTTATAAGCATCAGCCACAGATGTATCGGGCCGGACCACCTGCACGGGTGAGGACATCCATTCTTTGACGTATATTTGCATATTCATTGTTTCGACCTCCAATTCCTTTATGCCTGCGCACTATGGCGCCCGGTACATATCTGGTACCAATTTATCCCGCCCAGGTAAATAATTCGGTGTTCTCAGGTGAAAAGAAGGTGTAAATTCGGGCAGACAGGCTGAAAGGGAGTCGCATGCTCTTGCCTGAGAGATGCTTCCCTCTATACAGCCATTTGATATACTGGATGCAAAACCCTTTTCGTACTGGATGGGCTACTATGAAATTCCTGATAGTAGATGACGACAAGTCGATAACAGAGGCTGTAACTATCGGTCTGCAGTTTCAATGGCAGGATGCTGAGGTGCACACAGCCGGGGATGGCGAGGAAGGGTTGCGCACATTCCTTGACGTCAGCCCTGACGTTACCCTCCTTGACGTGAATATGCCCTACATGAACGGCTTTGAACTGCTTCAGAAAATCCGAGAAGTGTCGGACGCGCCCGTGCTCATGCTCACCGCACGGGGCGACGAGATGAGCAAGGTCAAAGGCCTGGAGATGGGCGCAGACGATTACCTCCTCAAACCATTCAGCCACCTGGAGCTCTTCGCACGCATCAAGGCTGTGCTGCGCCGCGCAGACCTGCCTGCTCCCACAAGCTCCGCTCCCTCCTTTCAGTCGGGCGAGGTAACCGTCAACTTCGACAGCAGGGAAGCGACCGTCGCTGGGAAGCCGGTCAAGCTGACCCCCACAGAGTACAAGCTGCTCTACCAGTTGGTACGCAACGCCGGGCGCGTCTTGCCGTTCGAAATGCTGCTCAGCAAGGTATGGGGGGACGAATATCGCGGAGATATGGACTACCTCAAGACGTACATCAGCCGCCTGCGCAAGAAGATCGGGGACGACTCGGAGAACCCTCGCTACATATTGACCGAGCGTGCAGTCGGGTACCGCTTCGCCAGGGCCGCCCCCACGTCCTCTACGCCCCCCACTCCACGTTCACCCGACGGCGGGTCGACAGGAAGGTGATACAGTGAGTTCCCTTGACGCACTTTTCGGACCCAGGCAGCCGCAGTCGCAGGCGAGTCCGCGCGAGCCCGGCGAGGCTGAAGCAACACCATCGGAAACGAGGGCTGAGGCGCGAGTGGAACAGCTGCTGGCGCTGAACAACGCGGCGGTCGCCATCACCGGTGAGCTTGAGCTTGAAAACCTCCTTCAGAGGATAGTTGACACGGCTCGAGCTTTGATCGGCTGCAAGTACGTGGCGCTGGGCGTGCTTGGCGACGACGGCTACATAGCACGCTTCCCTACTTCCGGCATCTCCAATACGGAGAGGGAGAAGATAGGCGCTCCACCTCGTGGGCATGGCCTGCTCGGAGTGATGCTCAGAGCCGGGCAAAGCCTGCGCATCCCCGACATGAGCAAAGACCCTCGCCGTGTTGGATTTCCGCCCCACCACCCACCTATGACCAGCTTGCTGGGCGTGCCGATCTTTGTGCGTGGCAAGCTTATGGGCGACCTCTATCTCACCGACAAGATAGACGGGCCCGAGTTTAGCGAAGAAGCCGAGTGGCTCGTACAGCTTTTAGCTACTCACGCTGCCACCGCCCTGACCAACGCGAGCCTGCACGAGGAGAATCTGAAGGCCCTCAAGCTCGTGAGCCGCGAGCGGGCCAGGGCTGATGCCCTGTTCAAGGTAAGCCAGGCGATCAACCACTCGGTACATTTGGACGAGGTAATAGAGCCGATTTTAGCTTCAGCAGTGGAACTGCTGGATGTAGTGGGAGCCGCCATCTACCTGCTGAAGCGAGTATCGCACGAGAACGGACAGCAAGAAGAAGGGCCGAGTGTCTCGAACCCGCTGGATGCAAGCGCGAGCAGTCAGGATAACTCTTCAGCCGCAGAGTACGCGAGCCACTTTATAGCGCGTTACGCCGTGGGGCTTGAAGAAGCGTTCACAGTCGAGCCTGCCCAGCTACCGGTGAGCAGCACCCTCGCGGGCCGTGCGGTGAAATCGGGCACAACGCAGGTGGTCAATGACGTAGACGAAGAACCGGACTTGATATTGCCGCGCCTGGCGGGCAAACCGCTCCGCTCGCTGGTGGCCGTTCCCCTGGTGGTGGGCGACCGGCCTCTCGGCGTGCTCTCCACATATTCTGACCGCCCGCACGTTTTTGACGGAGACGCTGTGCGGTTGCTCGAAGCGTTTGGCGTGGTTGCGAGTACGGCCATTAATAACGCCAGCCTCTTCGAAGAAGCGCAGAAGGGGAGGGAAGCCGCCGAGCGCGAGCAGCAGCGATTACGCGAGCTCGAGCAAATGAAGGACGAGTTCCTATCGACAGCGGCGCACGAGCTACGCACCCCGCTCACGACAATTCGTATGTCCGCCGGTCTGGCTCATGAGCAACTGGAGATGTTGGCCGCTGCGGGCAAGGTCGATCCGCGGATCGCGAACCTGGTCGGGCTCGTGGTGGAGGGAAGCCAGAGGATGCACTCGCTGGTGAACGATCTGCTCGACCTGACGCGGCTCGAACAAGGGCGGGCCGCACTCGCGTACGAGAACCTGGACCTGCGGGATGTCGTAGGCGCTTCGGTAGGAGCGGTGGCCCCGCTCTTCGAGACCAAGCGTCAGAAGCTCGACGTACGGCTCCCCGAGTTCCGATGTGGCGTGCGCGGCGACCGGCAACGGCTCGAACAGGTAGTGATCAATCTCCTCTCCAACGCTAACAAATATGCCCCGGCAGGTACACAGGTGGAAATAAGGGCTGTTCGGTCCGGTAACGAGTGTTTCGTGACGGTGCGCGACAGCGGCCCCGGTGTTCCCATTGACGAGCGGGAACGGATTTTCGACCGCTTCTACCGGAGCAGTCTGCATCGTGCCGACCGCACGCCGTCAACCGGGTTGGGGCTTCCTATCGCCCGCAAAGTGGCCGAGATGCACATGGGACGGGTGTCGGTAGATCCGGCGCCCGGTGCAGGCAGCATATTCACGCTGGCCCTACCCCGCGCCAACGACTGAGACTGCTTGACGCTCCTCACGCTGCCGCATTGTAGCCTGTGCACGCCCTCTTTACATCAGGGCTATGCAATTCAGGCATAGCCGGTCGATGAGCGAAGCGAACTATAGTCGGCCGTCCATGAGCGACCTTATAAGAAGGCCTGGCCGCTGGAGGAAGCTCTAGCAGAAATTGAGCGACAAGCCGGGCGACAGTTCGACCCAAGAGTGATAGTAGCGTTCTTCGAGCTGCGAAGCGCCATTTTGCCTCTTAGGGTCGGTTAATCCTCCTCGGGCACTTGTTTAACTCAAGCCCCTCCGTTTTGTCACCGAATATTCACAGAGTTTTCACCTCCTTTCACTCCCATATTTACCGGAGCCTACTAAACTGGAGACAAGTTAGAAGTTACCCTATTGAAAATCTCAAGCGAGTGGGCTTCTAGCGACGATACAACAAACTACACAAGGCTTCCGATAAACTCTAGGGAGGACAAAAAGGTGAAACTCAGTACCGGTTCAATCATAATCATCGTAGTAGCGGCGCTCCTGGGCCTGTTCCTTGGCAACGGACTTGGCGGAGCATTCGGCACCGACCCTGGCAATGGCTTGCTCTGGGCGGTGATATTGGGTGCAATCTCAGCGGCAGGTGCCTACTTTGCAGTGGCCAATTACGGCCACACAGTTGTGAAAAGCAGCAGCCCGGGTGGCACGCAGATCGAAGACCCCAGGTTCGCGAAGTTTCTTTTCCAGGACACCAGAGCCGGCGCGATCTGGCTGCCAATCCGCCTCTTCATGGGTCTCGATTTCCTGAGCGCAGGCTGGGGCAAGTTCCAGACGTCTGCCTGGATGAACGATGGGAGCGCTCTGCAAGGCTTCTGGAAGAATGCGATAGCGGTCAACGCACAGACAGGCAAGGGTGCAATCACCTACGATTGGTGGCGCAATTTCCTTCAGACCATGCTCGACAACCAGGCATATGTATGGTTCGCCAAGATTATTGTCTTCGGAGAGATGCTGATCGGCGTAGGGCTGATAGTAGGCGGGCTGGTGGGGATAGCGGCCTTCTTCGGAGCAGTAATGAACATGTCGTTCCTGCTGTCGGGGTCGGTAAGCGTCAACCCGATCTTCCTTACCCTGGGTATCCTGCTGATAATGGCCTGGAAGGTGGCGGGGTGGTTCGGTCTGGACAGAGTGCTGCTGCCGGCGCTCGGCACACCCTGGAAGGCCGGTGCTATCTTCAAGCACGACGAAGCGCCACAGATGGTCTCCTGAGACCTCCGCAACAGCTGAACAAAGAAGTAGTCTACGAAGAAGTCGTCGCACTTAGTGCGACGACTTCTTCGTAGACTTGCAGTTCTATGTTCTCCCAGGAATCTTGTCAACAACGGATACGCCGGGTTACTGTTCAGAATGCCACAGCATGGTACAATGTGGCAATTACCAATGGAGACTGTTATTTGCACATTACCGACCTCAACTCTGCTAATGAACAAGCCGTCAACCAGGTAGCAGCCCTCCTTGTCGCCGCGTTCCGCGAGCATTGGCCCGATGCCTGGCCTGATGTCGAGGCCGCCCTGGAAGAGGTGCGCGAATTGTTTGGCGAGGACCGCATCAGCCGTGTGGCATTGGATGATCATGGCAAGGTATCGGGCTGGATTGGCGGCATAAGCGAGTACGATGGGCTTGTGTGGGAGTTGCACCCGCTCGTGGTGGACCCGGCCCGGCAGGGCGAGGGAATAGGGCGCGCCCTGGTGGCCGATCTTGAGGAGCAGGTCAGGCAGCGCGGAGGCATCACGGTTATGCTTGGAAGCGACGATGATGATAGCATGACCACTCTCTCCGGCGTAGACCTCTATCCCGATCCCTGGCGGCATATCGCCGGCATAAAGAACCTCAAGCGCCACCCATACGAGTTCTACCTGAAGCAAGGCTATGCAATCACTGGCGTGGTGCCCGATGCGAACGGGCCCGGCAAGCCTGATATACTGATGGCAAAGCGCGTAAGGAACTATTCGCCCGCTGATTCGTTATAAAGGTGTAAGGCCCATTTTGGGCGGTGTCTCTCTGCAAAAAGGAGGGTTTCTATGAAAAAGAATTATCTGAATTTAGCCGCAGCCTTCGTTACACTCCTGGCCCTGGTTACTTTGAATAGCTCCGGGCAGGTGCGGCCCGCGGCTGCGCAGGGCGACTGCCAGACGTTCACGCAAACCGGCATGACCGTATGCGGCAAATTCCTCCAATATTGGAACAACCATGGAGGGTTGGCCCAGCAGGGCTACCCAATCTCCAACGAGTTCCAGGAGGTCTCCGACGTGGACGGCAAGAGCTACACGGTGCAATATTTCGAGCGCGCCGAGTTCGAGTTGCACCCCGAGAATAAGCCGCCTTTCGACGTAGAGCTATCCCTCCTGGGCAGCATGGCTCTCAAGCAGAAATATCCTAACGGCACGCCTGCTCCGCCCACCGCTAACAACCCCAATGTCGGGCAGTTTTTCCCCGAAACAGGCCAGTGGGTAGCCGATCCGTTCCTCTCATATTGGAAGTCGCACGGCGGCCTGGCGCAGCAGGGTTATCCTATTTCAGGGCGGTTCTCCGAGAAGAGCGACCTTGATGGCAAAGTCTACACAGTGCAGTATTTCGAGCGCGCCGTGTTTGAGCTGCACCCTGAAAACCAGGCCCCGTTCAACGTACTGCTGTCCCAGTTGGGTACCGAGCGTTTCAAGGCGAAATATCCTGTTGTGCCAGGCAGCGGCACGACAATCAAGACAGGCGATTGGGGCGCGGATGGCGTCGCGATGACCGTAACGGCGAGCAGCGTGCACTTTGAGTTCGACTGCGCTCACGCCGATATCAGCCAGGCCATTAGCGTGGACTCGAGCGGACAGTTCAACGTGACCGGCATCTTTGTGCAGGAGCACGGCGGGCCCGTCTACACGGGCAACGACCAGGGCCGGCCGGCCAGCTTCACCGGCAACACGGATGGTACCAAGCTATCCGTGACTATCACCTACACCGACGATAATTCAAAGGTTGGCACCTGGGTCGTCACCTTCGGCTCCCCGGGTAAAATCATGAAGTGCCTGTAGGGAATGCGGAATGTGGAATGCGGAATGCGGAATATCTTAACCGCCAAGACGCTAAGAACGCTAAGGTTCGCCAAGGATTTCTAGGGGTTGGGAACGAGCAGTAGGCAGTAAGCACTATTCCGTAATCCGCAATCCGCAATCCACATTCCGCATTCCGAGGGCCTTTTGATGGCAAGCATTGAACAGTATGATGCCGGGTTGGACGGAGAAGCGGCTTTTCAGGTCTGGCAGGCTGCTCTTGGGGAGGTGTGGCCTCTAACGCCCGAACTCTTCCAACGGGTGATCGATGCCGGCGGCACTCATCACTACCTCGCTAGGGAGGAGGGTGAAGCCGTAGGACTGGCTGCCACCCAGCTTGAGCAGGATGGCACAGGTTCATCAGACCTTTCCGGTGATATTATGGCCATCGCGGTGGCACCCTGGGCGCAGAGTCGTGGGATAGGCAGGGCTCTCCACGACACAGCTCTTGATTATCTTCGGCAGGCAGGAGCTCGGCGTGTGCAACTGGGCGGAGGGCGAATATCTCGCTTCTGGCCCGGTGTGCCCATTAACCTCCCACATGCCCTCTCTTTTTTCAATGCGATGGGCTGGGAGCCGGATAGTATCTCTCACGATATGGTGCGGCACCTGGGCGACTTCCAGGTCCCCGATCGGGTCTATGACACGCTTCGTGACCGGCGCATCGACATCGCGCAAGCCTCCCAGGCAGACGTGGAGCGAATCCTGGAGTTTGAAGCTCGCGAGTTCCCTTCCTGGCTGGAAGCCTTTGCTCAGGTGGCCGAGCTGGGCGATTATCACGACCTGCTGGTAGGTCGCGACCATGAGGGCCACATAGTGGCGAGCCTTATCATGTACAGCTCGCAGTCTCATCCCCGCAGAACCGATGCTATATGGAAGACCCGGTTAGGAGATAACCTGGGCTCACTCGGTGCGGTAGGCGTTGCGGCTGCCGAGCAGGGGCAGGGAATCGGGCTAGCGCTGGTGGCCCGAGGGAGCGAGCTTCTGCGAGAGCGGGGGGTAGATAACTGCCACATTGGCTGGACCCACCTGCTCGATTTCTATGGCAAGCTCGGCTATACACGATGGGAATCGTACTCGATGAGCACCCGGGACCTCTGATAAGCTAGCCAGGTGCTACCTCTACAAAGCCTGCCTTCGCAGGCTACTATCCCCAGCATTGTGCCTGGGAATTGGCACTATCGTTGCCCTGGTAGTCCGCCATGCGGACTTTGTAAACTTAGCACGCGGTTTCAACCGCTGTGCGGTGCGCTGCCGTGTCCTGTTGGGGAGCGCGCAAGGTTGGCAGGCGCGAGCAGGCATTGTGCAAAGGCAAGAGGACACGGCAGCGCCGTGTCCCTACAAGCAGCATTTATCCGCTGTAATTCTGAACCCGCAAACTATCCGGGGTAATTGATTATTTCTACGGGATCGACAGGCGTGGCCAGGTCGAAGCCGAGGATTTTCGAGTAGAAGTAAAGCTCGGCTTCGATGGAGCGGATGATATTCTCGGCTTTGCGGAAGCCGTGCTGCTCGCCCTCGAACGGGATGTAAGCTACCGGCAGGCCCTTCTCTTTGAGCGCGGCAACCATAGTCTCTGCCTGGCTGGGGGGCACGACTTTGTCTTCGAGGCCCTGGAAGAAGATGATAGGGCACGACAGCAAATCGGTATGGGCGATGGCTGATCGCTCCAGATAGAGATCCCGGCGCTCAGGGTAGGGGCCGACCATGCTGTCCAGGTATCTCGACTCGAACTTGTGCGTGTCCTTCGCCATGGCTTCCAGGTCGCTGACGCCGAAATAGCTCGCGCCTGCCGGAACGCATCGCGGAAAGTGAGCGCGTTCAGGGTGGTATAGCCGCCCGCGCTCCACCCCTTGATGAGGAGCCGGTCGCCGTCTACGCGCCCGATCTCCGCCATGTAACGCGCACCGTTGACACAGTCGTCCACGTCCACAACGCCCCATTGCCCGTTCAGCCGCCGCCTGTAGGCCGTGCCGTAGCCCGTGCTGCCTCCGTAATTCACGTCGAGCACAGCGATGCCACGGCTTGTCCAGAACTGGGTCTCGATGTCGAGCGTGTCGTTTGACGCCGAGGTGGGCCCGCCATGGCTCATCACCAGTAGCGGCGGTTTCTCGCCGCCAGGGGCTGTGAAATCGGGGTTCTTGGGCGCGTAGTAGAAGGCGTGAGCGGTCAACCCGCCTTCAGTTGGGAACTCGATTGGCTCGGCCACCGAGATATATTCGTGGCCAACCTCGGTCTCACTGCTCCGCTTCAGCACCGTAACTACTCCGCTTGCCAGGTCAAGACTGGCAAGCTCTTGTTCGACGAGGGGCGAGCCGCCCACGAAAATAGCCTCCCCGGCCCTGGCGCGTACCTGCCCTATTACCGTGTAGAGGGTCTCGATGGTTGCGAGGCGGCCTGTGTGTATATCGAGGCTCGCAAGATGCCATGTGCCGCTGTGTACATAGGAGCAGATGATCCGCTCTGCCGAACTCGAAGGCGTATGTGGATAGTCCAAACACCCACTGGGGCGTTCCGAACTCGGCCTCCATAGGGTGGAGCGACTTGATCTCGGCCCCGTTTACGCGGTAGATGTTCCACCAGCCGGTGCGGTCGGAGATGAAATGCAGTATCCCGCCAGGCGACCACTCGGGCTGGAAAATCGACTCTTCCCCGCCGCCCGCCACCTGTCGTGCCGAGCCGATCGAGCCGTCGGGCTGGACATCGCCCACCCAGAGCTCGTTGCCGTCCCAGGGCATATTGGGGTGATGCCAGGTGAGCCACGCCAGCCGGGTACCGTCGGGGCTAAGGCGCGGCGAGGAGTAGAAGTCGTTGCCCTCCACAAGTACGGTGCCGCCCTTGTCGTCTCCGCGTGCCTGCACAGCCACAATAGTGTTGACAGCTTCGCGTCCTTCAACCGTATGGTCCTCGCGCACGCAGATCAGACGCCCTCTCTGCCGGTCAAGCACCGCATCGGCGTAGCGCAGGCCGGCCTCAGGCGTGATAGGCCTGGGCTGCCCACCGCCATCGACACGGTAAAGCCGCTGGTCGGCGAAGTTGGAGAAATAGAGCACCCCATCAGCCGCCAGGAATGAGCCGCCCCCATATTCATGGACGCGAGTGCGCGCGTTGAACGGCTGCGGCACCAGATCGATGGTCTCGCCGGAGGGTGACCGCCGCACCACGACCTGCCTCCCACCCTCCTCCGGCCTACCCTCGCTCCAGTAGACATAATCCCCGTCCAGCTCCACCTGCCCAATACCAACACTGTTCGCCACGAGCATATCCGCCGTAATAGGCGATTTCCAGGAGCCATAAGGGGCGATCTCTGTTTCGGCCATAATTCCTCCAACAGGTGATCTAACTGACGACTGAAGAACGTATTTACAACTTACCGCAGAGGCGCAAAGAGCGCAGAGTTACGCAGAGACAATTTAAGGTTTTGGAGTTATGAAACCATAAATAATCTCTGCGTAACTCTGCGCTCTCTGCGCCTCTGCGGTGAGTTAAAGTCGTCCCTGGACACCGAACCCACAAAACCTCTGCGTAACTCTGCGTCCTCTGCGCCTCTGCGGTGAGTCGTAAATACGTTCGTCCTTCGTCCTTCGTCAACGTCTCACTTAGTCCCGTACAGCCAATCGTAATAGTGGCGGCCTACGTTGCCGAATTGCACTTTGAAGCCGTCGGGGGCCGATGGGTCGAAGGTGATGGTGCGGCGCTCGTAGACCTGGATCAGCACGTTGTGGGCCTGGCCTGCTACCTGTACGTTGGCCCAGTAGGGCTCGGAGATCGGGTAGCCTGCAATATAGATCCAATCCCATGATTGGCTTTTGAAGTAGTTGAGGAATATATCGGGGATATTGTGTCCGGTTTCCGGCAGATAAGCTGCGAATTTGGCGAGCGCGCCCAGGTCGCTGTTCGTGCCGGTGGTGCCGTCGCGTGCAAGGGTTGCAGCAACGGGCTTGCCGGTCTGGTCCTGGGCCTTGCCGGCGTCGGTGCCCGCGCCAAGTTTGTTGAAGGTAACGTATGTTGGGGCGTTGGAGTCACCCGCGTCTCCCGCTACCGGCACGTCGGCGAGTGGGTGGGCGGCGGTCTGGGTCGCGCCCTTGGCGATTTGCCCGGTCACCATCTCTTTGGCGAGCGCCCCCGGCACCACGACAAACCGGCTCGGCTGGGGTGGGTTGGGGTCGGGCAGGTCCATGCGCCCTTTATCGAAATAGACCACCAGCTCGTTGCCGCCTGGAGCTTCGGCATATTGCTCGCTGCCCGTGTAGATGGCGGTCGGCCCCCACAGGTAAGCGCGTGTCGCCTGCCCGTTCGACACAGCGAGGTCAGGCACACGCCACTGGAACCAGAATGCCGAATCGGGCAGTTTCAGCTTGGTCTTTGGGCTGCCAGTTCGCGTTGAAGCCGTCCACCAGCTTCTTGCCACCGGAGCCATCCGTATTTACCAACCACGACTTGTGTGTGAAGAGGAGTGTGCCGTCGGGCTGTTTTGTGGTGCGCGACACGCGCAGCAGCATGGTTTTGGAGTTGGCGGAGAAGAATGGAGGGCCGTAATCGCTCACTTCGCCATGGTAGACGGCCACGTGTGGTGCCGACAGGATTATTTTGGCGTTCTTGCCGTCAAGATCGGCCAGGAATAGGCGCTGCCCGTCCTGCGCGGCGCTGTTGACCGCGAAGGCCACCTTGCCGATGCCCGCCGACCACGATACGCCCGCCCTTGCGATGCTCGGCTGCCCAGGTTGTTTAAGCGACTGGGCCACAGAGACGAAGTTACCGTTTGTGAGGTCGAGGATGCCGTAAGCAATGCCGTCGGTGACGGCGAGGTGCTTGCCATCAGGGGCCCAGCCGCCCGCTATTACGAACAGGTTCTGGTTGCTGCCCGGTAGCGCTTCTATACCTACGGGAGCGCCCGGCCCATCCGCTATATGGAGGATGCGTCCCGGCCAGCCGGCCGCGATGCGCGTGCCGTCGGGAGACCACGCCACAGCCGAGGCCCCAGGCGGCAGCGACGGTATGTCTTCGCCGCCGGGCACTTCCCAGGCCGTGCCGCCTCCGGCAGGGATGATTCGCAGGTTGCCCCTCGCTATGGGCGTGCCGAACTTTTCGCCGCCCACGAATGCGATGAAGTGGCCGTCAGGCGACCAGAATGGAGGTGAATACGCGCCGTTGGTGAGCAACTGGAGGTTCGAGCCGTCCGCGTTGAGCGTGTAGATTTGCGCCCCTTCGGTGGTCACTGCGAGTTTCCTGCCGTCCGGTGCCCACGATGCGAACCAGACATTGAAGCCCTGTGTAAGCTGCTTCTTGTCGGTGCCGTCGACGCGCATGATGTAGAGATCGCGCTCGCGCTGCGGCAAGATATCGCCTACGTAGGTGAGAAAGTCGGCAGGCGGAGCGGCGGGGCAGCCGTTGGTGCAGGTGTTGGTGCGGGAGGTAGGGGCTGTTCAGGCGTGGGCGTCTGCGCTCCCACCGAGGCGGGAGCGACCACCAGCCCAACCAGTAAAGGCAGGCAGATCGCCAGGGCCGCGAGCTTATTTCGAGATCTCAAGAGGGAAATTAAGTGCATCCTATGCCTCCATGCAAGGGAATCGGTTGTCACTTACAGGGCGATTCTCCGTGACACACGATTATAGCATAACCGGATTGGCATCATGAACCGGGAACCTATTACAGCGGGGTATATAATACAAATAGGGGCAGGGATTAGGAGCTAGTGGCTACCGGCTAGTTATCGGACAGGACGGGTATCCGTTGCAGAAGGCGGGCGTCACAGAATGCGCGGGGCTATATTTCCTGGGGTTGCCATGGGCTTAGCAAGCGTAAATCTCCTCTGCTGTATGGTGTTGGCGACGATGCAGCGCATATCGCCGAGCATATTGCCGGGCGGGGCAATAGCGCAAGCCGGCAATATGTAGCGACGGCGTGAAACGCAATACTGGCCCCTCGCTCCTGGCCAAGCTCGAGCCGGGCTTACACTGTTCAGTTGCGCCGTGCAGGCTCAGGGTCAGCACTTCGCTCAGTGGTGCATCTTGCAAATAGGCGTCACATCCGTAGGGGCGGACACTCGGGTCCGCCCTGGTAGGTAATGCATCAATATCTCGGCTTCTCAAGATAGCACCCACTCGTTACAGTTCAGAGTTGGGGTGGAGGAACGGATGTAGGGGCAGACCCACGTGTCTGCCCTGCTTGGATAGAGAATTGGTACCCCACCAGGGCAGACACGTGGGTCTGCCCCTACGACAGTTTCTCTACCCCATTTCTGAATGTTTACGGTAACAACTGCATTGTCGTTACCTCTCCAAAGGGATATAATCAGCATTGCCGGCAGTTCTCTGGCTTGGGCTCCCGGCTCCAATCCTCCCGACCTCGCGCTATTCAATGGCCTTCCATTATCTAGCGTCGAAACCAAACAAACACCCAACTCCAGGAGGGGGAGGAGAAAATCATGAACAGGCGCACGTGGCTGCTATTGCCTGCGGCCTTCCTGGCCATCCTTATCATCGCCAGTCTGATCGGCCTGGCTCCCCCTGCCGGCGCTTCCCTCCCATTTGGAGTAGCATCAACAGCGATCAGCGCTAATGAACAGGGCGCGCAGACCATAGACGACCCATACGTCGCTAACTTCAACTGCGCTGACATTAGTCCCCTGCACATTGACAGGCAAACCACCATCCGCGCTGCCCTTATCCTGCAAAAGTGCGGCTTCGGCACCAGGGCCGGCGGCCAAAGCTCGGCAATACCCCCAGGCGCGGGCACTTCCGGTGGGAGCAACTCAGCTATCGGAGCGTTGGCGCAGCTAACGAGGCCATTGTTGGGTGGGACGGATATCGATGTCATTCTGCCTGATGGTACTTACCCTCGTGTGACCCAGTCCGAAGCGATGAACTGGGCTCACGGCTCGACCGTCGTAGTCAACTACAACGACACTTCTGTATGCTATTCAGGCATTGCTTACTCAACCGATAGCGGCGCCACCTTCCAGCACTCCGGCCACCAACTTTGCACGGGCCATGTCACCAACCTGGGTGATCCCATCGTCGTCTACAACGCCGCTCTCTCCACCTGGTATGCAGGTGATCTGACTACAGATTGTGGAGGCCAGGGCGTCGCATTGTGGACTTCTCCTGACGGCATCACCTGGACCCCAGGAGTTTGCGCTAACCTTAACAACCTGGACGACCGCGAGAGCCTCTGGGTGGATAACAACCCTTCGTCACCACATTATGGGCGCATGTATATATCGTTCAACAACTTAAATTCGGGTTCAGGATTGCAACTCACCTACTCAGACGATGGCACCACCTGGAGCAGTCCTATTACCCTTTCCACGGCTTACCTCATGGACGTCCAGGTGACAGGTGACCTGCTGGGCTCGGGCACTGTGTACGTCGCAGCTATGGATTTAGGAAATGGCGGGCTCGACATCCGTACCAACTACATGTACCGCTCAACCGATGGCGGAGATACCTGGGCGACCTCTGTGATGGGGCCGCCCGTCCAGGGAGCCGGGCGAGCGACCAGTGGCTTCTTCGCGGTGGCATTCTCCACGATGTGGCGCGAATTTGGCTGGGGAGAGCCTGCAGCAGTCGGCAACAACGTATATTACGATTGGGCGCAATGCGGGCAAGATGTGGTGTGCTCGCATGCCACCGACCATGGAGACATATATTTTCAGCGATCGACCGACTCGGGAGTGACCTGGAGCAGCCCCACGAAGCTTAACACTGATGGTGGGACAGCTATGCAGTGGCAGCCCTCATTGGCGGCCACCGCATCAGGAGCGGTGTATGCCGCATGGTATGACCAGCGGGAAGCCAATGGAGGAGCCGACCTCGACTGCACCCCCGGCGACACAACCCAGCCATGCTACAGGCGGTGGGCTAGAGTGTCGCTTGACGGGGGAGTTACCTGGCAACCCGATGCCGCAGTGGGAGACGTGCTCAGCTCCGTGCCGGCTGAGACGGACCTGGGCGGGGGATACGATGGAGACTACGACTACGTAACCGCCGATGGGGACACCGTGTACGACCACTGGACGGACGGGAGGGTGGCGATCAACAACTCCTCGCAGCAGGATGTCTTCCTAGATAGGATCAACGTGCAGGTGGGCACTCCTACCCCCACTGTCACCGGCACACCCCCTACCGGCACGCCCACTCGCAGCCCTACCAACACTCGTTCCTCTACACCTACATCTGAGCCGCCCACGGGTACACCTACCGGAGAACCCACGAGTACGGGGACAGCAGTCCAGGTTACAGCCTACAAGCTACAGCTACAGCTACAGCCACAGCCACAGCCACCACGGCCACAGCCACAGCCACAGCCACTATCGTTGCAACACCAACAGCCTGCACGCTCACTTTCTCCGACGTGCCTCCGGGCTCGACCTTCTACCAATACGTGCACTGCCTGGCGTGCCTTGGCATTATCAACGGCTATCCTGACGGCACATTCAAGCCTAACGCCAATGTTACCAGGGGCCAGCTATCGAAGATAGTGTCCAACTCTGCCGGCTTCTCGGACAACCAGATTGCTCGAACCTTCCAGGATGTGCCCATCGGCTCTACATTCTTCCAGTTCATCGGCAGGCTTGCTTCTCGTGGATATATCAGCGGCTATGCGTGTGGTGGGGCCGGTGAGCCGTGCGTGCCGCCTGGCAATTTGGCTTACTTCAGGCCAAACAACAACGCTACGAGGGGGCAGATCAGCAAGATCGTGAGTAATGCAGCCGGTTTCTCGGACCCACCGTCGGGCCGGCAGTTCCAGGATGTGGCTACCGGCAGCACTTATTACACCTACACTTACCGCCTCGTGACCCGCAATATCATGCAGGGCTACGCATGCGGTGGTTCCAGCGAGCCGTGTGTGCCACCCGACAGCCTACCCTACTTCCGCCCCAATGCCAACGCCACGAGGGGACAGACATCGAAGATAGACGCCGGAGCCTTCTTCCCAGACTGCAGCCCTCCAGTTGACATCGGACGCTAAAGGCACGCGAACATGCGAGCACGAGATGTGGTGATCCTGGCCGGCTTTCTCACGTTCTACGACCTGACTTCCACCTGGCTGCTCCCTGTCACGAACGACATGATGCAGCGGCTGGGTGGGCTGCCGCTTTCCCCAATGTTCGGTTGGACAGTTGGAGGCAGCGGTATTGGCCGTGGCGGCGGTATAGCTATATGGGTAGGTATCGGCCTCGGAGACTTGCTGCTGGCATCAATATTTCCGCTCGTAATGCACAATGCATTTGGGCACGTAGCAGGTTGGGCGGCGATGGTAGTAGCCATGGGAGCTATCTGTGCCATCATACTTGTGCATATACCAGACATATTTCCGGTGATGATAGTGCTCGGCCCTCTTATGATAGTCCAATACATCTACTGGACGCGCAGACGTGGGTCGGAGCGCGCCACCAGGCAATATTTGCAGGCTGAGCCGTTACTTCGGAAGCGGCCTGAGCCTACGTGACGATTTGCTCAAACGTCATTGCTTCTCCCGCTTCCCAGGCATGTGCAAATGCCTGCTCGCCCAATTGGCTACGAACGGCGGTCACGGTTCGCTCGAAGTCGGGCCGGTCTGCGATATCAATTTCGGTGTGGATACTCTGTCTCAACGCCTTGGCCGCGCCTAACAGGTGGGCGGCGCGCAAAGGCTGGCCCTCTTCTGTTTCTATCTCGGCGAACTTTTCCAGGCACCAGGCCACTCCGCCCTTGTCCCCCAGCTCCTTCCTCAACGTGAGAACTCTCGATGAGCATCGGAGATGCTCTCTTGAGATCACCTCGGCGCAAGGCTGCCCACCCAAGCGTCCCCAGCGTGGCAGCTGTACCCCACCGGTACCCGGTGGCTCGGCGGATCGCCAGGCTCTCTTCCAACAAAGTAGTTGCCTGTTCATACTCGCCCTGCCGCGCCATAGCCTCTCCCAGGCCAGCGAGGGCAAGGGCGACGCGATTTGGAATTTGCAATTGCCTGGCAAGAACCACGGCCTCTTCCAGATGCGCAGTTGCCTGGGCATAAAGGCCGGGACGCATTTCTGCCCAGCCCAGGAGAGCCAGCGATATCACTGTGCCATTCGTGTCTCCTGACTCCCTGTACATAGAAAGAGCCTGCTCACACAGAAGAGCAGATGTGTCATAGTCCCCTTCTTCCCTGGTTACATCACCCAGATCAGTAAGGGTGCGGGCGATACCCCTCTTGTCGCCAAGCTCCTGGAATATGGCCAGCGCTTCCTCCAGTGCCACGCGAGCGGCAGCGTAGTCAGACTGCCAGAAGGCGAGAGCTGCGGCTTGTACGAGCGCCCAGGCTCGCAAGCGCCTCACCTCCGGCTTCCTGGTTTCCGGATTCGATAGTACAACTGCTATTCGTTCCCGCCCCTCTGAAAAGTAGCCGCGAATCTCCCAAAAACGACCCAGCGCTCCCACCAGACGTAGCCCTATCTCAACGCCGCCGGTATCGCCATCTGCGTTGAGGCACCATTGGAGCGCCGCACGCACGTTGTCGTGCTCCTCTTCCATGCGGTTCAGCCACCTGTCAACTCCTCCGGCCCCCACTCTTTCATGTGCGCTTCTTCGGCAAGCAGTTGGAAGAAGGAGCGTGCGCGCGCTTCATCGCTTCCGCCTCCCCACCCTCCAGCAGCTTTTCCACCGCGTACTCGCGCACCATCTCCAGCATGGCGAAGCGCGACTCGCCCGCCTCGTGCTGTCCTCCTCGTGCGCCAGAGCTCAGCCTGTGCTTGTCAGAGAGGCTGAAGCCTTGTGCATTCGCCCCTTGCCGGCGCAGGAGGTTCTTTTCCACCAGCGAGCCCACGCCTTCCAGCACGTCGGATAGATCTCCTTGCACGTTGTACACCGCCTGAATAGCCGGCAGGGTAGCCCCACCCACAAAGACCCCTAGACACGCGAACAGGCTCTGCTCGGTGGGATTGAGCAGGCGATAGCTCCAATCAATCGCTCCTCGAAGTGTTTGCAAGCGGGCAGGGAGGTGCCTGGGGCCACCGGTCAGCAGCTTTAGCCGCCGGTCAAGGTGGGAGAGGATATCTCCGGGTGTGAGCATTTTGATACGCGCTGCCGCCAGCTCTATAGCCAGGGGTAGACCCTCCAGCCGAGTGCAGATAGACGCCACGATCCGGTAGTTCTCCTCGGTCAGCGTAAAACCGGGATCGACCGCGCCGGCACGCTGCACGAATAGCTCTGCTGAGGGATAGCGGAGCAGATCCTGATCATCCCGGGCGTCAGGCAAGCGAGTGATATCGGGCACCTCGAGGGGTTGCAGAGGGAGTTGCTGCTCGCCTATTATATGCAACGCCTCCCGGCTCGTGACCAATATCTTCAAGCCCGGGCAAGCTCCCAGCAGGTCGCTGACAAGCGGCGCGGCATCCAGCACCTGCTCGAAGTTGTCCAGCACCAGCAGCATCCTCTTGCCGGTGAGAAAGCGCTTCAACCCGTCAATGTACGAGCCACTTCCCAATTCCTGATGTCCAAGGGTGGTGCCGATAGCAGAGGCCACCAGGTCCGGCTCACTGATAGAAGCCAGCTCCACGAAAAGGACTCCGTCCTTGAACTCAGGAAGGAGCTGAGCCGCCACATCGAGGCTGAGGCGGGTCTTACCGATACCGGGCACCCCGGTGAGAGTGAGCAGGCGCACATCCCGGTGCAGCATATAGTTGTAGGCGGCTTCGAGGGTATCTTGCCGCCCTATTAGAGGGGTAAGAGGCGTGGGCAGGTTGTTAGGAGTTGGAATCGGAGGAACGGCTGCAGATCGCGCAACTGGTCCGATGAACGATTGGGCGGCACGCTCCTCTCGTCTGGCAAACCGGACGAATACCTCGTGCCGGTCAGCAGGTAGTTTCAGGCACTCGGCCAGCCGCTGAGCAACCTGCCTGGAAGGGCGACGCTCTCCCTCCTCGATTTTCTGAATGGTGGCCCTTGAGCACCCTACGCACTCAGCGAGGTCCTCCTGAGTCAAGATCGAGGGCGCGACGGCGCTGCTTGAACCACATGTTGAACGAGCTTTCATCTGCCCACATCTCTTCCGTCCCAGCTACCCCACCATACAGCGGATTGGCACTCCACCACTCGCAATTTCGGGGCGCTTGGTGCCTGATGTATCAATTTTGTATGCGTGGTGTATGCGTGATTGTGGGCACAATTATAGTCAATTCTGCGCGACAATGTAATCAAGGTAATCAGGCTTCAAGAGTGTTGCATTATTCGCAGGAGCGCCATAGGATGCCCAGACGTAGTGGAAAGAGGAGTCGTACAAGAGCAATTGCTCTAACCACTAACCTCTGCAATAAGGTCAACAAGGTTACCGGGCGCTAATTTTCAGTGAAGGGAGGTGAATAACAATGAAGGCAATCATCAAGTATGCGCGCTACACGCTCGCATCGCTGGCAACAATCAGCTTCCGCCTCGCTGGCAACTAAAGCCGGTAACCAGGAGGCAATCAACATGCAGGCACGAATTAAAGCTAGGAGGTGAATAACAATGAAGGCAATCATCAAGTATGCGCGCTACACGCTCGCATCGCTGGCAACAATCAGCTTCCGCCTCGCTTCCAACTAATAGGCAGGAAGCGCCAATGAGCTGCACGGCAGGCACGAAGGCAGGTGTATACGATAGAAATGGGTGTGGGCACTACCATACGGTATGGGGTGCCCCTCCTTGTGCGGCTTTAGGTGTTCTTCCCTGCAGCAACCCCGAGGCCCTCACCTATCCAATTCATATCGCCAGGAAGTCCGGACCCATGACGGTTTACTTGCTAGACAGTTCAGGAGCGCTCTATGATTGAGACCGCTTTCGCTCAGCTACGTTTTGCCGCATCCATGATTTTTGGCATCCGGTTCAGTCAACGAGCGCTCGACAGAATAATAGAGGCGATGCTAGCCACTCGCCTTGAGTTTGGTGCCATGGGGGACGAAGCGCGTGAGCTAACTACAGGCCCCATGCTGGACGAGGAGAGCCGACGGGACATGCAGCTTCGTCGCTTCCGCAAGCAGGTAGCCCGCGCAGCCAACCAAACGCTCTACTATGGAGAGTTATTCAAGCGGTTAGAGCTTGACCCTGCAAAACTAACCTGGGACCAGGTGCAGCGCATACCTCTCACCGCCAAGGAGGATATACGCGACCACCCTGATACCTTCCTCTGTAAGGACGCTCGCCCTGTTTTCCGCACGACCACGACCGGCACGACGGGCCGGCCCACCAGCGTCTGCTTCTCGGCTCATGAGATGAGCACTTACATAGCGCTGGGAGCAATCAGCCTGCTCAATGAGGGCACCGTCACGGACGAGGACATTGCCATCATCAGCACCTCCTCCCGTGCCACCCTGGGTAACGTTTGCTGGGCCGGCGCAATGGCTCGCATTGGAGCGCTGGTGTTCAATGGTGGTCTGGTAGAGCCTACCTTTAACTCTTGCGCTCCTATCCGAGCGTCACCGAATTCCAGGCAAGCGTGAGCGGGTGAGCTTGATGACCACTTACCCGTCGTACCTGGGCGAGCTGGTGGAGGAGGGGCGCAGGTTGGGATATTCGCCGTCCGACTTCGGGCTGCGACGCATCAGCGTGGGCGGAGAGATAGTCACCGAGGGGCTGAAGGCCCGCGCTCGCAAGCTCTTTGGGGACCACATAGAGTTCGAGAGCGGCTACGCCATGACAGAATCGTGGCCTCTCAACGGCACGCTCTGCGAGCAAGACCACCTGCACTTCGAGCCTTCTCAGGGCCTTGTAGAGATATACAATCACGAGACCCAGGCGCCCGCCCAACCTGGAGAGTATGGTACTATCGTATCCACTCCTTTCCGGCCATTCAGAGAGACGACCCTCGTGTTACGTTATGACACCCAGGACGTGGTGCGCGTGCTCGGTAGTCCATTAACCTGCAATCTCAAGAACCTCCCCGCCGTTTCGAACGTGCAGGGTAAGCTGAAGCTGTCGATGAAGCACGACGGCGGTTGGACATTTCCGCGTGACATTATGGAAGCACTGGAGGGCGAAGAGCTGGAGGACGAAGTGCCATTGCCTGCCCGCTTCAGTTTCCAGGCCGTGTCCGGTGGAGTCGCCATAGAGGCTGTAATCCGAAAGGGAGCGGACCCGAAGGCAGCCTGTGGCAAGGTGAAGAGAGCCTTAGAAGAACGAGGCGTGCCCCTTCGGGAGCTGCATCTGCACACCGGCAAGAGCCGGCTTCGCAATCCATTCCCTCTGCGAGGCGACCTGCGCGAGACTTCGTTCAGCACACCTGTGGCCGGGTTGCCGGCTGGGCCGGGCGGGTCGTCCCCGGCGATGGAGGCCCTGCGCCCCTGGCCGGACATAGAATCAGTAACGCAGCTTCCGGCTGCGCTGGTAATAGGAGGCAAGTAAGATGGAGAATGTATACTCTTCTCTGCTTGTAATATTGGCCTGTGCCGTCGCCGGCATGGGTCTAAGCCGGCTTTACTTTCGCCGCTTCCAGATCACTCGACCTCCCATCGGCGTTTTCAACCTGACCGACATAGCTTTTATGATAGGAGGCATCGTCCTGGTGCCCTACCTGTATCTGCTGGTGCCCCTCTGGCTGGTAGGCGGTTTGCTGGTGCTGTGTGCATTGAGCGTGGTCTACTTTCTCTGGGAGCCGGTGCTGCGAAGTCCGCCTGTTGGTCTGGCTGGCTACCTTCGCTCTCATAGGCGCCGATATATGGGCTGCGCTTCAGTTCGGCACAGCCGGCAACGGCTTTTACATTGTGAATAATATTGTCCTGCTTGCCATGGTAGTGGGCCTGACCAACCTATGGGCGCAGAGCGGCATGCGAGCACGAGATGCAGTGATCCTGGGCGGCTTTCTCATGTTCTACGACCTGACTTCCACCTGGCTGCTCCCGCTCACCAACGACATGATGCAGCGACTGGGTGGGCTCCCGCTTTCCCCCATGTTCGCTTGGACCGATGGAAGCAGCGGTGGTAGTGGTAGTGGCACATGGATAAGCCTCGGCCTCGGAGACTTGCTGCTGGCATCAGTATTCCCCCTGGTCATGCACAAGGCATTTGGGCACGTGGCGGGCTGGGCGGCGATGGCGGTAGCTATGGGAGCTATCTGCGCCATCATACTTGTGCCTGTAGCAGACACATTTCCGGTGATGATAGTGCTCGGCCCTCTTATGATAGTCCAATACCTCTACTGGACGCGCAGGCGGGGGCCGGAGCGCACCACCAGGCAATATTTGCAGGCTGAGCCGTTACCACTATTCTCCGATCTCTTATGAATTGCTTCAACCAGTCAATACGCTCTCTTCTTCTGGTGCTTTCGCCATATTCCTTCTCATTGTGAGTTGGTGATTGGAGGCTACCGAGGATATTCTTAGCTCTTGGGGACTTGAGCCGAGGAGAACTCCTTTTGCAGTCCAAAATCCTACGAGTTAGCTCTCATCAAGAGCGTAGGCAATTGCCTGCTCCATAGTCATGGCGCGGCCCTCCTGCCATGCTCTCTCGAACTGCTCGTCGCCTAATCGGGCGCGGCTTAGAGCTATGCCGTGCTCGTACGCCATGAGGGCGTCTTCCTGCACAAAGGCAGCAATCCTTTCTCGCAACGCATCGCTTGCCCCAAGCAGCCTCGCGCCCTTCTCCCCTTGCTCAATTCCCGCTGCTGCTGTGCCCAGCCCTCCCAGACACTGCATCACTCCATCCTTATCCCCTGACTTCCGCGCCAGCGGCAAGCTTTCCGCGTATCGCAAACGTGCAGCAGGGTAATCGCCCTCCACGATAGCCACATGCCCCAGGTTGCACAACATCCAGGCAGCATACAGTGCATCTCCCAGTTCCCTGAACGTCACAAGGCCCTCTTCGTAGAGTGCCCGTGCTAAAGCGTAATCTCCTTCCATAACTGCCAATCCCCCAATGATCCCCAGCTTATGTGCGATTGCGCCTTTATCGCCCAGTTCTCTATCGAGGGCTATGCTCTCCTTAAGAAGGGCACTCGCTGCAATATAGTCGCCCTGCGACAGGTTCATAGTCCCCAGATCGCTGATCGATCGAGACATGCCCTTCTTGTCTCCCAACTCCCTGAGAATGGCCAGGCTTTGTTCAGCCAGGGAGCGTCCAGCAGCAAAGTCCTTCTCCCTGAAGGTTAACAACCCCAACTCACCGAGTGATTGGGCAATGCCCGCCTTGTCTCCCAACTCCCTGTATCTGGCCAGTGCCTCTTCGTGCAGTGAGCGTACCTTCGATACCTCTCCCTGCAAGTAAAGGATGTTCCCCATAATATTGAGCAAGCGGGCAATTCCCTGGCTGTCTTCCAGTTCTCGATAGATTGCGAGACTCTCCTCCAAGTAAGGTTGCGCGGCAGACAGATCCCCCTGCTCCCAAATCAGCCTTCCTTGCTCACTCAGCGCCTTGGCTCTGGCTCCCCTCAAGTTATCTGGTACACGACCCCTAGCTAGCACGTTCGCCAGTTCTTCTCGCCCTTCGCTGTGATAACCGCGGATGCTCCAAAATCGCCCCAACGCCCCGGCAAGTCGCAACCCTATCTCTAATGTCTCGGGATTGTCGCGGCCGCCCTCATTCCGTGTCCACTTGAGCGCAGCCCGCAGTTCGTCGTGCTCCTCTTCCAGCCTGTGCAGCCACTTCACCTGGCTGGCTGTAATCAGATGAAGGTCAGCTTCCTCTGCCAATCGTACGAAGTGGAGGGCGTGCTCTCTTTGCAGAGGCCCATATTCCCCGCTCTCCAATAGCTTCTCCCTGGCGTACTCGTGTATCGTCTCCAACATCACGAAACGGGAGGCTCCTCCTGTTCCTTCTTCGCGTCTCAGCAGGCCTTTGTCCACCAGCGACGACACCCCCTCCAGCATGCTGGATAGGTCTCCTTGCACTCGGCAGACTGCCTCAATAGCCTGCAGGGTGGCCCCGCCCACAAAGACCCCGAGACATGCAAAGAGGCTCTGTTCGGTGGGACTGAGCAGGCGATAGCTCCAGTCGATGGCCCCTCGAAGTGTTTGCAAGCGGGCGGGGAGGTGCCTTGGGCCACCTGTCAGCAGCTTAAGGCGTTGATCAAGCCGAGAGAATAGGTCCTCGGGTGTGAGCATCTTGATACGCGCTGCCGCCAATTCTATTGCCAGGGGTAGTCCTTCAAGCCGGGTGCAGATGGACGCGATAATCCTGTAATTTGCCTCTGCCAGTGTGAAACCCGGATCTACCGCGCTGGCTCTCTGCACAAATAGCTCTACTGAAGGATAGCGGAGCAGATCCTGATCATCCCGGACGTCAGGCAATCGATTGAGATCAGGCACATCAAGGGGCTGCACCGGGAATTGCTGCTCGCCTGTTATATGCAATGCCTCTCGGCTCGTAACCAACACTTTTAAGGCCGGACACGCTCCCAGAAGGTCCACGACGAGCGGCGCAGCATCGAGTATTTGTTCGAAGTTATCGAGCACCAGCGCTATTCTCCGGTCCCTTATGAATTGCTTCAACCAGTCGAGGTGTGAGCTGCCACCTATATCTTTGCACCCGAGGGTACTGGCAATGGTAGAGGGGAGTAGCCCTGGCTCACCTATGGAGGCCAACTCAACAAAATAGACCCCATCCTTGAACTCAGGTAGGAGCTGAGCAGCCAAGTCGAGGCTGAGGCGGGTCTTGCCGACACCGGGCACCCCTGTGAGAGTGAGCAGGCGTACACCCTGGCGCAGCATATAGTTGTGAGCAACCTCAAGGATCCCTTCGCGGCCTATCAGCAGCGTAAGAGGGGTGGGCAGATTATTGGGTGTTGAGGTCGGGGGCGGTGGGGTGGTTACTGAATGCGCAACCGCCGCCGCATTCAGTTGGTAGGCGTCACGCGCGCCTCTGGCAAAGTCGACGAAGTCCAGGTGCTCGGCGGGCGGGATGCGCAGGCACTCGGCCAGCCGCAGAGCAATTTGCCTGGAGGGGCGACGCTCTCCCTCCTCGATTTTCTGAATAGTAGCCCTAGAGCACCCGACGCACTCGGCGAGATCTTCCTGCGTCAGGTCGAGGGCGCGACGGCGCTGCTTGACCCATTCGTCGAAGGAACTCTCTTCTGCCCACATGTCTCCACTATCCTCGCTACCCCGTCGTACAGTGAATTGGCACCCACCACACGTAACTTCGGGGGCGTCTGGTGCCTGATGTATCAATTTTGTATGCGTTGTGTATGCCTGACTGTGGGCACAATTATAGTCGAATTCTGCGCAACAATGTAATCAAGTTGAACGGCTGCGGCTCCTCTGCGTCGAACGAGACAGACAGGCCGGAGGCAAATACGAGGATAGAGAGGTTGCATATGAGTTTCGACATGCACGACGGCGTATCACATCTGTTCCTCGTGCGGCTCCGGGCGGAGCGGGTCAGAGAGCTCAAGCAGCCGGAGAGTAAGCGGTGGTGCGGACGGGTACAGCGTGTTGTCGGCGGCGAGGCATACGAATTCTGTGGCTGGGCCGAGCTGATAAGGTGCCTGGGCATGATGCTGGACGACCCACAAGCCGGTAACGACATCAACCGAAATAGTACGAGCGGCGACGAGAAATAAAGGAAGGCAACAGGCGGTAATGGATGCATCGACACATTAGCTCAAGACCGGACGAAACACCAGTTGAAACGACAAGCAACGACAATCACGCGAACAAACTTAGGAGGTAACTAAAATGCCACTCTTTATCGATATGTACAATCTACCGGGTATTACGGAAGACGCTGTGGGTCAGGCCTGCGAAAAGATCCGCGAGGTAGAGGGCACGTATGACATCAACCTGATGCACACATGGTTCGATCAGTCCACAGGCAAAGTGTTCTGCCTGTACAAGTCGCCAAACACGCAAGCCAGCGATCAGGCACGGCGTGAAGCTCACGGGCTGGTCCCGGACGAAGTCTTCCAGGTAGAGGAAGTACAAGCTGTCCCTGCATAGCTGAAGTTGTCAGTAAGGAGGCTATCCGCACTTTTGCGGATAGCCGCTCAGTAATATCCATCGGGGGTATGCCAGGTGCTGCTCAACGCGCAAGTAACGCCTAACAAAACTGCCCCGCCCTGTAGGGGCACCCACAAGCGCGGGGCAGTTTTGTTAGGCGCTGTAAGGAGTTGTGACTATGAGGAATACAACGACTAAAATCGGGTTCGCTCTGGCGCTGGTCCTTGTGGCAGTGGCCGGATTGCTGATCAGCCACACTGCACCGCAGACGACCATGGGGAACAGATACAGTCCTAAGTCTGTCCAGCCGGCGGCCATGAACGGCCCTGCGAATACGTCCACGGCCTTCCAGAACGTCGCACCTACCGGCAAGGTCCTGCCTAACGGAGTACGCGTGATACAGGAGGACCACCATGATGTGTCTCTGCCCTTGCGTGATATTCCGCCTGCTCCCTTCCCCACTTTACCCAGGAAGGAAGGTCCTGAGAGCGCACCACCCAATGCTTTCTATTCAAGCGTGCACATAAACGATCCGGTCGTGCAGAACTGGTTTGGACCTCTCGCCATGCCCACACCTATCCTCACCTTTGACGGTTTGTACATGTCCGAGAGTTGTCCCGGAGGGCCTTGCATTCCCCCCGATACTAACGGAGACGTTGGCCCCAATAACTATATACAGGTTGTCAATGCTGCTTTCGAGATCTGGGATAAGAGTGGTAACGTCGTGCAAAGCAAGCGAGCAATCAACACGATCTTCTCAGGTTTCGGAGGGCCATGCCAAACAGAAGACGATGGCGACCCGGTCGTCAATTATGACCCGATTTCGGATAGGTGGGTGATCAGCCAGTTTACCGTTCTCTCACCTTTCATGCAGTGCGTTGCCGTATCGTCAACGGGCGATCCCACCGGCACCTGGTATCGTTACGCTTTCCCGGAGAGCAACACCAACCTCTATGACTATCCCAAGATAGGCGTATGGCCTGATGCCTACTATATGACGGCCAACGTTTATAACGGCACAACCTATACATACGTAGGTCCCACTCTCATGGCCTTTGACCGGCCCAGAATGCTACAGGGCCTGTCAGCCACAGCACTGGAGTTCGACCCCCCCATTTACTACTACGCCTTATTGCCGGCAGACCTGGACGGCTCGATCCTGCCGCCTGTGGGCGCGCCTGAGCCGTTCGTTTCCCTCGCCATCACCGATGCGACCATACGCCTTTGGACTATGCATGTCGACTTTGCGAACCCGGTCAACTCCTACCTGAACGGGCCGGCTAACGTGAACGGGGCCCCCTTTGACCCTAATATGTGCGATTATAACGTCAACTGTATACCACAACCGGGTGTAGCTTCCAGCTCGTATATTGATGCCCTCGGCTCAATTGCCATGTTCCGGCTTGCCTACCGCCGCTTCGCCGACCACGAGTCGCTGCTGACGAATATTGTCGCGGACACCGACGGCACAGACCACGCGGGCGTCCGATGGTACGAAATCCGCGACCCCGACGGCTCTCCCATACATCTACCAGCAGGGCACATACGCACCGGATTCGGACAATCGCTGGATGGCCAGTATCGCGATGGACCACGATGGCGATATCGCGTTAGGGTACAGCGTATCCAGCAGCACTACCTACCCTTCAATTCGCTACACCGGACGATTGGCGACCGACCCTCCTGGCGAGATGTCACAGGGTGAAGCTACCCTGATGGCCGGTGGAGGCTCCCAGCAAGACAGCCACGGCCGCTGGGGCGATTATTCGGACATGACGGTCGATCCAAGTGACGATTGTACCTTCTGGTATACCAACGAATATTATCCGGTCAGCTCAGGCAGATTGTGGAATACGAGGATAGGTAAGTTCAAGTTCCCCGGTTGCGGACAAGGGCAGGCCACTCCCACCGGCACTCCACCCACCTCCACGTCCACTGTTCCACCCACCAGCACGCCTCCGCCCGCGCCGAATTGCGCAAACTACGCGGTTACCACAGGTACGGGCACGATAGTAGCAGGTACGACGGATATAGACAACCACTGCGACGACTGCACGACCCTGATCAGCCTGCCATTCCCTGTCGCACTGTACGAGCGCACCTTTAACAGTGCCTATGTCTCTTCCAATGGCGAGCTTGAGTTCGCTAGCAGCGATACCAATGCCTACGCCTCGTGTCTGCCTGTGCCGGTCATTGATTATACAGTCGCGGGATACTGGGACGATCTCTGCACTCTCGCGAATTGTTACGGCACACCATGCGACGGCTGCGGGGTCTTCACCTCAGTGAGCGGTACTGCTCCTAATCGCATTTTGAACATCGAATGGCGCGCGCAATTGCTGTCAGATGGCTCGCCGGTGAACTTCGAGATCCGGCTATATGAGAGTCAGGCGGGAGGCATGAACCGGATCGACATCCAATACGGCAACGCCATCGGCCATGGTGGCACCGGTGCCACGGTCGGCGTGCAGCGAGACATGACTCACTACACCCAGTTTGAGTGTAGCACGTCAACCATTACTGCCAACATGCTCCTTACTTTCACGGCACCTGTTTGCAGTCAAGCTACCGCTAGTCCCACAAGCACTAGCACCCCCACCACAACAGTTACACCAACCACTACCAATACTCCAGCAGAGACGACTACAATTCAGCCAAGCCCCACAACGAGCGCTGGTTCGCCTACCCCAACAGAGTGTACGCTCAGCTTCTCCGATGTGCCCCCAGGCACGCCATTCTACTCTTATGTGCGCTGCCTCGCCTGCCTGGGCATCATCAACGGCTACCCCGACGGCACGTTCAAGCCAAACAACTCGGTGACAAGGGGGCAGCTATCCAAGATTGTCTCCAACTCGGCAGGCTTCCAGGACACCCAGACCACCCAGATGTTCCAGGATGTGCCTGTAGGCTCTACATTCTTCCAGTACATCGGTAGACTGGCTTTTCGTGGCTTCATCAATGGATATGCCTGCGACGGCCCCGGCGAGCCTTGTGAACCTGGTAACCTGCCATACTTCAGGCCCAATGCCAACTCCACGAGAGGGCAGATCAGCAAGATCGTGAGTAATGCAGCGGGCTTTTCGGACCGGCCATCAGGGCAGGAGTTCCAGGATGTGGCAGTGGGCAGCACATACTACACCTTCACCTACAGGCTAGCCAGCCGCACCATCATGCAAGGCTATCTATGTGGAGGACCCAACGAGCCTTGTGTGCCGCCTGCCAACCTGCCCTACTTCCGACCCAACGCCAACGCCACGAGGGGACAGACATCGAAGATAGTTGCCAATACATTCTTCCCCGGCTGCAATATATCTGCTCGCAATAACCACTGAAGGCAATCGGCGTAACCGAACTATAGTGTGGCCTTCTGGGACATAGCCGAAAGTCAATCCTGCGAGCGATGCAGTGACCTAATATCGAAAGCTATCAACTGCACAAGAGGAAGGAGAGGATCATGAACAAGAGCATATGGCTGTTATTGTCCATGGCATTGCTGGCGGCCCTCGCCATCGTCGGCTCGATTGGCCTGGCCCGCTCGGCCAATGCTTCCTTCCCCGTTGGAGCAGCATCGACAACGAGCAGCTCTAATCCACAGAGCGCACAGCCCATACTCGATCCGTACGTCACCAACTTCAACTGCGCAGATATCACCTCGCTGCATATTGACAGGCAGACCAACCTCCGCGCCACCCTAATCCTCCAAAAGTGCGGCTATGGTACGAGGTCCGGCGGTACGAACCCGGCAACTTCCCGAAACGCCCGTAATTCTGCCCTGAGCAGCGCCGGTGCAGGAGCCTTGAAACAGCTAACGAGCCCATTGTTAGGCGGGGCCGATGTTGATGTCATCCTGCCTGATGGCACCTACCCTCATGTGACCCAGTCTGAAGCTATGAACTGGGTTCACGGCTCGACGGTGGTGGTCAACTACAACGACCACTCTTACTGCGTGGCGGGCATCGCATACTCCACGGACGGTGGTGTTACCTTCCAGCACTCCGGCCACCAACTTTGCACGGGTCATGGCGTCAACTATGGCGATCCCGTCGTGGTCTACAATGCTGCTCTCTCCACCTGGTTTGCAGGTGACATAGCTACCGGTTGTGGCGGTGCAGGCATCGGACTATGGACCTCGCCCGATGGCATTACCTGGACGCCAGGGGCTTGCGCTCATGGCGGCAGCAACGATGATCGAGAGAGCATGTGGGTGGATGACAACCCTATCTCTCCACATTATGGCCGTATGTATGTATCGTTCAACAACCTGAGTTTGGGTGGAGCCTTACAGGTCATCTACTCAGACAACGGCACCTCCTGGAGCAACCCCTACGCGGTCGCCACCGCCTTCATCCAGGACGTGCAGATAACAGGCGACCTGCAAGGCTCAGGCAAAGTATACCTGGCAGGCGCAGATTTAGGAGGCGGAGGGCTAGCTAACCACACCAACCTCATGTTCCGGTCCACCGATGGAGGAGTTACATGGGCGTACTCCATAATGGGAGCAGCCTTCCCAGGACCAGGGAGAGCCGCTAACGGATTCTACCCCCTGGTGTTCTCTTCGATGTGGCGGTCAACCGGCTGGGGAGAGCCGGCAGCAATAGGGAACAACGTTTATTACGATTGGGCACAATGCGGCCAGGATGTAGTCTGCTCGGGAGCCACCGATCATGGGGACATATACTTCCAGCGATCTACCGACTCTGGTGTAACGTGGAGCAGCCCCCTCAAGTTGAACACAGACACGGGCACAGCCATGCAGTGGCAGCCCTCCCTGGCAGCGACCGGCGCAGGAGCGATATACGCAGGGTGGTATGACGAGCGGGATGCCAATGGGGGAGCGGATCTCGATTGCACTCCAGGCAACGCAGCCCAGCCCTGCTACGCAAGGTGGGGAAGGGTATCGCTGGATGGGGGTGCCACCTGGCAGGCAGATGCAGGGGTGGGAGATGTAGTTAGCCCTCTGCCCGCTGACACGGACGGGGGTATATATGAGGGAGACTACGACTACATAACGTCGGATGGGGACACGGTGTACGACCACTGGACGGACGGGAGAGTGGCGATCAACAACACCTCACAGCAAGACGTCTTCCTGGACAGGATCAACATACCTGTAGGCACACCCACTCCCACAGTGACGGGTACCCCTCCTACGAGCACACCCACCCTCGCCCCTGCCAACACTCCCACCTCAACCCCTACAGTGTGCGGTGTACCGGTATGGCAGGCTGGACCCACCATGACCCCTGACCGCTGGGCTATCCAGGGCGCTGTGGGCAGTGACGGCAATGTGTATGTTGCCAACGGCCTGGACGCGGCGGGAACACCATTGCCCGCTCAGATGGCTCGCTACGACCCCCACGCTAACAGTTGGTCCAATGTAGCCCCACCACCCGTTGCGGTTGGAGAGTACTCGATGGCTGCTGAGGGTGGCAAGATCTTCATCGCCGGAGGTTTCCTTGAAGGCACCAGCATCACCGGCACTCTCCAAATCTACGATATTGCTGCTAATACCTGGAGCCTCGGCGCTCCCATGCCCACCTCGGTCGAAGCGGCCGCGGGCGTGGCTCTGAACGGCAAGTTATATGTAGTAGGCGGCGATAACTTCAATAATTCGCTGCGCTCTACCTACATATATGACATCGCCTCCGACACCTGGACGACCGGTCCGCAGATCCCCGACATCCACGGCCGCACTGATACCTACGGGACAACGGCAGGTGGACTGGTTTACGTATGGGGCGGCTACGACTACACAGCTAATGTGACCATCGATAATCTGATAGCCTACAATCCCGGTACTAATAGTTGGACCACGCTGGCATCGGCTAACACAGGTGGCCTGGGCGATTACGGAGGTGTGTCTTCCTACGGCACGGGCAAGCTATTCATCACAGACGGAGGTAACATCAACTTCGTTCCAGGCGCAACCACACACATCTACGATATTGCCTCAAATACCTGGACGAGCGGCCCACCCATGATGCAAGCCCGGCTGGGACATGCGCAGGCGACGCTGCCGGACGGTCGGGTCTTCGTCTACGCGGGGTTGGGCTACCCCGAGCTCACCGGCACGAGCGAGCTCCTGAGCGTGCCACCCTGCAGCACTCCCACTACTACGCCTACGACAACGCCCACCAATACGCCCACCAATACGCCCACAACTGAAGTGTCCACGGATACACCTACTGCAGGTGCACCCACGAGCACAGGTACTGCAGCTCAGACCACCAGTACGGCGACCAGTACGGCCACTTTAACTGTAACACCTACGGTTTGCACGCTTTTCTTCTCCGATGTGCTGCCAGGCTCGACCTTCTACCCCTATATACACTGCCTGTCATGCCTGGGCATAATCAATGGCTACTCTGATGGCTCCTTCAGGCCCAATAATGACGTCACCAGAGGCCAGCTATCGAAGATAGTTTCTAACTCGGCAGGCTTCTCCAATAACCAGACCACCCCTTTGTTCCAGGACGTGTCGGTTGGCTCAACGTTTTTCCAGTACATCGGTAGGCTAGCCTCTCGCGGGTATATCAGCGGCTATGACTGTGGAGGGTCTGGCGAGCCATGCGTGCCGCCCGCCAACCTGCCCTACTTTCGTCCCAACAGCAACGCCACGAGGGGGCAGATCAGCAAGATCGTGAGTAATGCAGCGGGCTTCTCGGACCGGCCATCAGGGCAGGAGTTCCAGGATGTGGCAGTGGGCAGCACGTACTACACCTACACGTACAGGCTAGCCAGCCGCACCATCATGCAAGGCTATCAATGTGGAGGACCCAACGAGCCTTGTGTGCCGCCCGCCAACCTGCCCTACTTCCGACCCAACGCCAACGCTACACGAGGGGCAGACATCGAAGATCGTGTCGGGCTCTTTCTTCCCAGGCTGTAGCTCGCCCGACGCGGTCACGAGGTAAGTCTGATCTCGAAAGGCTCACATGCAGTTCAGGTAGCTGTCATTTGATTTGGTTTCAGCTTGCAAGAGATCGATTACTAGCGTCAAAAATCAACCCGTATCAGTGGCGTCCAGCCTCAAGAAGGGAGTAGAGAATCATGAACATGCGCACTTGGCTGTTACTGTCAACAGCATTCCTGGCGATCCTTGCCATCATTGGCCTCACCGGCATGGTCAACGCCGCCGGCGTTCCTCTTCCAACAGGAGCATATTCCACAGCTGGAAGCGCTGATAAACGGAGCTCACAGCCCAGGGACGATCCATACGTCACCAACTTCGACTGTGCAGATATCAGCTCCCTGCATATTGACAGGCAGACCAACCTGCGCGCTGGCCTTATCCTGCAGAAGTGCGGCTACAGTCCGCAGAGCAACTATAAGCCCCCGGCGGGTTCCGGGAATCCCGGCAATTCTGCAGGGAGAAGTTCCGGCCTTGGAGCGTTGAAGCAGCTGGCAGGACCTCTGTTGGGTGGGACAGATGCCGATGTCATCCTGCCTGACGGTACTTATCCATATCTGACCCAGTCTGAAGCTATGGACTGGGTTCACGGCTCAACCGTCGTGGTCAACTACAACGACTTTAGAAGCCTTCCCTGCTTCTCGAGCATAGCGTACTCAACAGACGGTGGCGTCACCTTCCAGCACACGGGCCAGCCTATGTGTACAGGCCATGGCAACAACTACGGTGACCCCATCGTCGTGTACAACGCCGCTCTTTCCACCTGGTTTGCAGGTGACATAGCTACCGGTTGTGGCGGCTTTGGCATAGGGTTGTGGACCTCGTCCGACGGCATGACCTGGACCCCCGGAGTTTGCGCCCACCTCAACAGCCAGGACGACCGGGAGAGCATGTGGGTGGACAACAACCCATCATCCCCGCATTACGGGCGCATCTACATATCATTCAACAACTCAATGTAGGTGGAGCGTTGCAACTCACCTACTCAGACAACGGCACCTCCTGGAGCAGTCCTATCACACTCTCCACAGCCTATCTAACAGATGTGCAGATAACAGGTGACCTGCAAGGTTCGGGCAAAGTATACGTGGCAGCCATGGACGATGGAGGTGGAGGGCTCAACAACCGCACCAACTACATGTTTCGCTCCACCGATGGAGGAGCTACATGGGCATACTCTGTGATGGGGTCGGCCTTCCCGGCCTCAGGACGAGCTACAAGTGGCTACTACGCCTTGGCATTCTCCACAGCATGGCGGCAAGACGGCTTTGGTCAACCGGCAGCAGTGGGCAACAACGTCTATTACGATTGGGCTCAGTGCGGCCAAAATGCGCCGTGCTCAGGAGCAACGGACCATGGAGACATCTACTTCCAGCGATCAACCGACTTCTGGAGTGACGTGGAGCAGCCCGCTCAAGTTGAACACGGACACGGGCACAGCTATGCAGTGGCAGCCCTCCCTGGCAGCGACCAGTGCAGGAGCTGTGTACGCAGGGTGGTATGACGAGCGGGATGCCAATGAGGGAGCCGACCTCGATTGCACTCCAGGCAATATGGCGCAGCCATGCTACGGGCGATGGGGGAGGGTATCTCTGGATGGGGGAGTCACCTGGCAGACAGATGTAGCAGTAGGAGACGCAGTCAGCCCCCTGCCAAACTCTCCCCAACAGCCCATATACGAGGGAGACTACGACTACATAACGTCGGATGGGGACACGGTGTACGACCACTGGACGGACGGGAGAGTGGCGATCAACAACACCTCACAGCAGGACGTATTCCTGGACAGGATTAACGTGCAAGTAGGTACTCCCACTCCTACCGTGACAGGCACACCTCCTACCAATACGCCCACTCTCACACCCACTCTGACGCCCACCCTCACACCTACTGTATGTGGCGTGCCGGTATGGCAGGCAGGGCCAACCATGGCCCCTGGCCGTTATGGAATCCAGGGTGCTGTGGGCACCGATGGCAACGTTTACGTCGCCACCGGCCTCGATGTGGCGAGTACGCCATTACCTGCTCAGATGGCTCGCTACAACCCCGGCACTAACAGTTGGTCTGACGTAGCAGCCCCGCCGGTGGCAGTTGGTGAGTACTCGATGGGTGCGGCGGGTGGCAAGGTCTACGTTGTAGGCGGTTTCCTTGGAGGCACCGGCATCACCAGCACCCTCCAAATCTACAATATAGGTTCCAACACCTGGAGCTTCGGCGCTTCCATGCCTGCCTCGGTCGAAGCGGCTGCAGGTGTGGCTCTGGACGGCAAGCTCTATATAGTAGGCGGCGATAACTTAAGCACTTCACTACGCTCTACCTACATATATGATATTGCCTCCAACACCTGGACAACCGGCCCACAGATTCCCGACACCCGCGGTCGCGCCGAGACCTATGGGACAACGGCCGGTGGACTGGTTTACGTATGGGGCGGCTACGACTTCGCAGATAATGTGGCCATCGATACGCTGATAGCCTACGATCCCGACATTAATAGCTGGACCACGCTGGCATCGGCCAATACCGGCGGCCTGGGCGATTACGGGGGTGTGTCTCCCTACGGCACGGGTAAGCTATTCGTCACAGACGGGGGTAATGCCGACCTCGGTCCGTCAGCTTCCACACACATATACGACATTGCCTCCAACATCTGGACAACCGGCCCACGCATGCTGGAAGCGCGACTAGGCCATGCGCAGGCCACGCTGCCGGATGGTCGAGTGTTCGTCTATGGGGGACTGAGCTATCCTGAAGTTACCGATACAAGCGAGCTTTTGAGCGTGCCCCCTTGCGCCACGCCCACAGAATTACCAACCAATACACCCACGGATACACCTACTACAGGAGCGCCCACGAGCACGGGGACAGCAATCCAGGCCACAGCGACAGCCGAGGCGACGTCTACAGCCTGCAGCCTCTCGTTCTCCGACGTGCCAACCGGCTCTACTTTCTATCCATTCATCCGTTGCCTGGCGTGCCTGGGCATCATTAACGGTTACTCAGATGGCTCCTTCAGGCCCAATGCCAATGTGACCAGGGGCCAGCTATCCAAAATCGTGTCTAATTCGGCTGCCTTCTCGGATAACCAGACCACCCGGATATTTGAGGACGTATCTATAGGCTCCACATTCTTCCAGTTCATAGGCAGGCTGGCATCTCGTGGGTATATCAGCGGATATGCGTGTGGCGGTCCCGGCGAGCCGTGCCACCCAGGCAGCCTGCCCTACTTCCGTCCCAACAACAACGCCACGAGGGGCCAGATTACCAGGATCGTCTCTAGCGCAGCAGGATATAGTGACATACCTACGGGACAGCAGTTCGAGGATGTTGCGCCTGGCTCAGTTTTCTATACCTACACGTACAGGCTTGCCACACACAACGTGATGCAGGGATATGCATGTGGAGGGCCAGGCGAGCCGTGTGTGCCGCCTACCAACCTACCTTACTTCCGGCCCAATGCCAACGCAACCAGGGGGCAGACATCGAAGATGGACGCTGGAGCTTTCTTCCCGGACTGTCAGTCACCCGACAATCTAAAGAAGTAGCTTGCCTTCTATCCTTGCCTTTATGGGAATAGTAAGAGAGGGCTGTGTAAAGTCGACACAGCCGCAGCTTGATTGGGTCACGCTAAGCCTCGCTAGGGAGACCGGGTGCCTCCAGTTCTGACACTTCCGAGGAAGCGTGCCCCAATGCAAAGTCGATCGCCTCATCCATGCTCATGATGCGACCCTGTTCTTGCGCGCTCTGCCAATCCTGATCGCTTAGGTCCGCTCTAACAGCTGCTTCGATCTCTTCTCTGTCTTGCTGGTCGATCGGGTCGAAAGGGGTTCCGGCCTGGGCTGCCAGCGCGCTGGCAGCCCCTATCAACGTGCCGGCTCTGTGGGGATCGCCCTGCGCCCGGAGATGCCGGCCAGTGCGAACAGTGCCCAGCCGACGTTGAAGGCCGCAGCTCGTCTCCTTATATGCGAGCAAAGCCTCGGCGAGCAGAGCCTTTGCGCGGTCGTACTCCTCGCAATGGTAGAGGACATAGGCCAGTTGGTTTGTGTCGTGGCGATGCCTTGCTTGTCGTCCACCCGGTCGCGCACTAGCCAGGCTCTTCTCGTACTGTCAATCGCCCGCGGGTAGTCGCCCTCTATGCGCGCCACCTCCTATGCTACCCAGCACCTTGGCTATACCTGCTTGATCTCCAATTGCCCGGAAACATTCTAGGCTCTCCTCATACAATTTCTCTGCCAGCTCTTTATCCTCGGGCAGAGCGACTTCTTCATGAGGTCGGCAACTTGTTGATTGAGATATGGCGATGCCGATACCGTCACCCAACTCCCTGTACATACGTAGGCTCTCCTCGATCATAGCCCTGGCCTGCGGGTATTGCCTCGTCTTCCTCAGAGCCAAGAGCCGCGCTGTACAAAGCCCGGGCAGAGCAAGCGAGGGTTCCCTCGCCACATCTTTCATAGCCCCTTCCAGCCACCACCTCCCCTCCGCCGGGTAACGGTTGTACCAGAAGATCACGAGCGCTCCCCCGAAACGGAGGGCTATATCCTCTTCTGCTCCTCCTTGGGCCAGCGACCACGCCATCGCGGCCCTCAAGTTGCCGTGCTCCCGCTCCAGACGCTGGAACCACTCGGCTTGCTCTTCTCCTGTCAGGTGGGGCTCAGCTCGCTCGGCAAACTCCAGGAAGTAGAGGGCATGGCGACGATGCACCTCTTCGGCCTCCCCACCATCGCCCTCATCAACTTCCGCCTCCCCTAACTTCTCCAGCGCATATTCGCGTATCGACTTAAGCATTGTGAAGCGATGCTCGCGCCGAGCATCGCCGCTGCCGTCCGCACGCTTCAACAGGCTCTTTCCCAGCAGCGATTCGATCCCTTCTGACGCGCCCCGCCCGCATACCGCCTCGGCGGCCTCCAGCGTCCAGCCTCCAACGAACACCCCCAGCCGAAACAATAGCTGCTGTTCGCCCGCTTCCAGAAGCTGGTAGCTCCATTCGATGGCTGCCCGGATGGTCTGCTGACGGGCAGGCAAGTGCTGGTAGCGCGTAGGACCGGTCAGCAGACTGAGCTGGTTGTCCAGGCGGGCCGACATCTCGGCTGTGGAAAGGAGCCTGACGCGGGCCGCCGCCAGCTCGATAGCCAGAGGGAGACCGTCCAGCCGGGTGCAGATAGTGGTTACGTCGAGGGCATTCTCCTCGCTCAAGCGGAAGGCGGGATCGACCGCCTGTGCGCGCTCAAGGAATAGAGCAATCGCAGGATAGCGCAGCAAAGTCTGGACGCTGGGCAGCCGGGCCAGGTCGGGCAGAGCAAGAGGGGGCACCGGGAGCTGCTGCTCGCCGGGCACGTGCAACGCCTCGCGGCTGGTCACCAGCACTTTCAAGCTAGGACAACTGCCAAGCAGCTCAATCACGACCGGGGCGGCGTCCAGTACTTGCTCGAAATTGTCCAGCACGAGCAGCATGCTCTTGCCGGTGAGAAAGCGCTTCAGATCATTGCCAATCGACCCGCTGCCGCTCTGCGGCAGGCCGAGGGTGGTAGCGATGGTCGAAGCTACAAGAGAGGGATCACGGACAGGAGCCAACTGAACGAAGAAGATCCCGTCCCTGAAATGTGGGAGGAGGTCCGCGGCGACCTGTAGGCTCAGGCGAGTTTTGCCGATGCCAAGCTCTCCTGTGAACGTCAGCAGGCGTATGCCTTCTGTCAGCAGGTAATCACACGCAGCGGCGATAGCCGCCCCTCGTCCGAGAAGAAGAGTTAGAGGCGCAGGCAGATTATTAGGGTTGGGGTGGTCGGGCAGCGCGGGAGCGGGTAGGGGCTCGGGTTGCGCCGGTGCTGAAGTCGTGTCTTCGCCAGGAGACCGGCCACCGCCGCCCGGCGCGCCCCTGGCAAACTGGACGAATGCCTCCTGCTCATCAGATGGAAGTCGCAGGCAATGGGCTAGCCTGAGGGCCACCTGCCTGGAAGGGCGACGCTCTCCCTCCTCGATTTTCTGAATAGTAGCCCTTGAGCACCCGACGCACTCGGCAAGGTCCTCCTGGGTCAGGTCGAGGGCGCGACGGCGCTGCTTGACCCATACGTTGAACGAGCTCTCTTCTGCCCCCATATCTCTTCCGTCCCGCTACCCAGCTTACAGCACCACACGCAACTTCGGGGGCGTCTGGTGCCTGATGTATCAATTTTGTATGCGTTGTGTATGCGTGACTGTGGGCACAATTATAGTCGATTCTGCGCAACAATGTAGTCAAGTTGCATGGCTGCTCTCTGTCGAACGTGACAGAGAGGCCGCAAGCATATGCGAGGCTAGAGAGGTTGCACATGAGTTTCAACAGGCAGGACGGCGTATCACATCTGTTCCTCGTGCGGCTCCAGGCGGAGGAGATCCAAGAGCTCAAGCAGCCGGAGAGTAAGAGATGGTTCGGGCACGTGCAGCGTGTTGTCAGCGGCGAGGCATACGAATTCTGTGGCTGGACCGAGCTGATAAGGTGCCTGGGCATGATGCTGGACGATCCCCAAGCCGGTAATGATGCCGAGGAATATACCTCGTGAAATGAGTGGGCAGAATGGCGCTTTCGTGCCCCGAGAACTCGCTTTCCCTAATGTGTTTGTAGAGGTTGTATCAGGCAGAAAACAAACGGGTACTATGCTATCTCGAAGGAGGCAATTCAATGGGCAAACAGCTTGACACGGTGGTAATCGGAGGCGGGCAGGCGGGACTTGCTGCCAGCTATTTCCTCACTCAGCAAGGCCGCGAACACCTTGTACTTGAGCAGCACCAAATTGGCGAAGCCTGGCGTAGCGGGCGTTGGGATAGCTTTACTCTCGTGACCCCGAACTGGACGATCGAGCTGCCGGGCGGGAAGTACACGGGTAGCGACCCCGATGGCTTTATGCATCGCGCAGATGTGGTGGCTTACCTTGAGCAATATGCCGCGAGTTTCAAAGCACCTGTGAAGAGTGGCGTTCGTGTACTCTCTGTCGACCGCAATCCAGGCGGCAGCTACCGGGTTGAGACGAGCGACGGTGAGTACGAAGCCGACAACGTAATCGTTGCGACGGGTGGCTTCCAGATGCCGAAGATACCGGAATTCTCGCAGAATGTCTCCTCGAAGGTAGAACAACTGCACAGCGGCCAGTATCGCAACTCCAAGTCGCTGCCGCCTGGCGCGGTGCTAGTGGTAGGGAGCGGGCAATCGGGCTGCCAGATAGCCGAGGAATTGCAGCAGAGCGGCAGGCAGGTTTACTTTTCGGCGGGCAGCGCCGGACGAGTGCCCCGCCGATACCGAGGAGAGGACGCCTTCTGGTGGCTGGAAAAACTCGGCTTCTTCGACCAGACCCTTGAGCAGTTGCCCACTCCCCAGGCCAGGTACGCTGCGAACCCACAGGTGTCGGGTAAGAATGGCGGGCACACGCTCAACCTGCACCAGTTCGCGAGGGACGGCATGAAATTGCTGGGCCATCTGCGCGGCGCGGACGGTAACAAGCTCACGATCGCGCCCGACCTTGCCGAAGATATGGCGAAATCCGACGCGCAGTCAGCCAATTTCATGAACAGCGCGGATGGTTGGGTAAAGAAAACGGGGCTGGATATGCCGGAAGACGAAGAGACACGGGCAATAGAGCTGGCCGAGTGGGAGCCTCTGCCCGAGGTGGGGGAGCTCGACCTCGATGTCGGCGGGCATTGGAACGATAGTGTGGGCAGCGGGCTATCACTCGGATTACAGCATGGTGCATCTGCCTATATTCGGACAGGACGGCTATCCGGTGCAGAAGGCGGGCGTCACAGAATGCGCGGGGCTATATTTCCTGGGGTTGCCATGGCTCAGCAAGCGTAAATCCCCTCTGCTGTACGGCGTGGGCGACGATGCGGCGCATATTGTCGAGCATATTGCCGGGCGCGTGCCAGTGGGTCGATAGCATTAACTGGTGCTCTGAAGACCTCCTGTAACTCTGTTGGTGGGGAACTCTATGCATTAGTGGGTCGGTCTATGCCTAGGCAAGGCCCGCACGCAGTTCAGGCAGCTGCAATTGATCTGATTGCAACTTGCAAGAGGACCGATTGCCGGCGTTGGAAATCAACCTGTATTCAGGGGCATCAAGCCTCAGGAAGGGAGTAGAGAATCATGAACATGCGCACTTGGCTGTTACTGTCAACAGCATTCCTGGCGATCCTTGCCATCATTGGCCTCACCGGCATGGTCAACGCCGCCGGCGTTCCTCTTCCAACAGGAGCGTATTCCACAGTTGGAAGCGCTGATAAACAGAGCTCACAGCCCATGGACGATCCATTCGTCACCAACGTCAACTGTGCAGATATCAGCGCCCTGCATATTGACAGGCAGACCAACCTTCGACCCGCCCCTATCCTACAAAAGTGCGGCTACGGCTCGCAGACGACCGGTCTACCTTCAGTAGGTTCCGGGAATCCTGGCAATACTGCGGTGAGCGATCCCGGTATCGGGGCAGTAAAGCAGTTGGCCAGCCCCCTGTTGGGTGGGACGGATGCCGATGTGGTTCTACCTGACGGTACTTATCCTCATGTGACCCAGTCCGAGGCCATGAGCTGGGTTCACAGCTCGACTGTCGTAGTCAATTACAACGACTTTTCCGTCTGCCTATCGGGCATCGCATACTCGACAGATGGCGGTGTCACCTTCCAGCACTCGGGCCACCCATTCTGCACAGGCCACGGCACCAATTTTGGCGGCCCCATCGTCGTCTACAATGCGGCTCTCTCTACCTGGTTTGCGGGTGACCTGGTCACAGGTTGCGGTGGTCATGGCATAGGACTATGGACCTCTCCCGACGGTATCACCTGGACTGCCGGGGCTTGCGCCCACCTCAACAGCCAGGACTACCGTGAGAGCATGTGGGTGGACAACAACCCTTCTTCACCTCATTACGGGCGAATGTATATATCGTTCAACAACAATGCTGTGGATGACGAGATTTTGCAAGGCATCTACTCCGACAATGGCACCACATGGAGTAGCCCTGTCACACTCGCTGTCGGCTACCTCGAAGACGTGCAGATAACAGGCGACCTGCAGGGCTCGGGCAAAGTTTACGTGGCAGCCATGAACGAAGGCGCTCGGGGGCTCAATGGCCGCACCAACTACATGTTCCGCTCCACCGATGGAGGAGCTACATGGGCACACTCTGTCATGGGGCCGGCCTTCCAGGGACCGGGACGAGCCGCCAATGGCTACAACCCCCTGGCATTCTCTACGATATGGCGGCAGTTTGGCTGGGGAGAGCCGGCAGCGGTGGGCAACAATGTCTATTACGACTGGGCACAATGCGGCCAGGACGTGGTCTGCTCAGGAGCCTCCGACCATGGGGACATATACTTCCAGCGATCGACCGACTCGGGAGTGACCTGGAGCAGCCCTCTCAAGCTCAACACGGACACAGGCACAGCGATGCAGTGGCAGCCCTCATTGGCAGCGACCGGCGCAGGGGCTATATACGCGGGGTGGTATGACGAGCGGGAAGCCAATGGAGGAGCGGACCTCGATTGCACCCCTGGCAATATGGCCCAGCCATGCTATCGGCGGTGGGGGAGAGTATCGCTGGACGGGGGAGTTACCTGGCAGGGGGATGCGGCGGTAGGAGACGTGGTGAGCCCCTTGCCTGCCCAGACGGACAATGTTGGCGTCGGATATGAAGGAGACTATGACTATATAACCTCAGACGGCAACACGGTGTACGACCACTGGACGGACGGGCGAATGGCGATCAACAGCACCTCACAACAGGATGTCTTCCTCGATAGGATCAACCTGGCAGTGGGCACTCCAACTCCCACCGTGACAGGCACACCTCCTACAAATACGCCAACCGCCAACCCTACCGGCACGCCCAGCTCGACGCCTACTGTCTGTGGCATGGCAGCGTGGCAGCCCGGGGCCACGATGACCCCTGGGCGCTGGGCAATAGAGGCTGCTGTGGGTGCCGACGGCAAAGTATATGTTGCCACAGGCGTCACTGTCTTTTACACGCCGTTGCCGGCCCAGATGGCTCGCTATGATCCGGTCGCGAACAGTTGGTCCGACGTAGCCCCACCGCCTGTGGCGGTTGGTGCCTACTCGCTGGCTGCTGAGGGCGGCAAGATCTTCATGGCGGGCGGTTACTTGGGAATTAGCATCACCAGCACCCTGCAAATCTACGATATTGCCTCGAACAGTTGGTCCATAGGGGCTCACATGCCCGCCCCGCTCGAAGGAGCAGCAGGGGTGGCGCTGAACGGCAAGATGTATGTTGTAGGTGGCGACGGCGGTCCAAATACCTTCCGCTCGACGTACATCTATGATATCGCTACCAACACCTGGAGCACGGGGGCGCAGATACCCGACCTCCACGGCCGCACCAATACTTACGGTACGGCTGCAGGTGGGCTGGTTTATGTGTGGGGTGGCATCAACGATGTAGCCGACGACCTTCCCATCGACACGTTGATCTCCTATAACCCTGGGACCAACACCTGGACCACGCTGGCATCAGCTAACACCGGTGGCCTGGGCAACTACGGAGCAATATCCCCATACGGCACGGGCAAGCTACTGGTCACTGACGGTGGCGACTTCAACTTCGTTGTCGCGGCAAGCACGCACATCTATGACATTGCCACCAACACCTGGACGAGCGGTCCGACCATGCAGGAAGCACGACTGGGACATGCACAGGTGACGCTGCCGGACGGGAGGGTCTTTGTCTATGCGGGGCAAGGCTTCGCTGATGTCAACGACACCACCGAGCTCCTGAGTGTACCGCCCTGCTCCACGCCCACGCAGGGGCCAACCAATACACCCACAAGTAGCCTAACATCTGAAGTGCCTACGAGCACATGGACAGCAGTCCAGGCCACGGCTACAGCTATGGTTTCGACCACACCTACGGCTACGGCTTGCACGCTTGCCTACTCGGATGTGCTGCCAGGCTCGACCTTCTACCCGTATATACACTGCCTGTCATGCCTGGGCATAATCAATGGCTACTCCGATGGCTCCTTCAAGCCCAATAATGACGTCACCAGGGGACAGCTATCCAAGATAGTCTCTAACTCAGCCGGTTTCTCTGACAACCAGACCACCAGAACCTTCCAGGACGTGCCGGTGGGCTCGACGTTCCAGGTATTCATCGGCAGGTTGGCATCACGCGGCTACATCGGCGGCTACCCGTGCGGTGGCCCCGGCGAGCCGTGCCACGCAGGCAACTTGCCCTACTTCAGTCCCAACGCCAACGCCACGAGGGGGCAGATCTCCAAGATAGTGTCCAATGCAGCAGGCTTCTCGGACCCGCCCTCAGGGCAGCAGTTCGAGGACGTAGCAGCGGGCAGCACCTTCTACACCTACACTTACCGGCTAGTCAGCCGCAACATCATGCAAGGCTACCCATGCGGTGGTCCCAGCGAGCCGTGTGTGCCACCCGACAGCCTACCCTACTTTCGCCCCAACGCCAACGCCACGACGGGGGCAGACATCGAAGATAGACGCCGGAGCTTTCTTCTCTGACTGCAGCCCTCTGGTAGGCATCAAGCGGTAAAGGCAAATGAGCTGTCAGGCACCGACATGAGATGGCGCCTCGGAGCAAATGCGTCTATAGGATAATGGCGGCAAGCACCGGAGCGTGGTGCTTGCCGTCTCTTCCGGACGTGACTACCGCCTCTCGATGATTTCGCGGCAAAATGAATTGCGTACCGGATAAACATTCATTAGTGCAACACCGGTGGCCGGCCTCAAGGTCAGCGCTTGAACTTTGCTCGCTGCTCCAGAATGCCCTTCACTTTGAGGTGGCCCGCGATGGAGTCTTTGCGCCGCCGCCTGGTGTAGATGCGCTGAACGATATTGTTCATGCGCGAGCTTTGCGCGTCCACCAGCACGTTGACGGTGAACTCGGTGCGCGTGGGCGAAACCTTCTCATAGACGAAGCGGTAGATCAGATGGTTGCCGGAGAGATAGCGGTAGGCGATCTCTTCGTTCTGGGTGTAGTGGATAAGCTCCATTTGTATCGCGCCGATAGGCGTGGAAGTGCCGTCCTTGCGCAAAGCGCCGAGCGTCATGGTTGACCCCGGCTGGTAAGGTCTACCCTCCCAGGTCAGCTCAAGTTGGGGGTTGGGATCGCCCTCGAAAGTGCGCGTCCAGTAGTCGGGGTTGCCCGTGAAGCGAAATACTTCGTCAACAGGAGCTTCGATATAGATTGTATATGCGAACAGGAGGCGCGCTCCCCGCAGGGCTTTCTCTAGCATTAGTTATCCCTGTTCAACAAAAGTGAAGGCCTGACATGGGGTCAAGCCTTCACTTTTGTTGAACGATTATTTCTTCTCGAGCGGGCCGTCCCCGACAAGCTCGTCCAGGCGGTCGATCATGCGAGTGAGCACGGCGAAAGCTCGCTCTACCGGTTCTGGCGTGTTCATATCGATGCCCGCCATTTTGAGCGCCTCAATCGGGTAGACCGAGTCGGCGGCCTTCAGGAAGTTGAGGTAGCGTTGCGCAGCAGGCTCGCCTTCCTTGAGCACGTTATCGGCCAGAGCGTTGGCCGCCGAGATGCCGGTAGTGTACTGGAACACGTAGAAGTTGCCGAACATGTGTGGGAACTCGGCCCAGGTGATACCCACCCGGTCGCGGTCCACTTCCACGCTTGGCCCGTAGGCCTCCGCGTAAAGGTCGGCCATCAGCGACGACATCGCGTCCGCGGTGAGACCCTCGCCCCGCTCTGTTCGCTCATGGCATTCTATCTCGAAGCGGGCAAGCGTGGGCATGATGAAGAGGTAACGGTGGAAGTTGCTCATCGCCTCGGCCAGCACCTCAAGCTCGAAATCGGGGTCTTTCTCGGTGGTCAGCAGGTGGGCGCGCACCAGTGCCTGGTTGAAGTTGGAGGCGGTCTCGGCTGCAAACATCGAGTACTGGGCGTAGACCGCAGGCTGATACTTCCAGGAGAGGTACGAGTGCATCGAGTGGCCAAGCTCGTGAGCCAGGGTGCTGACGTTTTCCAGCGTATCGTCGTAGCTGATAAAGAGGAATGGGTGCGTGCCGGGCGCACCCGAGGAGAACGCGCCACCGCCCTTGCCCTCGTTCGGCAGCACGTCCACCCATCGCTGCTCGTAGAGGCCACGCTTGAGAGGCCGGAGGTACTCCTCGCCCAGCGGGGCCAGGCCCGCCAGCACGATCTTTTCGCCCTCGGCATAGGGGATTGTGCGCTCTTTGCGGACCAGAGGCACGTCGATATCGTAGCCGTGCAGCTTATCCACGCCCAGTCCGCGCCGCTTGATCTCCCAGTAGCGATGCCACACAGGGAGGTTTTTCTTGAAGGTGTCGAGCACGTTATAGAAGACGGAGGTGGGCACATTGTCGGCTGACAGTGCGGATTCGAGCGAGCTGTCGTAGTTGTGGGCACGCGCGTAGAAGACGTCGCGCTTGATGCCCGCCGCCAGGGTGGCCGCGAAGGTGTTCTTCATGCTCAGGTAGGCGTCAGACATCGACTCCCAGGCCGCTTTGCGCACATCGCGGTCGCGGTTGCGGATCATGGTGAGGATGTTGCTCTGGCCCAGTTCAACTTTGTCGCCCTTTTCGTCGCTGATCGTGCCCAGCTTGAGGTCCGAGTCGGCCAGCGCATTGTAGATATTGTAGCCGCTGCCGGTGACATCGGCAGCTTCGGCGAGCACGCTCTCTACCTCGGCGGACCTGGTGTGCGCACGGAGGGTTTCGATCTTGTCGAAGTAGTGCTGGTATTCACGCAGGGCCTGGGCTTCGCTCACCATCTTCTTGAGGCGGTTGTCGTCGATTGCCAGTATTTCCGGGTCGAAGAAGGCCACCGCCGCACCCACCCTGCCAAAGAGGCTCTGCGCTTGCCCATATCTGGCGGTGGCTTCCTGGTTGTTCATATCGGGCACATGGTACATTAACGCCCATTGGCCGATATGCGCAGCTTCGACAATCAGCTTATCGCGCGCCTGCAGACCCTCCAGAAGCGTGGTAGCGGATTCGCCCAGCTTACCCTGGTATTTGCCTATAGCCTCGATTTCGTTAAGGACCTTCTTATTCGCCGCCTGCCAGTCGTCTACCGTCGCGTAGATACTGGTGGCGTCCCAGGTCATCTCCTGGGACACCTCGTCGCGCTTTGGCAATGTTGCTACCATTAGGTTGTCGTTCCTTTCACTTTTATTTGCCTCCAGGTATCGCCGGGGAGGTACAACTCTCCAAATATCCGGCTAACTTCCCGGTGAGACAATTATCTCATATCTATCTTACAAGTGCATGCGGCGTATGGTTCTGTTTTGCTCGCTGGCTATGGGCTAGCGTAGCTCCCACCAGCAGATTAGAGAGTGGACAGATTTTGGGGACACCCCAAGCCCCCGGCAGGGGAGCGCCCTGCACCCCTCTTTACAGGGAACAGAGGATTATGGGGGACACCCATGCCCTGGCAGGGTTAGCCGCCCCTGCACCCCTCTTTCTCTATACTGCTTGACCCTTCACTAACCCCTCGCCTTTGCCAATTCGACCGCTTTCTGAGCGGCTTCATCGAGAGTGGCGGCGGCGGGGAGATTGGCGGCCTCTAAGATGCGGCGGCCTTCCTCGGCGTTGGTGCCCACCAGCCGTACCACCATGGGCACATCGGGCTTCATCTGGCCCAGCACTTTCACGATGCCGTTTGCCACCACATCGCAGCGGGTGATACCGCCGAAGATATTGAAGAGCACAGCTTTCACGTTTGTGTCGCTCAGGATGATGCGCAGGGCCGCTTCCACCTTGTCTTCGCGTGCCCCTCCACCTATGTCGAGGAAGTTGGCGGGGGTGCCGCCGTACTCCTTGATGGTGTCCATGGTCGCCATCGCGAGGCCTGCCCCGTTCACCATGCAGCCGATGTTGCCGTCCAGCTTCACGAACGATATACCGGCCTCCCGCGCCTGCCGCTCCGACTCTTCTTCCTCGGCGGGATCGCGCATCTCTTCGGCCCACTTCTGCCTGAAAAGCGCGTTGTCGTCAAGCACCATCTTGGCGTCGAGGGCGATAATGCGGTCTTCGCCCGTGATCGCCAGGGGATTGATCTCCACTAAGGAGGCGTCATGGTCGATGAGCACCTGTACGAGCCCTTTGGCTATCCTGGTGAAGTCGCGTATGTATGCGCTCAGGTGCATACCGAACGCAAGCTCGCGGGCCTGGAAATCGAGCAGACCCGCAAGAGGGTCAACCGACACCTTGATAATGGCGTCCGGGTGCTCTTTAGCCACTTGCTCGATCTCGACGCCGCCCTCGGCGCTGCCCATCACGATGATCGACTTGGAAGCCCGGTCCACGGTCGCGCCCAGGTAGTATTCCTTCTTGATATCGGCGGCATCGGCCACCAGCACGCGCTTGACCACCTCGCCTTTAGGGTTCTGCTCGTTGCGAAGCAGCCTGCCCAGGATGTCTCGGCGTTCTCCCGAGCGGCAGCCACGTCTTTGGAGTATTTCACGCCTCCCGCTTTGCCGCGCCCGCCCATCATTACCTGCGCCTTGATCATCACCGGCTTGCCGATGCGGTGCGCAATCTGCTCGGCCTCGTCCGGCGTGTCGGCAACATATCCCTCGTTCACAGGCACGCCATACTTGGCGAGCATCTCTTTAGCCTGGTATTCGTGCAGCTTCATCGCCGCTCCCTTCGGAATTGTGAGTTTTGAATTCTTAATTTTGAGTTGTAAGTTAGGCGCGTGAATTATAACACCCGGTGCAGGTTTAGACAACGCGGCCAGTTTGCGTTTCCAAATAAAGTAGTACGGTTGTACCTCACCGCAGAGGCGCAGAGGACGCAGAGTTACGCAGAGATGGGGTAGAAGGCACGTAGTTCACCGAAGCTAATTATGGTTTCATATTCCAAAACCTTAAATTATCTCTGCGAAACTCTGCGTCCTCTGCGCCTCTGCGGTGAATTACCGGTAATCATTGGAGCCCTGGAAGCATTGTTATCGGGATCGCTATTTCGTGGGTACTTGATAGGTGACAAAGAGTGGTCTACCGCTTTTGCTCTCTATCTGACCGTCTGTGCCGCCTGGCCAGCGCTGGCGCACGGCGGGCTCGTATTGCTCGTTGCCGGGGAAGAAGATAAACGCTATCCCCCGGCTACCGGATTGCAAGGAAGAAAGTCCGGTGTCGGGGGTGGGCAGGTTGACGACGTCGCCGCTCGTGCCCATCAGGTAGTAGGTGGTTGCCGCGTCGTAAGGCTGCGCTGATTGTCCGACGATCACCACTCTGTAGCTCGGGCCGAGGGAGGCCACGTAGCGGCTCTGCGCCGTCTGGACGTCATAGTAGCCCTGGGCGGTTCTATAGCTCTCATTGACCAGGCTTTCGGGGTCTGCGTGGTAGCTATTGAAGTAGAAGTTGATATTGAGCGCAGCCAGCAGCGCCAATCCTGCTGCCAGCGTGGAGGGAACGGCCCAACGTAAGCGTATCGGCAGGAAGGCACCTGCTTGTTGGGCCCACGCGCCGATAGGGATAGCAAGCGCGGCGTAGACCGCCGGGAAGGCGGGCGTCCAGTGGTTGATCTGCGGAGGCGCGCTGTTGATCGACATCACGAGAGTGCCGCCCACAAAGAGCACGCCAACCCCTGACACCAGCATCAGGAACGCGGCGGGGTGCTTCCACTTCCAGACCAGCAGCCCCACACCCAGCGCAAGCAATGCCGCCTCGGAGGGGAGGAGCAGCGGCGCGAAAAAGATGATGTCCTGCGAGCTATCAGTGCTGAATCCGAGACACGTTTTCCGCCATGATTGGCCACAGAGTGCCCACCATCCGCCCGAATTCGTCCAGGCTGGTAGGAATGGTATGCCACACGCTCATGTCGGCTCCGCGCCCGAAATAGAGATTGGGGTTGCGTATAAAATAGACCAGCAGCGGCCCGAATCCGGCCAGGTAACCGAGGGCCAGCAGAGCGAAATGCCCCACATAGCGCCTGGCTTGCCGCCAATGCACCAGCAGCAAGTAGGCGAAGAATGCGATGAGGATGAAGGGGAGCAGGCGCGTACCGTAATAGAAATGCTCGCTCAAGCCCGCAGCCAGCCCTGCTACCACCCAATCAACAGGCCTGCCTGATCGCAGGCCACGTAGCAAGAAGAGGAAGCAGACGGCCCAGAAGAAAGGCGTAACGATATTATTGAGGGCGAGGCGGCTGTAATGGACGTTGGAGGCGCTGAAAGCGAGTATGGCGGTGCCGCTGATAGCCGCGACCCGTCCCCACACGCCGCGCACCAGCAAATAGAAGGGCAAAGTGGTAGCCGCCCCGAAGAGGGCAGCGGGCATTCGCAGCATCGTGAGCGTGTCGCCGCCCACCTGCAAGAACGCCCATACTATGCGAAACCAGAGGGCGGGCAGGTCGATGCCGCTCCAGAGCGTGCTGAAAAAGCGAAGGCGCGGGCGTGCTACCCCCATAAGCTCCCGACGCGATTGTGCCGGTCATTATTTCGTCCGGGTAGACGTTGTCGGGGTAGGCGGCAAGGTTCCATACGCGGAGCACAAATGCCAGCAGCACTATGCCCGCGAAAAGCCCAATCTCCCACAGGGGCCAGGGCGCTTCGGTTTGCTTTTCCAACGAGGTTGCTGTTTGCGCTACCGGTTCGCCCGCCCGTCGCACGGGTAACGTCGAAGTAACGTGCGCGGCAACTGCCGGCGCGGGCGCAATGCTCTCCTTCGTTGGCGCATTGCGATGACTCCAGGCGAGCGTTGCTGCGGCCAGCAACACCATACTTGCAAGCCACAGCCAGCCTGCCGGGCCGAATTCATCGTTCGGGTTGGAAGCGTTATAAAGGTCAGCCGCAAGCAAGAGGATGCCCGCACCCACCACTCCGGCCAGCAGCCGGATATTTCCTGCGCATGAAGAACCGGGATTGTCCGGGACTTCTCCTGCTGGAAGGCGGGAAATCCACCTCTGCCGCCCCCAGATGAACACGCCAAGCACGGCTGATGCCACAAGGAGTGCGACGCCGATAAAACGTATGCTCTCAGGCGCAAGAGTGATCGTGCCGAGCAATGCCGAGCAGGTAAGCCGGCACGCCGGCCACGGCCCGCGCTGGAGCCATTGTAAGATCGTAGGACGCATTAGGGCATCTTACCAACGTCTAGCAAAGTCGTGGGAAATCTGTAGGGGCACCCCTTGTGGATGCCCTGGTCGCAAACATTATCTCTACTCATCAGGGCACCCACAAGGGGTGCCTCTACGATTTAGTCGGTGTTGCAAGCAGCGCTGGCAATCGGCAATCGGCAATCCGCAATCCGCAATTGAGAGGTCCGCACCCGCCTAGTGTATCACTCCATCCAGGACCTTGGTGGTAACCCAGAGGATGATAGGCAGAAGGAGTGCGGTTGATAGCCCGCTGACCGTCTCGCGCTGCCAGGGCCAGGTATACACCTTTTCTATGACCCCGCGCTCGTTTGCCAGAGCCTCCAGCCCCTCCTTCATTTCGCCCATAGAGTTGAACTCACCCGAGTTCGCCCGCCTGTGCAATTCGGCTACCAGTATCTCAAAACGCTGGGCTGCGGAGGTAAGCCTGTGGTGTTTGGCAGCTTCCAGAAGCCGGTGAACGCCCACCAGGGGCCAGCCGAATGCCACCATGGCAAATACCAGGTTGAATGCCATTATGCCGAGCGTGATAGGGTTGTCCATCAGGCCGGGTGCTGTGATGATGAAGGCATAGGTGGCGAGCACCGAGCCCACGGCGGTCCGGGCGGTGAGCCAGGAGAACGAGTAGAGAGGCGAGAGGTTGAAGATATCGATGCGCGTATAGGTGGTGTAGATGTGGCTGACCAGCCGTAGCTGGCGAATGGTGTGATATATAAGCGCTCCCCAAATCCACCAGAGGAGCACAAACACAACCGATTCGACCACCGTGGCGGCGGGTGAGGTGAAGAGAATGAGCTTATTTGCGAAGTCCGGCGCGGCGAAATAGAGCAACATCAACACGCCGATAGCGAATATCACGCCCACCACGCTTGCCACCAGTGTAGGTCGCGCGGGAAGATTGGTAAGGCGATATGCCAGGTTCCTGGAATGCGTTTCGTCAGCGCGCATGGCCGGGCGGTAAGTATCGAGGGCATGCCGCGCAACGTCGTCCAGGTAATGCATGAGCGCGAGCGCATAGAAGGCAACCAGCTCGGGCACGGCATGGAAGGGGTAGATATAGATCGGTCCGAACTTGAAGAGACCCGCCTTATTGCCCTCTGCATAGGCTGTCGCGTAACTGCCGTCCCCCCACTTGATGACCGTGGTAATACCAAAGAGGATAAGGGCAGGTGCGATATAGACAACCCACGATGGCACCGGCAAGGCCCGCACCCGGTCCGTGATGCGGTCCACCCAACTGGGTGCATAAGGCGCTTTGACAGTCTCATAAACTGTTACATCTTTAGCTATCGCTTCCGCCATATAAACTCCTATTCAATTGCGGATTGCGGATTGCGGATTGCGGATTACCCCTAATAATATTGGCGACCTTGGCGGAACTTAGCGTCTTGGCGGTGAAGGTAAATCCGCAATCCGCAATCCGCAATTTATCCCTACCCCGCTCTGCCGTGCGCGACGAACTCCAGCAGATCGCTACGAGTGATCAGCCCCACCGGTTGGCCACCCTCCTCCACCAGCACTGCGGAGTTGTTCGCCAGCAGGGCGGGCACTACGCGCTCGACCGGCTCGGCTACGTCTACCAGAGGGAAGGGTGGGTCCATCACGCCCTCCACCTTCGAATCGATCAATGTTGGGTCGCGGAACACGCGCTCGAGGAGATTACGCTCCTGGATGGAGCCAACCATCGAATGAACATCAGTGAAAGGCCCAGCGCCATTGCCGTTTCCCTGGCCCGGCCTTGTGACGGGAAGCTGCGATATGTTGTATTGTTGCAGCAAATCAATAGCCTCGCGCACCGTCCTGTCCGAAGACACCGTCACCAGGTTGGGCAATTCGCGGTCGTGGCGGCTCACAAGCTCGCGCACGCGAGCCTGGATGGGCAGCCGGTCAAGGAAGCCGTTTTCTCGCAGCCAGGCGTCATTATATAGCTTGGAAAGGTAGCCCCGCCCCGTGTCGGGCAGCAGCACCAGCACCGACTTACTTTCGTCCAGCCGCTTCGCCACCTGCAAAGCAGCCCACATGGCGGTGCCGCCCGAGCCGCCCACCAGTATGCCTTCTTCGCGCGTGATGCGGCGCGCGGTCTCGAATGAATCGCGGTCGCTCACTGTCACCCATTCGTCCACTACGCTCATATCCATGGTGCCGGGCATGAAGTCTTCGCCTATGCCCTCCACCTTGTACGGGCGGGCGTGGTCGCCGGTATAGAGAGAGCCCTCGGGGTCGGCTCCCACCACCCAGAGGTTGGGGTTCTGGGTCTTGAGGAAGTGGCCGGTGCCCGATATGGTGCCGCCCGTGCCCACGCCCGCCACGAAGACGTCGATCTTGCCGTCGAGCTGCCGCCAGATTTCGGGGCCTGTGGTCTCGAAATGGGCGCGTGGGTTTGCCGCATTGAAATACTGGTTTGGCTGGAACGCCCCCGGTATGTCGCTGGTGAGGCGGTCGGCAACGCTGTAATAGCTTTCAGGACTTTCGCGTGGCACGGCGGTGGGCGTGGTAACAACTTCCGCTCCGTAAGCCTTCAGAAGCGAGATTTTCTCCTGCGAGACCTTGTCGGGCATCACAAATACGCACTTGTAACCCAGGATGGCCGCCGCGATCGCCAGACCCGTGCCTGTGTTGCCCGAAGTGGGCTCGACAATGGTGCCCCCGCGATGAAGCAGTCCCCGCTCTTCGGCGTCGCGTATCATCCTGATACCGATGCGGTCCTTCACCGAGTTGCCGGGGTTGAACATCTCCAGCTTAGCGAGCAATTTCGGCTTGATGCCGCGATTAAGTGCAGGCAACCGCACGATAGGCGTGTTGCCGATTGTATCAAGAATACTATCGTAGACTTCCATGTCTCTCCTTCGAAATTAACGGGCGACGCTGCCCGCCAGATGCAAAGCGTATCAGGCTCAGTGTATGATTTATATGCTGCTAATATACTAACCTGCTTCGATTATAGGTTTAGCCGGGGCGCAAGTCAAACAAAGGCCTGAGGCGATCGGTTTTCCTTCAACGCCAAGACGCCAAGACGCCAGGGATTCTACGGTTTGAACCACAAAGACACAAAGATCACAAAGGTCTTTATTGTTTGAATCACGAAGATCACGAAAGACACGAAGATCACGAAGATTTTTATTGTTTGAATTACAGAGTGCACAAGGGCACGCAGAGAGTATCTGAAAGCTGGGGCCGACCCCGCCCGGCGACTAAAGTCGCGGGCTAGGGATAGCAAAGTCCGCCTACGCGGACTGACCGACAGTCGCCGAAGGGCGACTTTGTACCTGTAGCCCGCGACTTTAGTCGCCGGGCGGAGTCTTCAGACACTCTCAGGGATCACAGGGGATTTTGATGGTTTAGAACAATAAAAACCTTGGCGAGCCTTTGCGTCCTTGGCGTCTTGGCGGTTACGTCTCACGTTTTACGTTTTACGTTTTACGCCACTATAGGCCGCTTGTAACCAGATGGCTTTTGGCCCGTTAAAGATGTGGCATACTATCCTGCGTAGAGGGAGGAATAGATGGGCTTGAACAAAGGTATGGTGCTGTCTGCTCTCACGGCTTTTTGCGTGATATTGATGATGGCCGGTACACCGGGGTTAATGCTGGCCCAGTCTGCACAGCAAGCTGATGCGCTATTGGGGTGTTGGCGGGTGGTGCCCACTCCTGCGATAAACGGGCAAAGCAGCGAAATCGTCGCACTCTCCGCCTCGTCATCGAGCGATGTGTGGGCCGTTGGTAACACATACAGCGGCGTCCCAGGCAGCGGGTATGCCGGCTTCATTTTGCACTGGGACGGCTCCGCCTGGGGCCTTTCCACAATGCCTGTGCTTACACGTACCTATCAGCTCGCTGATATCAAAGTTCTTTCTCCCAGTGATGTATGGGTGGTCGGCACGCTAAATAATTCAGACCAACCACCCAATCCTGGCGTTGGCGAAAGTACCGACCTGGTCGTATTTCAGTGGAACGGAATTCAATGGAATACCTCATTCATTGGCCAGGGTGTGGGCATTCCCGGATCGGTCGATGCAACATCGGACGATGACGTCTGGGTCGTAGGCTCGACCCCACAAACGCAGGTTGGGGGGCAGTCTTTCGTTTTGCACAAGGATGGGAACACCTGGAAAGACTTATTGCAGGGAGACGCTGTTCAGGCACCTCTTTCCAAAGTACTGGCAATCTCAAGGGACGACGTGTGGATTACAGGCGCATATATCCTTCACTGGAACGGCCAGACGTTAGGACTCGCCCGTCCCGGTCTCCGAATAATGGTGGAGTGGGATTGGCAGCTACCTCCGCTGAGCGATCTGTGGTTGGTAGGAGGAAGCGGTCCGGGATACGCAGACCACTTCAATGGGCAAAGCTGGACTGCAACTGCGCTGATGAATCCTGCTCGATTTGCATATTTCCAGACCATCGCAGCCACAGCGGCTGGCGATGCCTGGGCCGCCGGCTACTACGGAGATAGCTCTGACCGGAATGGGCTGCTTGAGCACTGGGACGGAATGGCCTGGACCGCAATCCCCAATCCAGTGCCTGGCTTCGGCTCCCAGTTTAATGACATTGTAGCGGCGGGAGGCGATTTCTGGGCGGTGGCGGGCGCTTGCTGGATAGCTCCGGACAGGACGAAGCCTTCCTGATGCGCCATACGAGCCAGCCCTGCCCGGCGTCCGGTCCGCAGCAGCCTCTCAACCCGCCTGTGCCGCTTCCGGGCCAGGGCAGCCAGCAGTTTATTACAGGGCAGACCGCGAGCGGAATCTTCCTCAGTTATTGGCAGCAGCATGGCGGTTTATTGCAGCAGGGCTATCCCATCTCCGGGGTGTTCGGCGAGCAATCCGATCTCGATGGCCATATCTACACGGTGCAATATTTCGAGCGCGGTGTTTTCGAATACCACCCTGAGAATAAAGGCACACCTTACGAAGTGCTGCTGGCCCAGCTAGGCACCTTCCAGTACCAGCAGAAATACCCCAACGGCGCGCCCAACCAGCGCCCCAACCAGGATGCCGGTACCGTATTCTTCCCGCAGACGGGTAAGCACCTGGGCGGCACGTTCTTCCAATACTGGCAGGAGCACGGTGGTCTGCTGCAGCAGGGCTATCCGATCAGCGAGGAATTCACGGAGGTGTCCGACCTCGATGGGCGGCCTTATACAGTGCAATATTTCGAGCGCGCAGTCTTCGAGTGGCACCCTGAGAATCCCGCGCCATACAATGTTCTCCTGAGCCAGTTGGGCCATTTCCGCTATGACGCGAAGTATGGTAGCCAACAGGGGCCGGCAGTCGCTCCAAGGCAGATTGCCGGCTCGATCCTACCCACCACGCTGCGCGGCGCAGCGAATGGGCTGGTGTGGGCCGATATGCGGGACAATGGATATATCAGCCAGATGATCTATTCGTACGATGCTGCTCAGAACCGCGAGTTTCCCATCTCACAACCGCTTGTGGCGCCCGACGGCCTCCCGCTTGCCACTAACGGCACGTTGGCATTCTGGACGCGCCGCGATATAGATAGAAGATACCTGGAGGGATACGACTTTAGAACGGGCGCTGAAGCCCGGCTCTACCAGCCCGATAGTGTAACCAGCCCCGATTTCCGTAGGTCCGAGATAGCTCTTGACCAGACAACTCTTTACTACAGCGATAACTGGACGGGCCACACAGGCATCTTCGCCCAGGACCTGGTGACCGGCGCGAGCAGCGAGCGCCGGATATACGACAATTTGCCGGTAGCAGGTAGCCTGGTCGCGGCGGACGGCAAGCTACTCTGGACCGAGGAGCAAACCAACGGGCCGAATACGACGCGCACTCTCCGTCTCTACCAGGCGGACACGGGCACCATTACAACTCTTGCCTCCGGCATCGGGGGGTTCACCGGCTACGGGGTCTCGGGCGATTACGTGGTCTACTCGTTCTACAGCAATATCACCAACCAGACCACCTACCTGTATAACATTCAGACCGGCGAGCGCAAAGTCATAGCCCTGGGCGCGGCAAGCGACCCCGTCATACTGGGCAATCGAGTGGCCTGGGTGCGCTGGCCGAGCCTTGATTTGGGGGAATCTGACGGCTGGAAAATCGAGACGTACGATATTGGCAGCGGAGCAACCAAAGCGGTCGCCTCCGGACTGCGTGCTATGCCAAAGAGTTTCGTTCTGCTCGCGGATGGGAAGATCGCCTTCGCTGCGGATAATGACCTGACGGTGCCTGGCAGTGAGCTTTATGTCCTGGACCTCGATACGGCTCCGTAGCTCCCAACGAGGGCACGTCTATGCAAGGTATTTAGGAATAAGTAATTTCGGGGGACGACCCCGGTATCCTCGGCAGGGGACTTCCCCTGCACTCCTTTTACCGGGGAATCTATGACATTCTATCTACTTCACCCTGGCGTACCTGCAGGAGGGTGGTATTTTTTAGGAAATCGGCGTCGAAACCGGACAGATCGGTGGCGGTGATGAGCGCCTGGTATTCGTGGCTGCCGATGGTGCTGAGCAGGTAACCTCTGCGCCGCGCGTCAAGCTCGGACATGATGTCATCCAGCAGCAGGATGGGCGTATCGCCCGTTTCCGCAGTCATCAGGTCCACCTCGGCCAGCTTGAGGGCCAGCACCGCTGTCCTCTGCTGCCCGCGCGAGCCGTACGCGCCAAGCGAGAGATCGCCTAGCTGGAATAGCAGATCGTCGCGGTGCGGCCCAAGGACAGATACGCCGCGCCGCACTTCCTGCGTCCTCAGGTCAGCAAGTTGGCTCTTGAACTCATTGGCTATCTCCTCGAGATGTTTTTCGAGGTGTGGAATACGTCCACGCAGCGCGGAGGCGTCCACTGAGGCCGTGTAATCGTCCTTTGCCTGGTTTGCCGCCGCGCTGTCGGCCTCGATTTGGGCCAGCAGGTCGGGGAGGAGAGCTTTGCGTGCTTTGGGCGCAACTGCTGTTTCGTAGACCACGTTGAGCCGCAGCTCGGCTGTGGGGCGGCGCTCGCGGAGCATCTTGCGGGTATCCGGGGTGCCTTTGGCGGCATCGGTGCCGGCCAGCAGGTGGTGTATGGCTTCCGCTCTGCTCGATAGGCGGGCAGCGAATACGTCACGCCTGAGTACAATGTAGGAGCCGTGCCGCACAAGCTCGTCATCCCAGTAGGCGATTTCCTCGGCGACGTCACGTGACATGGGGTTGCGGCCCTGCTCCTTGAGCGACTTAAGCAGCGAATTGCGCTGCGCAAGCACCTTCATATATTGCGAAAGGAGGCGCACGTAACGGTGGTCCATCTGCGAGACGGTCACGTCCATGTACCTGCGCCGCAGAGTGGGCGGTCCCGTCACGAGGTCAACGTCTTGTGGGGTGAACAGCACCACGTTCACCTGCCCTACCAGGTCGATGGCACGGCGGGCGACCCCGTTTACCTTGATCCGCTTGCGCGCCTGCACGCTCCCCGCCAGGCCTCCCGGGCCTTCCGGTTCCTCAGCGCGCACCACAAGGATCTCCACGGTCAGAGGGCCGTGAGTGCGCTCTACCTGGGCCGTTATCCGGCTAAACGGGGGCGAGCCGAGGTCGTTGGGGGCGGCGAAGTTGATAAGCTCAAGATCAGACGAGGTGCGTGCCGAGCGTGTGGTGGCGAGCAGATATACCGCCTCAAGGAGTGATGTTTTGCCCGAAGCGTTATCGCCTTCGAGCACCGTCACACCTGGCTCAAGGTCCAGTGAGAGGTGCGTATAGTTGCGAAACTCATCGAGGGTGAGATGTTGGCAATGCATCAGTGATAGCTGCTAGCTGCTATGGCGCTCACGGCGCGCTGCAAACAATGATGTAGGAGGTCTCTTGCTGCACCTCAGCCTGAAGCTGCTGGGTAGCCGACTGCTGCTGCATCGGGGCACTGAGACCCTTTAACAGCTGTGCGGCGTGGTCGATATGCTTCTTCGCTTCGGAGCACTGGCCTACACCATACTCCGCCGTTGCCCACACAAACTCGTTTTGCACGGTCGTGGTGGTCTGGTAATAAGTATTCGTGGTTGGGTACCTGCTGAAGATGTCGAGGGCCTGCTGGAACGCCTGCCTGCCGTCAGTGAGGTTCCCTGAATTGAAGAGTAATTGGCCCTTGAAGCGATATACCGTGGAGCCGTCATTAGCATCCTGGATGGCTCCTATCGCTTTGTTGACCACGTTGAGGGCGTCATCGTACAGAGTGGAGTTCATCAAGGCCTGTGCCACCAGTATATATTCGCTCGAAGAGACGGAGTCGGGGATTTCGTTCATCACATCTTCTGCCTGCCGGGCCAGCACAGCGTTTTCTTCTTGAAGAAGACCGGATATCTGGGCCAACTGGAAGCTATTCGTGTAGGCTTTTGCCGCGCTGATGTTGTCGATAGGGATCTGGCTCAGACGCTGTGTCAGATCACGCAGCTCAATCCGTGCGTTGTGGGCGTTGTTCTGCGTGGTCTGCACGTAGTTGAAGATGGTTGCAGCACCCGTGAAGAAGAGCGCACCCAGGGCGACGAGCACCGCCATCTGCCGGTACCAGGGCCTGCCCATCTGCACCTGGTCCATTTGCAAGTCGGCAAGCTGCTTGTCGAGCAGGTCTACACGCTCGGCGAGTCTGCTCTCAAGATCCAGCATCCGTGAGCTGACCGACGCTTCCACATCGGCCGGCACACCCTCATGCAGGTGAGTGTCTGTGCGCTTAGGGCGGGATACGGTGACCGGTGTTTCGAGCGTCTGGTCGCCATCACCGTTTGCCAGACCGGAAGTATGTACCTTCACGGACGGCTGCGACATCAGCGCGCCGCAATTCATGCAGAACTTATTGTGGCGAGGGTTGCCGGTGCCGCATTGAGGGCAGGCAACCTGTGAAGGCACGTCTTGAGCAGGAGAAACAGGGTTCATAGCACACTCCGAGGCATGCGAAGCTTATTGCCGTCAAAGAGCAGGGTTGGGACCGTTTCTCCTATTTTACAGCGTAGAACGTAAAACGTAAAACGTAAGAAACTGAACGCACCTTGCTCTCAGTCCCTTACGTTCTACGTTCTACGTTTTACGTTTTACCTCCGGTATCTCACCCCTCCACCCGACCGGTCCTTATTCAAACGGCGGCTCAGGTGCAGACCTTCCAGTACGAACTCGACTGCGGCTGCCACTGCGGCGGGGTTGCCCTGGGCTTCCAGCTTGGTGATGGCGTTCTTCATGCCTTTCAGGTCGGCGGCCTGGTGCACGTATTCCATAGAGGGCATGGTGTCGGCGATTTCGATCACAAGGCCGTTATGGAAGCGTGTTACCACGTCGTCGAAGTCGCCCAGCGAGAAGCGGCGGTTCCAGGCGGCCAGCACGGCACCTTGCACAAGCTTCTCTATCACCTTCTCCTCGCGCACGTCGCCCACCGACTCGATCTCGATTTTGCCCGCGGTGGAGGCGACCAGGGAAGACAGGTCAGAGACGCGGGGCACCACGCGATGCTCGCCGAGCTTGATGGCGCGCTTGAGCGCATTGCTGATGATGTTCTCGTAGTTGGCGATAGATACGCGCACAGACACGCCTGAGCGCTGCGAGATGTCGGGGTGACGACGCGCCAGGTGTGTGATCTCGGCCACGATCTCCTTCATATACTGCGGCACGTCCACCTCGTAGCCGGTGGTGGTGAAGCGCAGCCGCTCCTGCTCCATGATATCGATTTCCTGGTCCAGGGTGTTCGGGTAGTGGGTTCTGATCTGCGAGCCTGCGCGGTCCTTCAGGGGAGTGATGATGCGCCCGCGGTTCGTGTAATCCTCCGGGTTGGCGGAGGCCACCAGGTAAATATCGAGTGGGAGGCGCACTTTATAGCCGCGTATCTGAACGTCGCGCTCTTCAAGGATGTTGAGCAAGCCCACCTGTATCCTTTCGGCCAGGTCGGGCAATTCATTGATGCAGAATATGCCCCGGTTAGTGCGGGGCAGGAGGCCGTAGTGGATAGTCATCTCGTCGGAGAGGTATCGCCCCTCGGCGATCTTGATGGGGTCGATCTCGCCGATAAGGTCGGCAATAGTGATGTCGGGCGTGGCCAGCTTCTCGCCGTAGCGCCTATCGCGGCCTATCCACTCGATCTCGGTATCGTCACCGTGCTCCTCGACCAGGGCTTTGCCGTCTGCGCTGATCGGGTTATAGGGGTCGTCGTTGAGGGGGCTTCCCTTGATGACGGGCACTTCTTCATCGAGCAGGTTGACCAGGGCGCGAGCCATGCGTGTTTTGGCCTGCCCGCGCTCGCCCAAAAAGATGATGTCCTGGCCCGACAGGATGGCGTTCTCGATCTGCGGGATGACTGTGTCGCTGAAGCCGATGATGCCGGGGAACATCGGCTGGTTGTCGCGCAATTTCTGGATCAGGTTCTTGCGCATCTCCTCCTTTACGGGGAGGACCTCGTACTCGCTCTGGCGAAGGTCGCCAAGAGTTGTTGGCTTTGCGGGGGTTTTAGGCATGAATAATTCCTTCTATGCTATTGCGTAGTGCGTATCTTAATGCCGTAATTCGTAATTCGTAATTACGTAGCGTCCTGGGGATAAAATGGGACAGAGGGTGTTGGCCCTCCTCTTTAGTTATACGGTTTAGTAAGAAGGGGGTCAAGGTCGAGGGAGGAAAGCTTGCAATCCAGCCCTCGTGCCTGAAATGCCGATTATTCCGTCGTCGCGCATCTTCTCCAGGTGCGCCTTGCGCCGCGTAATGTCGGCTTGCCATGCTTTAACCGAAATACCTGCCCACTGTGCCAGCTTCGCCTGCACATCCGGCCGTGCGAAGCGATGCTCGAAAGTGTCGGTGCTGCGATTCCAGCGCGATAAGAGTAAAGGCTTCACGCCCGGCAACAGGCCATCCGAGGCATCGCCGCTGCCTGGAAGGAGCATATTGACGGTGTTGAAGCGGCGCACTGACGATCCATATGTGCCGCTTACGTAGAGATTGATGACCAGCGTCAGCCCGGCAACCCGCTCAGGCGGCACGCGAAGCGGCTGGGAATTGAGGATGGCGATAACGTCGTCAACGGTCTCGGCGTGCATGGTCGAGCCGATAGCGTAGCCCTGGTCCATCAGCTCGAAGGTCTTGTAGATGCGCGAGCCCCAAAGGTAGACCGCCAGGTGGTCGCTCATTTCGTTGGCGAGTATGTAAGTGTTCCCAGGGTCGGCGTCTGGCTCGAGGGCGAAGTCGAATGTCTCATAGTGGCCGCGCAGGTAGACGCGGTTCGAATCGGGGGGCATCAGGTCGAGCAAGGCGGTGAGCGTAGTGGTCTTACCCGCCATAGGCGGCTCCGCCGCCACGAGCACCGACGCCCTCCGCGCCAGCATCGCCCAGAGCACTGCCACAATGTCAACGTCGGCACTCCCGGCGTCGATAATCTGCATAATCGAAAGCGGTACGGCAGGCTGCCAGTGCCAACCCCACCAACCAAACGGCTCGTCGTTACTATCCATGACGCCACATCCTTTCTGATGGAATATATTATAACCGACGACCGACGACCGACGATGGCGTGAAGGGCATAAAACGTAAAACGTGAAACGTAAAACGTAAGACGTGAAACGGAACCGCCAACACGCCAAGTTCCGCCAAGGTCGCCAAGGTTTTTATGGTTTAAACCGGAAAAATCCCCTGTGTTCTTTGAGTACTCTGTGCTCTTTGTAATCTAAAACTAGAATATTCTTCGTGATCTTTGTGATCTTCGTGATCTTCGTGACGCGAAACCATAAAAACCTTTGTGCTCTTTGTGCCTTTGTGGTTCAAACCGTAGAAAGATTTGCGAGTGATGGAGTTGAAGAGTAGCGCCTCCTGTTATGTTATAATTGCTGGCACGCAAATCGCTGATACGATGATCAGGGATTTGCCTACGGAGGGCGGAAATGATACTCGAAAGCCGCAAGTGGCGACTCGTGCATACGAATACTTGCCCTGATCACTACAAGCGTTCTGATGCTCGCGGTGGCCGGGCCGGTTTCTTATGCCCTCCAGGATGATACGCCCAAAGATGTCGTCGGTTCGCAGCAGTTGTTCGATAAGAACGGCAAGCCTCTGCCGGATAGCTACATCTATATCAACACTGTGCCCAATATTGAGAGCGCGGTTTCGGTGGGCGAAGGCGATAGCACACATTACTGGATTCCTGTGCAGGGCTTCGATAACCTCCTTTTCGTGCGCACCGATAAAGTCGAGTATCTCTTCCCCTATGACCAGAATGCCCAGACGGGATTCGTTACCCAGGGCAATGTCCGCTACTTCGGCAAAATCACCGCCCTAAAGGGCCAGCCTGACGCCGATAAGGCTCTCGAAGCTCTGGCCAAACAGGGGATAACTGTCAACAAAGATAGTGCAATGGTCCTCTTACAGGGCGAAGAGCCTGCAACCTACCGCCCCATAGTGCCTGTAATGCCCCTCCTGGCTATCTTCTGGGCGGTCGCGGGTATTGGCGCATGGCAAATCTGGCGCGGCAGGCGACCCCGGCGCGGTAACATGGTATATGGCACTTGATGCGATAGATTTTTAACCGCCAAGACGCCAAGTTTCGCCAAGGTTTCTACGGTTTGAACCACAAAGACACAAAGAGCACAAAGGTTTTATTGGTTTTAATCACGAAGGACACGAAGAGCACGAAGAGCACGAAGGTTTATTATTGGTTTGGAATCAGAGATGAGCGAAGCGAACTACTTCGCTCATGAGTACAGAGACCACAGAGGATTTTGTGGTTCAATCCAATAAAAACCTTGGCGAGCCTTTGCGTACTTGGCGTCTTGGCGGTTACGTCTTACGTACTACGTTTCGCGCTTCACGGCTTCGTCCGGCGAAGTTGTAAGCAATAGCACTATGTTCTTTAAGCAATTTATCTCCGATGACCTGGGGTGTGCTTCCTATCTCGTGGGAGATACGGACGCGGGTGAGTGTGTGGTCGTTGATCCCAGGTGGAATGTTAGCGATTACGTCGAGACGGCAGACAAGAAGGGTATGCGCATCGTCTATGCGATCGAAACGCATAACCATGCCGACCATGTTTCAGGTCATGGCAAGCTGGCGGCGCTGGGGGCGCAGGTGGCAATATTCGAGGGCGCGGGCGTTGAGTACCCCCATAAAGCGCTGGCTGACGGGGAAAGCATCCAGGTCGGCAAAGTGCGCTTCACTGCGCTACATACGCCCGGCCACCGGCCCGAACATATAGCTATCGCCGTCACTGACACGGGGCGCGCCGGCGAGCCCTGGCTTGTCCTCACCGGCGATTCGCTCTTCGTTGGCGATGTGGGCAGGCCGGACCTGGCTGTCGAGCCGAAAGAGGGGGCGGCGCTGCTGTTCCATTCGCTCCATGATAAGCTTCTCTCACTGAAAGACGGCGTGGAGGTCTACCCGGCACACGTCTCCGGCTCGCTCTGCGGCAAATCGATGAGCGCCAAGGGCAGCTCCACTATCGGCTTCGAGAGGCTGTACAATCAAGCCCTGCTCGAAAAGGACGAGGAGGGCTTTGTCGAGCATGTCACCGACGATTTGCCTCCCCAGCCGCCGCAGTTTGCCCGCATCGTGGCCAAAAACAGGGGGCCGTTTTTCACCGAGGAAATCCTGGCCGTGCCGATGAGCGCCGACGAGGCTGACACCATGAGCAAGGGCGGCGCGCTGCTGCTCGACACGCGCTCGCCCGAAGCGTTCGGTGGTGGACACGCTCCCGGCGCTCTCAACGTTGATCTGAACGGCGGCCAGTTTGCCACCCGCGCCTCCTGGCTGATCCCCGAAAAGACGCCTGTCATACTGGTGCTCGAATCACCTGACGATCTGAGTCTGGTGCTCGAAGCAATGTCGATGGTGGGGCAGGAGAGTATCGTGGGATACTTGCTGGGCGGGATGCAGGCATGGGCCAGCAGCGGGCGCGCTCTTGAGCCTATCCAGCAGATGAGCACGGCAGAGCTACGCAGCCGTATCGAGGCGGGCGACCGCAGCTTCCAGGTGCTGGACGTGCGCGAGAACTCCGAGTGGCACGAAGGCCACATCCCGGGCGCAATACATATCCCCTTCCACCAGATCCTCTCTCACCTGGACGAAGTGCCGAGCAACAAGCCGGTGGCTACTATCTGCTCCGGCGGTGTCAGAAGCAGCATCGCTGCCAGCGTACTCAAGGCGCATGGCTTCGAGCCTATCAACGTCGTGGGCGGCATGGACGCCTTGAAGACGTTAACTATCCCACTTAGCGAGGCCGACATAGAATAAAGGCCACGAATTCGCTACTAGCAGCAAATTCGTGGCCTTTATTCTATGTCTATGGTGCTATTTCAGCCCGTCCATCACTCGCTCCATCACGTCGAGGCCTGCGTTGATCGTTTCGATATCGATGTTGAGGGGTGGGCAGAAGCGGATGGCGGTGGGGCCGGCGCCCAAGCAGAAGCACGCCGTTCTCGAACAACTCCTGAACGATGCGGTCGCGGAGGGCACCATCGGGGCTCTTTTCGACTCGGTCTGACACGATTTCGACAGCGAGCATGAGGCCCTTGCCCCGCACGTCGCCTATGAACGGGTAGCGGTCGAGCCAGGTCGTCAGGCGGGTTTCCATCTGCTTGCCCACCTTCTCGGCGTTCTCCATCATGCCTTCTTCGAGGAGGCGAATGGTGGTGAGGGCCGCGGCCACTGCGAGCGCGTTGCCGCCGTAAGTGTTGGCGTGCGCGCCGGAAGGCCAGGTCATCATGCTCTTGCGGGCCACGATCGCGCCGATCGGCATGCCCGACCCGATGCCTTTGGCGATGCACACAATGTCAGGCTCGACATCCCAGTGCTCGACAGCGAACATCTTGCCTGTGCGGCCCATGCCCGATTGCACTTCGTCCAGTACCAGCGGGATGTCGTGGCGGTCGCAAAGGTCGCGCAGCGCGGGATAGAAGTCGTCGGAGGGAACTACGTAGCCGCCCTCGCCCTGGATGCCCTCCACGATGATACCGGCCACTTCATGTGGCGATACGAGGTGGCGGAACATGGTGTTTTCGATGTAGTCCACGCAGGCCCGGCCCAACTTTTCGGTCGGGACGTCGAAGGGGGGGTGGTATGGGTTCGGGTAGGGGGCCTGGTAGATGCCCGCCAGTAGAGGCTGGAAGCCTGTGCGGTGCAGGTACTTGCTCGACGAGAGCGACATCGAGCCGTACGTGCGGCCATGGAAGCCGCCCAGGAACGAGATCAGCACAGGGCGGCCTGTATGGTGGCGGCACAGCTTCATAGCGGCCTCGATCGAACTCGGTGCCGGAGTTGGTGAAGAAGACCTGCTTGGGGAAGCTGCCGGGGGTGATCCGGGATAGTGTCTCTGCCAGCTCGACAACGTTAGGCAGGTAGAAATCGGTGCCCGCCATATGGATAAACTTCTCGGCCTGCTCCTGGATGGCTTTCACAATCGCAGGGTGAGCGTGGCCTGTAGCGAGCACCGCGACGCCCGCCGTGAAGTCAATGAAGCGGTTGCCATCCACATCCCATACGAAGCTTCCCTTACCATGGTCCATCACGAAAGGATAAGAGCGCGTGTAAGATGGCGAGATTACCTTGTCGTCTCTCGCAAGAATCGGCTTGGCATTGGGCCCGGGAAGAGGGCCATGAATATCAGGAGAAAATGCGTTTGCGGGTTCAGTTTTGCCGGGAATTTCAGACTGCATGACCATAAAAAAAGCCTCCATTGGTTGCTACAACATCGTAGCCCGCGCGTTAGTGGGCAGCATTATTGTAGCATATGGCAGAGGTTGCAGCCAAACGGAGACCGAGGGGTCAGGGGTCAGGGGTCAGGGGCTAGTGGTTAGTGGTTAGGTCAGATGCAAAGTTCGGGGTTGGCGAGCCCCCTTGACCTTGGAGCGTGGCGAAGAATCTCGGAGGCTGGCTTTTCTGCCTGGTCAAGTTTTTAGATTCTTCACTGCGCTCAGAATGACAAAGTCGAGGTTGCGCTCCAAAATGCCACAATTTTGTTGGTGATGCACTGGATGGCAATCTATCTCTGACAGGCTAGGGTGATGAGCGTAGCGAACTGCAGTTGGGGAAGAAAGTGTTGCCTACTATCTTCGATGTCTGCCCTCTGGTGGCGTTTCTGCTTGGACGAAAGTATGGCAGGTTGGCGGGCGGGACGCATGGCTCGCCCGTTCCTCCACACGGGTAGCCCGACATGATAGAGCGAGATACCAGGCGATAAGCGTAGGTGTAGTATGTGCTGCCTATCCCAACGTCCTCGAACTGCTGTCCCACCGGTGTATCGCCGTAGACCGCTGAATTAGAGTCTATCTTGGATATCTGGCCTCGGGAAGCGTTGTTGTTGGGACGGAAGTATGGCAGATTTGCGGGCGATATGCACGGCTCTCCCGGTCCACCACATGGGTAGCCGTTGATGTAGCCGCGAGAGGCCAACCTGCCTATGTAGACCTGGAAAGTAGAGTTGAGCGGCACATCCTGAAACATCCGGGTAGGCTGTGTGTCTGTGAAGGTCGCGGAGTTGGAAACGATCTTGGAGAGCTGTCCCCTGGTGACGTTGTTATTGGGCTTGAAGGTGCCGTTCGAATAACCGTTGATGATGCCTCTACAGGCAAGACAACGGATGTCATCGTAGAAAGTGCTGCCCGGTGGAACGTCGCTGAACTGGATTAAGCAAGTTGAGGGTGTGCCGGTCGCAGTGGGCGTAGTGTGAGGAGGGGCTGTAGGGGTGGGCGATGTCAGGCAAGGATTATAGCGCTCCACCAATGTCTGGTAATTTGTGCTTCCACCATAGAAGCCTACAGCCCACACGTCATTCGCAGCTCCTATTGCTACACCGTTGAAGAAGGTCTGATACGCACTGGGGTTAGCGCTGGAGACCACGCTCCACATGGTGCCGTTCCAGTGCTCTGCAATTGAGAAACTATTCACCAAATTACTGGTGTAGTAGTAGCCAACGGCCCACACATCGTTCGTGGACACCGCTACTACATCATGGAGTTCGTTGGTTCCTGAGCTCGGACTGGGGCTAGATACTTCACTCCATGTAGTGCCGTTCCAATGCTCCGTGAGCGTGGAACTGGTGTTTCCTGTTGAGGTATGGTAACCTACGGCCCATACGTCACCAGAAGACACAGTTGCTACTGAATAGAGGACATTAGAGCCTGGCAGAATGTCGGCACCGGGAACTACGCTCCATGTGGAGCCGTCCCAACGCTCCGTCAGCGCATTGTCATCTCCACTATCCGCGAAATAGCCCACAGCCCAAACATCAGTGGCCGATACAACCGATATTCCTCGGAGATAATCGGAATGGTCGAGCCGGGGCTGGGGCTGGGGACTACGCTCCACGCGGTGCCATTCCAACGCTCCACCAGCGTACTTGTAGTTGAAGCATTGCCGTAATAGCCCACAGCCCAAACATCGTTGAAAGATACGGCAGCTACTGCATAAAGGTAATTATTGTTTAAGCTGGGGCTGGGGCTGGCGACCACACTCCATATGCTTCATCCCAGTGCTCCACCAGCGTGTCGTAAGGCGAGCCATCTTGGTAAGTACCCACAGCCCAGATATCGTTGGAAGACACGGCTGCTACCTCATAGAGGAAGTTGCTGGTTGTGCTGGGACTGGGGGTAGATATTATACTCCACGCAGTACCGTTCCAGTGTTCTGCCAGAGTTCTGGCGATTACCCGGGACCTGAGTTATCCAGGGTGAAACCAACGGTCCAGATGTTGTTCGAAGACACCACCGCCAGCCCAAACAGGTAATTCGCGATTGAGCCGACATTAGGACTTGTTACCTGGCTGAAACCGGGACCACACGCCGGAGCCGATGAGTTCGTGGTCGCAGCGGGTAGTAAAGAGGATTCGGGGCTCAGTGAGCCTGCGTCTACTCCACTGCCCAGGCCAAGCAGAGTTGCTGACAAAAGTAGGAACAGAAGGCAGATCGAAAGTACCCAGCCACGGACAATCCATCTAGCAGGTAAGCCATGAACGGAGCCGGCACCGTGCACAAGTACGTCCTCGAGTTGCTGGCCCACAGGTATGTTGCTATAGCCATCTGCTCTGTTCCGCTCGGTCCTGGCCGAAGAGAGGTGCCCAACTATAGGTTCCCCCTGACGTTGCGTTTGGGTATTCATAGATTGCCTTCTTTGCTTCTCTGTTGTGGCTGCTCGTCCAACATAGCCTTTATTCTCTGCTCGATTCCCCTTTGCCGATTAAGGTCTCACTTGCCGTGTCCATTTCCGGTTGCAGGTCAGGCGGCATACTTTGTATGAGGCCAACCAAGGAGAGCCGATCATCAAAGGAGCTTCCTTTGCTGCTCAAAATGTTTTGCACCTTGCCGCACCACTCAGCTCTCTCACCGTCGCAGGGGCCGCACAGGTACGTCCATACTCTCAGCATGAAGACGTATGTCTCATCCGACGTCGACATAGTGGTCTTCAAAGGCTGGTTGAGAGGTGCAATCACTACAAATCCTGAAATAAAGTGCATTCGCCAGAGTGAGCGATATCCTTTGGGCTTTCCGCTGTGGGCTTACCGCGAAGCTCTGGCTGATATCAGCTACTGCCATTATGGGACCAATTGAGCTATAATTGTTGATACAGAAATTGATATAGAAATGATACTAAGCCGCGCTCTGCCCGGGAGATTTCCTTTAAATGAGCGATCCTACTATCTTTGGGGCCCGAGTTCAGGCTACGCCGAAAAGCGCTTGATCTCACACAGCAAGACCTTGCTGAACGCGCTGGATGCGCCACCGTAACGATCACAAAGATCGAGCGGGGACTGCTCCGACCGTCAAGGCAAATCGCCGAGCTGCTGGCGGATGCTCTGCGAGTGCCGCTAGCGGAACGTTCCGAGTTTCTGAGGCTCGCCAGGGGCGGGGAGCTTGAAGAGACACGCCATGTAAGCGAAGCATCTGAGACGGGTCAATCGCGCCGATCCTTACCGTCAACGCCGGACACAGGGGTGCAAACCGCAGCACCCAACAATCTACCTGCGCGGCTTAACCCATTGGTTGGGCGTGAAGGGACAATAGAGGCAGTGAAGGCTGGTCTGCTGGGCATAGGTGCGTCGTCCGCAATACGCCTGCTTACCCTCATTGGAGCGCCCGGCATAGGCAAATCCAGCCTGGCTATCGAAGTAGCCCGCCGTCTGCTCCACGCCTTCCGCGATGGTGTCTTTTTCGTGCCTCTTGCCCCCATATCCGAACCTGACATGCTGGCATCTACGATTATGCAGGCGCTAGATATGCTTGACAGTGGTAAACAGCCTCCTCTCATCCAGGTCAAAGCGTACCTCAAAGATAGAAATGCCCTGCTCTTGCTGGATAATTTTGAGCAAGTAGTGTCCGCAGCTCCTCTACTGGTAGAGTTATTGTCCGCGTGTCCCCATCTGGCACTTCTTGTGACCAGCAGAGAGTCCCTCAGAGTTCGCGGCGAACACCGCTTCCGCGTGCCTCCGCTGGAAGTACCGACTACCTGGCTGAGGACTGAGTTAGAGGAGTTGAGGACTGAGGACGTAGCAAACTCCTCAGTCCTCAGTGCAGAGGATGGCTCTACTCGGCTACTCGGCTGTCGCACTTTTCGTCGAGCGCGCCAAGGATCTGCAGCCCGATTTCGCTCTCACGCCCGGAAACGCCGAAGCTGTCGTATCGATTTGCAGGCGCCTGGACGGGTTGCCCCTGGCTATTGAGCTGGTGGCCGCCCGCCTCAACCTGTTTACCCCGAACGCCCTTGCCCAGAGGTTAGGGGCATCACAGGGGGATCAACCGGAGCGACACGAGGCGTTACGTCTGCTTGCGGATGGACCCCGCGATCTACCCGCGCGCCACCGGACCCTGCGTGCTGCTATTAGCTGGAGCTATGACCTGCTGACTGAAGGCGAGAAAACCCTCTTCCGAAGACTTGGCGTATTCGTAGGGGGGTGTTCGCTGGCAGCCGCCGAGGCTGTATGCAATGCAGCCAGTGATCTCCCTATGGACATACTGGAAGGCGTATCATCACTACTCGATAAGAACCTGCTCAGGCGCGAAGATACTGACAATGGAGACCCACGCCTGCTGATGCTTGAGACGATTTGGGAGTATGCCCGGGAGCAACTGGATCAGAGCGGGGAAATCAGCAGAGTTGGGCGGTGGTACGCAGAATATTATCTTTTGCTGGTCGAATTTGCGGAGGCAGAGATGGACGGGCCAAAGCAAAAGGCGTGGCTCGACCGTCTGGAGGCCGATTTTGACAACCTCAGGACAGTATTGAACCTGTGCTGGGATTCCGGGTCTGTGGATATGGTTGCCCGCCTGGCCGTGGCGTTGCGACCCTTCTGCCATATAAATGGGCATATAAGCGATGGGAGGATATGGCTTAAACGGGCTTTGTCGGAAAGCCAGGCCCTATCGCCTGTACTTCGTGCGCAGGTGCTGCTCGCTGAGGGTATGCTGGTCTTGGCCCAGGGAGACTACAGCAAGGCAAAGACCCTGTGCGAGAGTAGCCTGGGAATTATGCGAGAGGAGGGAAATGATGATGGGACTGCCCAGGCGTTGCGAGAAGTGGCAGTGGCAGCAGCACGCACAGGGGACATGAAACGGGCCGCTCTGCTCGACGAGGAGGCGCTGGGACTATTCCGCTCGCTGGGCGACAGGCGAGGAACCGCCCTGGTAGTCCGGCATCGGGGCGTTTTGGCGCAGTGGCAGGGTAATCTGGAAGAGGCCGCACTTTTCTACCGGGATAGCCTGGAGCTCTTTCGCGAGCTGGGCAATAAGCGAGATATGGCTGGAACACTCAACAACCTTGCGCTCATCTCTCTACAACACGAAGATATCGCTGAAGCTACGCGACACCACCGGGAGAGCCTCATGTTATACCGGCAGGTTGGGGACAGGCAGGGGATGTCGAGAGGCCTCAACGGTCTTGGCATGCTGGCTATGCGGCGGGGAGATTATGAGGATGCCTCAACGTTGTACATGGAGGGCCTGGCGCTTGTGCACGAGACGGGAGACAGGAGCGGAATGGCATTTGGAAACGGGTACCTGGGCGAAGTTGCACTCAAACTGGGGAATTTTGGCTCTGCGGCTCAATATTTCAAAGAGAGCTTGAAACTGCTCATCGAGACGGGCGACAGACTGAATGTACCACGTGTGTTAACCTGGCTTGCGGAAGTGGTCATGCGGCAAGGTTTGCCTGAACGCGCTGCCATGCTTCTCGGCTCAGCGCAGGCGCTCATGCAGGCTACTGGCGCAACTACCCTCACCGACGACGCCAGCGAGTATTCAACACTGCTGGCTGCTTTACGCTCCCAGTTGAGTGAGGACGCGTTCCAGACCGCAATCGAGGACGGGCGGGCCATGAGTGTTGAGCAAGCTGCAACCAGTCAACTATTCGACTAACCTCGTTGAGCATGGTGACCGATCTACCAAACGCAGCGTCAGCTCGGACACGGGTTTCCGCTCCTCAGGTCTTCAATGTACTTGTTGCACGCTCGATCTGCAGGGACTGACATTCGTTTCTTCCTTTCCTTAACCTTAGTCCTGACAGTTACTCGTTTCTCAATACCTCCAGCGGCCTCACCCTGGTGGGCTGCCAGGCCACCAGCGCAGTGCTTATGAGGGATAGAGCAATTGATATGGCGATCATGAGGGCCGCGAGCAAAGGGCTTACTGTGAGCGCAGCCCGGGCTTGCTGGGTGTTTATCCAGTTGATAGCTATGATGTCTGCGACTATCCCCATCACGCCTGCGAGCAGGCCGAGCAGGGCGTTTTCGACCAGGAAGGTGCCGAGCACGCGACGGCCGGTGAACCCTACCGCCTTCAGGATACCCATCTCGCGCCGCCGCTCGACCATCGCCAGGCCCACGGCGTTGGCAATCAACACCGCACCGGCAACCAGCGCCAGGCTCGCCAGTCCCACAGCAAATGTGAAGAGGCCCTCGAATGCCCTGTTGCGGGCATCGTTGAGGTCGGCCTGGTTGATGACATTCGTTTGAGGCAGCGCTTTCGCGAGAGCGTCCGTAACCTGAGGCAGCTTCTCTTGGGGGACCTGCCCCATGTACAACACCCCTCCATCCTGCCCCGCCAGGCGGGACGCCGTATCCCAGCTGACGATGCCTCCGCCTGCCGCCTTGTTCATCGTGGTGAGGTCCGTGCGCTGCCGGTAAAAGCCGGCGACGCTCAGCGCGACGCTTTGAGATGCGCCGGTGACAGCCTTGATCGGGTCGCCTATCTTCAGGGAGAACGGCGCGGCCTGGAACGAGTTGGGGACGAGCACACCGTTTTGCCCTCCCAGCTTGCCGGCGGTGATGGTGATATCCCAATCGATATCGGCTGTCTGGCGTCCGTCCAGGTAGGAGAGTTGCGGTGCCGGTTTCCCGCCTATCTCTATTTGCGAGGGGACGACGATGCTGCCGCGCGGGGTTGCCACGCCATTTGAGCTCATCGTCTGCGAAATGGCGCTCGCATCTGCCAGCTTGCCATAGACGCTGATATTGTAGCCATCGGCGGGCGTCTGGCGGGCTATTAGCTGGTCGCGGGCGCTCAGGATCACCGTGGTCGCAAGCCCGATGGCGAAGATGCCCATGAAGAGGGCGATCAGAGCGAATACCGCGCGGCATGGGCGCCCTCTTGAGATTGCGCCGCGCCATCGTGAGGAGAGCCATCCGCGGCGTGGGCAGGCTCAAGGCAAGCAAGAGTAGGCCGCCGAGCAGGGCGGTCAAGACCACCAGCCCCACGATGGCAGCGGCCACCACCGAAACGCCGTCTATGGGCGAGCCCATGATCAGGATACTTATCGCTGTGGAGACCGCCAGTAGTATCAAGAGCAACCCGAAGCCCGCGATGCGTGCTCCCCAGCCGGTTTTGACGGGCATCTCACGCAGCAGCATGGCGGGGCGCACCGAGCTGGCGCGCACGATCGTGTAGAGGCCGAACACCACCGCGGTCACCATGCCCAGCAGAATGCCGCCCAACAGCACGAGTGGATCAGCTTTCCAGACCAGCAAGAAGGCACCCAGCCCGCCCAAAAGTGACATCAGCGCGAAGGAGAGGGCGAGCGAAACCAGCACCCCCAATATGCCGCCCGCTGCGCCGAGCATAGCCGTTTCGACCCCGAACAGGGCCATCAGGTTGCGCCTTCTGTAGCCGAGAGTCTTGAGCGTGGCGATCTCGAGCCTGCGCCGGGCCAGCACCACCTGCAAGGTGTTAGCGACCCCGATTCCGCCCACGAAAAGGCCCAGTATGCCCGCCCCCTTCAGCATGAAGCCGAAAAGATTGGCTGCGGAAGCGCCGTCTTGGGCGGCCTGCTCGGCTGTGAGCGAGGACAGGCCTACAGGAGCAAGCGCCGCGGTGGCCTTCGCGCGATCCTGGCCCCACAGCGCGAGAGCGAAGTTGGGCATGGAGGTCGCGCCGTCTATCTGCCTGGCTGTATCGAGGCTGTAGTAGACGCCGTCCCCGCGCATTCCCGGCACCTGGTCAGCGATCCCGCCCACGTGTAGTACAGCGGGCTGCGCGAGCGGGTTGCCGAGTATCGTGAAGCTACCGCCGATTTTGAGGCCCAGCTTGTCCGCCAGGTCACGAGTGATAACTGCGTTGAGAGGCGCTTGTATTGCCGTCGCGAAACTCCCATTGGAGGGGTCGCTCATGTGTATCTGCCCGACGAGCGGGTAGGTCGCCGGGTCAACAGCGGTGGGATCGGAGGTCAGCATATAGACGTGGCTGCCAGGTCCTGTCTTGAGCCACCTTGCGTTGTCGCGCCTGACGAGCGTGAATTGCTGGAGCAGTCCCTGGCTGCGGAGGCTTTGCAGGTCCGCCACCTGCTGTGACGTGAAATCCTGCCCGCCCGAGTTGCCTGTGGACCCCAGCGCCAGGTCGCCACCCAGGCCGGCGCGCGGGTCCACCACCACGGCATCATGGATCATCGTTGAGATGAGCTCCATAGCTGTGAGGGACATTACCCCGAAGGCAATGCACAGGATGGCGAGAAAGGTGCGCACGCGGTCGCGAAGAAGGGCGCGCAACGCATATTTCATATAAAAGAGCGGGCTCATCGCGGAGTCTCGGATTCGGAACTCGCAACGGGAACTACGGCCCGCCCCGAAAGCTCGTTATTCCGCATTCCGAATTCCTCATTCCGCATTCCGTCGGGCTGCGACAGCTTGCCGTCCACGATATGCAGCACGCGGTTGGCGCGGCTCGCAACATCGGGATCGTGAGTGGCGATGATCAGGGTGAGGGCGAGCTCCTTGTGCAGCCTCTCGAAGAGATCGAGCACCTGTGTGCCTGTCGCGCTGTCCAGGTTGCCTGTCGGCTCGTCGGCGACCAGGATAGCAGGCTGAGTGACCAGGGCGCGGGCGATTGCCACCCGCTGCTGCTCTCCGCCTGAGAGCTGGTTAGGGCGGTGGTTGCGGCGCTCCTTCAAGCCAACAAGCTCGAGCATTCGCCGGGCCTTCTGGGGGGCGTCCCCTCCGCGTGACCCCACATATAGAGGCACCTCGACGTTTTCCTGTGCTGTGAGCGACGGGATGAGGTTGAACGACTGGAACACCACCCCTATCTTCTTGTTGCGTATGCCTGCCAGCGCCCCCTCGCCCATGCCCGTGATGTCGACACTATCGATAGTAATGCGCCCGCTTGTAGGCGTATCCAGGCCCGCGATTATGCCCAGAAGGGTAGACTTCCCAGAGCCTGATGGCCCGGTGAGCGCTACCCATTCGCCGCGCCTAATCTCGAACGATATCCCGTTGAGGATATGCACCTGGCTGCCCCCCAGCGGCAGCGAGCGCGTGAGGTCGACAGCCTCAACAGCGGGGCTTGCGCCCTCCTCAATTTGCGAATGAATTCGACCGTTATTATTCACCAATTCCTCCAGTTGTGTTGGCTATCAGCTATCAGCTTTTGAACCACGAAGGTCACGAAGGTCACGAAGATCACGAAGGTTGTTATTGTTTTGAATCACAGAGTACACAGAGAGCAGAGGTCGCAGAAGTTAGTATGGCTTACGTATTACGGATTTTTAAGTTTTAGGCCATCGTCAGTCGTCGATCATCGGTCTACTGACAACTGACAACTGACAACTGACAACTGGCATCACAGATCTTTTCGGCTGAACGCCCGCATGGCGAGGGCCAGCATGACTATAGAGTAGGCGACTGCATAGACGACCATGACCGGGCTGGGCACAGAGGCAGTGCCCAAAATAGGGGATAGCCTCAGGCCGGAGGGCAGATCCTGCACGATGGGCGGTTGGAGCAGGTAGGCTGTGAGGCTCCATAGCGCCTCCACAGGCATCAGCAGGCTGGTAATTATGCCGATGTTGGTGGCGGCATGCGATTGCAGGAGCGTGCCGATTTGCTCGATCCACGAGCCGACGAACGCGAGACCAAAGAGCATAAATAGCACGACCCCATTGGTGAGGGTCGAGAGGCGGGTGCCTCCGAGCAGGGAGAGCGATACCAGCACCAGCGCTTCCAGGGCCATGAGCAGTATAGCGGGTAGAAAATTGGGCGGTACGAAGCCCGTGATGAAGTAGACCGAAAGAGCGATCCCGCCCGACAGCAACACCACATATCCGCAAATCATCACCGCGTAGCCGAGCCACTTGCCCATCACCACCTGCCAGCGGGCTAATGGCTTGGTGACAAGGCTTTGCACCGTGTGCGACCTGATCTCACCCGCCAGGGTGTCCACCGAGGCGAATATGGCGAGCATGATTGTGAGGAAGTGCACTACGTACAGGCCCATCGACAGCAAGAAGCTGAAAACCTGGTCGCTGAGAGCGCTGGTTAGCTGCTGTGCCGCCTGGCCCAGGTTGACGCTCGCGTCGCTCAGGAGGAAGATTACCCCCGCGTCATAGATGAGCAAAAAGAGAGCGCCCAGCACCAGCGCGGCAAGCACCACGCGCCGCCTCAATGCTTCGTGGAAGGTGAGCCATGCGATTACGAGCACCTTACTCATTGGCCGCTATCCTCCGACCCGACGATTTCCAGAAATAGCTGCTCGAGCGACACCCTGTGTGGAGTGAGTGCGTAGAGCTTCGCGCCGCTGGCAATGGTGCGCTCGGCCACCACCGGCAGCATATCCTCGTGCTGTAGCGTCAGCTCAAGCGCGCCGGCGGTGGCGACAGCAGTTGCGCTATCGTGCTTTGCCCCTCCCATGCTGTATGCAAGTATGTCGGCAGGCTCGGTGTCGAGGAAGCGCCACTCCACGACCAGGTCGCTCAATACCGCCAGCAACCGGGGTGTGACAGCGTCCACTCGCAGCTCAACGTGCAGGTTTTCGGATTGCAAGTCGTGCAGGGAGAGCGTTCGGAGCACCACGCCCTCGCGTATGAACGATACGCGGTCGCAGGTGGCTTCCACCTCACCCAGCAGGTGCGAATTGAGAAAGACCGTGGTGCCTCGCGCTTTCAGCTCGCGGATAATAGCCGCGCACCAGAATGCGCCCGAAAGGATCGAGCGCGGACGTCGGCTCGTCGAGGATTACCAGGTCAGGCTCGTTCAGCAGGGCTTGCGCGAGACCGATGCGCTGAAGCATCCCTTTGGAGAAGCCCGAAAGCTGGCGGCGCGAGTGCTCGATGAGGCCAACCAGTTCGAGCACCTCGGGAATACGCTTGCGGCGGGCCTCCGCGCTCATGCCGTAGAGCTTACCGTGTAGATCGAGAAACTCGGTCGCCTGGAGCCATTCGTGGAAGCGAAAGTGCTCGGGCAAGAAGCCGATGCGCGCTAGCGTAGGCGTGTGGCCGGGCGGATGGCCAAGCACCCGCGCCTCGCCGCCGTCGGGCCGCACCAGCCCGAGCAACATCTTGACCGCAGTGCTCTTGCCGGCCCCGTTTGGCCCCAGGAACCCGAACACCTCACCTCGCGGCACCTGGATCGTAAGGTCCGACACGGCCACCTTGGCCCCGAAGGTCTTGCGAAGCTCTGTTGTTTGTATAACTTGATCAGACATGAGTTAGTAATTTTGAATTTTGAATTCTTAATTTTGAGTTGCTACGAAGTAACTCAAAATTAAGAATTCAAAATTCAAAATTCTTACCGTACCGACCTTGCGGCCAGCAGGAGAATGTCGTTGGTCATCTTGGGTCCCTGGCCGGCCAGGACGTAGAAATGGTCGCCGTTCTGCCAGTAGACCACGGCCATGTTTCCGGCTCCCTCGATGCTTTTGGATGAGCCCTCAGCGCTTACCAGCATCCCCGGCGCGTTGCCCACCTGCACTTGCAGGACGTTGCTCAGGTTCGCCGGGAAGGGCACTACAAGCGTGCTGCTCCAATCGATCTGGCGGCTCATCTGGTCGGCCTCGTCGGGTTGCATACCGAGCAGCTCGAGTCCGGCTTTGCCGAGCTGCGCCAGGTCAACGCCGCCCGGCAGCGTGACGCTGGGGCTACGGCCTTGCACAAGCGTCAGCTTATAGTCTGTATCGCTATATGTGCTCTCCACGAAGGCGGGCACGTCAGCAGTTATAGGCGCTGAGCCCAGGGCGTCGGGCAGGGTAACGTTGTTGATGCCCGCTGTTGCAAGGAGCTTACGTATGTTTTCGATATTTACCTGCGCCTGCACGCTCATGGTGTCATGAACCGTGAATTGAGTGGAAGCAGGCGCGCTGGGGAAGGTCGAAGGCTGTTCGGGGGTGAAGCCCGCCAGTCGAGCGGCTTCCGCCACCGAGGAGACCTTTGTGGCCTTTGGCGTGCCCACAATCGTGGGCACGGTTATGAATAGGGACGTCGGATCGGAGAGGAGGCTGCCCAGTTGCTGCATCCTGGCCGCGTCTACGGGAACGAACACTACCGACTTCACGCGGAAAGTCTGCAGCAGACTATCGGCAGCGGCACGCAGCGCAGGGACCGAGATGAAACTGAGCAGCAGCATGGCGGCAACCAGCCCGGAGAAGAGGGCGCGCCGCTTGCTTTGCCGCATCGGGCTAATTACCTGCATTCTATCGCTCCTTTTGTCCACGGAAAGCGGCACGCTGCCCGCCGAAGGCGATTTTCGGCTCATCGATTGTCCGGTGCTTGTCGGTGCGGCGTCGGGTTGGCGCAGCCTGGTGCGCATCTTCATGAGCGCTGCCTGCATGTCGGGGGCCTGGGTGGGGGCCAGCACGGATAGCTGAGACAGCACCCTGGCCTCGAGCAACCGCAAGCTATCCACCTCTGCCCGGCATTCGGCGCAGGTTGCCAGGTGCGCCGCGATGGCTGCACGCTCGGGGTCGGACATCGCCGAGGGGCTTTCCATATAGAGGCGCAGAGTGCCTGTGTCGTAACATTGAGATTCCATCATTATTGCCTCTTTTCAGTGGGGTCATCCTTCTCGACCCGGCGCATTAGCTCATAAGCGTTGGCGAAGGCGCGTTCTGCTCTCGCCAGTAAAGTGCCGACCGAGCCAGGCGCTACATCGATTACCGGCGCTATCTCGGCCAGCGACAGGCCCGCGTGGCGCAGCAAGAGAAGCTTACTCTGCCTCTCAGGCAGGCGGGCCAGCACATCCCTGATGAAAGCGCGTTCTACGGTGCGCCCTGTCTCGTCGTAATATTCTTCTCGCCCAACCATGAAGCGCTGCAACATCTGTTGCCCGCGGCGCTCACTTCGCAAGGCATTGTACCCTTTATTCAGGCCCACCCTGCACAGCCACGCCGCCATGGCACCATCGCCCTGCAAGGTGGGGACGTGCCTGTATAGCTCCAGGAACGTCTCCTGCGCCAGGTCTTCCGAAGTCTCGCGGCTGCCCAGCAGGCTGTAGAGCACGCGGTAAACCTGGCTATAATAGCGCAGGAACAACTGCTCAAAAGCGTCGTCGCTACCTGTCCTGAGGCGCTCCAGCAGCGCCTGGTCTGATTCCGTCATAATCGGTATTCCAAAGCCCTGGTTTTGCCTTTCTGGTATCATTAACACCTGGCGAGGGCTGTTTTTGACAGGACGCCTACTAGAATAATAAGGCATTTTGAACCTCTCAAGTTAGATTATTGTTTAACTATCAAGAACTCATATCGAGGAGGAGAACTGCCGGCGCGTAGAACGCACCCATCCGCTCCGATGGTTCGCCGTGCGACAGAATGGGAGAGAACTAACAATGCTAACCAAAGAGAAACAAAGACAATCGATTACTACTGAGCGCACCATCGCAGCGCCGCCAGCCGCCGTGTACCGGGCCTTCACCAACGAAATCGCCCTGCGCGACTGGCTTTGCAATGCAGCCAGCGTTGACGCACGTCCGGGCGGGCGGATCTATCTCTGGTGGAACGACGGCTACTTTTCCAGCGGCGTCTACACTGACCTGGATCGAAACAAATCCGTTACCCTCACCTGGCGCGGTCCCAACGATACCCTCGCCAGCGAAGTGCGCGTCACTCTCACGCCTCACGGCGAGGGCGGAACCCTGGTCGCCCTCACCCACAGTGGCCTGCATGCTGTCGATGGCGGCGAACCAACCCTCGGTGAGAACCATGGCTGGGAGAGCGCCCTCGAAAGCCTCGAGTTTGTGCTGGAAACCGGCATAGACCTTCGCCTGGCCCGTCGCCCTATGTTCGGCGTGCTCAACGCCAACGATCTGAACGACGAGCTTATCGCCAGGCTTGGCCTGCCCATCTCACAGGGCGTCTGGATGGGCGGCATCGCAGATGGCCTGGGCGCTCAACAGGCGGGCCTGCAAAAGGATGACGTGCTGGTAAGGCTCGGCGATTACCCGGTAACGGGCTTCACCGGCTTCGGTATCGCCTTGCAAGCTCACCGGGCAGGCGATCAAATTGAGGTGGAGTTCTACCGGGGAGCCGAGCATCACACTACGACTATGCAACTCTCGAAGCGCTCGGCCCCCGACCTACCTGCCACACAGGCAGTTCTTTTGGAGCGCCTACGGTCGGTTTATGCCGAGCTTGATACCGAGTTAGACTCGCTTGTCGAAGGTGTAACGGAAGAGGAAGCCGACTTTCACCCGGAAGAAGAGTGGAACGCGAAGGAGATACTTGCCCACCTCATCGCCAACGAGCAGGACACCCAGAGCTGGATTTACACAACGGTAGGCGACAAGGATTCGCTCAACCTCTTCTTCTCCAACGAGCCTCGCCGCATCCAGGCTATAGCCGGGGCTTTTGGCACCCTACCCGCTCTCGTCGAGCAATTGAAGCGAAACGAAGTCATTACGCAGAGCCAGGTTGCCAACATCCCAGCCGAAACGCAGGCACGAAAGCACCAGTACAACCTTATCGTGGCCTGGCTCACCAGCTTCCAGGACCACAGACGCCAGCATTTCGCTGAAATGGCTGACCGAATCAAAGCCGCTCGCAACCGGTAAATCGAGTGCATCTGAGGGGTAATTAAGAGGGAGAAGGCACCACATCGAAGCGGTGCCTTTCCTTTTCACTCGAGCCCCGCCGTCCGTAAATGTTCAGAGTAGCGGCGAAACCACCCCCCAGGTCTGAATGCTTGCCACCGGCTCGTCCGTTTGACACTCCCGCGCTCTCCTACGTATAATGAACCAGGTCCCAGCCCTGAGCGTGTTATGCATTATCTGTTGCCCTCTTATGGTCTTTATGGCTCATGCTAACCTCTTACCTCAACCTTTGGAAACCCCATGCACGTAACGGTCTATTCTAAGCCGGGATGCCATCTTTGCGAGGATTTGCTTCTGAACATCGAACGCCTCACTACACTGTACGGCCTCGACGTGACAGAAGTGAATATTCTGGACGATATGGCGGTTTATGAGCAATACCGCGAGATTATTCCGGTGGTTGAGGTGACCGATGTTCCGGTTGGCAGGCTGGTCGTGCCCATTAGCGAGCCTGATCTGCACACCTATTTCAAGACGGCAGAGCACGCTATCACGGCTCCCAAAGAGTCATGGCTCGACCGGGTGGCTCGCAGGGCCGTACGGGGTTAGCTGTGGCCGCCGGGCACCAACGATGACATTGAATATTCAACAATCTTAGCTACAGGACTACAGCATGGAAGTACCATCCTTATTTATCGCATTTGCGGCAGGCCTGCTTTCTTTCCTTTCGCCTTGCGTGCTGCCTCTCGTGCCCGCCTACATAGGCTACCTTGGCGGTTCGGTGGTGCGGACCGGGCAGGCACCGAGGCCACGCATGAAGTCACCCACAATGGTTGGCGCGACTGCCAGAGCTATTGCGGCGCAAGACGGCGTACCCATGACCGCTCCGGCTACCACCGTGGCAAGCACAGCTGTGGCCACAGCGCCGGCGGGTATGGGCGGTGCGAGCGCTGCGGGAATGAGCGGGGAACGTCCTATGAGGGCGGCACGACCACCTGCTCCAAAGCCGCAACTGACCGCTGCCATGCGCTGGATGACAGTGACGCATGCTATCGTATTCGTGCTGGCTTTCAGTCTTGTGTTCGCGGTGATAGGCGGGGTGGTGGGCTCGTTCCGCGATGTATTTCTCGGATACAATCCTCTCTTCCCAACGACCACCAACCGGCGCATCCTCGAATACATTATGGGGGCTTTGCTGGTGGTGTTCGGCCTGCATATGATCGGGCTGATCAATATCCCGTTCCTCAACTACGAGCGAAGGCTGGGCGACAAGCTGCGGCCCGGCGCAACTCTTAGCTATGCACGGTCGTTCCTTATTGGTCTGGGCTTCGGTATTGGGTGGACGCCCTGTGTTGGGCCTACGCTGGGGCTGATCTTCGGGTTGGCGATAAATGGCCAGGAAGGGCAGGCTGTCCTGCCGTTCATCGCATATTCTATCGGTCTGGGTGTGCCGTTCATTGCCGCCGCCCTCGCAATGGGCCAGATTTCAACGTTCCTCAAGAAGGTCACGCGGCGCGGGTACTCGCTCAGGATCGGTAACTGGAAGGCCATAGACCGGGTGAACGTGGTTTCGCTCGTAAGCGGCCTTTTACTCGTCGTAATGGGTGTGTTCATTTTCACCGACCTCGTTACGCTGCTGGCCCCTAACCTTCCCGGATTTTTCAACGTGTGATATGAAGATTACGTCTGAGGATTCCTCTCCATACGACTTTGAGGTAGAGATCGAAAGCGGCGGGCGGGCCTACGATGATGGCTCGCCGGCCCCGCAGATGCCTGTGACGCTCTCGCCTGTGCGTGCAGCCGCCAGGGCGCGGGCCGCGCGGCGCAATATTATTATAGGGGTGCTTGCGCTGGCAGCTGTGGCGGCTTTTTCTGCCTGGTTCTGGTTCACGAATCCCCAGGCCAACATACCCGACAACGCGGTAGCGCGCGTCAACGGCGAGTTCATATACCAGGCCGACGTGGATAAGCGCCTCAATTTTGCCCGATTCCTCAACGACGTCTCGAACGTTCTCACTAACACGGTGCCCAGCGCGGCCTCAAAGCTGGAGGAGATTATCTCGGAGCGAATGCAGATACAGGACGCCCAGAAGGCGGGCGTCAAGGTAACCGATCAGGACATCGATGCCACTATGGGCCAGATGGAGACTTCCACCGGCCTCTCCAGTCAGGCGATACAACAGAAACTGGGGCAATATTCGCTCCAGATGGACGATCTGCGCGCATATATCGCCAACCAGGTGATTATCAAGGATTACATCGACCAGTATGTGGTCGCCGGGGCCACCGACACCCAGACCCAGCAGAACCGTGAAAACACCTGGCTCACCAACCTGGAGCAAACCAGCAAAGTAGAGCGCTTCAAGGCCGCAGGCTCAGGCCCGGCACCGCGCGTAGGATCGCAAGCCCCCGAAATAACCCTGAAAGACCTGAGCGGCAACCAGGTAACGCTGAGCAGCTTTAAAGGAAAGCCTGTGATGGTCAATTTCTGGGCCACCTGGTGCCCGCCCTGCCGCCAGGAGATACCGGTCATAGAGCAGATGTACGGCGACACGCATGCAAGCGCGGTCGCGTCGGGCACGCCCTACGAAATCCTGGGCGTCGCAACCCAAAGCGATGACTCGACCATCAAAGCGTTCACTACCGAATTCGATATGAAGTTCACTGTGCTGGAGGACACCGCCAGCCTCACCTCCAGCGATTACCACGTGCTGCCTATCCCCACTTCATTCTTTATAGACAAGGACGGCATCATACGCTACATCCAGACCGGCCCCGTGGACCGGCCGATGATGGAGAAGTGGCTGCTGGGCAAATAGCGTGAAGGAATAATCAAAATGAAAGCCTGCGCAAAGGCGCAGGCTTTCATTTTGATTATTCCTTCACGGTAAAAAAGAAGCGCTGCTTGAAGCGCCTGAGCAATCTCAAAATGGGCGGGCCAAGGAAAAGGAGGAGGAGCACGTTGCCCGCGCCCGTCCAGAGGTCCCAGGGGAGGGATGTGGCCAGATAAAAGGCGGAGTAGCGCTCAAGGGCTCCGATAAGGCCCGCGCCCGGCTGCCATACCTGGCTGTCGGGCAGGCCCGAGGTGGCTGCAGCAATGTAAGGCCACGACCAGAGGTTTATTATCAGCCCGAAGACAATGCCCATAATAGCGCCCCAGCCCGCCAGCAGCCACTTTTCGGCCTTTCCGCTCCAGAGAGTGGTCATAAAGCGTTTGGGTAGCGCGGACGACAGAAGGCCCACCCAGCCTATGGCAAGCATTTGGAAAGGCATCCATGGCCCCACGCCACCCGTGAAGATGGCCGACACGAGCACCGAAAGGGAGCCCAGCAGGAAGCCGAACAGCCCGCCGAAGACGTAGCCGCACAACATGGGCAGTATATAGAATGCTGAGAAGCCGCCTGGGCCTTGCAATGGCCTCAAGAGGGCATTACTCGCCACTAACACGCCCAGCAAAGCCACCGTTTTGCTGTCGATGGCTCGCGTTTCGAGATCGGCCACAATGGCAACCAGGCATAGACCGGTTACCAGCAAGAAGATAAGAGGCGCATCCGCCGTGTGTGAGCCCCCCTCGCTTCCCTCCGTTGCAGGCGGCACAAAGAACGGATAAAGGAACGCCCAGATGCCCAGCAGCGTCGTGAGAGCCAGGATGATGGCGGAAAGAGCGGATTGCGGATTGCGGATTGCGGATTGCGGATTGACCATATTGCTTACTGCTTACTGCTTGCTGCTTACTGCTTATTACTTTACCGCCAACGCCCGCCAAGATAGTTACGGATTGAACCACAAAGACACGAAGATCACGAAGATCACGAAGATCACGAAGGATCTTATTTTTTGAATCACAGAGATCATAGGGATCACAGAGGATATTATGGTTTAAACCAATAGAAACCTTGGCGAGCCTTGGCGGAACTTGGCGTCTTGGCGGTTACGTCTTACGTTTCACGTCTTCCACCGTCAGCAGCGCCGGATCGCGGAAGAGCTTGCTGATTTGGGTCGAGAAGACGAGCGAGCCGGTCATCACTTCGCGGGCGGGGCCGTCGGCTATGACCTCGCCGTCGCCCAGCAGGATTACACGGTCGGCGAGGCGGGCGGCGAGCTCCACGTCGTGGGTGGCCAATATGACCGCGCGTCCTTCGTCTCGCAGATTGCGGAGTATGCCTACCAGCGCGTCCTTTTGCAGGTAGTCGAGGCCCCTGGTCGGCTCATCGAGGATCAGGGCGTGCGGGTTACCGGACAGAACGGCTGCAAGGGCCACCCGCTGGCGCTCGCCCACGCTCAGGTCGCGCGGGTCGCTGGCCCGATAAGGAGTCAGGCCAAGGCCGGCCAGCAACTCGGCGCCATCGGGTGGTAGGCCGTGCGTTTTGCGGGTGAAATCCACTTCCGCTTGCACGGTGTCGGCAAAGAGCAGCAAATCAGGCTGCTGAGGCACATATCCCACAAGCCTGGAAATATCATCGAGCGACGCACGCCGAGTATCGAGCCCCATCGTTTCGACGCTGCCGCGTGACGGCTTGAGCAGTCCGGTTATCAGCTTCAGTATAGTGGTCTTGCCTGCGCCGTTGCGCCCCATGAGAGCCGTAATCTCGCCCGCTCTCATCTCCAGGCTCAGCCCCCTCAGCACTTCGCGCCCGCCGTAGCCGAACCAAACGTTCTGAATGCGGAATGCGGAATGCGGAATGCGGAATACGGATTGTTCCGGACGTTCCGGGTGTTCCTCTTTTGTCTTTCCGCCTTCGTCTTCAATCCGCAATCCGCAATCCGCATTCCGCAATGGCAAGAAGCGTCGTCCTTCCTTGATGGTAAGAGGCAAGGGGTGCCAGCCGAGCAGCTTGGCTACCTGAGCTATGGGCGGGGCCAGGGGGATTTCGGCGAGGATTTCGCGAGGCGGGCCAATGAGGGAGCTGCCGTCTGCGTCCATGTAGAGGATACGGTCGGCGTGCTGGACTACCCTTTCCAGGCGGTGTTCGGAGAGCACGATGGTCAGGTTGAGGTCCTTGTTCAGCTTCACAAGCGAGTCGAGCACCTCTTCGGCGGATTGTGGGTCCAGTTGCGAGGTGGGCTCGTCCAGCACGAGTATGGCGGGCTGGAGGGTGAGCACGGCGGCGATTGCCACGCGCTGGCGCTCGCCGCCTGAGAGTGTATTCACGCGGCGGCTGCGCAGGTGCTCGATACCAAGGGCATGCAGGCTCTCTTCGACCCGCTTGCGCATGGTGGGCAGCGGCAGGCCCGCGTTTTCCATGGCAAAGGCCAGCTCGTCCTCGACCATCTCGGCCACGAACTGAGCCTCAGGGTCTTGAAAGACCAGGCCTACGATATCGCTCATCTCGCCCGGCCCCGCGGCCACGGGGTTTCGCCCGGCCACGATAACACTACCCGAGATCTTGCCGCCATAGAAGTGCGGCACCAGCCCGTTCAGCAAACGTAGGAGGGTGGACTTGCCCGCCCCTGATCGCCCGGTGACGAGGAGGAACTCGCCCTCTTCCACTTCGAGCGAAAAGTTACGCAAGGCAGGACGGTTGGAGGCGGGATAACTATAGGACACGCTATTAAGGGAGATGATTGGTCTGTTCATGAGAAGTCTTGAGTGCTGAGTCTTGAATGCTGAGCGTTTGCTGCACCACTAACCCATAGGATGATGGCAGGGGCCAGCAAGGCAAGGATAGTGAGGGCAACGATAGGGTCGAAGCGGGGCACGGAGATGCGGAGGAATGGGTCGTAGGAGAAGAGTGAGGGCGCTATGAATTTGAAGGTCATGACAATAGCGATTACGCCCGCCGACACGACAGCGAGAGGTGTGTCGCGGTCCCGCCAGATGCTGCGGCGGTAGCGACTTCGCTTCAGTCCTGCCCCGACGGCTCGCAGCGTGATGAGTTATGAACAGGAGGCCGGCAGCTATGAGAAGCCATGCAAGCCAGGGCATGTCGGGCGCGAAGGCGAACAATGTGCTGCCCACCAGCACGAAGGCGAGGCCAAAGGTGAGGCCGAGTTGCACCACAAGGGGCGGAACACGACGTCCGGCGGCGGAGGGACGGCTGAAGCCGCGCGATTCCATCGCTTCGGCAAGATTCATCGAGCGTTCCATGCCCCCGGCGAGCAGCGGCATGACCAGCGGCACGAGGTCTCCTATGCGCCTCACGCGGTGGCCCCTGAGTGCCTGTGCCTCCCTGATCTCAGCGAAGCGTATGACTGTCTGTGGCACAAAAGTGATAGCGATCGAAGTAACTAGAGCCACCTGGTGCATGAAAGGAGGCACCGACCTCAGCATTGCGTAGTAGTCTGCTCCCGCGCCGAAAGCCGTGAAAACGGCCAGCACGGTGAGGATAGAGAGGCCATCCAGTCCCGCCGCCGCCAATCCTTCGGCCGTAACGGGCCCACCGATGACAGGAAGCGTGCCGGGCAACGAGAAAAGCACTGTCTCGCCGATATGGTAGCTAAGCCCCTTGAGGATGGCCACCGCGAAGGCCAGGATAATAACGGCACGCAAGAGCAAAGCCCTTGGATTGCGGAATGCGGAATGCGGAATGCGGATTTCTCTACTCTGGCTCCCAGCTTCTGGCTCCTGGATTTGTATAGCGTTGTCCCCGGTCACATTCCGAATTCCGAATTCCACATTCCGCATTTCTTCGTCGGTTGTGCCGTTCAGGCTGCGATTGACCAGGATAGCGATTGCGATAGTGAGCAGCAGGTAGAAGGGGTTGCGTGTGCTGAGCGCAACCAGCATAGCGGCGGCGAGCCAGAGGGCCCATGCCCCTATGTGAAAGCTGTGTGTGGCGTTATTCCACATCGCCGCCTCCTCCTTTCCTGCCTCTTTGCACTATGCCTATTATGCCCCATACCGCAAGGCTGCCCAGCACGACTGCGCCGATGGCGATACCGACGTTGCGAGCAACATCTTCTGGATTGCGGATTGCGGATTGCGGATTGCGGATTGTTGGTGTAGGAGTGGAAGTGGGCGTGGTTTGGGCCGGCTGTGAGGTAGGCGTGGTTGTGGAAGTGGTTGTGGGTTGCGATGTGGACGTGGACGTGGCTGCAAGCATTAGAGTAGGCGAGATTGTGGGCTGGGGAGTGATGGTCGGGGCCGGCGTCGGTTGTTGAGTTGGGGCCTCAGGCGGTGCGGCAGATGGGGGAGCAGGTTTGGAGGTAGGTGTGGCATGCCTGGTTGTGGCGGTGGGGAGAGGCTTATGAGTGGGCGGGATAGTTGTGCGAGTGGGTAGGATGGCTCTGGTTGGGGGCACAGTGGGTATGCTTATCGGCGTTTTTGTGGGGTTAGGTTGTGGTGAGGCGGCGGGGCAGAGCTGCGAGAAGGTGTAGACGGCTGGGGGTTTGCCGGCGCTGAACGCCCAGCCTTCCACGTCTCCGTCGTGGACCTGGTAGCTGCCCGCGCCGGTAACGGAAGTTTGCCACCGCCCGTTGGTCAAATGAAAGTAGCTCCAGTAGACGCCGCCGGGACCATACGATTGGCAGGCGCACGCCTGGTTGGGGTAGTCACAGCCGGCAGAGCCGATCTCACACACCTCCGCCCCGAGGCCGCCATAAGCTTGCACTTTCAAATCAAGGCCGCTCTTGACCAGCAGATCGATGCCGCTGACGCTGTCGCCGGCAAACGGAATGCAGAATGTCTGGGTGCTTCCGTCCGGGAACTGCAACACCAGCCCGGCCTGGCTCCGGCTGCCACTGCTCTGTGCCAGGGCTACGGTCGAGCCGCCGCCCACGCTCACGAGGAGCGACAAGGCGTAAATTGCGATCAAGATGTGGAGGTATTTTCGCACCTGGTAACTGCATGTCTCTGTTCATTGAGTTGGTGCAACCGCCGGTCACACCAACTCAATGAATATAGTTAGACGACTGTTGCTTTGCGGCGTGCAGCCACACCAATGCCAATACTAGCCAGCGCGGACAAAAGGCCGAACGCGGCCAGGGGTAGATCGACGCTATTGCCTGTGGTTGGCATACCGGGCGTAACCACGGGAGCGGGCGCGGAAGCGGGTTGTGTGTCGAGGAACGTCGCGCCGAGGAGTGCGGGCACTGCCTGGTAGGTTGCGCCGGCGTTGTCGTCGGGCTGCGATTTCTGGTATGCGAACGCGCCGCTCGTGTTCTGCAACGATAGTAAGAACTTCTGTCCCGCTTCGGCAATAGTAAGGTTCTGTAGAGCGAGCATGGCCTGCACCACATAGGAGGTCGAGTTGACGTCGCTGTCGCTGCCGAAAGCTCCTCCTTGCTGGTAGGGCCAACCGCCATCCTGGTTTTGTTGGGCAGCAAGATATGTGACGGCGAGCTTGATCACGTTGCCGTTCGTCTTATCGATGCCCTCAGCTATCAGCGCCTGCAAAACAACCGATGTGGTGTTAGTGTCGGCTGACTTGGTGGTGGTGTCTCCACTGAATGACCAACCGCCTTCGGGCGTTTGCAGGCTTTCCAGGCGCTGGATAGCCTCAGCGGGCACAGTCTGCCCTGCCGCGTGGAGGCCGAGGATTGCGAAGGCGCTGTCGATGGTGCTGCCACCGTACTGGCCGGTGGCCGAGATGCCGTAGGTGGCCTGGATTGCGCCTATGAGGTCAACTCCGCCGAACGATTTGGGGTCCATGCCGAGGGCGTGGGCGGCGATCAAGAGCTTGCCCGCACCTCCAGCCGTTTTGGCGATATCTTTGGCGCTGCTCTGGAGGAACGCGACGGGGGTTTTGCCGCTCTGGGTGAAGCTGGCCGGGTCCTGGCCTGCGGCCACTATCGCCAGCACCGCGTCGACAGTTGAGCCCGCGCCGAAGCCCGCAAACGAGCCGTCGGGCTGTTGCTGGGTGTGCACCCAGGTGATGGCCTTGCTCGCGGCCTGGCTATTGGTTGTGGACGTGTCGGCGAGGGCCGCGCCCGCCGAAGTGATGAGCAACATCAGGGCCGCCAGCCAGGCGACGGCTGCTTTGCCTATTCCGAATTTGTGCAACTGCATTGCCTTCTCCTCAAACAAAAAACCCCTGTCTTTGCGACAAGGGTCCGAAAACGCGTGGTAACGCGTTACAGTGGAAAGCCCGACAGATCGAGGCTGGTGTGCCATGTACAGCCTGCGGATTGCGATCTTACAATCCTACGGCGGTAACGGCAAGAGAATTGCCTGGGCCATCGCTCCTACCCCCTTTCTCGCGAAGGTGTTTGGAGTAGCAGAGGCGGGTATCCTGGCTCTCTTCTTAGTTATGGCGAAGATTACAGTTGCGGGACAGCGCCGGACTTCAACCGGCTTCCCCCATTAGCCCCAGAGCTCTCCGTGCCCTGGGTGACCTCTACCGTGCCATATTCAATTGTGATCTATCACGAGTATAGCACCGGGTCTGAGGGGAGTCAAGCTGCAGTTCATTAAGGAACAAAGGCGATGCAAAGCCGGTGCCTGGCGCGCCAGGCACCGGCTTTGCATCGGCCCTCCCTTAAGGTGCCTGGCAGTTGGGGTAGAAGGTGTTGGCTACGATCTTTGAGGTCTGGCCCCTGGTCACATTGTTGTTGGGGCGGAAGTATGGGAGGTTGGCGGGCGGCACACAAGGTTCGTTGGCCCCCCCGCAGGTATAGCCACTCATAATAGAGCGATGTGCAAGTCTGTATGTGTACGAGTAGTACGTGCTCCCTATGGCTACATCCTGGAACTGCTGGCCGCTGGGTGGATCGGTGTAGCCTGCGGTTTCAGAGTCTATCTTGGCTAGCTGACCTCTGGTTGCGGAGTTGTGAGGACGGAAGTATGGGAGGTTTGCGGGTGGCACACACGGCTCATTGGTCCCTCCACAGGCATAGCCTCCCATAGCACCAAGAGCATGTAGCTGTTCGGTGTAGGTGTAGAACGCCGAGCCTGGCGCTACGTCCTGGAATGATTGGCCGCTCACAGGGGTGTTTATCTGGGCAGAGAGAGCCACTATCTTGGCTAGCTGGCCTCTGCTGATATCGTTGTGGGGGCGGAAATATGGGTCGTGGTTGAGGTCACAAGGCTCGTTGGTGCCACCGCAGGCAAAGCCTGACACGATGCCACGGCAGGCGAGACATTGGGTGTACGGGTAGAAGGCGGAGGGGTTGGGCACGTCCTCGAACTGGATAGGGCATTGGGATGGAAGAGGGACGGGCGTGTTGGTGGGGGGCGGCGGGCAGCCGTATTGCTCCACCAGCGTCTGGGCAGACTGAGCCGGGGCCTGGTAAATCCCTACGGCCCACGCGACGTTTGCGGATACCCCGTCTACCCCAAAGAGGTAGCGATAGGTAGTGGGGCTGGAGACCAACGACCATGAAGTGCCATCCCAATGTTCTACCAATGCACCTGAGGCATACTGCCCCACAGCCCACACGTCACTGGCTGATACGGCAGATATTCCACTGAGTATGGCGTATGTGCCTGGATAGGGGTACGACACCTGACTCCATGTGTTCCCGTCCCAGTGCAGGATAGTTGACGTGTTCATGCCCCCGCTGCCGTGTTCGGCCAGAGCCCACGCGTTGCTTGACGATGTGGCCGTCACACCAAGGAGTCCGTTCCAGTTGGAGCCAATGTTGGGACTGGATACGTGAACCCACGCGCTTCCGTCCCAGTGTAGAGCAAGGGTCTTGTAGAAGTTGCTGGAGGCCTCATAGTCACCTACGGCCCAAACATCATGAGATGATACCGCGGCTATGCCTGTGAGCTCGTTGTGGGTTGTGCTTGGATTGGGGCTGGACATATTGCTCCATGAGCTCCCGTCCCAGTGCTTGATCAGTGTCAGGCCTTGGTTGCCTGAATATCCCACAGCCCATACGTTGTTTGCTGACACGGCCGCCACTCCATTGAAGTGACTGCCGTTTGGTCCTGATACTCGAATCCATGCGCTTCCGTCCCAGTGCAATATTAGACCCTGCTCCACTCCGCTGCTCACGGAATATCCCACAGCCCACACGTTGTCTATTGATAAAGCAGTTACTCCTTCAAGCCGGCCTGTGAGGCTGACCTCGTGACGGCTCCATACGGTCCCGTTCCAGTGCAGAAGAAGGGGCGTCTCGTCACCAGGTATATTGTCATAGTACTCCCCGACAGCCCATACATCGCTTGCTGATATGGCAGCTACCCCGGTGAGATAGTTGTTGCCCGTGCCGGGATCAGGGCTGGATACCACGCTCCAAATTGCATTGCAATCGGGTGAGCCAGGCGCACCGGCAATGGGGGGAGCACCTGACCCCTGGCTCTTCGGGGCTGCTTGTGCCGAGACATTGTGCGTAGTAGCCATTACGGCTGCCAGCACGCCCATGCCTATCAGGATCGAAAACGCGAATGCAATGGCGATTCTCTGACGCCTGGCCACGATGCGCTCCTGCTTGCTCGGACGCAAGATGTCGTTTGCCGGTGCGGTGTCCAATTTGTTCCTCCTTCTGTGCCTGTACCTCTAGCTATCGCTATCGCTACGACAGGCTTGCCAGTTTTAACTCAGTGGGCCGATGTTGTCATTCACTTAACATTCGTGAACCGTGAATCCAGTATATGAGGGCGGGTGTAGGTATGGAAGGGACAGGAACCGGACAATTAGCGTGACAAAATTGCCCGAAAGCGCTACAAGTCATGACAAGAGCATGCCAGACCTGTGGGCTCTGGCGAGCAGGTCTGGCATGAAAATGGGTAATCCAGGAGGCGATAATAGGACTCTAAGGAGCCTGGCAGTTGGGGTAGAAGGTGTTGGCTACGATCTTGGAGGTCTGCCCCTGACCCCTCGTCCCCTACTTCAGCGCCGCCATGGCTTTCTCAAGCGATGGTTGGTCGGTGGAGGCTCCTACGGCTATGGCGTCGCCTGTGCGCTTGATGGAGAAGAAGCGGGTACCATCGCTCCAGGTGGTGCCGTTCTTGGTGTACGAGGCGAACGAGTCGTTCAAAGCGGTTTCGAACTCGTCGGCGTCCTTTTTGGTATCCCAGGCCGTGTTGAAGACAACCAGGTGTTTGTCGCCATTCTCGTAGTAGTTGTAGATGGCGCCACCCCAGCCTGCCGCCGCGTTGTCAGCCTGAGTTTTGCCAAGGCTGGTTTGCTCCAGCATTTCCTGGAGATCGAACTCGCCCAGGGTGCCGTTTTCGGGCATCGTCCAGCCTGCGCCGAGGGTGTCGGTGAGGGGGGTAAGGGCCACCGGCTTGGGGAGATCACGGGGCGTGCCGGTGTACTTCTCAGGGTGTATTATCTGCTCGCTAGAGACGGGCGGGTCCTGCAGAGCCTTGTTGATGGGACCGTAGCCCTTGAGGATGCCAAGGGCGATAACGAACTGCACCCCCTGGTCGTACGGGAAGTAGAGGCTATCCTTGATATATTTTGGCGCGCTGTCAGCCACGCTGCTGGGGGCGTTATTGCTGGCGTCGAGCATTTTCTGGTAGTCCTGCGGGCTTAGATAGGTCTGCGCCCACACGAGGCCGGAGATGGTGGCGTCACCCTCCACGAGTGACCGTACACCGAGGTCACGGTCGTCGTCGGTACTCTTATCGGGCAGCAGCTTGCTGAGGTTGTAGTGCTGGTCCTGGAGTGCGTGGGTAAACTCGTGAGCCAGCGTTTGTTCAGCGAGGGGCGAAAGCTGCTGGCCGTTGTTGAGCACAAACAGGTCGCCCTTGTGCTGATCGTAGTAGCCAAGTACCTGTTCGGTTTGCAGGTCAATTTCCAACTGGTACAGATCCAGCGTGGGGTCGTTGATCAGCCTCATAAGCCAGAGGGCAGACACATCCTGCTTGCTTTGCTTCTCGGAGTAATTAGTCTGCATATCCTGCGTGAGGTTAGCGCGTAGCTGGTCGGCGGAGATGAACTGGTCCGGCACGTCTTTGAGGGGCTTGAGACCGCGCAGATCAGAAGCTTGCTGCTCGATCGTCTTAACCAGTTGTTGGTTGGCCTGAGATTCGGGGCTGCCTTGCGGCAGCGGGGTGGCCTGGGCGACCGCCGGGGTGTCTGTCGATGCAGCGGCAACTTCAGGCGTATCGGTGGGGGCATCCGCAAGCGCCGGTTCGGTCGCTGTGGGATTGGCAAGAGCCTCCGTTGTAGATGTCGGCCCGACGAGGGATTGAACGGTAGCGGTCGGCTGTGATGGTGCAAGCGTCGGTTTAGGAGTGGCAAGTCCGGGCAGGCCGGTGCTGTCGCAACCCGCCAGTATTATCAGAAGAAGTGCGAAAAGTGAAAACAAGAGCGCGCGTTGACGCATGGCATTTCCTTTCGAACGATATGAGCGCCGTAGTTCACTACGTTCATCGCCCTCACCCGAAGTATAGGAGTTGGGCAGGGAGTACGTCAAGGCATGTAAAATGCGAAGTGTGAGATGTGAGCGTGGGGAAGAATGTTGGATATAAGGCAAAGGTCCGTTGGCCGTTGTGCTATAGTTAAATGATTCTCATGGAAAAGGAGATTGGCGGGTGGCAATCCGCACTTGGAACGTCCGCAATGCATATTATTGTTGCAATCAAGCAGGTGCCCGAAACTGAAGAGCAGCGTTACGACCCATCTACTCGCACGCTGGTGCGAGAAGGGGTAACGTCTGTAATCAATGCATATGACAAGCGCTCGCTAACCGAGGCGATTAGGCTGAGATCGCTGTGTGGTGGGTCGGTCACGGCGATTACGATGGGCCCGCCGCAGGCTCGCGAGGCTCTTGTGGAATGTCTTGGGCGAGGCATAGACAGAGCAATCCATCTGACCGACCGTGCGTTCGCGGGGGCCGACACACTTGCGACGGCGCGGACCCTGGCCACGGCTTTGCGGCGGCTCACATTCGATCTGGTCTTGCTTGGCAAGTTCAGCACCAACTCGGAGACCGGGCAGGTCGGGCCTGAGCTTGCCGAGCTGCTCGATTTACCCCAGGTTACGGGCGCGACAGCTATTGAGTGGCAGGACGAACACACGCTCCGCATTACGCGCGAGACCGATACCGGCTTCGAGGAGATAGAATGCCCTCTGCCCGCCCTGCTTACAGTGGCCGAGCGCCTCATCAAACCGATTAAGACCACGCCCGGCTTGCTGGAGGAGGGAAAGCGTCGCGCCGGTGCCGACCCCGACCTCATCCAGATATGGAGCGCCTACGACCTTGGCATTCCCGCCGGGCAAGCCGGGTTGGCGGGCTCACCCACCTGGGTAAGCGAGTTGCGCCCGGTGGCGATAGAGCGCGCTCGCAACATTCTGTCCGGGGATGTGCTTTCCTCAGCCGAGACGCTGCTGCTCGATCTCGAAGATGTGGGTCTGAGGGCCACTTCCCACTCGGCAGAAAGCGCTCCTGCAAGCCTGCCCGAGCCTTCCACCGGCCCGCGCCCCGACCGCGCTGTGTGGGCCATAGCTGAGCTGCTCCCCTCTTCAACTGATCAATCCGCAATCCGCAATCCGCAATCCGCAATTCCGTCGTTTCGCCGCGTCTCGCTTGAGCTCGCGTCGGAGGCCGCCCGGTTGGCATCGCAACTGGGTGGTGAGGCGGGCTGCCTGGTGATGGGCAATGGCATTTCGGACGCTCAGTTGAGAGAGCTTGCGAGGCACGGCGCGCAGCATATTCTGTTGGCCGACGACGATCGCCTGGCCACCTACAACCCCGAGAGTTATGCCTGGTTGCTGGCGGAGGCGATTGAAAAATACAGGCCGTGGGCGGTGTTGCTACCTGCGACCGCGTTTGGGCGCGACTTTGCGCCAAGAGTGGCGGCTCGGCTCGGCCTGGGACTGACCGGTGACTGCATCGGGTTTGAGCTTGACGTGGAGGAGCGGCTTCTGCAGCTCAAGCCGGCGTTCGGCGGCCAGGTGATCGCGCCGATTATCAGTCGCACCCTCCCTGCCATGTCAACCGTGAGACCGGGCATGGTGCCTTTGCTAACGAGGCAAAATCCCGCGGCCCCTCGTGTGACACGCCTCAGCCTGGAAGGTATGCCGCCCATCCGCACCCGTACGCTTTCTGTTCGGAATGTCGATGAGGAGGGGTTGGCGCTGGACGCGGCGAAGCTGGTGGTGTGCGTGGGGATGGGCATCGGTGGGCCGGAGGCGCTGCCCGAAGTGGAGGCATTGGCGGGCAGGCTGGGCGCGTGGATGGGGCTTTCGCCTGAGGAGATCGCGGTGGCGGGCAGTCGCAAGGTAGTTGACGAGGGTTGGCTGCCGCGCAACCGGCAGGTCGGCCTCACCGGGCGGGCCGTCGCGCCGGACCTCTATCTGGGGCTGGGGCTGCAGGGCAACTTCAACCATGTGTCAGGTATCATGGGGTCGCGCCGTATCGTGGCGGTCAACACAAACGCTGACGCTCCCATCTTCAAGGCGTGCGACCTGGGCATAGTGGCCGGCTGGCGCGAGTTTGCGGAGGCATTATTGGAGATAATCTAGTGTACCAGGGAAAGAGGGGTGCATTGGAGCGCCCCTGCCGGGGGCCTGGGGGCCCCAAATTCCCTCCAATCCTTAATAGTGGGCTGAAGCTGCAAGAGCCTCTACTTTCCGAAGGAGTGACGATGATGCAAGAACAACAGGCAATCATATATTCTACGCATACCTGACCATGGTGCCCGAAGGTGAAGGAGTTGCTTTCACAGAGAGGGGTGCCGTGGGTGGAGAAACTGGTGGACGTTGACCGGGCGGCCGCCATCGAAATGATAAGGCGTTCGGGACAGCAGGGAGTGCCGGTGACCGTAATCGGGGACCAGGTGGTTGTGGGCTTCGACCGCCCGAAGCTGGAGCGTATCATCGCTTCTATGCGGGCAGGAGGGTCGCAGGGTGGACGGCCCGCCGCTGCCGCGAGCGGGCCGTCAGGCGGCAGGCGCTCGCTTGGCGCGAAGGTGGCGGATGCAGGCCGGTACGTACTGCCGGGCGGCACGGCAGTGCCTGGGGCCTATGTCGGCTCAATCCACCCGGGCTCGCCGGCCGAAGCCGCGGGCCTGAAGGTGGGCGACGTGATCGTAGCGGTCGGCGATAAACCTGTCGCTTCCGTCGATGACTTAACTGCCGCATTAGGCAAGCTCGGGCCTGGGCCCACTATGCTCACAGTGGCTCGCGGCCCGAGCATGCGCAGGGTTACGGTCGAACTGTAGATCGAGTGATGCCAGGGAAACAGAAAACCCAGACAATCCTTGCGGACTATCCGGGTTTCTGTTCCTTTGTCTTTGCAGGCGAACCTGCACGACCGAAGTAGCTGAAGTATATGGGAGATCCAGGGTGCGGTCAAGGGGTATCCTGACGAGTTTTCCACATTTGCGCTTATGCTGGAAGGGGCCGGGAAAACCCATGATTTGAACGGTCGCTGACGCCTGTGAGGGTACGAGAACTGGAGGCGCTTTGCGCCGCGCCGGTACGTAGAATTACGTAGTGTCCTTGACATGGCGCGTTGTAGGCTGCTATAATCGCCGGGATGGGGTTGTTTGGACGGTCGCGGTTTCGCGCACGCTGGAGGCATCGTCCGATAGTGTCCTATAGAAACCCCTAGAGCTGTTCCCGGCCTATGCGAATACGCCATAAGATCCTCGCCGGATACCTGGCCCTTATTGCCGTCGCGGTGGTGTTTGTCTTCTTCTTCCTTATCACGATACACGACATCAACCAGCGCTATTCCGACCTGATCAAGCACGACCAGAATATCCTCATACAGGCCAACAATTTCAGGTCAGGTACTCTACGCCAGATCGCGGCTGCTCGTACCTACGAGAGTAATCCCGACTACAGCCTTCTCGTCGAGTACAACGACGCCCTCCACACGCAAGAACAGGCTATCATAAGCATCACCCCCGATCTTGTGCTCGATTTCGACCGGCAGACCCTGCAGCAGATCGAGAACGCCAGCAAGAGCTATACTGAGCTGGCCGATCAGACTATACAGTTGATCAATAAAGGCGATCATTCGGCACAGCTCAACGAAAATAGCTTGCAAAGCGAGACCGCTCGCCTGACGCTGCTCAGCACCATAGATGGCTTTATCGCCCGCAAGAACCAGCAAGTGTCCGAGTTGCAGGCCGCCGTAGCTGCCCACGTCGACGAGGTCTCCACACAACTACTATTGTGGTCACTGGTCGGGGTCATCACCGCACTGATCGGTGTGACATTGCTCACTGAAGGCTTTACATCACCTTTGAGGCGGCTGATGCGCAACATTCAGGGCATCACGCAGGGTGACTTGCAGACGGCTGTGGCGGTCAGGTCGAAGGACGAGATCGGCGAGCTGGCAGCGGTGCTGGAGGCGATGCGCAAGCGACTCTCGGCGGCGGCCGCACAGAACGAAACATTGCTCAAGAGCGCCCGCGCAGAGGCAGAGAAACTCGCCTCTACTCAGCAAGAGCTCGAAGGGGCCAATAGAGACCTGAAGAAGGCCCTCGAAACCGAATCTGGAAGCTCGCAGGCAGATCGAGGAGATAGACAGGCTCAAGTCGGAGTTCGCGGGGATGATCTCACACGAGCTGAAGACGCCCATCTCCTACGTCTATAACTACGCGGGTGCGCTCAAAGAGCACAACGAGAGCCTCAACGAAGGCCAGCGGAGCGAATTCCTTACAGCAATTCAGGGCGAAGCGCAGCACCTCCTCACCCTTATTGACGATATCCTGGCTATATCGCTGCTCGACTCGGGCGGCCTGAGCCACCACTTCGTTGAAACTGACCTGAGAAAGCTCACAGACGCCATTGTCAGGGACCACCAGCTTACCACCAGGCGGCATACTCTAAGTATCAAGGGGCCCGACAACCTGCCGGTGTGGGCGGACCCGACGCGGCTCAAGCAGGTGCTGAACAATTTGCTATCGAACTCCATAAAATATTCACCACAGGGCGGGTCAATCGAGGTGCACCTGCGTGCGAATGAGAGCGATGGAACTGCCATGATCTATGTGCGCGATCATGGGATCGGTATCGGTCCGGATGACGTGGCAAAGGCCTTTGATCGCTTCAGCCGCATCCAGCGCAAGGAGACCGTAGCTATCCCGGGGAGCGGCCTCGGCCTGTACATCGCCCACCAGATAGTGGAGATGCACGGCGGGACGCTGACCTTGCAGCCTGCCCCCGGCAAGGGTACAATCGCTGAAGTAACGGTGCCTTTGCTGCTCGAGTTGCCGGAGGGCGACGAAAATGATACCGCCAGCGAGGTCGAAGGGTCGCACAACGGCAGACGCCGCACTCGAGTAGCCGGGAGACGGAAGACCTACTCTAACGGCCACCATGCCGACAACGGGCATTCGAATGGCCTGGTGAGCGAACCTGGCAATGGTAAAGTGAAAGCAGATGGCACCGGTGATGGTACAGCAACCACCGTTGCGATAACTGCATCTGCTCCTCTCGCTTCGGTGGAGAAGTCAACGGGCAAACAAGAGGTAAACGTTCAGAAATAGGGTGGAGGAAATACCGTAGGGGCACGGCGCTGACGTGCCCTCATGGCAAGAGAAGATGCAATCCAACCAGGGCACGTCAGCGCCGTGCCCCTACAACCAATTCTGAGCGCTTACAAAAAGAGAGCGTGGCAACATGACAGAAATATCTAACCATAATGAAATCACCGGCGAATTTGAGATACTGGATGAGAAGCCACAGCGTGAAGGGCCCATAAGCGTGCTGGTGGTTGACGACCAGCCGGTCTTTACCGAGATGTTGCGCCTGGTGCTGGATATGCAAGAGGACATCAAGGTTGTGGGCATGGCATTTACGGGCGATGAAGGTCTCAAGATGGCGATTGAAACGCGCCCCGATGTGCTGTTGGTGGACTACCATATGCCGGGCATGACGGGGCTGGAGGTAATCAAGCAGTTGCGTGCGGCGGGCGAAGAGACGACGGTAGTGGTGCTGACCGCCGACACAGGTGAGGCGGTGATGGCCGAGGCGATAGCCGCCGGTGCTGCAGGATATATAACCAAGCAGCAAGCACTTAGCGAGGTAGTGCAGGCCGTGAGGACGGCGTCGGAGGGCGAGCCGGTCGTGCCGCCGTTCATGATACCGCGCATCCTATCTCACTTCCACCGCCAACAGCAGCGCGAGCAGCAGGCCGAGCTGCTGAAAGCCCGCCTGTCCGCTCGCGAGATAGAGATACTGGAGCAGTTGGCGCGAGGCAAGAGCAACGAAGGCATCAGCGAGCTATTCGTGCTGAGTCCAAATACTGTACGCACCCACATCCAGAACGTAATCAAAAAGATGGGCGTGCACAGCAAGCTGGAAGCTACCACGCTGGCCTTGCAACTGGGCATCATTACTATGCCTCGCGACTAAGCTGCTCGACGGACGATGACCGATTTCTTCAGTCGCCAAGACGCCAAGATTATTACGGTTTGAACCACAAAGGCACAAAGATCACAAAGTTTTTATTGTTTGAATCACAGGGAGCACAGAGGATTTTATGGTAATAAACAACAATCTTGGCGAGCCTTTGCGTTCTTGGCGTCTTGGCGGTTACGTTTCACGCTGTACTAGCCCCTAGCCCCCGACACCCACATGACCCACAACCCCGACCAACTGAAGCATGAAGCTGCCCTGCGCGCACTGGAATACGTGCGCGATGGGATGGTCATGGGGTTGGGATCGGGCACCACGGCGGAGCACGCGGTGCGAGAGCTTGGGCGGCGGGTGCGCGAGGAAGGGCTGAAGGTGCGGGGCGTGCCTACTTCGGAGAAGATAGGACAATTGGCGCAGGAGGTGGGTATACCGCTCACCACCCTTGAAGAGAGCCCGGAGCTTGACCTTACGATAGATGGGGCCGACGAGGTGGACCTGGCAACCCTGAACGCGATTAAAGGGCTGGGTGGGGCGCTGTTGCGCGAGAAAATCGTGGCCCTCGCCACAAAAGTAGAGACCTTTATAGTAGACGAGAGCAAGGTGGTGCAGCACCTGGGTGAGCACACCTCTGTGCCGGTGGAGGTGGTGCAATTCGGCTGGAGCCGCACCGTTGACTCCCTTTTGCCCTCGGCTGTATGCCCGTGCGCCGCGAGTTAGCGGAGGGCGAGCCCTTTATCACCAACTCCGGCAACTACCTGATCGACTGCAAGTTCCCCAAAATCGAGAACCCCCAGCTACTCGGCGAGCAGATCATCCGCGTGGTGGGCGTGGTAGAGCACGGGTTGTTCATAGGCATCGCTAAGCGGGTGATCGTAGCGAGTGAGAGCGGTATAAGGGTGGTGGAGAAGGCTTAATTTTCGATTATCTTCGCCAATCCCTCCCGAACCGGCTTCATCGCCTCTTCGTGCTCGCGCCTGGCTTCGGCAAGCAGGTCGGGGTTGGAGAGGAGATCGAGAGCGGTCATGGCCAGCGCTTTGGCGCCCGCGATCAGCGATTGGTGGCCTCGCTCTGTCTTTGTGGAGGCCGCGACCTCAGGCGAGTGCCAGCCTGCGTCCTCGTCGCAGATGCCGATCATAGCCGTTGCCGCCGGAATGGCCTGGCTGACGTTGCCGAAGTCTGTCGAAGCGCCTGTGGCGTCTTCCAAATCCTTCACGTCGCGGCCAATTGCCTCCAGGTTCGCTCGTAGGGTCTTGCCCAGCACACTGTTGGGGATCGAGCTTAGATAGGGCTTCATATATTCGTGCCATTCGAGGCGCGCACCTGTGGCGATGGCGGCTCCCTCGGCGCATGCGATCACGCGCCGCTTGAGTTGCGCGGCGTAGACCGGGTCGAATGAGCGGACGCGGACGCGGCAGGCGGCGTATGGCGGAATGACGTTGGGCGCGCCGCCTCCATTCGTGATCACACCATGGATTCGGGCCTCGGAGCGTATCTGCTGGCGCAACAGGCCGATGCTGACGAAGGTCTGGATTACCGCATCCAGAGCGTTGATACCTTTTTCCGGGTAGGCTGCCGCGTGCGAGGCCTTACCGTGGAACTCGATCTCCAGCCCGTAGGCGGTCATGGTGGTGCCGGAAATATGGTCCTCGTAAAGAGGGTGCACCATTATAGCCGCATCTACACCGTCGAAATAGCCGTGTTCGAGTATCGGGATCTTGCCGCCCTGCATTGGGCACGGCGGATTCCTCGGCGGGCGTGCCGAATACGATCACCTTGCCGGGCAATTCGCCGGCTTTGCCCAACTGCGAGAGCACTATGCCCGCGCCGACGGCGGCGTTACCGATGATATTGTGGCCGCAGCCGTGGCCCACGCCGGGCAGGGCATCGTACTCGGCGATGATGCCGACCGTCGGACCGCCTGGTTTGCCGCCTGGAAGAAGAGCGCGAAAGGCGGTGGGAAGACCAGCGATGCCGCGCTCAACGTCGGCACCCGCCTCTTCAAGCATATGGGACAGGCGCTTGGACGCCTCGTACTCTTGCAGGCCGATTTCGGGGTTGTCGGCCATCCAATCGCTGCACTCAATCAGCGTTGGGGCGATCTGATCAACCTCGTGTTGGACTTTATCCTTCAGTGACTGGGTATCAGGCATCAAGTTTCCTTGCATCTCTAACTGAACCACGGGGACGCAACCCGGCCTGTCTCGTTGGCCGGGACTTCCATTTTCGCTCCGTCCTGCGAGCTTCGCCCGCTCCTCCTCCGGAAACGTAGCGCCAAATGTCTGGCTTTGGGGTGAGAGCCGTAGTTGTTCGCGTAGACCTGGGTGATTTCCGCTCCGAAGAGGAATATCTGCGCCGAATAATAGATCCAGACGAGCAGCACTACGAGGGAGCCTGCCGCACCGAAAGCCGAGCCCACGTTGGTCAGGCCGACATAGATGCCCAGTCCGATCTGCCCAAGCATGAAGAGCAGGGCTGTGATGAACGCGCCGAGCCATACGTCCTTCCACGAGATTACTAGGTCGGGCAGCACTCTGAAAGTGATAGCGAAAGTCAGAGTGAAGATGCCGAGCGTGGCCGCGTATGTAACAACCTGCCAGAGAAGAGCCCCGCCAGGCACATTCTGAGTTACGACGGGACCAAGCGCTGCAAGGCCGGCGCTCACGATCAGGGAGAGCATCAGCATCGCCACGATAACCAGCACCATCAAGAAGGTGAGCGCGTTCGTGAGGACCATGCTGACGATACCACCGCCCTTCTGGGTGGGCACCTCCCAGATTTGATTGAGAGAGGCTTTTAGCTGGCCGAAGATACCCATCGCGCCCAGCACGAGGCCAACGACACCCACAATTGTGGCGACGATACCGGCACCTGGCTGGTGGGCGTTATTGATGATACCTTCTATGGTTTTGGCACCGGATTCTCCCATTGAGCTGCTGATAGTGCTCGTGATCTGGCCTCGGGCCGCCGCCTCTCCGAATATGGCCCCTGCGATAGCGATTGCGATGATCAGCAAAGGGCCTATGGAGAAAATAGTGTAGTAGGCGAGCGCCGCCCCGAGCGTGCTGGCGCGGTCTTTGCCGAATTCTTGGAAGGCATTTTTGACGATGTTAGGTATTTCCTTCATCGCCATCGAACGGCCCTGGGGAGCTAAGAACTCAGGATCTTTGGTCTTCATATTTGAGGAACCTCCATCGGAGGATAGTTGGGTTTGAGCCATGATGCCGAAATCTTGTGCATGATTCGCGCCACGCTAACTATCCTCGCCGTCTTCCTCGCTTATGAAGTCAACCTCCGATTGAAAAGAAAGTGAGCCAAGGGACGCCGCCTTGTCTACCGAATAAGGGAGCCCCTCGGTCGAGACCGGCGATCACTATAACGTACTCGCCGCGGGGTTTGCTTGTCGAGACCTTTTGGATCAGGTCCGAGAGTGGGCCGCGCTCGACGCTCTCGAACATTTTGGTTAGCTCGTGGGCTACGGCGGCTTCACGGTCGCCATACACTTCGAGGGCGTCGCGGAGGAAGGCTTCCAGGCGGTAAGGGCTTTCGTAGAAGATTATGGTGTGAGGCCCGTCGCGGTCCACGGCCATGAAGCGCTTACGCGGGCCTGGCTTGCGGGGCGGGAATCCACGGAAGGTGAAGCTGTGCAAAGCGAGGCCTGAGAGCACCAGGGCCATCACGAAGGCCGCGGGACCCGGTATCATAGTGAATTCGAGGCCTGCTTCGAGTGCGCGGCGCACCAGCGTATAGCCTGGGTCGGAGATGCCGGGCGTTCCCGCGTTAGTGACCACCGCCACAGACTTGCCACGCTGCAATGCCTCGATTATGCGCGGGCCGGTGCGATCCTCGTTGTGCTCGTGGAAGGGTATCTGAGGCTTCTCGATGCCGAAGTGCTTGAGCAGCAGGCCGGTTTTGCGCGTGTCTTCGCTCGCGACCAAATCCACCTTACGCAACGTGTCGAGTGCGCGCAGGGTGATGTCCTCGAGATTGCCTATTGGCGTTGCGACAAGGTAGAGCATGGGATTGACGGTTGTCAGTTGTCAGTTGTCAGTTGTCGGTACAACCTTGCAAGTATAACCTAAGATGCCTGGTGCCCGCGGTTAGTGCACGCCGACAACCGGCTGCGGTCTACTGACAACTGACAATGGCAACTGACAACGGCGTTTGTGGAAAAGCTTGCCCGCTCTCCCGGATAGGTGTACTTTTGTTCTATTCGATCAGGGGAAGAGAGTAGAGCTATGCCGTTTGATGCAGCCGAAGTAGCGAGGCAGATAGAGGCCAGTCGTGGGGGGGTGCGGGCCGAGGAGGGCGTGCGCCTGGACGCTCTTGAGCTGGCGCAGCGCATTTATAACGCGGTGGGGGAGACTGAGTGGGAGCAGAGGGTGCAGGATGCCGCAGCTCGGCGGTGGGTGGCGGCTCCGCTGTCGCCGCTGCGAGATTTCCCGGCCCATAAGTCCGCTTCGCCCGATTATTGCGTGGTGGCGACCAACTCATCGTTCATCGCTCCCGACAAGCATCGTGGAGCGCTTTCCCATCTTATTAATGTAGGGCGTGTTATGGTCCTCTACGGGGATAACCGCGCTGCTGAGATCGATAATACGCCCCGGCACTATCCCGAGATGCCCGCCGACGAGGACGAATCTTTCTCTAGCAAAGTACTCTCGGCGAAATGCGCGCTGCGAGAGCTGCAAGAGCTTTACGATTGGGCCAAACACTACAGGGCCGAGGTGGCGCTGGTGGACGGCTCGCTTATGCAGCTTGTGCATGTGCTGTCCAAGGAGGCGCAGGTCAAGCAGCTTATGTCCGAATACCTGGCGACGTTGCAAGATTTCGAGGAGATAGGTGTGCCGGTAGTCGGCTATATCAGCCAGCCGGCGAGCGGCATGGTGATGCGTGCCATCCGCCTGCTCGCGTGCGAGCAAGAAACTCCGCACGAACAGCGCCCCGAGGAGCCTTGTAGCTGCCGTCCCCTCTGGAGCATCGACGACTCCGACCTGTTCGGCGAATTGCTGGAAGACGGAGCGCGCTCGCCGGTCTTCCAGGCCGAATATCAGGGACCTGGTTGGCCCCAACGCCCAGATCGCCAGAGGACGTTGTATTCGCCTACCTGGGCACGCAATACGAGATAGCGCGGCTGGAGTTTCCGCTATGGGTAGCGAACAAAGGCCTGCTCGGCAGGACGATAGAGATTATCCTGCACCAGGGCAGGCTCGGGCGCGGCTATCCGAACGCCCTGCTGCTGGCGCACCAGTACGCCGTCTTGCACAACGCAGACAGGGAGAGCTACTATTTCCTGCTCGACCGGGCAGGTATGATGCGCGGGCCGACCGAAAAGGCGCAAGGCAAGCGGGCCGTAGGACAAAGCATTTAGCCTGGTGCGATGTGATGGCGCTCCAATAACGGAATGAACCACAAAGATCACAAAGAAGACATGAAGTCAATTATGGTTTGGCTTGATGGAGGGGAGATGCTCCAGATGCGAAGACTTGGTTCTGCATTACACAAACTCTTAGACCTCTCAGTGAGGCCTTTGTGATCTTTGTGCCTTTGTGGTTCATTCCATAAAAGCGGTCGGAAGCAATCAATTGGAAGAGGGCACTCATGAAAACGCGCAAGCAAGCAGGTGAAGTTATCGCTACCTCGTACAGCAGCTTTACGGTGGAGAGTTACGAGCTGAACTCCACACCGCCGCTTGGCGGCCTGGTGGTGGCGGAGAGCGTGCTGGGAGTGGTTTGCGCGGCGCGAACCGAGGGGTTGGGGCCGATTTCGGCAAGGGGCGCGCTGGGGGACGAGGATGGTGGCGTATATAAGCTCTACCCGGACCTCGAGCGTACCTTGCGCACCAACTTCACGGCGCTCGTTGTAGGGTGCTACAACGAATCGCGTGGTGCTGCCTCCGAGCCTGTTTACACCTACCCCGAGTGCCCGCCTCGCGTGCATTACAAGTGCTGGCTGGCCTCCGATGACGAGTTGGTGCGCTTCACCGAGCGGCCCGATTACCTGCGCCTCCTTCTCTATTCAATGGACAGCGAAGCCACCAGTATCGACCAGGTGCTGATACACCTGATCGTGAAGGCGTTCCGCACCAGGGGCAACGACCGAGCATGGCTCTCCGCGACGGCGGAATACCTGGGACGACAGCTAAAGGGGCAGTACGACCGCTTGCTCGCCATCCTGAAGACACTCGATACACTGACCATAGATAAAGCGCCCGCCGCGACAGGTATATCGCCTCGCGTGGGGCAGGTAAGGATGTAGGTGGGATTGACAAGGGCGTCCCTTGTTCGGGGCTTGGGGTGCCCCAAAACTTGTCCCCTTCCTCGCTCACGAAGGACAGAAGACCACAATGGAAAACAATATGACAGATAGCAGCCTGGTATCCCAGCTTTTGGCGCGCAATGGCAACGGCAGTAAGCCGCCGGCCACCGAGCGCGCCTTGCTGGGGCAGGTGACCGCAGCCGATACCGAGCGCGGAGTGACCGTGCACCTGGGTCGCGAGCAGCCTGTCGAGTTGCTCAGGCAGGGGCAGTTCGTGGTGGTCGAGGGTCAGCATGTGCGCTTCTTCGGCACGATCAACTCGTTCAGGCTGGCAACCACGGACCCAGCCGTGGGCATGGACCCGCCGGACAGCGGCTCGCAGCTTATCCGCGATACGCTGTCGCACTCCACCACCTATGCCGAGTGCACCGTGCGTATGGCCCTCGAATTGTCGCCGGAGGGGATGCCGCGCCCTGCGCGCACGATCCCCGGCCCGTTCAGCCAGGCGTACGGCGCGGGAACGGGCGATTATCAGACCGTGTTCGGCAAAGAGGACAAGCACCATTTCGTTATCGGCTCGCCTCGCGAGCTGGACAAATCGATGGCGGGCGATGCTCCTATCTGCATAGACCTGCGCAAGTTCGTGGAGCGCTCGAACGGCATATTCGGGCGGTCAGGCACCGGCAAGAGCGTGCTGGCTCGTCTGCTCCTATCGGGGCTTATCTCCACCGATAGCTGTGTGAACCTGGTATTCGATATGCATTCCGAGTACGCCGCCGAGAAGCGGCTCGAGTTCGGGCATCGTGGCGAAGGGGCTGCGCGAGCTTTTCGGCAAGAGCCGGGTGGCCCTTTACACGATCGATGAGGAGTCGAGCAGGCGTGGGGGCGGAGTTGACGGGAGCATCCGCATCTCCCTGAGCGACATCACAATCGATGATATCGAGGCGCTCTCGTCTGAGCTGAAGATGGGCGAGGGATCTGCGGCGCTGATTACGGCGCGGCAGGTGTACCGCAAGTTCGGCTCGAAATGGATCGAGCGGCTGATCGCGATGTCCGGCGAGGAGCTTGGAGAGTTTTGCAAAGAAACGGGTGCGCACCAGGGGTCGCTGGAGGGCCTGAAGCGAAAGCTGGAGACGATAGGCGATTTGAAGTTCGTGGTGGGATCGAAAGAGGCTGTAGGCACCGGAATCGACGGGCTGATCAAGGACTTGAAAGCCGGCAGGCACGTCATCCTGATGTTTGGCCAGTACAGGAGCACCCTGGCTTATATGCTGGTTGCAAACATATTGACCAAGCGGATACACGAGCAGTGGGTGAAATGGTCGGAGGACCACGAGGACGGCAAGGCTGAGCAGCCAAAGCCGCTGATGATCACCATCGAGGAAGCGCACAAGTTCCTCAGCCGCGACAGCACTACCATCTTCGGCACCATCGCCCGTGAGATGCGCAAATACCTGGTCACCCTCATGGTGATCGACCAACGCCCTTCGGGCATAGATGATGAAGTAATGAGCCAATTAGGCACGCGCATCACAGCATTGTTGAACGACGAGAAGGATATTGACGCCGTTTTCACAGGAATCCGCGGGGGCAGCCAGCTAAAGGCGCTCCTCAGCACCCTCGACAGCAAGCAGGAAGTAATGCTAATGGGACATGCCGTGCCCATGGAAGTGGTGCTGCGCGTGCGCACCTTCGACCAGAGCTTCTACAAGTCGCTCGGTGGAGCGGGCACGAAATCCGCACGCGCTGTCGAGGAGAACCTTGTGAAGGCAGAAAAGGGGAAGGTAAGCCTGGAGGATTTGTTCGGGGATTGAGCTAGCTCTCAAGATATAACATGAGTGGAGTGAAGTGAGTTATAATTGGGCAAACAAATAGAGCTTGTAAGGATCCAGGGGCACCACGATGCACACGCTGAAAATTGAAGTAACCGACGAGGTATATGAGTCGTTACGCAAGTCCGCAGAACGGTCTGGAGAGCAGCCCGAAGTCGTGGCTGCCAAGCTGATCGCACATGGAGCGCAAATGGCTAAAGAAGATCCGTTGCGGAAGCTATTTGGGACTTTGGAGACCCATGTACCGGATTGGGGTGACAGGCACGACCACTATATAGGCGAGTCACTGCTGGCGGAGATATATCCGCCCGACCCTGAAAGCAGCAATGGCAGCTGACATTTTTGCTGACACCGCAGGATGGGCACACCTGTTTGACCCTAGAGAACCGTACCACTCGCTGGCTCTTTCTCGTTATGATCAGGCTGAGCAACAAGGTCATAAGGTGATCACAACAAACTATGTGATCGCTGAACTGGTAGCACTTTTCTCGAGTCCTTTAAGGCTATCGCGATCCAAATGCATAGAATATATAGAAACGTTGAAAGCATCCCCACAAGTTGAACTCATACATATTGATAAAGCTCTGGATGAGCAGGCCTGGCAGCTACTCAAAGCCCGCCAGGATAAAGAATGGAGCCTTGTTGATTGCTCCAGCTTCGTGATCATGCAAATGCTTGGCATTACCGAAGCCTTGACGACCGATCATCATTTCGAGCAGGCAGGGTTCGTACGATTGCTGGCGCCATGACTGCTGATCCCATGTCATAGATGCCCGAAGGCGCTCCACCTGAGAAAAGATGGAGCGCCTTCTTTTAGCTAACATTTCCCGGTGTTCATTTCCTCGAGGCCAGCGCCCTGCGCAATCCGACGCCTGAGACGAGCAGAACCAGCGAGGCTGCCACCAAAACCAGCAGACCGGCATTGTCGGCACTGCCCGTGGTGGGGAGATTGCTTTGCATCATACCCGCCCCCGGAGTAGCTGTTTCGGACATCATCATGCCGGCTTCCGGCGTGGTTGTGGCGTGCACCATCATGCCCGCGTCGGGGGTGCCGTCATGGACATCATGCCTGCATCGGGGGTCGCCGTCGTGGACACCATCATGCCTGCTTCCGGCGTGGCCGTGGCGACTTGAGCCGGATTTGCAGAAGTAACACTACCTACAACGCTGTGGGCCTGGGCGGCTCCATTGGATAACAAGAGCATACCTGCTATGAAGAGCGTAAAGAGTCCAGTGAGAGCTATCTTGATTCCGTTCACATCCGTCCTCCTGAGATTATTGTGTTCGCGCACACCGGGTTCCACTTCCTGCTGCACCGGCGACACTCACACTCTAACCTGGCGACATTTCCTATCGCTTACTTCCATTACATGGGGCTTAACAAAGTATTACGTAGCGATTACTTTACTGCCACCTGTTGGGCATGGATTCTGCTTCAAGATCAGTGGCGGTAACTCCGCTCGAAAGGAGAACACTCATGAGCGATATCCATAGAAGGAAAGACGTCAACCCCAGCGAAGGTCAGCACGAATACGGGAATGTAGAATATGCTGACCCGGTAAACAAGAAGTACCCGGTCGACACGCCGGAGCATGTCAGGGCTGCGTGGTCATATATTAACCACAAAGATAACCGAGGTGAATACAACTCGGAGGATGCCCAGAAGATAGAGGACCGCATCAAGCGAGCGGCCAAGAAGCACGGAGTAGAGATCAGCGAGAAGAGCTGATTGATGGACGAAGACGAAGACGAAGGACGAAGGCTAACTACCTTCGTCCTTCGTCTTTCGTCCTTCGTCTCGTCTCGTCCGGCCCCGTCTACCCTACTCTAACGGCTACACTGTGATAGCCTGTCGCACCGCTGGGGTAGGTGTCTTGTTGCTGGGACGTTTGGACGGCTCCTGTGCCGTCGGTAGCGCGTACCTGTATGGTGTAGACACCTGCCTTGGGGTTCCAGGGGAAGGTCCATTGTACCCAGGTGAACGGGCCCGTCGCCGGGCGGAGCTGCGCGTCGGCCCAGTTGTTGCCGCCGTCTGTGGTCACCTCGACGCGCTTGATACCCCGGTTGCCCGCGAAAGCGATTCCGCCTATATAGAGAGGCTTTGCATCGATGCTCTCGGTGTTCGGGTAGTCAATGCGCGACACGATCTGGTAGTGGGCCACATCGTCCCAGCCCTGGCTTTCCCAGTAGCCCATAAAGTCCTGGTCGGTAAGCTCGACCTCGGTCAGCCACTTGCAATTCTTCATACCGTATATATTCGGCACTAGGAGGCGCGTGGGGTAGCCGTGCTTGGAGACCAACGATTGGCCGTTCATTTCATAAGCGAGCACGACGCCATTCTTGAGCGCTACATCGAGCGGGAAGCTGTCCTCGTATCCATCGGCAGCGCGCACTATCACTTTAGTGGCGTTGCCTTTGGGCTTGGCCTTACTCAGCATCTGCGCGAAATCGACGCCTTTCCACGTGGCGTTCCCGATCAGCGAGCCGCCAATGGGGTTGCTGATGCAGGCGAGCGTCTCCGGCCTGGTGACGACCGAAGTCATGGCCATAATGTCCTTTAGATTGACTGTGTATGGGTTATCTACCAGGCCCTTGAACGTTAGCTGCCAGGCATTGCCGTCCACTGTAGGGTCGATGAAGTTCTTGGTGGTTATGTAGAAGGAGTTGGTAGGTGTGATCTCGGGCACCAGCAAAGCCTTCACGTTAGCGAAGTCGGCTGTAACTGGAGCCGTAGGTGCGGGAGTTGTGCCGGCCACAGGCGTCGTGCCGGGCAGCGGTGTGGAGGGTGGCGCGGTGGTGTCAACGGCCTGCAACTGGGCGTTTGGCGGCGGTTGGAGAGCCTGCCGAATCACTGCCCACAGGGCTGCCCCGCCGATGAGCGCGAGCGCTCCGCCTCCCAGCGCTTTTGTGAAATCACGCCTGCTCTGGTATACCACGTCCCCGCCGGCAGGTGCGGCTTGAATGGCCACGGGCACGGTCTTAGAGACATATTGCGTCCAGGGCAGAAGGTAGACCAGTGCCAGCCCGAATACCAGGCTGAGGATGAATATGCTCAGAAAGACGGGCAGGCCGAAGGGGGCGAGGTTGGAGCCGTAGAGAGTCCTCGCGATGTCGGGAGGAGCCGTCGCGCCGATGGCACTTGAGCCGAAGAACCCCTGGCCTACGATTGGAAGGAAGACCGCGTTGAGCAGCAAGCCAACCAGCAATCCGTAGAGGAGGCCGGAAGTCCAGCGCCAGCTCGGGTTCGTATTGTTCAAAGGCCAGAAGCGGGTGAACAGCCAGCCCAGGAGACCGCCCAGGATCAGGGTGCCCTCAACGATTGTGACAAGCAAGAGGGCTTTGCCTCCAACGCCAAGGTTATTGATGAAGAATGCCTCGATTTGCCCGCCGGTGAGGTGGGTCAGGCTGTTTTCCATGAGCTCAGGAATAGAGATGGTGTTGGTGGTGAAGCGAAAGAGCGCCATCACCAGCATCATGGCAATCGCAGCGCCCACCCCCGCTCCAACACCGCCGGGGATAGAACTGCGGCGTACCTGTTCAGTTACCATTATTGTGCCTCCGTATTGTCGTTCGCCGGGCGGCCCGAAGTAACTTGTGAAAACAAGTGTCAGGTTCAGGGCCATGAACTATTGGAGAAGGGATTGCCGGCCGTTTGTTCGTTGCCAGATGCTTATGAATTGAGTGTACTGCATGTATCGAGGTTTGTCTATCCTATCGACTGTTAACGTAATAAAAGTGTAATAATCGGTAAAGCTGTTATAATCGTTGTAATCATGGTGTCAGAAATCGGGGGTAGCCGGACCCGGCTGCCCTTCCTTTCGGTAAAGTAGCTTATTCATCAATACGGACACCGGTAACATAATCCGCAATCCGCAATTAGTACAGGGGGACAGTGTTGTCCGATCAGAGTGGCACGCAGGAACGAGTCTATATAGAGACGCTGGTGGTGGCATTGGGGGGCAACGCTATCCAGCAGTCGGGCGAAAAGGGGAGCGCTGCCGGGCAGTTCGCCAACGTCGGGCGGGCGATGGCCTCGGTAGCTGAGCTTGCCGACCGGGGCTATCGTGTGGTGTTGACGCATGGCAACGGGCCGCAGGTGGGTACCATACTCCTCCAGCAAGCCGCAGCAGAGGCCGCAGAAGGCATACCGGCGATGCCCATGGACGTGGCGGGGGCGATGAGCCAGGGGCAGTTGGGTTACATGATGCAGCAGTGCCTTCAGAACGAGCTACGCAAGCGCGGCAGGCCCTGGCCCGTTGCGACTGTAGTGACGCAGATGGTAGTTGACCCCAATGATCCTGCTTTCAGCAACCCCACCAAGCCGATCGGCCCTTTTTATACTCAAGAGAAGGCGGCGGAATTACGCGAAAAGGGTTACACGATGATCGAGGACAGTGGAAGGGGATACAGGCGCGTGGTGCCGTCGCCGCAGCCGGCAGCCGTGGCCGAGATATACGCGATAAGAACGCTGGTGAACAGCGGCGCGTTGGTGATCTGCGCAGGCGGAGGCGGTATCCCGGTGGTGCGCGACAGCGAAGGTCTATTGCACGGAGTGGAGGCGGTGATCGACAAGGATATGGGCGCATCTCTTATAGCTCAACGGCTCGATGCTGACCGCCTGCTAATCCTTACCGATATCGAGCGCGTCACCATCAACTATCGCAAGCCCGACCAACGGGCGTTAGACTGTGTGGGCGTCACCGAAATGAAGGGTTACATGAGCGAAGGGCATTTCGCCGCGGGCAGTATGGGCCCGAAAGTGCGTGCGGCCGTCAGCTTTATAGAGGCAGGCGGCAAAGAAGCGATAATCACCCATCTGCACAGCGCCCTGGCCGCCCTCGAAGGCGAGAGCGGCACGCACGTGGTTCCCGATGAAGGGGTGAAACGTAAAACGTAAAACGTGAAACGTGACGGAACCGCCAAGACGCCAAGAGCCGCCAAGGTCGCCAAGTTTTTATTGTTTAACCATAAAATCCTCTGTGGTCTCTGTGATCTCTGTGATTCAAACCTATAATATCCTTCGTGCCCTTCGTGATCTTCGTGATCTTCGTGATCTTCGTGATAAAACAATAAGAATCCTTGGCGTCTTGGCGGTGAAGAATACCGTCTCTTCGTTCGTCTCTATTCTTGTTACTAAAAGGAGCGCAGAAATGGCCGTTAGCATGAAGGGTAGGAGCTTTGTTTCAATAGCGGATTTCACGACCGAGGAGATCTGGACTGTATGGGAGCTGGCGGCGCAACTGAAGATGAAGCAGAAGGTAGGCGAGCCACATCGCGTTCTGGAGGGCAAGCAGCTTGCCATGATCTTCCAGAAGCCGTCGCTACGGACGCAGGTGAGCTTCGAAACAGGGATGTCACAACTCGGGGGCCACGCGCTATACCTGGGGCCTGATCATATCCAGCTCGGCAAGCGAGAGAGCGTGCCGGACGTGGCGCGTGTGCTGGGGCGGATGGTGGACGGCATTATGGCGCGAGTGTTCGCTCACAATGACGTAGTGACCCTGGCCGATTACGCCGGCGTGCCGGTGATAAACGGCTTATCCGACGAGGAACACCCATGCCAGGCGTTGGGCGATCTATTTACGATTTACGAGAAAAAGCGCCGTGTGGAAGGGGTCAACCTCACTTATATTGGTGACGGTAATAATGTTGCAGCATCGTTACTTCTCGCGTCGGCAAAGGTGGGCATGAACTGCACGCTGATCAGTCCAAGCGGCTACGAGGTGAAGTCACACTATGTTCAGACTGCGCGTGCTGATGCGGCGCGGTCGGGTGCAAAGCTGCAATTTTCCGACGATCCACAGGATGTGAAGGGCGCTGATGTAATATATACCGACGTGTGGGCGAGCATGGGGCAGGAGGCCGAGGCCGAGCAGCGCGCACGGATTTTCAAGCCGTTCCAGGTGAACAGCCATCTGCTGGAGATGGCAGGGAGCAACCCGCTGGTCATGCATTGCCTCCCGGCGCATCGCGGCCAGGAAATCACCGACGATGCGATGGATGGCCCTACATCTGTAGCGTTCGAGGAGGCCGAAAACCGCCTCCATGTGCAGAAGGCGCTGATGGCTCTGCTGATACAGTAAGCGTCCCTTCCAGCTTTTATAGGGATGTGGAAAACTCCGTGATTCGCACGTTGACGGTGGTGCGCAAAGAGGCTATACTCAGGTTACTTCGAGGTTGCAGGTTCGCCTGAAACGTCGAAGGAACAGAAGCCCGGATGGTCCGCAAGGATTGTCTGGGTTTTCTGTTTGTCTGAGCAGAATGGCCCTCGGCGCTGCCGGGGCCGATTTATTTTGGTGTTCGACTATGAGAGAGGATCAAGATGGACTCCTCACACGATACGGCGAGAGTAGTACGGGTGGCATCCTTCGACCTGGCCGCTCCTGTGGAGCAGGTATTCCCGCTATTTGGACCCGACCGGGAAAGAGATTGGGCATGGGGCTGGCAACCCGAGCCGGTGGACCCGTCGCGAATCAGCGCAGAAGAGGGAGCGGTGTTCAAGACGACTCACCATGGGGACGAGGCCGTGTGGGTAGTAAGCCGCTACGATCCGGAGATTGGTCGAGTTGAATACGTTACGTTCCGCCACGATGACAGGCTGGGGGTCATAGCGATCCAGGTGAGCGCCCTTGGAGACGGCTCACACGTTCAGGTGACGTACGCGTTCACTGCCCTGTCAGAGAAAGGGGAGCGGCATATAGCGCATTTCACCGAGGAATATTATCATAATATGATGGCTGAATGGCAGCAGGCATATAAGCCATTTCCTTACGACAGGCGAGACATTGAGGCACCCGTGAGCAAGCAGGTAGGGCATCGCCGTTAAAACTGCGTGCTAATGATACAAAGTCCGCCTGTGCGGACTATCCTTGGGCAAGGTAATTGCTAGCTACCTATGCGTGATCATAGGGCCAGGTAGTCCGCGCAGGCGGACTTTGTATCATTAGCACGCGGATTCATCCGCCATGTGGTGCCGGTGCACATGTAGCCGCACCATCCATAGACAAAAGGAGACCAATTATGACCAGCAAAGGGCTCATCGCCAAAGCATCGACGACTATCGACGCGCCTGTTGCCAGGGTATGGGACGCGCTTACTAACCCTGAGGAAATCAAGAAGTTCATGTTCGGTACCGAAGCTGTCTCTGAGTGGAAAAAAGGCAGTCCTATTGTTTGGAAAGGTAACTGGCAAGGAAAACCATACGAGGACAAAGGTGTAATACTCGATATCGAGCCTCAACGAAGGCTTCAGTACACCCATTTCAGCCCTCTATCCGGTGCGGCAGACGTTCCGGAGAATTACCATACACTGACTTACGAGCTATCCGAGAAGGGCGACACGACTCTCGTCACCTTATCCCAGGATAATAACTCCACCGAAGCCGAGGTCGACCACTCCCAAAAGATGTGGGAAGGGATGTTGGCGAGCTTGAAGAAGGTCGTGGAAGAAGGACAGAACCCCAACCTGTAATAGACCTGTAATATCCTTTATCTGCAGGTTAGCACACGCCGTTACACTTTGGTCATAAGGTAACGCAGCGAGGTGCTATAATGGACCGGCAATTTATTGGTAACAGTGGATATGCCACAATAACAGCCGCCACGGGGGCAGCCGTCAGACCGATGACGAGGCCGCCCTGGACAGTGCCGCAAGAGGAAAAAGTATTGGATGCCGGCAATCTGACCGTACTGGTCGTGGACGACGAGCCTAACATCGTCGAAGTGGTGAGCGCCTATCTGAAGCGCGAGCTTTTCAACGTCGTGACGGCCTTCGATGGCGAGCAGGCGTTGAAGCGCGTGGCCGAAAGCAATCCCGACCTGATCGTGCTGGATGTGATGCTTCCTCGGATTGACGGGCTGGAAGTATGCCGGAGAGTGCGCGCCAACTCGAACGTGCCGATTATCATGCTGACCGCGCGTGGTGACGAAACGGACAAGCTCGTGGGCCTCGGCATCGGCGCTGACGATTACCTGACCAAGCCGTTCAGCCCCCGCGAGCTTGTAGCCCGAATCAAAGCTGTGCTGCGCCGCTCGACGGTCTCGTCTGCCCCTGAGCCCGGTGCTGGAACAAGCCTGCGCTTTTCCGGCCTCAAAATCAACCCCAAAACGCGCCTGGTAGAGACCGATAACGGCCCAGTGGACCTGACCGCCAAGGAGTTCGACCTCCTCTATTTCCTGGCGAGCCACCCACAAGAGGTCTTCACCCGCACACAGCTTCTCGACCAGGTATGGGATTATTCGTACTATGGCGACACCTCCACCGTCACCGTCCATGTGCGCCGTCTCCGCGAAAAGATAGAACCCGACCCCATGCGCCCCCGCTACGTCAAGACCGTGTGGGGCGTTGGCTATAAGTTTGAGAAGTGAACGAAGTGCGGATCGTGACGACGGCGACCTTTTCCTTTACCGCCAAGACGCCAAGATCCGCCAAGGTCGCCAAGGTTTCTATGGTTTGAACCACCAAGACACCAAGAGCACAAAGGTTTTTATTGTTTGAATCACGAAGATCACGAAGAGCACAAAGTTCACGAAGACTTCCATGGAATTTAAATCGTAGAGAGCGCGAGATACCACAGAGGTTTAATAGTTTAACCTCAAAAACCTTGGCGAACCTTGGCGGAACTTGGCGTCTTGGCGGTTCCGTCTCACGTTTTACGTTTCACGCTCCCCTGACTAACATGCAACAATCCAAAATCGACAATCTCAAGGCTAAAACGGAGCCATCTGCAAACCGCAATCCACAATCCGCAATGCGGCTGGTTGGTTGGGCGGTGCTTGGGGTGGTGGTTGCGGTGGCGGCGGCGCTGGTATTCGCTTTCGTGATGGTGGGCACGCCCGCTAAGGACTTGCAGGATCTGACGCTCTTCTTACTTGTATCGGGCGGGCTTTCGATTTTGCTGGGGGCGATTGGGTTCAGGCTTGGGCTGGGCACGCGATTGCCTTCGCTGACGATCACTATGGCCCTGGTCTACCTGGTCGGCGTGGCTATCGTTGGCATCAATGTCATCTATACGGCGGCTAATATGTTCCTCTCTAAGGAGCATGACCTGCCTTTGCTCACTATCCTGCTTGTTTTCTCGTCGGTAATTTCGCTCTTTTTCGCGGTTTTCCTGGCGCAGAGTATGGTGTCGCGGTTGCGCGAATTGCTGGCGGTATCGAAGCAGGTGGCGGAGGGCGACCTGACGGCACGGGTCAATGTCAATTCGGCGGACGAAATCGGCAAGCTGGGCACCGAGTTCAACTCGATGGTGTCGCGGCTGGAGACGGCACAGGAGCAGCGAGGGCGGCTGGAGGCTTCGAGGCGCGACCTGATCGCCGCTGTATCGCACGACCTGCGAACGCCTCTTGCCAGCGTGCGCGCCATGGTGGAGGCGCTGAACGACGGCGTCGTAACGGACCCCGACACGGTATCGCGCTACCTGCACACAATCCAGACCGAGACACAGCACCTCACGGCCCTCATCGACGACCTGTTCGAGCTATCGCAGATTGACGCGGGCGCTTTGCGGCTGCACCTTGAGCCTACCTCGTTGGAAGACCTGGTTTCGGATGCCCTGGAGAGCATGAGAGCGCAAGCTGACAGGAAGAACGTGCGCCTACAAGGGAACGTGGAGGGCGCGCCACCGCGAGTGCCACTCGACGCGCCCAGGATGCAGCGTGTGCTGTATAACCTCATCCAGAACGCAATCAGGCACACACCTGCTGACGGCACGATCACCCTGACCGTGCGCGGCGCGACCGACAAAGTGGAGCTGACGGTGGCCGACAGCGGCGAGGGTATACGGGGCAGCGATTTACCACACGTATTCGATCGCTTCTACAGAGGCGAACCGGCACGCACTCGCGATAGGCAAGAAACGGGGCCAGGCGCCGGTTTGGGGCTTGCTATCGCCAAGGGGATAGTGGAGGCGCACGGCGGAATGATCAGCGCAACTTCTCCGCCCGGACAGGGAGCGACCTTCCACGTGGTGCTCCCGTCCATGCCGGGTACGACAGGAAGCCAGGCGCTTTCTTTTTGACGGACGAAGGACGAAGGACGAAAGGAGCTGTCCTCGTCCTTCGTCCTTCGTCCCTGGATTCCGCACCCGTGTGCTTCAACCTCGTCATCAGATTGTGATATAATTAGCTAAGTTTGGTACAAGGAGGTAACAAGCCCGACCTCTTTTCGTTATATTTATGGGTCCGGATCATTTCTGGTGCAAGTTACGCTTGGCTTCAGTCTATTTGGCGGTTGAAAGCGTATACTAATGGGTGATATAGCAGGCGCACCAGCCTCTCAGCCTTATTTTTCGTTCTTGGACCGGACCATCGAAGGAATATATGACACGAATTCTCGATACTATCAACGGCCCTGCCGACGTTCACGATCTCACGATGGACGAGCTGGAGAAGCTCTCTGAGGAAGTCCGCGAGGAGATCATCTCCACTATCAACTCGGTCGGCGGGCATTATGCGTCCAACCTGGGCACCGTCGAGCTGACGGTAGCTCTCCACTATTGCTTCAAGTCACCGCAGGACAAGCTGGTCTGGGACGTTGGACACCAGGCTTACCCCCACAAGCTCCTCACCGGGCGGCGCGATAGGTTCCAGACCATCCGCCAGCTCGGCGGCCTCAGCGGCTTCCTCTCCAGGGACGAAAGCGTGCACGATGCATTCGGCGCGGGCCACGCTTCCACCTCTATCTCCGCTGCCTATGGCATGGCTGTGGCCCGCGATCTGAAGGGCGAGCACAACAACGTGGTCGCGATCATCGGTGATGGCGCGATGACGGGTGGTATGGCTTACGAGGCGCTCAATAACGCGGGCAACTCAGATAAGCCTTTTATTGTGATCCTGAACGACAACGAGATGTCGATCGCGCCAAACGTTGGCGCGCTCTCTAAATATCTCTACGGGGTGCGTACCGATCCACGCTACGAAAGCGCCAAAGACGCTATGGAGAACATCCTGGCACATATCCCGTTCGGCGGGCGCATCCTCGATTTCGGCAAGCATGCCAAAGACTCGCTCAAGGAATTCATGGTCCCCACCATGATCTGGGAAGAGCTAGGCTTCATCTATCTTGGCCCGGTGGATGGGCACGACGTTCGAATGCTTGTGAGCGTGCTGGAGGCGGCCAAGCAGTGCAAGAAGCCGGTGTTCGTGCACGTCATCACGGTAAAGGGCAAAGGGCACGATGTGGCCGAGGAAGACGCCGTGAAGTGGCACGCTGTAGCGCCTCCGAGCAAGCCCGGCGCGCCCAAGCCGACCGCTCCCAAGTACCAGGACGTCTTTGCGCAGGCGCTCATCGAGATAGGGAAGAAGGACAAGCGGGTGGTCGCGATCACCGCGGCTATGCCCGATGGCACTTCGCTCAATAAGTTCGCGGAGGTCTTCCCGGATAGGTGCTTCGATGTAGGAATCGCCGAGCAGCACGCTGTGACGTTCGCGGCCGGACTGGCTTGCGAGGGCATCAAGCCTGTGGTGGCCATCTATTCAACCTTCCTGCAGCGCGCCTACGACCAGGTGATCCACGATGTTTGCATACAAAATCTGCCGGTGGTGTTCGCTATGGACCGGGGTGGCGTGGTGGGCGACGACGGCAGAACGCATCAGGGCGCGTACGACATCTCGTATCTTCGGCCCATCCCGAATATGGTGCTGATGGCCCCGAAGGACGAGAATGAATTGCGGCATATGGTCTACACTGCCGTGCAGCACAACGGGCCTATCGCCTTCCGCTATCCTCGCGGCAACGGCTACGGTGTGACGATCGACGATGAGCTGAAGGCTCTACCTATAGGCAAGGCCGAGGTGTTGCGCAAAGGCAGCGACCTTGCGATAGTGGCTTACGGCCAACCTGTGATGCCGGCTGTGGCTGCAGCCGGGATGCTTGCCGAGCTGGGTATCGAGGCGGCGGTTATCAACGCTCGCTTCGCCAAGCCAATCGATGAGGAGCTAATGGCGAACCTCGGCGCGAACTTCACCCGAATTCTCACTGTTGAGGAAGGCGCATTGCCCGGCGGTTTTGGCGACGCTATACTGGAGTTTTTCCACAAGCACGATGATCTGGTAGAGCCGAATATCCGCTGCATCGCCCTGCCCGACGAGTTTGTGGACCACGGCCCCCAGGCTATGTGGCGCGACCGCTTCAATATGTCGGCGGAAGGCATCGTGCGCGAAACGAAGGCCCATTTCCCCGAGCTATTCTCACCGAGCGACGTACTGCCTGCGAAGGCACGACGCGATTAGCACTCGGTCTCAGATAGGACAAGAAGCAGACAATATAAAAGCACGAGGACCTGGCAACGATCTTCGTGCTTTTACTTATGGACTCATGTTGAGCAGATCGGTGGATCAGCAGTGTCGGTTTGAGGATGGCGAATCAACTATGCCCTGTCATTCTGAGTGAAGCGAAGAATGACAAAGTCAAGGTGGCGCTCTTCCTCTGAACCTGGGTGGCTCTGCATTGCTCCTGCGTAACGTGAGTTATGGAGGCAGTCGATGCGAACAACGCGGGTTACGGGATTGGCCAGGCGCGAAAATGCAACCACAAATCCTTCACTAAACTACAAGACGCTCCATATCGGTGCGGGGCGAAAGAAGATTGTTGGCGCGGTCACGCTCGACATAAATCCTCGCCACAACCCCAACGTGGTGTGGGACCTCAACGATTTCCCTTACCCTTTCGCCGATAGCGAGTTCGATCTGGTGGTGTGCGAGCACGTCATCGAGCACCTTCGCGAGGTGATCTCGGTGATGGAGGAATTGCACCGTGTGACCGCGCCGGGCGGGCGCGTTATCGTGCGGGTGCCCCACTTCAGCAGCCTCAACTTCAATACCGACCCCACACATATCCACGCCTTCTCTTCGCGCAGCTTCGATTATCTGTGCATTGGCACGCCATTCGAGCGCTACGACTACTCGACCGTCAGGTTCCGCAAGCTGGTTGGCCGTATGGATATGCAGCCTCACACACCGTTCAACAGGTTTCTGATGAGGCTTATCAATCGCTTCCTCGGCTTTTACGAGGAGCATCTTGCCTATATAATACCGGGGCAGGAGTTGTTGTTTGTGCTGGAAGTGGTCAAATAGATAGCTGAAAGCGCACTTGCATTATGAATACTGAGAGCCGCAAAGGCGACCACATACGCATCTGCCTGGAAGAGGACGTTTCGGGCAGGGGCATAAGCTCGGGCTTCGAGCGATATCGCTTCGTGCACCAGGCGCTGCCGGAGATCAATCTGCGAGAGGTCGATACTTCGCTTGAGCTTTGGGGCAGGCGGATGAAGATGCCTTTGCTCATCTCGTCGATGACGGGAGGTGCCCAGCGGGCGGGCGAGATCAACCGGAACCTGGCGATGGCGGCGCAGGAGCTTGGGCTGGCGATGGGCGTGGGCTCGCAGCGGGCTGCCCTGGAGAATCCGGAGCTTGCGTCCACCTACCAGGTGCGGAAGCTCGCGCCCGATATCCCTCTCTTCGCCAACGTGGGCGCTGTGCAGCTCAACTATTCCTACGGGGTGGACGAATGCCGCCGGGCGGTTGACATGATCGAGGCGGACGCGCTAATTCTGCATTTGAATGCTTTGCAGGAAGCTGTTCAGCCGGAAGGCGATACCAATTTCGCAGGGTTGGCCCTCAAGATCGAGGCAGTATGTAAAGCGGTAGGCGTGCCCGTGATCGCCAAGGAGGTAGGCTGGGGCATTTCGGGGCGCACAGCGCGGCTGCTCTGGGACGCGGGCGTATCAGCGATAGACGTGGCGGGGGCGGGAGGCACCTCCTGGAGCCAGGTAGAGCTACACCGGATACCAACCGAGAAGGGACGGCTGGTGGCCGAAGCCTTCGCGGGCTGGGGCATACCGACCACGGAAAGTGTGACGATTGTACGCGATGCCGGCATACCGGAAGGGGGCCGACTTTTCGCCAGCGGTGGGGTGCGCAACGGCATCGACGTGGCGAAGGCGCTTGCGCTTGGGCGCTGACCTTGCCGGGATGGCGCGTCCCTTCCTCAAGGCTGCGGCTATGTCGGCTGAGGATACGGTCGAGTCTGGGCGAAGTGATACGGGAGCAGCTTCGTATCGCTATGTTTTCTATTGGCGCTGTCAATCTTGGTGATTTGCGCGACACGCCTAATCTGATCGAGGCGAAATAGGCATGAAATTAGCCGGCCGCGAGCCTGGCCAGGGTAGATAGGCCCTATGCCCCTTTTTGACGAAGAGGTAACGTCCGACCTGCAGAGGCTATTTGCCGTAACCGGCCGGCGCTGCTATCTCATAGGCTCGCTGGACGGCGGGTTTCCCGATCTGGGCCACCATCTGCCCGGCGAGATGGGCGGAGTGTGGGCGCCGCCGGTCAAGCTGGCCGATGGCTTCTGGTTCGGCCTGTCGCCGGCGCGCAGAGGAAGAGCAGGAAATCCATTGGATGTATGGGCCCGCGTGCAAGAGCGTTAGAATGCAGCCAGGGCAGGTAGAGCGCGAGTTTCTGTTGCAGTTGGGTGGCATGGGCGGTGGAGCGCCCTCTGGGCAGCACACTATCTTGGCCACACAGCGCATTTTCATCCCGGATCATGAGACCGGCGTGCTACTCGACGTGACGCTGCAGAATAGGTCGAATATTACCCTTCAACTGACGCTCAGCTGGCTTGTGCGGTGGGATATACAGGGCGCGTGGTACGCATTTTGGCCCGACCGGCCCGACGAAGCAAAGTTTGTGGCCGAGGACGAAGGACGACGGGGCGGCATCGTGGCGTGGGATAGCGGTAACCCCTCGTGGAGTGGTGCTATGCTATCTGATCAGGTACCGTGCAGCCACGGCATCGGCCGGGATATATGGGGACCTGAACGGACAGGCTCTTTGCAGGGTGAGGAGGGGGTGAAGCGCGGCGGCATCCTTCCTGATCCGGCCGCCCTGCAAGGCGCCGGTATTTCGGGCAGGCTCGATTACGAATTGACTATCCAACCTGGAGAGAGCCAATTAATGCGCTTCGCGCTGGCGGGAGGGAGGGAGGGCCCTTCCGGCGCACGCCAAAAGGTAACTCGATTGCTTGCGGAGCATGATACCCTGCTGCGCACGAAGATCGCCGGACAGGAGCGACTAATTGGCGCGGCGTCAAAGCTCGAGACACCGGAACCGGGTATGGACCGCGCCTATTCCCTTCAGAATCTATGCATGGACACCCTTACCCTGGAGATGCCAGGTGTGGCCAGGGGCGCAGTTGCCGGACTTCCGAGCTTCGCGTGGTTCTTCGGGTGCGATACCTATTACAGCGTTAGCGGACTCATTATGGCGGGGCAGGCTGAAGCTGCACTAGCAAACTTGCGGCTGCTCGCCAATATCGCCCGCGGTCAGGGAGGGCGTATTCCGCACGAGATCACTCAGACAGGAAAGCTGTTCAATCCGGGCAACTCAATTGAGACCGCCCAGTTTGTGACGTCGGTCGAGCGTGCCTACCGGTGGACGGGTGACAGAGCCTTTCTCGATGAGATGTACGGGGTATGCAAAGAGGGTATATTCGACTATTTGCTGGGCGAATGCGACCCCGAGCACACCTATCTTCCCGACGGCCCTGGGCAGTTGGAATTGAGGAGTGCGGGCCGTGGCAGGAAGCTGGACGTAGCTGCTGCGTTGCACCAGGGGCTTAGATCGTTGGCTTACCTGGCCGCTTCGGTGAGCGATCCTGAGACGGTAGCCCGCTGCGAGGAAGTCCGCTTGAAGGTGCGCGCGAGCATAGATAAGCATTTCTGGGTGGCGGATCGCGCTGAGTACGTGTGGCGAATCGAGCAGGACCTATCGGTATGGCCCGAGGAACCGGCGGAGAGCTACGTGATGATGGAGATGGGCGTGCTCGACGGCTCGAACGCGAAGGACGCTTCACGCATTACGTCTCTATTCGGCAAAGTAGAGGGGCCCGAGCACACAGGGCCACGCGGGCTGATCCATCCCGGCACGAACGAATTCGTGATGCCTGTGGGAAATGCGATTGTAGCGCTCGCGGAGTTCCAGTACTCCAGGCCGGATCGTGGCCTTTGGTACCTCCAGCGCATCGCGGAGCTGTGCGACAGGGGTATGCCCTGGGCCATACCTGAGTTCGAGTTCATGCGAGGCGGCTACAAGCCCTGCTTCTTACAGCTATGGTCGAGCGCCGCCTACAACTGGTTGGCGGTCCAGGGCTGGTTTCGCCTGCTGCCCGACCCTGATCGAGGCGTGGTGCTGGTAAGACCGCAGTTGCCCACGGGCTGGCAGAGCGCGCAGGTGAAGAACCTGTCGGTGTGGGGTGAGAGGTACGATCTGTCGTTATGGCGCACTTCAGCTGAGGGCGAGATTCAGCTCAATGTGGCGACCCTGGACGGAGGCAACAGCCATCCGTTTCGTCTGGACCTCACATCCGACTTGCCTGTGGAATTTGCCTGACTCACATCCAGGAAAGATAACGTATTAAGCCTGAGGTCAAAGACGAATGGCACGCTCAAAACCCGCGTTTTGCGGCAGATATAGCTGACAATCCTTGGTCTCAATTACGTCCAGGTAGCCGGAGGCTTTTACGTGCACGACCCATTTAGGAATAGGCTTGAGCCGGTGAAGAAGGTTGGATAAGCTACCAATTCTGGTCGAAGGAGCGCGCAAGCTCGGCTTCAATCTCACGCCCAGGCAAATCGAGCAATTCAGCCTCTACTATGCTACGATGGTCGATTGGAACAGCCGTATCAATCTGACGTCTATCACCGACCTTGAGGGAGTGCAGGTGCGGCACTTCCTGGATAGCCTGACGGTGGGGGCTGCTTTGGTCGCCGAAATAGGCGCATCCGAGCCTCCTCCCGGCTTCAGCTTGCTCGACATTGGGACGGGGGCGGGTTTCCCTGGGGTGCCGCTGAAAATACTATGGCCTGGGATGAAAACGGTGCTGGCCGACTCTTACAGGCAAGAAGACTGCCTTCTTGAAAGAGCTTACAGGTGTTTTAGGCCTTTCGAACGTCGAAGTTGTTACGGCTCGCGCCGAGGAGATGGGGCAAAACAAAGCGCACCGCGAGAGATACAACGTCGTAACCGCGCGAGCGGTAGCATCCCTCCCGGTGCTATGCGAATACTGCCTGCCCCTCGCGAGAATAGGAGGCTGGTTAGCCGCCCCCAAGAAGGGAGACATATCCCAGGAGATCGAAGAGGCGGAGAAAGCGAGCAAGATATTGGGCGGAAGTGGGCCTCACATGCATCGCTTTGTGCTGCCGGGTGAAGAGGAAGAGCGGTTTGTCGTGACAATAAAGAAGGTGAAAGCGACGCCGCCTGGGTACCCAAGAAGGGTGGGATTGGCGAAGAGCAGACCACTAGGCGTGTGAAGGGAGGGAAAGAGGCGCTATGAGTTGGGCGAAGTATGCAATAGAGTTATTGCAGCGGGGTGAGGAGGCAAAAGTGCGCCCTCACGGTCATTCGATGAAGGGTAAAGTAAATGACGGTGACCTCGTAACGCTAGAGCCCTGCAAGTCGGAGGATCTGGCTGTGGGCGACATCGTGCTTGTTCGCGTGCACGGAAATGTTTATCTGCACTTGATAAAAGCTGTAAACGGCGATCGCTTCCTGATCGGCAATAATCGCGGTGGCGTAAACGGGTGGGTAGGCGCGAATTGCGTCTATGGCAAGGCTATGAAGGTAGAGCCGTAGCGACGATCAGGCTATTTCCTTTTCAAAGAGTAGCGCGTCGAAGCCCGCAAGCACGGTGCGGCCTGTTTCGTGGAAGCCATTCTTGAGGTAGAGCTGCTGCGCGGCTGTCTGGACTACCGCTGTATCAAGGGCTAGGGTGCTGTAGCCTAGCTCCTTTGCGCGGGCCTCCAGGGCAGTGAGGATTTGCTGGCCGAAGCCTTTCCTCTGGTAATCCGGGTGGACGCGCATCCGCTTCACTTCGGCTTTTTGATTCGTAAGGCGCTTGATCGCGCCCATCGCCACGATTTTTCCGTCAAGAAGGCCCACCAGGAACTCTCCATCATTGTTCAAGTAGATCTCTTCTATCTTATGCAGATCGTCGTCCCATGTGCCATTGCCTGCGTGCGCGCCTACCTTCCAGAGGGCTTCGTTATGAAGGTTCCAGGTCGCATCGTGATCCCGAGGCTCGTAACGGCGAATCAGTAGGGCCGTAGCTTGGCTCATTGGCTACTTGGCTTTGAGCAGAGGACTTGTGCCGCCCCAATGGTTGGAAAAGTGGTCGTAAAAGAGGAAATTCTGCGCGTATCCGGCCAATTCTCCAAACCGGTCGCGGAATGCGCCGGCCACCTGGTTGTAGGCGGTTTCGGTAAGGCTCTTCTTTTCGGGCCAGTCGGGGAAGTAGAGGTCTTTGGCAAGCTGCCAGACGTGGGTGTCTACAGGCACGGCTTCCGTTTTATCGAGCGCGAACAGGCAGACACAATCTGCGATCTTTGCCCCGATGCCGTTCAATTTTACCATCTCAGTGTGAGCTTCCCGGTAAGGTAAATCGCGCAGCGACATTGCCCAGCCTGGTCCACGACCGGCAATCTGCGTTGCTACCTTCACCAGGTTTCTCCCCCTAAAGCCGAGGGACGACACCCTGGTCAGATGGTCGGAGTTGACTTCCGCCAGGGTAACTGCGCTCGGAAATGTATAGTGCTGCGAGCCATCCAGGTCGCCAAGAGGCTCGCCGAAGTGGCGGCTGAACTCACCGATCGAATGGGCGATACGCGGGACGCTGTTGGCGGTGGAGCAGACGAAGGAGAGGATTGCTTCCTCCGGGTCCTGCCGTAGAAGACGCAGCCCAGACCATCGCGCCGCGGCTTCGCCTGCCGCCCGGTCGGCTTCGGAGACGCGGCGCACGACCTCTCCCATGTCGACGTCGAGTTGGAAGTAATCGCGGATGAGGTCTTCACCGCCCGACTCAGGGTAGGTCCACCAGGAAAAGAGATCGCCGCCTTGTCTCACCCCCACCACTGTGCGCCCTACGACCCCGATCCACCAGCCATCCGCGCGGCGCTTCCAGCGGAAGGCCTGGCCAGAGGCGAGCGTGTGGTCAAGCGTGAATTCGGAGGGATTGTAGCTGAAGGTCCGAGTCTGGTTCTCGGTTGGTGTTGTGGGTATCATTCTACAGGTGCGCCATCTTGGGCCTGATCTCTTCTTGGTCGTGGTCGTGGTCGTGTGTCGTTGCCATTACCGTTGCCGTTGCCGTTGCCGTTGCCGTTTTCGATGAGGCGCATCTGAGTGGCTTGCGACGGGGGTTTTGCCCGCCGCGGCGTGAGGCACTTCGTGGCAGTGCCGGCAGCGCGCTTCGTAGTTCTCTTTGGCCCCTACCAGGATCGTAGGGTCGTCGTAGTCTGCCGGCTGGCCGTCGATCATCCGTTGCGTTCGGCTTGCGGGCGCTCCGCACACAACGCAGATGGCCTGTAGCTTGTCCACCATCTCGGCCTCTGCCATGAGCATGGGCATCGGGCCGAAGGGCTCACCTCTGAAATTGGTATCAAGGCCGGCGATAATCACGCGGAAGCCGTTCTTGGCCAGCTTCTGGGCCAGCTCGACCAGCCCGTTGTCGAAGAACTGGCCTTCATCGATGGCCACCACTGTCGTGCCGGGTTTGATGAGGGGCTCGATCTCGGAGGAGTTGGCGACAGGGACGGCAGAGTAGAGCGCGCCGTTGTGCGAGGCCACCTGGCCCGAAGAATAGCGCATATCTATCTGAGGCTTGAAAACCTGCACGTTCTGGCGTGCTATCTGCGCCCGTCTGACACGCCTGATCAGCTCTTCGGTCTTGCCCGAGAACATACTGCCGCAGACGACCTCGATCCAGCCGCCCGCATAGTGCTTGGGGTGAGGGCCGAGCGGCCCCTGGTCTTGCATGAAGCGTTGCACGTAATCTCCCATTGTACACCTCTTGGCTGCCAGCCGAAGGACGAAGGACGAACGAAAATGTCCTTTGCTGACATTTATAAGATGCAACCTATTATATTGTGGAAAGTCTGTTCTTTATTGTCAAGAGTGGGGTCGTGGGGTTTGGTTCTGCACAACAGGCAGGTGGATGGAAGGGGAACATAAGAGAAGAGTCCCTGTTTGGGGACTCTTCTTTGTTACCGCGTTGGTGTTTTGCTGATCAGGCTTCGATAGTTGCGGCCTCAGGCTGGTCGGCGGTTTCGGTGTCAGCCTCTGCATCGGCAGGGCGAGGTCGGCGCTCCTGGGGTGGAGGGGCGATGTTGGCCTTGTTCTTGGAGCCGCGCTTCGCTAACTGGGTGGGCTGTGTGACCTGGGTGCGGTTGCCCATGCGGCGCATGAAGCGCTCTACCTGGCCCGCTGTGTCAACGATACGCTGCTCGCCCGTGAAGAACGGGTGGCAGTTGCTGCAAAGGTCGGTCTTCAACACTTCCTTGGTGGACATAGTCTGCCAGCTATTGCCGCACGCGCAGGTGACGGTTGCCAGAACGTATGTGGGGTGGATACCTGTTTTCATTTCCTATACTTTCCCTTCGGTAATTCGTAGTACATAGCGCGTATTGCGTCGTACGTAGTACGTAAATCCGTTACTAATTCCTAATAAATAATCTATTTTGCCGACCAATTACGCACTGCGTACTACGCGTTAGCCTCTGCCACGGTATATACGCTGACTCTCTTGCGCTCCTGGGTGGCGTGTTCGAACTTGACCGCGCCATCGATCATCGAGAAGAGGGTGTGGTCTTTACCCATCCCGACGTTTGTGCCGGGGTGGATGCGAGTTCCGCGCTGGCGTACGATAATCGCACCGGAGCGAACAACCTGTCCATCACCGCATTTTACGCCGAGCATCTTGGGCTTGCTATCGCGACCGTTGCGCGACGAGCCTACGCCTTTTTTATGTGCCATTTATTTCTCCCTTCGGTCGTCCGTCGTCGGTGACCGGTCGTCTACTGACAACCGGCAACTGGCAACTGGCAACTGACTCAGATGCTGATTTCTTTGATGGACAGCATTGTGATATTCTGGCGGTGACCGGTTTTGCGGCGGTAGCGCTTCTTGGGCTTGTACTTGAAGACTACCAGTTTCTCGCCTTTGCCCTGCCTGAGCACTTTGGCGATCACTTTGGCGCCGCTGACTGTGGGAGTGCCGACCTGCACCCCATCGTCGCCGCTGACCATCAGCACTTCGCCAAGCTCGACCTGGCTGCCCGGCTCCGCTTCGAGCCTCTCGACTTTTATTATATCGCCGGGAGCTACTCTATACTGGTGGCCTCCGGTTCGGACTATTGCGTACACCGTTATTCCTCCGCTCAATGTTTTGGTCACAGCCTCTAATTATATCAACTGTGCGTACCGGTGTCAAGCTTTTTGCCGCCTGGTCGCTCTTGTGATATACTCGGCGCACTTCGATATATGGTTGCGACGAATTTGCGATAAGATAAGGCAAAGTGAGGTTCGCTATGTTTGCAAGCGTGACGCCTGCGGGTGCTCTCATATTCAGACCACGCCCTTCCCATACATGGCGGGGGCCGATATTTGGGGCGGCGGCTTTTCTGCTTGCTGCTCTTCTCCTGGTGGCGCTTTCGGGCTTCATACCGGCAGTGGTGGTCATAGTGGATGGCATAATAGCCTGTGTGCTCGCGCTTTTCATGCTGGGCCTCGCATACTTCTTCTGGCGAGCCACGACCACCATGCGCTACGAGATATCCGACGACACCCTCACGCTCGTGGGCGGGCCCGTCCGGTATGTAATTCCTCTGGCGAGCATAAAGCGCGTCTATAGCCGTGATATCAACACAGGCTACCGCAACAGGACGCATGTGGCGAGAGCCACCGCTGTGAATGTGCCCGGCCTGGCGCTGTCCAATGTAGTCTGGAAGGACACGGGTCTGCTGAAGATGTGCGCCACCTCTTCATGGCGAAATATCATGATCATTGAGACAGATACGAACACCTACGGGATCACGCCCGCGGACGACCAGGCCTTCCTGAGCGCCTTGAGCGAGGCCGGGGTTAAGTTTGACGCCCAACACGGAGATGCCCAGAGCGACACCTCGTTTGCATTTGACACGCAGCCTCACATAGATTAGTATGCTGCGGCGGGCATCTTTTTTGCTTGCATGGCAGTTGATAACGATCTCACGCGGTCCGACAGGCGTAAGCGTCCAGAAACAGGGTGAGAAGAAAATGTAGAGGCACGGCGCTGACGTGTCCTCATGGCGAGAGACAACGCCAACCCCACGAGGGCACGTCAGCGTCGTGCCCCTACAACCCAATTCTCGCGACAAGGGCTCTTCGTGGTAATCACGAAGTGGCGTAGATAACCTGGCATTCAGGGAGTGCTGCATACTATGAAGTTGGTACTGGCGGTTGTATCCAATCAAGCTTCTGAAGGCATTACAGACGCTCTGCTGGCTGCCGGCTTTCGCGCTACCAGGCTTGCCTCCACCGGCGGCTTCCGGCGCGAGGGCAACACCACTATTATGATGGGTGTCGAAGACGAAGACGTCGAGCCTGTGCTTGCGCTACTGCGTAGCGGCGTGCTAGCTTCTCCCTCGCGTAAGGCGATAGTAGCGGCAGCACCACCCACACAGGATGGCCAGGGCAGTGGTCGCGGCGCGGTGTTCGTCTTGCCTCTTGAGGGATATTTTCATCTCTAGCCCTCAGCAATCCCCCGAACAGACGCGGTTGGTTTTCGGTGATATGGCTTACGGCGGTGACGCCGTGGGTCGTGACCCGGAAAGCGGCCTGGCGCTGTTTGCATGGCCCGCTATCAGAGGCGAAGAGGCCACCGTCCGGATAACCTCACGCAGCAAGAACCTCATGCGCGGGGTGGTCAGCGATCTTCACTCTGTGGCGCCTGAGAGGACCACGCCGCCATGCCCCTATTTCGGCTCGTGCGGCGGCTGCCAGTGGCAGCACATTGTCTATGCAGGGCAGGTCGCATTCAAGCATGGTATATTGCGCTCCCAGCTTCAGCGCTCGGCGGGCTTAGCTGACCCTGATGCGATCCTAAAGCCGCCAATTCCATCGCCCAATGACTTCAATTACCGCAACACCTCCCACTTCGCGATAGACCCTACCACGCATACCCTCGGATATTTCAGGCGCGACAGCCACACAGTCGTCCCGGTCACGGAATGCCCAATCTCGAACGCGGGCATCAATCGCGCTCTGCCAATCGTGAACGGCCTGCTCGCGGAAGCGCTCGGGCCGGAAGCTCTGGACGTTGGAGCGCGGGGCACTATGCGCGTCTGGAAGGTCGCAATACGCTCGAGCGAGACCACGGGACAAACGCTGGTGGTATTGCATTCACGAGCCGAAGGGCGATCCGAAGCTCGGCGCGGACGCGGCGAGAGCGCTCTGCGTCATAGCTCCGCCGGGCGGCCCGACGTTGGGCCCAATATCGACGAGCGGCCCGAGGCTCATCATGTGCTGTTGCTGGCAAGGCGTGGGGTGCGCAACGCCGTTGCGGCCCTTTCGCGCTCTGAATCGGGCAAAGAGCTGGCTTTGATGGTAGTAGAGGTGATGGACGATGGCACCATCAATCGTTTGGGCGAGACGCCTGCCTCGTCCTCGGCGGCCAGCGATGCTATCGCCGACACCTTGTTGGATGTGTCGCTGGCAAAGAGCGCCGGGCGAGCGACTAGAGCAAATGGAGCGCCGATCGGAGCCTGGATAGAGAGGCTCGCCGGGCGCACCTACTGGGTGGGGCCGGACGCCTTCTTCCAGGTGAACACGCCGGCCGCCGAATTGCTGCTCGCTGAGGTGAGAGAGCATATGCCCGCAAAAGACCGGCCTGTTGCTCGATGCGCACGCCGGGGCCGGTACTTTCGCGCTGGCGTTTGCTAAGCGGGCGAAGCATGTGATCGGGTTCGAGGTGGACAGCAACGCGGTAAGCAGCGCGCGCTGGAACGCCCAGGTCGGTGACGTTGCCAACGTGGAGTTCCGGCAGGGAAAGGCCGAAGCTCTAATTCGCACTCTCAGCCTGGCCGAGCAACCCGACATTGTGCTACTGGATCCACCCCGTTCCGGCTGCCACCCCGCGTTGCTGGCCGAGATAGAGCGGCGCAAAATCCCGCAGGTCATCTACGTTTCGTGCGACCCAAGCACCCTTGCTCGCGACATCAAGCTTCTATCGACTTCATACAAGGTCGATTCCGCTCGCCTGGTTGATATGTTCCCCCAGACATATCATCTGGAGACGGTGGCTGTAATGAGCATAAAATAAAACCAAACCCACACTCTTTTTGCTATCCTGCCTTCCATATGTTATAATGCCTGCTAGTGCAAAAATAACGAGCGAATCAAGCTCGATTTGCGCTGGATAGATAACCTTTCTGCGCCACACTTGACCGGGGAAGACACACACCGCCCCGGGGATCACGCTTCAGTGTGCCGCAAGCCCATAGAAAGGAGGTGTGCCTATATGGCGATGCGTGATTATGAACTGATGTACATCGTCCGCCCCAATGTTGCCGATGATGAACTGACGAGCGTGACCGACAAAGTTGATACTATGATCAGCAATCTCGGCGGCTCAGTCAGCGAAAAAAACCCCTGGGGAAAGCGACGGCTGGCCTATCCCATCGAAAAGTACGAGGATGGCTATTACTTCGTCTCGAAGATCAATCTTGACACGGCCCGTACGCGGGACCTGGAAGAGCAGCTTCGCATATCCGACGATGTAATCCGCCACATACTGGTAGTGTAGAGAGACCGAGCGTCTATGCGCCCGGTCATTGTTGTTGGTGTATTAGCGATTGGTTTGAGTATTTAGCTGTGTAGCAGGGAGGCCGCAAATGGCACGAGGCTTGAATAAGGTAATGATCATTGGCAACCTGGGTAAAGACCCGGAGATGAAGTACAACGCGGAAGGCAAGCCCATCACGACGTTCTCCGTTGCGGTCAGCCGCACATGGAAAACGCCCGATGGCCAGCAATCCGAGGAGACCGAATGGTTCCGAGTTGTAGCCTGGGAACGTCTCGCTGAGACCTGCAATGAATATCTCCATAAGGGGAGCAAGGTGTACATCGAAGGTCGCCTGAAAACCCGTAAGTGGACAGCCCCGGACGGCCAGGAACGGCAAATGACCGAGGTTATAGCTTCCGACATGCAAATGCTCGACTCCCGCCAGCAAGGTGGCTACGGCGACGACAGCGGCGGTGGTGGCGGCGGTGGATACCGCAGCGAGCGCCCGGCCCCACAGCGGCAGGGCACCGCCCCTAGCGCGGCCGGAAGCAACCAGAGCTATGAGGATACCGACATGGATGTGGACGATATCCCCTTCTAATCGCTCCCGAATAGCCTGCTGACAACTCAAAAGCAAACAGAAAGTGGGTCGCCGGACGGACAACGTTCTCCGTGATCGGGCGTCCGGAAAGATCCGTGAGCTAAAATAAGGATGGAAAAATGGCAGACCAGAACGATACAGTGAACAACAATGGCGCGGCTCCTTCGCAAGAAGGCGCGCAGGCACCCGCAGCCGGTGGAGCACCGAGCGCCCCACGACCGTACGGTGGTGGAGGCGGAGGCGGAGGCGGCTATCGCGGCCCCGGCGGGGGTGGCGGTGGAGGCGGCTATCGCGGCCCCGGCGGGGGTGGCGGCGGAGGCTACCGTGGTGGCTCGGGCGGCGACAGAGGCGGCGACAGAGGCGGTAGCGGCGGACGCTTTGGCGGCCCTGGAGGCCGGCCTCGCAATCGTGATCGCTATGTGCCCCGGCGCAAGGTTTGCGCTTTTTGCGTAGATGACGTGAAGACGATCGATTATAAGGCTATTGACCGGCTTCGCAAATATCTCTCAGAGCGGGCCAAGATCGAGCCACGCCGCAAGACAGGCACCTGCGCTCGCCACCAGCGCGCTCTCAGCGTAGCTCTCAAGCGCGCACGTCATATGGCCCTCTTGCCCTACGTCGGCCCTCATTCTCGCTAGTAAGGGAGAAGCCATCACATTATGGCTAAGAAGAAAAAGCTTCAATCGACTGCCCCGGTGCCCCTGACACGGGGGCAGCTTTCGCGGGCACAAAAAGAGCAGCAGCAGATTCGTAACCTCTACACCGCAGGCGCGGTGCTGGGGGTTCTTATAGTGCTGCTCCTCGCCTTTGCGGTTATCTCGACTTTCGTCATCAGGCCGAATCAGACGGTGGCCACGGTAAACGGTGTCAATATCAACCGCGCTACTTATAATAAGCTGAGGAGCTGGAACATCTACCAGCAGCTAGAGCAGACAGCTATCCAGCAACAGCTTTCCTCGCAGACCGGCGGCGCTACCAGCAGCACCAGCACCACCGACCTCGCCACCTACCAGCAACAACTGAAAAACGTTGAAAACGAATCGCCGCTGGATGCGACCACCATTACATCTCTGGTGGACAATGAGGTGCTCCGGCAGAAGTCAACGTCGGATTACCAGATCAACCCGACCAACGATGACCTGAAAGCTGAGGCGCTGAAGGACTTCATACCTTCGCCTACCGCTCCGCCATCGAGTGTGACCCCCAGCATTACCCCCACTGCGGCAACCCCCACCATTACCGCTACCCCCACCCTCACCAGCACCTCGAGTGTGACGCCCAGCCCTACGATCACGCAGACACCCACCCAGACACCCACCAAAGGCACGCCTACCAGCACTCCAACCCTCACAGCCACCTACCCGCCTGTGCCAGGGGCATCTGCCACGGCCCAGGCCATATATACGAGTTACATAGGCGCTATCAAGGCCGGCCCTAACCCCAACACTAACGACACCACCGGAATCTGCAGCTTCGGCTGCCCCGGCCTATCAGAGTCGGACTATCTCTCTGTAATAATCGAGCCGCGAGCGCGTCAGAATATGGTCACGGCGAAGATGGCGACTACTATCATTACCGATGTCGAGCAGATACATGCTCAACAGATCATAACCACTTCCCAGGCGGCTGCGAACACGATTCACCAGGCACTTGACAAGGGCGCGGATTTCAGCGACCGAGGCGAACCAGCAGTCCACCGACGAAATATCGAATATCCAGCAAGGCCTGCCAGGTAAGGGGGGTGACCAGGGTTGGTTCCCTAAAGATACCGATATCGTGACTACGGTGCCCCAGGAAGTCATGAATGCCGCGTGGTCTCTGAAGAACGGCGAATATAGCCAGCCTGTGCAATCCGGAAGTAGCTGGTACATTATCAAAGTGCTGGAGCGCAATGCTCACATGCCATTGACGGATGACCAGGTAACTACCAAGAAGACCAAGATGTACAACGATTGGTTGTACAAGGCTGAGCAAGCATCGCAAATCTCGCCCGCCTCAGCCCAGGCACCTACTCCTACTTCGCCGCCACTCCTGGAGCCGACCCTGGTGCCGGGGTCATCCACAACGCCAGGCGCTAGCTCACCGATTACAGGCACAACTTCACCGTCCACAGGTACTATTACCTCAACTACGACCAACACTAACACGAATTCCGGCGGCTCTGGCCTCCTCTACAAACACAAGCACGGGCACTACCCCAACGCCACAGGCAGCTAGCCCTCCGACCGCGCAAGCGTCTCCGCCTGTGACGCCGGCGACCGGGATCACTCCTGCTGCAACTGCGTCGCCTTGATGCCAGTTTAGACGTTTCTCCGCCTGCCTCCCACCGGCACTTCTGACGATGGAGGCAGGCGTGTTCGGGTAGAAAACTGCAACAGGAAAAGTTTGTGAAAAAGTTGACAAACTTTTCGGGTGCTGCTATAATGTTGCCGGAGAGAGTGGGCCGAAAGACCCCGAAGTGAGGCAAGCAATAACGAGTCCGGTTGGGCTGCATTCTCGCTTGCCGGACGGTCGGAGCGTATGATATAATGCGCCGCTGTGCCCAGGAAAATGCGTAGCTGACCGGCACAAGAAAAGATAGGCGGGCGCATTATGCAGGATAACGGACTCGCCAAGGCTCTCGTACTGGCCACCCAATTGGGGTTCGCGATCGCCTGTCCGATGGTGGTCTTTATCGGTGGAGGGGCCTGGCTCGACGCCCAGACCGGCTGGGGCCACTGGTTCTTCCTGGTGGGGACATTCCTGGGATTGGCTGCGGCGGGTGGCCTCTTCTACCAACTGGCGACCCTATCGGCTCGCAGGCGAGACCCTGCCGCCGGCAAGGCTCCATATAAAGTAGAGGATACCGACGAAGACAAGAAGGACCCTGGTACACCTCCTGCCGGTAATTGGAAGAGTAATGGACGGTAGTTGTTGTGACGTAGTTGTCAGTTGTCAGTAGAACGACCGACGACCGACGCCCACCGGTCTACCGACAACTGACAACTGACAACTGACAACGGGAAGGACACATGCCTCCTACAGTACTTCCACCAATTAGCATCAAGGCCGAAGACATATTCGCCATACCACTGCCGTGGGGGACGTTTACCGTCACAAACTCGATGTTCCAGACGCTGCTGGTAGTGCTGGGCATCACTATATTTGCTATTCTCGCCACGCGCAAGATGAGCCTCGTGCCGAAGGGCGCGCAGAACCTTGCTGAGGCGATCGTGGAGCTTCTGCTCGGCATCACCGAAGGCACAGCCGGCAAGCGGGTGGGCCGCAGGATTTTCCCACTGATCGCCACTCTTTTCATCTTCATCTTAATAGCAAATTATTCGGGCTTGTTGCCCGGCGTGGGCACGATAGGCGAGTGCGTTAGGCCGGCAACGGCTGAAGTTGCCGCAGCGGCGGCCTGCCGACCCCCGGTACTGCGGGTTATTGTAGTGCTCCAAATACCGAGTTCGTGCCGTTCTTCCGTCCTCCTAGCGCGGACTTGAACATGACCGTAGCGATGGCGATTCTCGCCGTCGTCATCGTGCAGACTGCGGGCTTCCTATCGCATGGTGTGCGCGGGTACTTAAAGGAGCTAAGCACACCTCCGTTACTCACGCCGATCCATATCATCAGCCAGATTACCCCCATGATCTCTCTTAGCTTCCGTCTCTTCGGGAACATCTTCGGGGGTGAAGTGCTGGTGACGGTTATGTATACCCTGTTAGGTGCGCTATTTATCGGCTTTGGCACCTTCATCTTCCTGGGCCTCGAACTCTTCTTCGGTCTGATACAGGCCCTGCTTTTCTCGATATTGACTCTGGTGTACATCGCGACAGCCGTAGCCGGGGGCCACGCGGGTGGAGAAGAAGGCGAGCATGCGGCCGACGAAGGATCGATAGAGGCGACAGGCCAGCATATAGGCCGGGTCCTCAGCGGGCAGGAAAGCATAAAAGGGCGATAAACTGTAATTTTGAATTCTTAATTCTGAATTTTGAATTAGGGATCTAAAATTACACTTTATCTGAGTTCTGAATTAGTTCGGATAATTCAAAATTCAGAATTAAGAATTCAAAATTACACTCGTAGAGGAGGAGATAAAAAAGTGAATCACGTACTCTTGAGCATACTGGCACAGGCTGCTGACAACGATCAGACTATACATGCGTGGAAGTTGCTGGGAGCCGGTCTGGCTATGGGTCTTGGTGGTATCGGCCCTGGCATCGGTCTGGGTATCGGCACAATGGGCGCCGTGCAGGCTATCGGGCGCAACCCCGATGCTGAAGGCCCCGTTCGAACAATGGCTATCCTGGGCCTCGGATTCGCTGAAGCCGTAGCTATTTACGCCCTGGTGATTTCGCTCGTGCTCATCTTCGTTGCTTCGTAAGACGAGAAATGAGAAATGAGAAATGAGAATTTAGCCGGTTAGGCCTCTTCTCACATCTCACTTCTCATTTCTCATTTCTTGCTCTACGCAAAGGAACAGACCCATGTTAGGACAACTTGGCATACTGTTAGGCAACTTCATATGGCAGCTCCTCGCGTTCGTCATACTGATCTACTTACTGCAGCGGTTCCTGTATAAGCCGACACTGAAGATGCTTGACGACAGGCGTAATCGCATCAGCGAGAGCATGGAGCAGGCCGAGCAGATCAAGCGCGACAACCAGGAAGCTGCCAAGCGCGCCGAGCAGATCATCGGTGAGGCGCAGGCGCAGGTGCGTGAGATGCTTGCCGCGGCCAACCAGCAGAGCCAGCGCACGATTGCCGCCGCTCAGGCTGAGGCACGCGAGCAGCGTGAGAAACTGCTGGCCGACGCTCACGCGCAGATTCAGACCGACACCACACGTGCCAAGGCAGAATTGCAGCGCGAAGTGGGCAGGCTCGCTATCATGGCCGCCAGCAAGGTTGTGGGCAAATCGCTCGACACGCCCGACCACTACAGGCTGGTGGACCAGGCGCTTGCCGAGGCTGAACAATCAAGAGGCGGGTTCGGACGAGGATAGAGTGGAATGCGGAGTTCGGAATGTGGAATGCGGAATGGACGACGGACGACCGACGATCGAGATAAGAATAATTCCGCATTCCACATTCCACATTCCGCATTCAGGAGACGTTTGTGGCACTACGAGGAGCAGCGGCGCGCAGGTACGCGCAGGCCGTGTTCGACTTAGCTAAAGAATTCGGGGTCGCTCGACCAGTGGCTGGCCGACCTTAAGACGCTTGATAGCTTCTTCAGTAATCCGAATACGCTCACTATGCTTGAGGACCCTAAGATTACTCGTGACGCCCAGAACAAGGTTGTGGACGATCTTGTCTCGAAGGTTAAAGATCCAGCCGTTGATGGGCAACTTCATCAAGCTGCTCGTGCAGCGCGGTCGCCTCTCTTCGCTGCCCAGGATCGTCGAAATCTTCGGGGAGATGTACAACCGCGAGAAGGGCATAGTAATTGCGGATGTGACCACAGCCGTGCCGCTCGATGACGCACATCAAAAAGAGGTGGCAGACAAGCTTGCGAAGATAACGGGCAAAACGGTCCAGCTTCGTCTGCACACCGACCCGAGCATCCTCGGCGGCATTATTACCCGCATAGGCGATGAATTGATAGACGCAAGCGTTGCCAGCCGGCTGGCACAACTGGCGGAAAGGCTGATGTGAATGCGGAATGTGGAATGCGGAATGCGGAATTTGAGCGAGTAAGTTTTACCATTCCTGTTTCGCATTTTCGAGGTGCGTATATCGTTCGTAAGTTATTCCGCATTCCGCATTCCACATTCCGCATTCGAAATTGGAGGTTATCATGGCTCTACGAGCAGAAGAAATTAGTTCCATCATACAGGATGAGATAAAGAATTTCGGCCAGCCGGCGCGTGCGGTGAACGTGGGAACAGTCGTTGAGATCGGTGATGGTATCGCTCGTGTGCACGGATTGTCGGGGGTTATGGCCTCAGAGCTGGTCGAGTTCGAGTTTGGCGAGGGCAACGAGCGCGGCACCGTTATGGGTATGGCGCTCAACCTCGAAGAAGAGTTGGTCGGTGTGGTGCTCCTCGGCCCGTACACCTCAATCGAAGAGGGCGACACGGTGCGCACGACCGGCCGCATCGTACAGGTTCCGGTGGGTGATGCTTTGCTGGGCCGCGTGGTTAATGCGCTGGGCGAGCCGATTGACGGCAAAGGCGATTTGCCCCCGACACGAAAACTCGCCCCGTGGAGCGCATCGCGCCGGGCGTGGTGTTACGCCAGAACGTCGACACGCCCGTGCAGACGGGCATCAAATCTATCGACGCCATGATCCCTATCGGGCGAGGCCAGCGCGAGCTTATCATCGGCGACCGCCAGACAGGCAAGAGCACCATCGCCGTCGACACCATCATCAATCAGAAGGGCCAGGACCTGCTCTGCATCTACGTCGCCATCGGCCAGAAGTCCTCGCAGGTCGCGCAGATTGTGAACACGCTCAACCAGTACGGCGCTATGGAGCACACTATCGTGGTTGCGGCTTCGGCGTCGGAGCCTGCGGCTCTGCAATACCTCGCGCCCTTCGCGGGTTGCGCTATGGGCGAAGATTTCATGGAGGATGGCCGAGATGCACTCATCGTCTACGACGACCTGAGCAAGCACGCCTGGTCTTACCGTCAGATGTCGCTGCTGCTGCGCCGCCCGCCCGGACGCGAAGCCTATCCCGGCGACGTCTTCTATCTGCACTCGCGATTGCTGGAGCGCGCGGCCCGTATGAGCGAGGCACAGGGCGGCGGGCTCGCTGACGGCCCTGCCTATCATCGAGACGCAGGCCAACGACGTGTCGGCCTATATTCCGACCAATGTGATCTCTATCACGGACGGCCAGATATTCCTCGAAGCTGACCTCTTCTACGCCGGTATCCGCCCCGCTATCAACGTAGGTATCTCGGTGAGCCGTGTGGGAGGGGACGCCCAGATACGGGCGATGCGACAGGTGGCCGGACGCCTCAAGCTCGATATGGCCCAGTTCCGCGACCTCGCAGCCTTCGCCCAGTTCGGCTCCGACCTGGACAAGGCCACCAGATCGCAGCTCGACCGCGGCCTTCGCATCCAGGAAGTGCTCAAGCAGCCCCAGTACAACCCATTGCCCGTTGCCCAGCAGGTAGCGATCCTGTACGCCGTGACCAACGGCTACCTCGACGACGTGAAGATAGAGAACGTGCGCGACTGGGAAACCCAGTTCCACGACTTCATGAAGAACTCGCACCCCGAAATCCTCGACACAATCGTCAAGGACAAGCGCCTGAGCGACGAAAACATAGAGGCACTGAAAGGCGCTATCGCGCAGTTCAAGAAGACGGTAAGCTTTCTAGACCAAGTTGTCAGTTGTCGGTAGTCGGTTGTCAGTAGTCAGTAGACGTACGACCACCGACGACCGACATCACACGGTAAGACAGTACTGACAACTGACAACTGACAACAGGACAAGATATGCCAAGCACACGAGAAATACGACGCCGGATCGGCTCAGCCAAGAACGTATCGCAGATAACACGAGCCATGGAGATGGTGGCGGCCTCTCGCATGAGGCGCGCTCAGCAGGCCGTGGTGCGCGGGACGGCCCTACGCGAACAAGATTGCAGAGGTGATGCAGAACCTGGCCGCTCGCGTAGGCGGCGACCAGGACGACGAGATACCGCCTTTGCTGAAGGCACGCCCAATCAAGAACGTCACAGTTATCCTGGTATCGGGCGATAGAGGGTCTGGCCGGCGCGCTCAATACTAACGTCATCAGGCGAGCGCTGCGCTTCATCACCGACGAGGCGGGAGTGTCTGTGAATATCGTGGCGGTCGGCAAAAAGGGCCGCGACTTTATGATCCGCTACGGGCGGTCCGTGATCGCCGAGTTTATCGGCCTGAGCGACCGGCCCGCATTGAAGGACATTTATCCCATCGCCCGAGTGGCGACTGACGAATATCTCAGCGGGCGCTCCGACGCGGTTTATCTCGTCTACACGGACTTCGTAAACACTCTCATCCAGAAACCCACATTATATCGTCTGTTGCCGGTGGATGTCAGCCAGCTTGGTGGCGAAGAGGCGCTACCCGCCGACAACAACCCTGAGCCTTCGATGGCAGGTAAGAATACACGAATATATATTCGAGCCAAGCACAAGCGCAGTACTGGAGGCCCTCGTGCCGCGCTATATCGAGGTGCGGATTTACCAGGCGCTCCTGGAGCATATAGCTTCTTACCAGAGCGCGCAGATGGTGGCCATGCGAAATGCCACCGAGAACGCAAAAGATATGATCTCCGATCTGACTTTGGCCTACAACAAGCTGCGCCAGGCCAACATCACCCGCGAGATTATCGAAGTATCGAGCGGCGCAGCAGCCCTCAGCGGGTAACGCTGGCGACAAATTACGAATTACGACCACGATAAGCGAGAAAGCAGTAAGCAGTAGAATTATGGCCCAGGTTTACTATCCAAAGAAAACATCTACCAGGTATATCGAGGGCGCCGGTGCCGGCCTGGTTGGCGGCGTGGTGACTGCGGTAATTGGAACCCTGGGCGATGTGATCATACCCGACCGTAGCTGGTGGAGCTCGCTAAGTGTCGTGGGTGGGATCATCACCGGGGCGACAAACTTCAATACGGGTACCACCGATTGGGGGTCGTGGATTCTGGGCCTGGTGCTGACCCTGCTGGCCTTCGCGCTGTTCGGTATGGGATTAGTAGGCTATTTGCCCTTGTTTCGCAACTTCAAGGTGAACCCGTTGCTGGGCGGTCTGCTCTATGGCTTGCTACTATGGGTGGCCGTGGACCTCATTTTCCTCAACCTGCTCACGTCCGGCAGGCTGAACATGATCGTGTTACTTGTAGCCGACCTCGTAGCCGGGGCAGCTTATGGCCTGGTTGCTTGTCTGGCTGGACGGGAACGTGAAGCGTGATGCGTCAAACGTAACCCCCCAACAACCTTCGTGATCTTTGTGTCTTTGTGGTTAACCCGTAAAATTCTTGGCGGCCACTGGCGGATCTTGGCGTCTTGGTGGTAAAGAAAAACGGTCGTCAAAGTAAGCAGTAAGCAGTAGGAGCACTAACATGCCAGCAACAGGAAAGATCGTACAGATTACAGGTCCGGTGGTGGACATCGAGTTCCCGCCCGACCAGTTGCCTGAGATATACAACGCGGTCGAAGTAAAGACCGAAGGCACGCTCGCTACCGCCAGCATCGGCAGCGACAGCATCGTGCTCGAAGTGCAGCAGCACCTGGGCAACGACTGGGTGCGCGCTGTGGCGATGACCAGCACCGACGGCCTGCGCCGCGGCATGGACGCCACCGATACGGGCAGGCCTATAACGGTGCCGGTAGGTCCCGCCACCCTGGGCCGCATCTTCAACGTGCTGGGCGACCCCATCGACGAGAAGGGCCCTGTCGAGACCGACACGTACTACCCCATTCACCGCCCGTCTCCCTCCTTCGAGGACCAGGCTACCGAGGCCCAGATGTTCGAGACGGGCATCAAGGTCATCGACCTGATCGCGCCTTTCGCCAAGGGGGCAAGGTAGGCGTGTTCGGCGGCGCCGGCGTGGGCAAGACGGTTATCATCACCGAGCTTATCAACAATGTCGCCAAGCAGCACGGCGGTTCGTCCGTCTTCTGCGGCGTGGGCGAGCGCACCCGCGAGGGCACGCAGCTTTACAAGGAAATGCACGAGGCGGGCGTGCTCGAGAAGACCGTGATGGTGTTCGGCCAGATGAATGAGCCGCCCGGAGCGCGCCTGCGCGTGGGCCTCACCGGCCTGACTATGGCCGAATACTTCCGCGATACGACGGGCGCGGACCTGCTGGTGTTCATTGACAACATCTTCCGCTTCGTGCAGGCAGGCTCCGAGGTGTCCGCGCTGCTGGGCCGCATGCCTTCCGCTGTAGGATACCAGCCGACCCTGGCCACCGAGATGGGCCAGCTTCAGGAGCGTATCACCTCCACCAAGCGCGGCTCGATCACCTCAGTGCAGGCCGTCTACGTGCCCGCCGACGACTACACCGATCCGGCTCCCGCCACCACCTTCGCCCACCTCGACGCGACAATCAACCTGGAGCGCGCGCTGGCGGCGCAGGCGCTCTTCCCCGCTGTGGACCCACTGGCCTCCACTTCGCGCATCCTGAGCCCGCTCGTGGTGGGCCAGGACCACTATGACACCGCTCGCGCCGTGCAGAGGGTGTTGCAGCGATACAAAGACCTTCAGGATATCATCGCCATCCTGGGCATCGAAGAGCTTTCGGAAGACGACAAGCTGACCGTGGGCCGCGCCCGCCGCATCCAGCGCTTCCTCACCCAGCCGATGTTCACGGCAGAGGCGTTCACCGGCGTGAAGGGCAAGTACGTAGGTATCGCCGATACAGTGCGCGGCTTCAAGGAAATCCTCGACGGCAAACACGATAGTCTGCCCGAGCAGGCGTTCTACATGGTCGGCACCATCGAGGAGGCCGTGGAAGCCGGCACAGAAGATGCAGGCGGCGTAATTCGACGACCGGCGGGCAAAAGCTGAGAGGATATCATGCGGGCTGAGATCGTCGCGGACGGCTCAGCCCCATTTCTGTTATAATTACAAGTCCCTGTATGCGCGCCGCGTATTCGCTTGCGAAGGAACGGATAAGCAGTAAGCAATAAGCAGCTACGAAGAGGTTTCCCATGCCACTTACATTAGAGATCGTGACAGCCGAGCGCCAGGTGCTCACGGAAGAGGACGTTGATATGGTGATCGCTCCCGCAGTGGATGGCGAGGTGGGTATCCTGCCCCACCACGCGCCGCTCATCACAGTTCTGCAAATCGGCGAGCTTCGAGTGAAGAAGGGCCAGGACGAGCAGAGCATCGTGATCGCGGGTGGGTTTATGGAAGTGTTGAACAACAAGGTGACAGTGCTCGCAGATGCCGCCGAGCGCTCGGAGGAAATTGACATATCGGCAGCGGAAGAGGCGCGCCATCGCGCCGAAGAATCGCTGGCAAACCGCGAGCACCTAGGTGACGCGGCAGCAGCCGAGGCAGCTTTGCGTCTTGCTCAGCTTCGCTTGCGCGTTGGCGACAGGCGACGACGGTCGAGACGTGAGGAGGGGTAGTTGTTCCAGCGCTCAGTAGGTATAGACCTCGGCACGGCCAACGTGCTGGTCTTTGTGAAGGGCCGAGGCATCGTGTTGAACGAGCCTTCGGTGGTGGCGATTTCCACGAAGGATGGCCGCGTGAAAGCGGTGGGCCGGGCGGCTTATGACATGCTTGGCCGCACGCCCGATACCGTGGAAGTGGTACGCCCACTCCAGAATGGGGTAATTTCAGACTACCTGGTGACGGAGGCGATGCTCAAGGCGTTCATCGCCAAGTCGACCGGGCGATTCAGCATGTTCAAGCCCAAAGTGATGATCTGCATCCCGGCAGGCGTGACCAGCGTGGAGCGCCGAGCGGTTCGCGATGCCGCAATGCAGGCGGGCGCTCAGGCAGCCTATCTTATAGGTGAGCCTCTGGCGGCAGCCATCGGAGCGCGTGTTCCGGTCGATTCTACCGACAGGAAGCATGGTGGTCGACATCGGCGGAGGCACCACCGAAGTGGCCGTAATTGCTCTCAACGGCATCGTTGTGAGCAATTCGGTAAGAGTTGGTGGAGATAAACTCGATCAAGCTATTGCATCTTACATAAAGCGCAAGTATAATCTCCTAATCGGGGATCGCACTGCCGAAGAATTGAAGATACATCTGGGCAGCGCCCTCCCTCTCGATCCCGTCGGAAGAGCTGACAATGGAGGTCGTGGACGCGACCAGGTCGCAGGGCTGCCTCGTACGATCGAGGTGCATACCAACGAAGTCGTTGAAGCTATTGCCGAACCTCTCGAGCAGATCGTAGGCGCGGTGGGAACGTCCTTGAGCGAACCCCGCCGGAGCTTGCATCCGACATAATCGACCGCGGCATGGTCATGACAGGTGGCGGCGCTCTACTCGGCACATAGATGAGCTACTGACCCAGGTAACCGGCATATCCTGCTTTGTGGCCGACAACCCTCTGGCTTGCGTGGCAATCGGCACAGGTATGGCCCTGGAAAACCTGGAGGTACTTGAAGGACTCGCTATCGGACGATTAGGTTATTTATAAGATTGGAGGCAACAGATGGCAAACGTTGTGTTCGATAACGTCTACAAGCGGTATGGCAACGTCACAGTCATAACTGACCTGAGCTTCGAGGTGCGTGACAAAGAGTTCATGGTACTTGTAGGTCCGTCGGGTTGCGGCAAATCTACGGCGTTGCGGATGATCGCGGGCCTGGAGGAAATCTCAGGCGGTACAGTATCTATCGGCGGGCGCGTTGTGAACAACGTTGCACCTAAAGACCGCGACATCGCCATGGTATTCCAGAACTATGCCCTCTACCCTCACATGAACGTCTTCGACAACATGGCCTTTGCCCTCAAATTGCGGCATATGCCCAAAGACCAGATCAAGACGCGGGTGGAGGCGGTCGCCGACTCGATCGGCATCAAGCATTTGCTGGCCCGCAAGCCACGGCAGCTATCCGGCGGCCAGAGGCAGCGTGTGGCCCTGGGTCGCGCCATCGTGCGCGAGCCTCAGGTCTTCCTCATGGATGAGCCACTCTCCAACCTCGACGCCAAGATGCGCGTGCAAACGCGCGCCGAGCTAAGCAAACTCCACCAGCGCCTCCAGACTACCACCGTATATGTGACCCACGACCAGGTAGAGGCCATGACCATGGGCGACCGCATCGCGGTCATGAAAGACGGCGTGCTGCAGCAAGTTGATACGCCGAACGTGCTCTTCACCAACCCGGTCAATATGTTTGTAGCCGGCTTCATCGGCTCGCCGGCCATGAATTTTATAAACGTAACAGTTGAAGACACGGAAGGTACACTTTACCTGACCAGCGCATCCACAGGCCAGGATAACGGCCTGCACCTCAAGGTGCCTACTCGCTTCAAAGAATACCTGGCTCCTTATACGGGCAAGCAAATCGTATTCGGTTTGAGGCCGCAGGACATCCACGACGCCCGCTTCGCCGTGGGCATGCTCGATGAAGACGAATTGCCTGAGGACCTGGTGCCGGTGCGCACCCGCGTGGACGTGGTAGAGCCGATGGGTAGCGAGGTCTATCTATACCTGTTGGTCGGCCAGACCCAGTTCGTCTCCAGGGTAGACTCACGCACTGAGGTGCAGCCGAACTACATACTGGATGTACAGTTTAATATGGACAAAATGCATGCTTTCGACCCTGAGACGCAGCAGTCTATAATCGACAAGGCGAAGGTGCTGCAGCACGCGTAGACCAAGTTGTCAGTTGTCAGTTGTCAGTGGATTGTCGTATACTGACAACTGACAACTACGTTAAGGGGATTTTTTACTAATGCCAAACGAAACGAAGACATATGAGCTGACGGCGGAGCCGAGAGAGATAACCGGCAAAGCGAGCCGCAAGGTGCGCAGGCAGGGTTTGATCCCGGGCGTCGTCTACGGGCATAAAGTGGATTCGATTAGCGTGCAGGTTCCCAAGAAGGAATTCGAGCACGTTTATCTGCGGGCAGGGAGCACCAACCTGGTTGACCTGATAGTTGGTGACGGGAATAAGTCTCGCAAGGTCTTCATCCATGAAGTACAACGCAATGCCGTGAATCACGATCTGACCCATATCGACTTTATGGTAGTCAACTTGCTTGAGGAAATGACGGTCAGCATACCCCTCGTGCTGGTGGGCGAGTTGCCCGCAGTACAGAAGAACGAAGGCTTGCTCCTTCAGCAGACCGAGCACGTGATGGTGAAGGCGCTGCCAACGGACATCCCGTCGTCAATCGAGGTTGATATCAGCGGGCTGGATGAAGGTGGGCAAATCCATACATATCTCCGACCTGGCGATACCGGAAAACGTCACACTTATGACGCCCCCGGACGAACTGGTAGTGAGGATTAACGAGCTATCTCGTGCCCAGGCCGCGGATATGGCGGAAGTGGCAGCAGCCTCCGAGGAAGCCTCCACCGAGTTGGCTGAAGCTACCGAGGCAGAAGCCCAGGAGTTGGGTCAGTAAGACCGGTTTCGTCGCGAAAGACTCTTTAGTGAAGAGGCTGCTATAATGAGGCAGCCTCTTCTTCTTGTGCTTTTCCCGCGTGGCGCAACCTCTGGGGCGGTTTCGGCGTACATGGGATATAGCAATCCCATTGGAGAAACAATAAATGGCAGCGATATTCAGTTTTATCAACCTTTTACTCAGCCTGATCATATTAGCTATATTTGTGCGGGCGCTTCTGTCCTGGTTTTATCCTGTGGGCAAAGACCCGTGGACCAAAATCCTGGTGGATATCACAGAGCCCATCCTTGCGCCGATACGCTCCGTGTTGTCGAGGGTCTTGCCCATGCCGATGGATTTCTCGCCTATAGTGGCGTGGCTGCTCATCGTGTTACTTCAGAATTTGCTTACCAGAGCATACCCTGGCTGAGCCATACAGACATATCCCGCAATAAGAGGAGATAGGAGCGCCATCGGCGCTCCTATCTCCTCTTATTGCGGGATATTTACTGCTCGCCGTTGTCGTCCGAAGGGGACTTGCTGTCCAGCTTTTCGATTACCTTCTTGAGATCGTATACAAGGAGGCTTACCTCGGCGCGTGTGGCAGGCATTGCGCCGCAGTAGACCGGAGTGCCATCGGGACCGGAATTGCTGCCGGGTGGCACGCTCGTTTTGCAAGTGGCGGCCCAGTAGCCGGGAGGGAGAGTTGAGAAGAGGAGGCCGCTCGCAATGACCCGTTTACCGGCGGCCGCTTTTAGCGCCAGGATTATTCCACTTCTTGATACGGGCAGATTAGGAGCGAAGGTGCCGTCGTCGGCCCCGCTCATTATGCCGCGAGCCGCGGCGGTCTCCACGTAAGGGAACATCCAGCTATCCGCCGGCACGTCGCTAAAGCGCGCCTCAGGAGGTTTGATAACGCTCCATTGCATCGTTGTCACCAGCATTTTCGCAAGCTGTGCGCGGGTCACGATCGCATCGGGGTGGAATGAGCCATCCGGATACCCTGAGACTATACCCTGGTCGCTCAAGTATTCGATAGCCTTGATGCCAGGATAAGTGGCGGGCACGTCCTTGTAGCGTGCGGAGGCTTGCACGGTTATTTCCAGGCGCGACACATTGCCGGCGGCATCGGCGGCCGTTATATGTATCACGTAATCGCGCCCGGCCGCATCAACAGTCGAGGTGAAGACACCATTGACTTCATCTGCGCGTTTATCGTTTACAGCTACGAAGGTTCCCGGCTCGGTTCTGCCGCTTACAATCAGGTTGCCTGGTGTGACGAAGTCGCCGTTTTCGGGATCTGTAATGGTCAGTGACGGGGGCAGCGTGTCCACAGCAGTATATGTGCCGGCTTTCGCGGGCCAATCTTCCACGTTACCGGCAGCATCGCGCGCCCGCGATCGAAACTCGTAGGTGAAGCCGTTGTTGCCATCGAATGTGGCCTGCGTCTGATTGGTATCCATTTTCCAGTCGGTCCACTGGCCGTCGGGGGCAGTGCGGTACTGAATGTCGAAAGAGGCAATCCCCGAGCCTTTGGGGTCATCCTCTCCGGCCCAGCGTATGACCAACTCAGGGTTGTTGCTGTAGACGGGTAACGGAAGCATCTGGGAGGTGGGAGCGGTTTTGTCGCTCAGGTTCCTGCCCACCACAACGTCAATCCGCAACGGTTGGGAGCCGGTGTCGCTGAACCAACCTTGCCCGTCGTGCAAGAGGTCCCAAATTACGGCATAGTGGCCCGGGGTGGTGGGGGCACTCAGCTTCGCGGTTATAGTGACATTGCCCGCAAAGGCTACATCGTGGGGAAGAGCGGTTCGGAGATCCTGCCAGCCGTCCTTGACGGGCTGGTTATCGGGTGTCATCCAGCGATAGCCGATCGACACCGAGCCCTGGCCCTTGGCGGCCCAGGTGAGCGAGCCGCTGTTATGAATTATCAGGTGCACGTCGACCGTCGCGCCCGGTTCGATATTGCCGGGCGTATCGTGCTGGAGGAAGTTGGCCCTGAGAGGCGGTTGCTCGGAGACCACGGCGTCGCGGATTTGTGGGAGCATATCCCAGAGGCGGTCGCCGGGGCAGGTCGAGGTGTTAAACCGCTGGCCGCATGCGCTGCCGGCGTAGTCGCGATGGCCCGCGATAGTGGGCCGATTGTAGGTTACGGTGCCTCCGCAATCGGTGTAGCCCGTGATGGGCTCGACCGCGTGGGGGTCTATCCCGCGCTGCGACGCCTTCCACGATATAAGGTTGATAAGCGAAGCTTGCGCCGCAGCAGTGGGTGCTACGGTCATAAAGTTGCCGATCATGCCCACGCCCATGGTGCCGTTATTGAACGGGTATGCATGGCCGGCCTCTACGTCGTCGCCGCCCGAGCGCCCTTCATAGATAACGCCGTTTGGATCTACCAGGTAGTTATAGCCGATGTCGCCCCAGCCACGCGTCTGGGCGTGATAGTACCAGATGGCGCGCACACGGGCCGCGAAGTCAGTATCTTTGTTAGAGGTAGCGGTGTGGTGAATAATAATGTGGGTAACACGCTTGTACGTTGGTGTCCACCTGGGGCTGCTTTCGCCCTGCGGTGAGCCCCAGTCTTTTCTCGATACAACGAGGGGCTTCGGGATGTCGGCGGGCGTGCCTTGCTCCATAACCTGGGGCTGGGGTGGGTTAGGGGTCACACCGGCATTGATGAAAGTGTAAGTAATCTCGTGGAAGGTGGGGCTGATACCGGGCGTGGCAGTTTCGAGGGTGACACGGGTTTGCACATAGCGATTGATGCGGACAGTCTGGTCAACCGAGATAAGGCTGCCGTACGTTTCGGTCACGACATCGGTCGGCATAATGTCGTCTTCCTGATCGGTGCTTTGCCAATCGCTCCACGTTTGCCCATCCAGGCTTGTGCGCAGCTCAATCAGGACGCTGGTACCGTCAGGCTGGTCGGCCCACCATCGGGACGCTACATCACTGAAATCGATGGGGGCTTGAGTTGGGCCTGACGTGAAGATAGCCTCAGTTTCGCCCGCGGGGATCGTCAGGTTGTCACCGAGCGAGCCCTCTCTGGTGTCCTGCCGGTCACTTTTGGACAGCTCGGCGGCGAAAACGGTGTTGCCGCCGTCGCCGCTAACCTGGGTCACCGTGAACGCAGAGTTGCTGAGGCTATAGTCAGCGCCCGTGACGAGGGGCATTGGGGCAGAATAACCGGTAGTTGGCGACTGGGAAGTCGAGCCTGTCGCGCCGGAAGCGCCGTAGGGCAAAAAAGAGGCGGAAATGAGGACGATAACTGTGAGAGCCAGCCCGCAATCATGTAAATATTTGGGAAGCCGGCGGCGCAAACCTGCGCCACGCTGGGGCTTCGATTGGTGCATTAGAAAAGCCTCCGATGGGAACGAAACCAGCACGCCTGAGGCCGAGTATATTGTGGAAACTGACTGCACGTCAATTTTACAACGAAAGATGAAGGATGAAAGACGAAGGTATTTAGCCTTCGTCTTTCATCTTTCATCTTTCGTTGTAGCTACGACATGTGAAGGATCTCTATCTCATAGTCCTCCAGGCCGCCTTGCTGGAGGTTATTTTCTACGAAGTTGACTACTTTAGAGAGGATTTCGTTTGCATGGCGAGCGTCGGAGCTGACGCAGGCGACGCCGATGGTGGCGCGCTGCCAGTTGTCGTGGTCGGCTATCTCGGCGGCCGCGATATGGTACTGGTTGATAACGCGCGCCAGGATGGACTTGAGGTCTTGCCGCTTGTCCTTGAGCGAATAGTTCTCAGGCAGATATATCTTTATGCGGGCTGTGCCGACAATCATAGGAATGCGGAATGGTGAGATATCGGGATTGACGCGGAATGAGCCAGGAAGCCGGCATTCTTCCGCATTCCGAATTCACCATCCGCATTACAAACGGGGAGGCACCGAGCGGATTCGAACCGCTGGTCGAGCTTTTGCAGAGCTCTGCCTTGCCACTTGGCCACGGTGCCGTTTGTCCGACCTATTGTAACACATGCGTGCGTGGGCGGCAAGTTTGCCAGGCTGCGCTGCGTCTCGACCCCTACGCTCATAACCGTTGGTTGAGTCTTCCCATATCGGACAGCGAACTCCTCTGCTAGGGTTGCCGACCTGCGTCTTGCATGGCGATGACTCCAAGTCTACCCAGTAAGATCTTATATGGGTCGGGATTGTCTGGATGATACTCGAAGCGGTTGCGCTCAAAGTATTGTACGAGATAGGTCTTGCCGTCTTCCAAGCTTTTTTCCTGAAAGGGCTCGCTGATCGGCTCCCCAAAGATGGGCAAGCCACCATTTGCATCCCAATAATCCGACATGGGCGGCGTTAGAGTATGACCGGTTGTGAAATGGCGGACAAGTTCTAATTGCGCTAGCGGGACTTTATTGAACGGAGCCTCTCGGGCGGCTCGGCGTGCTGTCGTTTGCTCGCTTCCCAAAAGACCAAGTAAGATTTCATTGGGCGTACCGGCGTTCTCCGGGTGATATTCAAAGCGATTCCGCTCGAAATATTGCACCAGATAATCCCTTCCGTTCGTTTTGCTGATCTCATGGAACGGCTCCGAAATCGGATATCCGAAGATTGCCAGCCCACCATTTGTCTCCCAGTACTTCTGGAATGGGCCGGACAACGTGTGCTTCGTCTCCGGAAGTAAAGCGGCTTTTCATCAGGGCCGTCGTTGGTATAGGCGGTCAGATAATTGCTCGCAGGTACAACCAAAACTCCGTTTCCTTCGGCCATCCCTTGCTCAAGTCGAGATAGCAAACGCGCCGCTGCAGGAAGTGCTATTTGGAATTCGATCTTCCCGGTAGCAGCATTCAATGCCACCAAACTGCCCTTGGTTTCGAGAGGGTCGTCAGTAGTGACATAAAGGACGTCGTTAACAACAATTGGAGGCGCACTCAATTCATTGCCATTGGCATCATCGAAGGTCCAGGCTGTAGCTCCTGGTAGTCAGATTAACGGCTGTAAGCTCCTTTTGTACCAGATAGTATCCGAGATTACCGTAAAAGGATGGGGATCATTCCACGCGAGAAAGTTCCCAAAGTTTGCCCGGTGTTCTCATCGAGTATGATTTCGGGTTGTGATGGCACTAAGCGCGCATAGATCCTTCTGTCATATACTGCCGGTGTGTATGCGATTCCACCATTACCGGTTACATACTTCCAAGTTATCTGGCCCGTAAGGGGATTGAGTCCCCACATTGATCCCAGAGTAAAATAAAGTCCGTGATTGTCAACCGCCGCTCCAAAGGGTCCAAGGTCGTTGAAAGAATGCCATGGTACCTGCCAAAGTATAGTGCCGTCAGTCTCTCGGAGGGCATACGTGTTATATGGTCCTGAGAGGAACACGGTGCCATTGTAGAGAGTAGGAGGGTAAGTAAAGGCTTCAGCCGGTGGCCCAACCGGCATTTTCCATAGTTGACTACCCGTTTTTGCATCAAGGGCCTCGATTATGCCGTTCGTGTCATAAGTGAAAATGCGCCCGTTTTCGTATGCTATCGCTGGACCTGCTTGAATTGGCCTCAACCTTGGCCCCCGTAACAGATTTAAGGCTAATATATGCGGCGTCTGATCAACACCATTGTCGTAGATCGGATACGTACCAACGTATACCATATCCCCAACAACCAGTGGGTAGCTGACGCTGCCGACAGCCTTGGTCCATAACTGCCTCAAAGGTGGCGTGAGGGTGCTGCCTTGTATGTTGCCGTTGTGTTGTGGGTTCAACTGGTAGGCCACCGATGAATCCTGGGACGTTCCGCGAGGCGGGGAGAACACAGAGAGTGACGTGTTGCTTGCCTGGGCGGTAGGATATGAAGGAAGCAACATGATCGAGGAAAGCGATACGAGAATCGATAATATTCTGGGGAAGTGCATAATATCACCTCGGTTTTAGTCGTGAAATAGATTTAGATGGGAGGCGTTAAGTAACCATAGCTTCCTTGTTTCTATTAGCTCTTTGATTGTAGGCTCATCTTATGAGGCGAGCAATAGTACTTTGTTACTTGTAAGTACACCAAATCGGAATCACATTCGCCCGCAGTTTTATTGTGTCCCACTGACGATGTGATTTGCAAAAGGCTGGCCCGCTCCGTTATAATAGGGGAGTCCATTTTCGGCGATATGGCGGTAAAAGTATAAGCCTTCCGCAATCCAACTTGCGAAAGGTATCTCTTAGAATATGGGTTCAATGAGCGAATTGATTTCCAGGGGCCGGTTGGTCTGGCGTCTCCTGAACGACTTACGCGTGCCGGCATGGATAAAGATCGGCATCCCTGTAATTGTGCTGATTTATTTCATCACGCCCGTAGATCTTATCCCCGATTTCATTCCGGTGTTGGGCCAGCTTGACGATCTTGGCGTGCTATTGCTGGGCATGAGCCTGATAATAAGGTTCTCGCCCCAGTACGTAGTGGTCGAGCATCGCGCAGCTTTAGGCTACGACGCCGAGACCCCCACTCCTGCAGGCACCGGGGGCAATGGCAAGAGCCGGGGCAGGGCGGGTCGAAAGACACAGACCGATGACGGCACTATCGAAGGCGAATACAAGGTTGTTCGCCCCAGGGAGAATGAATAAAAGTATTCGCGGTCTCTCGACGAGGCTCAAGGACGAGGAGAAAGCTAAGGATATGGCAAAGAAGACTACCAGAACGACTCAGCAGCGCGCCAAGGAAGAGCAATGGCGCAGGCGCATGACCGCTCAAACCCGGGCGGCCACGCCCACATTGTCGAACAGTGCGTCCACCGCTGCCGTCGAGGACGAATCCGAGGCAGAGTTGGAGGGCTATATTCAAGCCGATATGCGTCAGATGCCCAACGTCACCACGACGGCCACCACCACGCGCATCGCACCAACCGGCACGACGGCCCGCACCACATCGGCTACCTCCGCCGCAACTGCGGCAGCTCAAAGGCGTGCCCAGGCTGCCAGCCGCGCGGCCCGCAGCCGCCTCGCCGTCAATACGCTGTCGGTCGACGATGAGATGGGTTACGTCAGGAGCGATGTGCGAAGCCTTGTGATCCTCACCGTTATCTGCCTGGCGGTGATTATCGTGCTGGCGTTTGTTATAAGGTAGGGGTTCGTGACCCGTGGTTAATGGCTAGTGGTTAGTCATCTGTAAGCAATAGAAAAGGCGAGCCAAACATGGCTCGCCTTTTCTATTGCTTACAGACCTGAATTGGTCACCGGTCACCGGTCACCGACCACTAACCACTAAACTTCCTCTTCCTCTTCGGGCTCTTCATCCTCGTAGTCGGCCTCTTCGTCAGCTTCTTCATCTCCGAGGTCGTCCCCGTCGGCGTCGAAGTCGTAAAGAGAATCCTCGTCCTCTTCCATGCCGTAGCGCAGAGCGCCTTCGCGCATGTAGGGGCGATAAGCGCCTGCAGGCAGAGCCTTGGGCGGGAAGGAGAGCTTACCGCGCTGCGATGGGTGCTGGTAGGTCTCGCGAACGATAATGGCGATAGCCGTTTCACTGGCCGTGGTGACGGCAGCGGTGTAGCGGTTGCCACCTTCGATGAGGTCGATCAGGCGCTTCGCCAGCTTCGGCTCGATCTGGCCCACGTACTGGCCCTTCTCGTCGTAGGCTTCCAGCTTGTTCTCGTTGACCCGAAGCTCGACGTGATCACCGGCGGTGACTTCGATGAGATGCTCAGGCTGGCCCAGGTTGATCAGGTTGGTGACACCTGTTTTGCCGGTCTCCTCGATGAACATCGTGGGGTTGATACGGGCAGGCTCGCGCTCGGCAACGTGATTTGACGTTTGAGGAATGCGGGTGGGCTCAGGGGCTTTATCTGCCAGGTGCGCAAGGCGCTCAACATTCTTCTTGGCGATCACGTTATTGGGGTCAAGCTCGACTGCTCGCTTGTAAGTAGCGAGGGCGTCGCGGTAGCGTCCCATTTCGAGGAGGGCCTTGCCCAGTCTGTTGTATGCGTCAGCGTCGTTTGGATAAAGCTCTATGATTTTGCGGTTGACGTCAGCCGCTTCCGACCAGCGGTTCTCCATGGCGAGAGCAATGGCGCGCTCCGGAAGCACCCGTCGTAGTCTTATTCTATCTTCTGCTTGATTCTGTATCATCTCTTTTGCCTCTCTTTCGAACAGCCGGCCGTTTGATGGTAGGGCTTCCAGTTGCTTTCGAGCTTAGGATGGCTGTTCTGTATTCCCTTATCATATGTAACGTATAATCATGCTTATTGGTTCAATTGGTCAATAGCTTTATGAACATCGTTTTACACACCTTACTAACTTTCGGACCACTCTCGTGCCCACTTGCATGGCAAAGAGTGTGCCAGATGGCAAAGCATCGGCGTGCAATACGCCCTTGCATAGTAATATACGTAAAAAGATACGATTTGGTTGATAGTTGAAGGGGGTACGTTATGGTTAATGGTAATTTATGAAAGTACCGGGGTCACAGGGGTTAGCGGAATGGCGAAGCGGCGGTTTTTAGCCTTCAGCAGATCCGCCAGCGCCTGCGGGGTATCCTGTACGACCCTGATTAACCGCCCCTGCATCGACCAGGGACCGGCCTCCTCTACGCGGACGGTGACGAGCCGGCCTGTGTGGTCTGCTTTCGGATCGTCTGCCGGGAAGAAGACGATCTTGTTGCCTCGCGTGCGGCCCGACCAGCGGCCTCGCTCAGAGCCTTCGACCAGTATCTCCATCTCTTCACCGACGTGGCGCTGGTTGCGCTCGCGTCCTATCCGCTCTTGCAGCTTCTCTACAGCGTGCAAGCGTATCATCTTTTCGCCGTGCGACACGTCGTCGGGCCAGCTTGCTGCCACGGTGCCTGGGCGGGGTGAGTAGGCAGCGACGTGTACCTTGTCGAATTTTATCTCTTCGAGTAAGTCCATGGTGCGCATGAACTGGTCGTGCGATTCGCCAGGGAAACCGACGATGATGTCGGTTGCCATGGTGACGTTGGGGATGGTCTCCCGGATGCGGCGCACAAGGTCGCGGTAGTAGCGGAGGGTGTAGCGGCGCTTCATCCGTTTGATTATTTCATCGTCCCCGGCCTGCACCGGCAGATTGATGTGCTCCATCGCCTTGGGTAGATTAGCTATAGCGTCGATGAGGTTCTGGGCCAGGTCCTTGGGGTGGGATGTAAGGAAGCGGATGCGCCAGAGATCCTCGATGTCGTTGAGGCGGGTGATGAGCGCCGCCAGGTCGGTCGGCTCCTGCAAGTCGTGGCCGTAGGTGTCAACGTTCTGGCCCAGGAGGGTGACTTCGCGCACTCCCTGTGTCGTAAGGTTTTCGACTTCGCGGGCGATATCATCGATAGTGCGAGAGCGCTCCTTGCCCCGGCGGAAAGGCACGATGCAGTAGGTGCACGTCTTGTTACAGCCGTAGATGATCGGGATATAAGCCGCGATGCCGCCCGCCTGAGCGGTAGGCAATAGACCTTCCAGTGCCAGTGAGACCCCATACTCCCCCAGATCACGCGACGCATTATCAGGCAGGCCTACCAGGAAGTCGTTGACAGCAGACGGCTTGAAGAAGAGGTCCACCATGGGGAACTTGCGGCGCAGGGCAGTCTGGTCGTCCGGCACCATACAGCCGGTGAGTGCGAGGAAGAGGTTGGGGTTCTTCTTTTTTAGCTGCGCCACTTCACCGAGCTTGCCCACGATGCGGTCCTCGGCTTGCTGGCGCACCACGCAGGAGTTGAGCACGACAATGTCGGCTGCTTCGAGATCCTCCACCTCGGAATAGCCGCGCTTCTGGAGGGCGGCAGCCACATAGTTGCTGTCGGCCACATTCATCTGGCAGCCCACCGTCCAGATAAAGTAATTTTTGTTTTCCTGCTCGTTCGCCACTCTTTTCACCTGCTTTCCGGTTCCTGGCAGGCTATTATACATAATAGTCTGGGGTGGCGCAACCGCCCTTAGACCTAGCCGTGGTGGGACGGACGACGGATCATTGTTTTCACCGCCAAGACGCCAAGGTCCTTTTGATTTCGAATCACAGAGGGCACGGAGGGCACTGAGAACGCAGATGCTATGATATAATGCGCTAAGTAACGGTGTTTCTGAGAAAGAGGGTAAAAGTATGGTAACAGGTCTTGCACGAAAGTTGTGGACAATCGATGAGTACGAGCGAATGATCGAGGAGGGGATACTCGATAAGGATGACCGCGTGGAGCTTATCAAAGGCGAGGTTGTAGAGATGACACCTATTGGCGTCCGTCATGCTGCCTGTGTGACCAATTTGGAGGCATTGTTCTATAAACTGCCTGAGTCTTTGGTTACTGTGCGAGGTCAGAATCCTATTCGACTCCCCGATGATTCGGAGCCTCAGCCCGATGTCGTGTTATTGAAGGGCCACAGGAGTCTCTACGCCAGGCGCCGTCCAACCGCTGATGATCTGATTTTGCTTGTTGAAGTTTCGGATTCTACTTTGTGGATTGACCATACCGTGAAATTGCCTTTGTTTGCTAATGCAGGCATCCCTGAAGTGTGGATTGTCAATCTTGAGGAAGACGCTATAGAGGTCTATTCGGAGCCTGCGGATGGTGCTTATCAGACGACATGGGTTGCCGGGAGGGGGAGCAGTTTGCCTTTGCCTGGTGGCTTGGCTGGGATCGTGAGTGTGGATGAAGTATTGGGCTAGCTAGGGATAAACCGCCTGGCCATCCTCCGTATCCAGGTAGATAGCATCAGTGGGGCAGGATTTCGCGGCGTCCAGCAGATCTTCGTCGGTCTCGGCGGAGGGATCCACCAGATAAGCGACATTCTCTTCATCGAGCTGGAAAGCTTTCGGCGCGATATGTACACAGTTGCCCGCGCCTATGCACCGGGATTGGTCTATTGAGATTATGTAAGGCATGATGCCTCCGGTACTGCTTACTGCTTACTTCAATGTAGTGTAATCCTGGCGCACCTTTGCGTTCTTGGCATCTTGCCGGATGAGAGACTAAGCAGTAAGCAGTAAGCAGTATCGTCAGTGCTTGAGCGCTCGTCCCAGCTCGTTGGGCGTCAGTTCGCCCGGGCCTTTCATGTTCTTCTGGGAGTCGTGGACTTCGTCGTACTTTTCGGCTATCTCGGACACCTGCACGAAAGCGGCTTCGAGGGGTTCTTCGCCACCGACCTCGGCTATGTGCAGCTCGCGCATAGCAAGGCGGTTGGCGGGCGGGCGCTCGAAGGAGAGGCCGGTGGCTTCGCGGATCTCATCCATCATCTTGTCGCCTTCAGGCGCCGAGTTGAACGCGACCTCGATGGCCCCGTGCGGAGAGCCCTGATAAAGCTTGGTTACTCGTAGGTTCATATTGGGCATTGTTGACACCTTTATTTCACCGCAGAGGCGCAGGGAGCGCAGAGATTTCGCAGAGGATTTTATCGTTTCATTACTGCGAAATCTAAAGTTGTCTCTGCGTAACTCTACTCTCCAAAACCTTGAATAATCTCTGCGAACCTCTGCGCCCTCTGCGCCTCTGCGGTGAGTTAAAATCACATTACGATCACACCCCGAATGGATTCACAGGCTTTTCGCCGGTATAGATCAGCACGCTCTTTAGCTCGGTGTAAAGCTCCATCGCTTCCATGCTCAGCTCGCGGCCAAAGCCGGATTGCTTATAGCCTCCGAACGGCAGGCCAGGGAAGGCGGTGAAAGGTGTGTTGACGGTCACGACGCCGGAGCGGATTGCCCCGGCTACGCGGTGGGCGCGGCCTAGGTTGGTGGTCCAGATGGTGCCCGCCAGGCCGTACACAATATCGTTCGCAAGCTGGATGGCTTCGGCTTCGTTTGAGAATGGCATAATCGTGACGACAGGGCCGAAGATCTCTTCCTGGGCTACCCTGGCGCTGTTTGGTACGCCTGCCAGCACGGTGGGGAGGTAGAAGTTGCCTTTGTCGAGACCGTTGCCCGGCTTCTTGCCGCCGGTCAGCACTTGCGCGCCCTCCTCTTTGCCTATGTTGACATAACCATGCACCTTTTCGAGGTGTTTAGGCGAGATGAGAGAGCCGATCTGGGTCGCGGCGTCGAGGGGATCGCCTACCTTCAGCTTCTCAGCTTTAGCTACGAACTGCTCCACGAAACGGTCGTAGATGCTGCTCTGCACGAAGAGGCGGGAGCGCGCTTCGCACGACTGGCCCGCGCTGTAGTAGATGGCGAAGAGCGAGCCGTTGACCGCGTGGTCGAGCTCTGCGTCTTCGAAGACTACATTGGGAGATTTGCCGCCCAGCTCGAGGGAGATGCGCTTGAGGGTACCTGCGGCGCGGCGCATGATGTCGCGTCCTGTCTCCGTCTCGCCGGTAAACGCGATCTTGTCCACGCCCGGGTGCTCGGAGAGGTAGACGCCGATCTCAGCTCCGGGGCCCGGGAGAACATTCACAACGCCCGCCGGAATACCGGCTTCGAGACAGATCTCGCCCAGCAGCAGTGCGGTAAGGGGGGTGGCGCTGGCAGGCTTGAGGATAACGGTGTTGCCGGCGGCGAGGGCAGGGGCCAGCTTCCAGGCGGCCATCATGATAGGGTAGTTCCAGGGCACGATCTGGGCGCACACGCCGATCGGCTCGCGCAAAGTGTAGTTGAGGAAGTTGCCGGGCACAGGTATAGTGCTACCGGTGATTTTGGTGGCCGCGCCCGCGAAGAACTCGAAGTCCTCGATGGCCTGGGTCAACTCGCCCTTGGCCTGCGAGATTGCTTTGCCGTTGTTGAGCACTTCAAGGCGGGCGATTTCCTCGAAGCGCTCTCTCATAATGTTTGCGACCTTGTAGATAGCGCCGGCGCGACGGGCAGCGCCCATCCGCACCCACTTGCCTTTGTCGAAAGCATCGCGAGCGGCCTGCACCGCCGCGTCCACGTCGGCTTTTCCCGCCTTAGCGACGGTCGCTAGCTTCTCGTTGGTGGCGGGGTTGATAACGTCGAAGGTTTCGCCTGAGGCGGCGTCAACGTGCCGGCCATTGATGAATAGCTGCCAGTTGGTGCGTATAATTGCGTCTGGTGTGAGGGTTTGGGTGTCTGCCATGAATGCAATGCTCCTATCGAGTATTTGTGCTCATTTCAATAATTGTAGCCAGCCCCTGCCCCACGCCAATGCACATCGTGGCGAGGCCATACCTGCCCCCGCGGCGCTTTAGCTCGTGCACGAGGGTGGTGACGAGGCGGGACCCTGTGTTGCCGAGCGCGTGGCCCAGCGCTATCGCACCGCCGTTGACGTTCACCTTTTCCGGGTCGAGGCGGAGGTCGCGGATGCAGGCGAGCGATTGGGCGGCGAAGGCCTCGTTCAGCTCAATGAGGTCGAGATCGTCGACCGTGAGGCCTGCGCGTTCCAGTGCCTTGCGGGTTGCGGGCACAGGGCCAACGCCCATGCAAGAGGGATCCACGCCTGCAACGGCTGAAGTGACGATGCGGGCTATTGGCTTGAGGCCCATTTCCTCGGCGGCCTGCCTGGAGGTGAGGAGCACAGCAGACGCGCCGTCGTTGATGCCGGACGAGTTGCCTGCGGTTACGGTGCCCTCTTTGCGGAAAGCGGGGCCGAGCTTTGCGAGTTTTTCAGGCGTGGTATCGGGGCGTGGGTGCTCGTCGGTGTCAACAATGATGGGGTCGCCTTTGCGCTGCGGGACGGGCACGGGCACAATCTCATCCTTGAAGCGCCCCTCGGCGATAGCCTGGGCGCTACGACGCTGGCTTTCATAAGAAAATGCGTCCTGATCTTCGCGAGAGATGTGCCAGGCATCGGCCACGTTCTCGGCGGTCTCGCCCATACTGAACGGGTGGTACATCTCAGCGAGCCGCGGGTTGGTGAAGCGCCAGCCGATGGTGGTGTCGTACATCTTCATGTCGCCACGCGGGTAGCCCTCAGCGGGCTTCGCCATCACGAAAGGGGCGCGGGTCATGCTCTCGACACCGCCCGCAATGAAGACGTCGCCTTCTCCTGCTCGGATTGCGCGGGCCGCGTCGTTTACCGCCTGGAGGCCGGATGCGCACAGGCGGTTGACCGTGCACCCAGCCACTTCGACAGGCAAGCCCGCCAGGAGTGCAGCCATGCGTGCAACGTTGCGGTTATCCTCACCCGCCTGGTTAGCGCAGCCGAGGATCACGTCTTCGATACGGCGCGGGTCGACGCCTGTGCGCGCCACAAGTTCTTTGATTACAAGCGCGGCGAGGTCGTCGGGCCGCACATCCTTCAGCGCGCCGCCGTACCGGCCCACGGGCGTGCGCAAGGCCTCTATAATATAAGGTTCTCTCTCTGTGATTTCCCTTGCCACGGTCTTATTTCCTCACATTTCTTTGCAGTAGCTTCGTCGATACTTTGTGCCGTAATTCTGAGCGGCATTACCTTTCAATTATACCATAGCGCTGCCCTGGCCCGCCCTTGCGCCACTGCCACACCAGGGCTGATGTATGGTCGCGAACCACCGCGACGGAGGTGGCCAGCCCAACTACTCCCCGTCATTCTGATTGCCTCGCCAACAAAATATACATCAGCCCTGCTCGGCCTCCCTGCGGTGTCTACGTATCTTTCGCTTGTTCAAGAAGCCTGCAATTTGAAGGATGACCACCGTGATAGTCGTCAAGATGAAGATGTCGAAGAGTGTTGACTGGCGGTGCTCCTGGAGGATATATCCAAGGCCGTGCGCGACCACAAGGGCAAGCAGCGGGTAGCTCCAGCGCTGCAGATTCTTCCAACGCTTTGCACCGAAAAGGGTCAGCGTCCAATCGTTCGAGAGGAAGAGAAGGAAAAAGGTGAGCAGAGTGGCGAGCAATCCAAGGTCGTTTGCAATGCCGATAATGTCGGTACGGAACGCCACGTTGATTTGCTCGCCGGTGTCACGAAGGAAGAGGAGCACGATGTTGCCGGCTGGCAGGGGAAGGCTGACCAGCACGTGGAGCAGGCCCAGTATGCCCGCCCAGATGCCTATATCCCGCCTGAGGTCGTTGGACACAGGGTTGCGCAGACCGCGCAGCAAGTTCAGCGGGCCCACCGCGAGGGTTATAGCGAGAAAGATCAGCCCGGCATAAGCTGTGGCGATGCTCAGGCCGAAATGCGAGCTTGCCGCCGGCGTGAGCAGCAAGATGGTGAAAATGAGATTGGCGGCAGCCACGGCGAGCGGAATATGGTGCACCAACAGCCTGCGCCTGATTCTTGGGTTGAAGAAGCCGCGCTTGGACCCGCGCTTGGTATCTGCTTTCTTCGTGGCAGCAGACGGGGTGAGCGCTCGTGCCCCTACACCATCCCCTTCTCGCCGGGCGTGTGCCAGCCTTCACCTACCGCGTCGCCGGTCGCGCCTGAGCGTACCATCTGGCGCAGGAGAGGGGCAGGGTGGTAGCGCTCGTCGCCTAAAGATGCGTCGAGAGATTTCAGGATATTGAACACCAGGTCGAGGCCGATTTCGTCGGCCCACTTGAGCGGGCCTTTGGGGTAGTTCGTGCCGAGCTTCATCGCGATGTCGATATCGCGCACCGAGGCCACACCTTCTCCCAGGGCGTAAGCCGCTTCGTTCATTATCATAGCCAGGATGCGCACGACAATCTCGCCAAGCTCAGGCGAATCGGCGGGGATTTGGATGCCGCCATTGGCAAGGAAGGCCATGGTCAGGTGTTCTGGGATGAAGGGAACATCGCGCTTGTGGGCCATGTTGACGGGAGGGTTATAGGCAGGCTCGACAGGCTGACCATCTTTGTAGTGATAAAAGCCCTGTCCGGTCTTGCGGCCCAGGGTGTTGGCTTCGACCATCCGCTGCTGGATAGGGCTGGGGCGGTAGCGTGCCTGACCGAAGAAAGCTTCGAACACCGATTTGGTGACCGCGAAATTGATGTCTATGCCGATGAAATCCATCAGCTCGAACGGGCCCATACGGAAGCCCGCGGCACGCATGGCAGCGTCTATCGCAGACACCGGCGCGGTGCCTTCGCCCAGGATTTTCAGGGCTTCGCCGTAGAAGGGGCGGGCCACACGGTTGACGATGAAGCCGGGCATATCGGCAGCGCGCACAGGCGTCTTCCCCATCCTCTGCGCGATCTCCCGCACTCTTTCTACGACCTCAGGCGAAGTTCCGTTAGCCGAGATGATCTCGACCAGGGGCATGACGGGCGCGGGGTTGAAGAAGTGCATCCCGATAACACGCTCAGGGTTCTTCGCGGTAGAGGCGATAGAGGTGATTGAGAGGGACGACGTGTTGGTGGCGAGAATAGCATCCGGACCGCACTGCGCGCTGAGAGAGGCGAAAATCTCGCGCTTGAGGTCTATGTCTTCGGGCGCCGCCTCGATGATGAGGTCAGCAGAGGCGGCGTCGTCTCGTTTGGTGGTAACGGCGATGCGGCCTGTGATTGTGTTCATTTCGGCGGCAGCCATCTTGCCTTTGTCCACGCGAGATTGGAGAGCGCTCGCGATATTGTTCATGCCGCGCTGAACAAAGCTGTCCTTGATATCGTACATAAGCACATCGTAGCCCGATTGGGCTGCAAGCTGTGCGATACCCGAACCCATAGTGCCCGCGCCGAGGACGGCGATCTTCTCTGTCATGGTTGTGCTCCCTGGCGATTAATGTCGAGTGCAGATAGCTCTCAGTGCTTCCTCTTCAATCTCTATGCCCTCATGCAGCCGTGCGGCGGCCACTGGTACCTGCCACCTGGCAATCAGAGTGGGATCGACTCCTGTTTCAGCTACATATCCCTTTAGATAAATTTCCGTGAAGCTTGAAATAGCCGCGACCGCCATTTCCCCGTTAGGCTCGCCCTCGAAATAGAGGTGAGCATTCTCTAACAGCAACATCGAGCGTGCAACATCAGCCAATGGGCTACCTACGCAAGCATTATCCCAGTCGATTATGCGCGGGCCATCGAGCGACATGATCACATTGCCTGGATGGAGGTCGCCATGGCACAGCAATTCGCCATCGGGCAGGGCGTTGAGTATGTCGAGGGCATACTGCCTGCACGCCTGGTCGAGGACGAAGGGTGTGCGTTCCGCGATGTTATAGATGAATTTCCGGCGCTGTGAAGGAAAGCCGGTGAGCGTTGTCCGATGCAGGCCGGCATGCAGGTGAGCGAACTGTGCGGCAAGCTCGCGCACTCGCTGCGGCTCCGCGAGGGCGACGATTTCCATGTCGGGTCCTACTATTCGCTGGTAGACGAGCCCGCGCCGCCCATCGACTTCTACGATATCGCCTACCTCCGGGGCAGCTACCCCTGCTTCGTAGACGGCGCGACCAATGCGAGCTTCGAATTCAACGCTTTCCAGGGGCCACCACGATCGGAACAGCTTCAGCACATGCGTGTCACCCCATGCGTAGACTTCGGCGGTGCGGCCCTCAGCGATTAGCTCACCTTTGTTCATTTACTCCCTGTTTGCATTAGCGGCGGCTCATGCCCCACCTCTAACAATGTCTCAATGGCAGCGATAGCCTGAGCGTTATCTTTGAAGAGTATGCCATGTATACCTGCCCGGCAGGCAGCGTCCACAGCCTCCTGGACGTCGTCCAGAAAGACCATCTCGGAAGACTGAATACCGAGTCGCTCGCAGGCCAGCTCAAAGATGCGTGGGTTGGGCTTTTTGATCCCCACTTCATGGGAATAAACAATGAGGTCGCACATATCGCCGAAACCATAGTGATCCTGCTCTTTTTCGCGTGCACCGACGAAGCTGTTGCTGATGATGGCAGTCCGGTAACGCGGGCGCAGGCCGGCAAAGTAGGCGGCAAGCTCGACGTTGAGCGTACCGAGGTACTCGTCCCAGAGATCGTTCATAAATTCTTCGAGTTGGGCCTGGTCCAGCCCCAGGATCTCGCCCGTGCGCTTTTCCACTTCCTCCTCCGTTATCCTGCCTACATCGCCGTCTGTCCAAACGCTACGGAGCTGTTCAACCAGCCCTCCGGGCTTCAATTGCAGGCGTGTCTCCCACCTTGCTTCCCACCCGGTACGGGGTGTGATTTCCAGCACCCCACCGATATCAAAAACAACCGCTCGAATTGGCATACGTCGCGCCCTCTATTTGCCTGTAAAGTTAGCCTGTCTCTTTTCCGTAAATGCGGCGACCCCTTCCTTGTAGTCGGCGGAGGCTCCGGCGATTTCCTGGCCGTGGGTCTCGTATTCGAGCAACTCTTCGAGGTCCATCGTGAGGGCGCGGTTCATAGCGCGCTTGGCGAGACCGATTGCTTTGGTGGGGCCTTTGGCGAGCCGCAGGGCAAGCTCGCGGGTGGCTCTTTCGAGCTCTTCCGGCGGCACCACGCGGTTGACCAGGCCGATGCGGAGAGCCTCTTCGGCGCCCACTTCGTCGCCCAGGAAGGCCATTTCGAGGGCTTTGCCGAGGCCCACGAGACGCGGCAGGAGGAACGAAGAGCCACTATCGGGTACTAGCCCCACGCGCACAAACACCTCGATAAAGCGGGCCTTTTCGGAGGCGATGCGCAGGTCGCAGGCCAGGGCCAGCGAACAGCCCGCACCCGCCGCCACGCCATTGATGGAGCCGAGCACCGGCTTGTCCATATTGCGGATGCGCAGCACGATAGGGTTGTAGCGGTTGCGCAGGGTCGAGCCGAACTCCGTAATCCCTTCGGCCTGGCGAGCCTTGAGGTCCTCGCCCGAAGAGAATGCCCGGCCCGCCCCCGTGAGCACGACGCAGCGCGCCTCGGGGTCACGCTCGGCTTTCTTGAGGGCGTCCAGCAACTCGGAGCCCATCAGCCCATTGAAAGCGTTGAGGGTATCGGGGCGGTTGAGGGTGATAGTGAGGACGCCTTCGTCCTGAGCGTAGAGGATAGTTTCGTAAGCCATACGGTCTCCTTACAGGAACAAGTACGTTTCACCGCAAAGGCGCAGAGAGCGCAGAGGTTCGCAAAGATTATTATGGATATATTTTACCTCACCCTGTTTCATACGTCTTGAAGATGCGGAAGCCATGGGTGGCCGGGAAAGTGGGTTTCGAGGGTGTTACGGAGCCACGCGCGAGCCTCAGGGTCGAGCAGGTCAACGGTGTCGTCGAAGTCGACCTGGTCATTCTTCGGTGGGTTCTCATCGAGCATATGCCTCGATTTGTGCAGGAGGACGATTTCGGGGCTGAGGTAGGGGACGCCAATGGGTGAGAGTTTGCCGAAGAGGGAAAGAGGCCTGCGCACCAGGGGGTTCTTGCGCCACCACCATTCGCCGCCTTCCGTTTCGCTCAGGAGAGCCTCAAGTGTCGGCCAGCCGTCGGGGCCCATCGCGACCCATATCTGATGGACAGGAAGCTCCAGCCATTCGCCTTGCTGCCAGGTCTCGGCGTATTCGCCACCATCCGGGCCGGCGATCTTCTGCAGGGCGAAGCCTGCCAGGTGTTCTTGCAGGGCCATCTGGTCCTGCCTGAAGATGGTGAAGTCGAGGTCTTTGTGCTGCCGGCGGATGCGGCCCAGGAAAAGGTCGATTGCCCAGCCGCCCGCGACGAACCAGGGTCTATCGAAGGTCGCCATGAGGCCGGCTACTCTAAGCGGTTCGGCGTATGGATGGGCTTCGGCCATGCTATTTACCCTTGAACTGGGCCTTGCGCTTCTCCACGAACGCGGCCATACCCTCTTTCTGGTCTTCGGTGGCGAAGAGCATGTAGAAGTTCTTGCGCTCGAAGAAGAGGGCTTCCTGGAGAGGAAGGTCGAAGGCGTTGAGCACCGCTTCCTTTGCCAGTTGCAGGGCGATAGGGCCTTTCTCAGAGATGGTGCGCGCCAATCTTTTGGCTTCGTCCAGGTAGACTTCGACGGGCACCACTCGGTTGACCAGGCCATAAGTCTGGGCTTCGCGCGCGCCGATAGTGCGGCCCGCCAGGATCATCTCCATTGCGATAGCCTTGCCCACCGCACGAGTGAGGCGCTGGGTGCCGCCCAGCGCCCGGCATCACGCCAATATTGATTTCGGGCTGGCCGAACTGGGCCGTCTCGGAGGCCACAATCATGTCGCAAAGCATCGCAAGCTCGTTGCCCCCGCCCAGCGCGAAGCCGCTCACGGCCGCGATGAGAGGCTTCTTGAAGCGGCGGATGCGGTCCCACTTCGCGAACTGGTCGCGCACCAGCATGTCCACCGCGGATGCGCCGGCCATCTCTTTAATGTCGGCCCCGGCGGCGAACGCTCTCTCGTTCCCTGTGATGATGACACAGCGCGTATCGTCGCCCGCCTCCAGGTGGTCGAGGGCGTCTATCACTTCGTCCATCAGCTTCATGTTGAGGGCGTTGAGCACCTCGGGCCGATTCAGCTGGATAATAGCGACGGGGCCTTCGTGTGTCAGCTTGATTAGCTCGTATTGTTGGTCTTGCATAGTGTCCTCTTGGTTGCTAGGGGCTAGGGGCTAGGGTCTAGTGCATGTTCATGAGAGATATTGAGGAATAAGGAGTTCGGGGGACACTCCAAGCCCCGGCAGGGGAGTGTCCTTCGTCCTCCGGCACCCCCTTGCACAAGACCTCTCGTGAACCTGCACTAGGGGCCAGGGGCTAGGGGCTAGGTTCAGCTTACTGCTTACTCCTTGCTGCTCACCGGTCATCGGTCGTCGGTGTCGGTCGTCAGGGTTCGTGATCGCCTGCACTTGTTCGCGTACTTTGCGGGTCAGGCCCTTTACAACAAGGTGGTAGGAGTCGTCTATCAGGCTCAGCAGCATATCGCCGGGGACGCTACCATCCAGCGCAACCGCATTCCAGTGCTGTTTGCTCATGTATGGAGCCGTGGTGATTGCAGGGTACTCTGCGCGGAGCTCCTCGGCGTAGTCAGGATCGCACTTTAGCACAATGCTCTTTGGCGGGTCGAATACTCCTATCAGGGCAAACATCTTGCCGCCTACTTTGGCAACCATATCTTCGGGGCCGAAAGGAAAGTCTTCGTTTGCGCCCGGCTTTGCGAGGAGGTAGGCGCGGAGGGTTTGGTAGTCTATCATCTGGGTTGGTTCCCAATTAACACGAAGAGCACAAAGATCACAAAGATCACGAAGATCACGAAGTCTTATTTTGGTTTGTCTGAGAGTTACGAGATAGTCGCCGGAAACATGAAATATAACTATAACCAACTCACATTACGCAAGGGTGGCAGCATAGGAGGCTTGGGTTGGCGTACCCTCTGACTTGTCATTCCGAACGAAGTGAGGAATGCTAGCTAAAAATAACGTTCTCCAGTCTACTGCCGTCCCGCATTGGCCGCAGAACTTATTGCCTGGCGGCACGACAGCACCGCAGTGCGAACATTTCGTACCGCCCTCAATTATTTCCTGGCGGAGCATTTCGTAGTTGACCGGGCGCTTCTCGTAGAAGGCGTCGAGCCCCTCGGCGGTCTCGGCCGAGTCGGCGTGGATTGCGAGCCAGTCGCGGGCGTGTTGGACGGTCATGCTCCACGAGAAGTCGCGCCAGAAGTTGGTCTGGAGCTTGGCGTAGCGGATTACCTCGGGCATCTTGTCTATCAATTTCTGCGCCGTTTCGGCCACTGCCGCGTCAAGCTCCTCTTTGGGCACCACTTTGTTGATCAGGCCCCACTCGAGGGCGGTCTGGGCGGTGATCGGCTCGCAGAGGAAGAGCATCTCGCGAGCGCGGCGGTCGCCTATGATGATGGGCAGCCACTGGGTCGCGCCACCTGCAGGCACCGAGCCGCGAGACGTGCCTACCTGCCGGACAGTTACATGGTCGGCGGCTATGGCGAGGTCGCAGGCGATATTGAACTCGTTGCCTCCGCCCACCACCATGCCGTTGAGGCGGGCGATAGTCGGCTTACCGATGTTGCGCAGGCGGTCATGGGCCTCGATGAACGCGCCCATCCATTTCCAGTAGTCGGCACGGCGGGTGAGAAACTTCTCCTGCTCCTTGAGGTCGGCACCCGTGCAAAAGGCGCGGTCGCCCATACCCGTAAGCACCAGCACCCGCACATGGTCGTCGTAGGAGGCGTCCTCGAAGGCGCGGCTCATCTCTTTCAAGGTCGGGAAGTCGGTGGCGTTGAGAGCGTCGGGGCGGTTGATGGTAACGGTGGCTACGTAGTCCTGTTTGGTGTAGATGATGTTCTTGAAGGCGAGTTGTTCGGGCGATAGAGCATTAGGATAGTCCACTTTACTCTACCTCACCGTAGAACATCGTAACGTAGGGTCTCGCGAAGGACATGAGATCTTTGCCTGCCACGCGGTTCTCTTCAGAGGCCATCGCGGCGTCGAACGATTCTTTGTCCTGGAAGTACATCTCGGCGACCAGGTAGTATTCGGGCTCGCCTCGGAAAGCCTGGATGTTGCGGGTAACTTCCATGCGCACCATGCCGGGCACTTGCTGCATCAGAGGCGCGTGGACCTGCTCGTAATGTTCGTCGAAAGCGCCGGCGTCTTCGGGGCGCTTGAAGAGGGCGACCAGCTTTATCATCGTTGATAATCCTCCGGGTATTGCATATGGCTTACTGCTTATCATGGTTGGGCGTAGCAGGGTAGTGTTATCACAGGGGTGGGGAGATTGTCAAGGATGGTGGCAGGCTTGATTGCTCATGTACCAACAAATCGGTGGCTGGGCAGCGCACTGCGGTTGAAACCGCGTGCTACGTTTACAAAGTCCGCCTTCGCGGACTATTCAGGCCAAAATAGTGCCAGTCACGACGGCACAAATCCTCGGCATGAATAGTCCGCGAAGGCGGACTTTGTAAGGCTAGCACGCGGTTTCAACCGCAGTGCGCTGCGCAAACTACACCTCTATTCCCGCAACCTTCACATCCCTGGGCTGCTCGATCTGGAATGTGAAAGCGATCTCTTGCTTCTGTTGGGGAGTGAGATTTAGCTCCCATTTGAGGATGTTGAGGTCGCTTTGCTCGGCGGGCGGCGGGGCCACTTCGAGCAGTTTCGACTTGATTTGTTCGTTGCGGGAGACGGGAAGCTGGTCGTAGGCGGTGACCCTGGCGGGGCGGGTGAGGAGGTTGGTGATAGTGATCTTGTAGCCGTAAAGGGTGCGGCGCGTGTTGCCGATGAAGGCTTTGCTGGTGTCGCGCTGGGCCAGCTTGCGCTCCACTTTCACGCGGTCGTCCACGCCAAGCTGCACCTCGAACTCCTCGGTCGGCACGACCGTTTCGAGGCTCGTTGTACCTACGAACTCGTCTTCGTGGAAGATATTAGCGGGGCCGGGCAGGAGGATGCTCTCCGTGGTATTAGTGATCTTAGCTCGCAGGTAGGCCTCTTCCGCGATCTTTGGCACGGTCACGTAGTCGATGGCAGCTTGCAGATCGAGGTTGGTGACCATCGTCTTGTGGGGCGAGCCGTCGGAGGGGATTGCGGTGGGCCGGGCCACGCGGAAGGTGACCGATGCGCCTGTGCTGTCTATTGTTGCCGTGGCGATCTCGGCGGGCGGTGGTGGCGCGGCCTGCATGGGCGCTTTCATCATTTCGTCCATAGTGATTCCGGCAGCCATAGATTGGGGCGCCAGTGCGCCGGTGGGCATGCCGCCGGCGGCAGCGTGCCGCCATTGGTCTGTAGACAGGAGGCGTGTAGACATCAATGAACCAGGGGTCAAGCTCCGGGATAGTGGCGCTCACGGCGGGCTGGGCCGTCGAGAGGGAGAGCTTGACCGCAGGCCAATCCTCGCCCGTCTGCTGCTGCACGTTCGCCAGGTAGCCGAGCGTAACCTTATCCTCGATCAGGCGGATATCGTAGAGGGGAGACCACGATGCCCCGAGCACGCTGTAGGTGACCTCGAGGTCGAAATCGGTCCCGGCTGCGGCCTCCACAATGACGTTGATTGCACGTCGCTCTTTCGAGACCCAGCGAGGCTGGAGCTTCTTCTGCACGACCTCTATCTTGCGCGCAAGCTCGCGGCGCTGTTGGGCTATATCGCGCTTTTTGGATTGGCTATCGGCCAATTCGCCCTCTATGTATTTGGAAAGGGCTGTTACATCGTCCATCTTGGCACGGCCATAAGCGATCCCACGCGGAAGGGTCTGGCTGCTGCTGTTGCGCAGGTTCTTCAGGTAATCCTGGCGGGCATCTTCGGCTGACATGGCATCGACCAGCGCGGCGTCCTGGTCCTGGAGGGTTTCGAGCTCCTTTTGCAGCGCCGCAAGGTCCTCTTCGGGAGCCTCCGTTATGTAGTCGCGTACCGTCTCGACGCCCAGGATGCGCACGCCCTCGCCTCTGCCGGAGGCCCGCACCGAATCGTCCTGCATGGAGGTAGGCACGTTCTCTATAGAGAGGGTCTGCTCGCCTGCAGTCAGGTGTGCCTTGCCCCGGCGCGTGATACGTGCGCGGTCTGTATAGACTGTCACGTCGGATATGGTTGTATCAACTGCTGCCATAGTGGAATGGTTCTCCTTAGCAGATCGGGCGGGTGATAGCGACACTGGCTGACATATTTTACACTATTGTCGCTCGTCAGCCTATGGCTTTCGGTGCCGGCAAACAAAGAGCCACGAGGTCGCGATAAACGACCTCGTGGCTCTTTGTTTGCCCCTGACTTCGGGTCTTCGTGCCCGCTACGCCTTTTCTATGGGGATTTGCAGCTCGGTGACGTACTTGTTCTGGTCGCCGTTGCGCTCGTATTGCAGGTATACCTCTCGGATTGGCCCACTCACAGCGTAACCCTGGTCGCTGATCCAGGCGAGCATAGCGCCATAAGCCTGGCCCAACGTTGCGAAGGGGCCGGAGTGTACCACGCTCGCCACTTGATCCACCCCAGGCAGCTCCTCGATCTTTACACGATCGCTGTCCGGAATGTTACTGCGCGTGGGTGCGGCCACCGCAACTCGCATGTTCTCGGGGGTCTCCCCAGGGTTGTCGAACCAGAGGTCGAGTGCCGGGCCGTCAGTCGTCCCACCCTGGCTGGAAAGGTATCCATAAACTTCATCGAAGAAATTGTCGAAGGTGGTATGCACCACCTCCATGTTGGCAATTGTGTCGTGCAGAATGGCCGCTCGGATAGGCTCAACTCTCTTCACGATAACATCATAGTCAGGCATCTTACCCTCCATTTCGATTTGCAACAGGCGGGTTTCCACCCTGCCCAGTCGTTCTGCCAGCTCTTTAGCTTGCTCCATTAGCTCGACCTGCTTGAGGCGGAGCATGCCTCTGATCTGCTCGACAGGTAGCTCGTCGCCTATAAGCCGGCGGATTTGTTCAAGCGACAGGCCGAGGTCTTTCAGCGCGAGAATACGATAAAGCATAGGAAGCTGGTCCAATGCGTAATAGCGATAGCCCGTCCATCGGTCGATCTCGACGGGTTTGAGTAGACCTACCTCGTCGTAGTATCGTAACGTTGATACCGATACTATGGCTATTTTCGCAAAATCACCAATCTTCAATCTCATTGTTGCTCCCTCTATGCTTGAGCGCTCCATGTCGCGCATTTTCCTCAGCCGGTCGGATTTCTGTAATCGAAGATCTTCCCCACCATTATGCAGCCTCAAGTAACTTGAGAGTCAAGAGGCAAGGCCGGCGAATCTCATACGCGTAAGCGTTCAGAATTGGGGTGTAGGGGCACGGCGCTGACGTGCCCTGGTAAGCCATAGATTGTGCCAATCCAGCGAGGGCACGTCAGCGCCGTGCCCCTACACAATTTCCTCCACCCGTAATCTGAGCGCTTACCATTACGCATTTCGTTGACGGAGCATGTGCCGTCTGCTATAGTGGGCTTGCCTTAAATTAGACATAAAGAGCGAAAAAGTGCCACGTGTTATCAAAATCAACCATATAGGATTAGCAACTGCCGGCATCGAGGAGGCGCTACGCGTTTTTGGCGATGGGCTGGGGATTCGAGGTGGCAGGCGGCGAAGATCTGCCCGGCGACATGACCAGGGTGGCGTTCGCACCGCTCGGTGAGTCTCGCCTGGAGTTCCTGGAGCCTGTCAACGGCGAGGGACCTGTGCAGAAGTTCCTCGAAAAGCGCGGGCCGGGCATCCACCACATCTGCTTTGAGGTTGAAGATTTGCCCGGAATGCTCGATCGCTTGCGCCGCCTCGGCGTCGAGCTAATCGACGAGCAGCCCAGGCCGGGCGCGCACGGCACCCTTGTGGCCTTCATCCACCCCAAATCGGCCAACGGCGTGCTTATCGAGCTGGTAGAAACAAACATGTAATTGCGGATTGCGGATTGCGGATTAACGTAACCGCCAAGGTTCGCCAAAGGTATCGCCAAGTCTTATTTAGGGATAAGCGGCAATCCGCAATCCGACCGGCAATCCGCAATCCGCAATTGAGAGGTCCGCAATCCGCAATCGAAGGAGTTCTGTATGCTCAAAGACGAGCCGGGACACAGCGAACAGGAAGAGGGCGAGCAGTTGTCGTATGGGACGTACTTGCGCGTGCCTGAGCTGCTCGCTTTGCAAACACCACTTGGCGAGCCGCCTGTTCACGATGAAATGTTGTTTATCATCGTGCAGCAGGTGCAGGAGCTATGGTTCAAGCAGATGCTTTACGAGCTTCACGCTATCGTGCAGAGCCTTCACGAGCGCAATATCCCTGAGGCGATCAGGCTGATCACCAGGGTGAATCGTATCGTCCGGGCGGTGGCTTCGGAGGTGGACATCCTTGCCATGATGCCCCCTCGCGAGTTCCATCGCTTTCGCCGCGTGCTGACCCCGTCGAGCGGGTTCGAGTTCGCACCAGTTCCGCGAGCTGGAGCTAGCTTCCGGCCTGAACGACCCCACCTTCCTCAGGCTGATGGACAAGTACATGGGACTTGCCGGCCTGCTCGAAAGGTGGCCCGTCACGTTGCGCGGTGCCGCCTATGCACTCCTGGCGCAGGTAGCCGAAGACCCCACCGAGGCCTGGACGTTGATTTACAACGACAGAGAGCGGTACCCCGATATGTTCGCGCTGGCTGAAGCTCTGAGCGAATACGAGATATATTTCAGCGAGTGGCGCTTCCACCATATCAAGCTGGTGGAAAGGACCATCGGTGACCATGTGCCGGGCACGGCAGGCTCGACCGGAGCGGGCTACCTGGGCAAAACCCTGCAATACCGCTTTTTCCCCGAGTTGTGGGAGGCGCGAAACAGGGTCACTCAGATGAACTGAGGGCTGGTAAAAGAATAAGAAAAAGGGGCCATATAGCCGGCCCCTTTTGCTTATTGTAGTTGAACTCGTTTCTGGCCTGAGTTAGGGTGTGCCGACGGGCCCAGGTGTGAGTGTGGCGGTGGCGGTGGCTACGAAGAGAGTAGCGGTAGCTGACTCTTCGGGTGTAGTCGTGCCGGAAACCGTTGTGCCTGTGGCTTCAGGTGTGGTTGTGCCGGAAACCGTTGTGCCTGTGGCTTCAGGTGTGCCTGTAGCTCCAGGTGTGGTTGTGCCGGGCACTACTGAGCCTGTGGGGGCGGGCACGGGAGCTGTAGGTGTGATTACAGGCTCGGATGTGCAGTAGCCGTAGTTGCGATAGCGCCAGTCGAAATAGTGCTGGCCAATGTTACCCATCTCTACCTGGAAACCGGTCTGGTTTGTCGGTACATAGGTAAGCACGCGCCGCTCGTATGCCTGGATCATGACGTCCTTCACCGTGCCATCGATCCTGGCTCTCGCCCAGTAAGGCTCGCTGATCGGGAAACCCGAAGCGTAGTTCCAGGGCTGGATTAGCTGCTCGTTCACGATCTGGCCTTGCGCGTTCATCACAGGGCCGGACGAGTTCAGGAAGTCCCAGAATATCGCGGGGATATTGTGGTGGGTTGTGGGCTCGAAGTGAGCGAAAGTAACCCCTGGCACGCTCGCTTTAGATGCGTCGGTGCCTGTAGCGCCGTTGCGGTCAATCGTTTCGGTAGCTTTCTGGCCCGTGCGGTCAGGAGACGGGTGATCGCCCGCCTGGGTGTTGGATACACCCTGGAATGCGAAGTAGGTTGGGGCAAGGGTATCACCAAAGTCGCCGGACATCGGGATGCAGGCGGGGTGGTACTTGGCGAAGTTGCTGTCGCCCAACTGGATAAAGCCTGAGATAAGCTCCACAGTTAGCAGTCCGTTAGTAACGAAGAACGGCTGGCTGCGGTCTCCTGCAGGATTATTGATCTCCATGCGGCTCTTGTCGAAGTACTGGACAAGCCTCTTGCCGCCAACGCCCTGATCGTATTCTTCGGTCAGGCCGGGAGTGTTAGGACCGGGCCCCCAGAACCATGTGCGGCTCACCTGGCCCGAAAGCACCGGCTGGTCCGTCCTGGTCCAAACATTCTTGAACGCATTATCGGCGAACGGGAAGTTGCCCGTTCCGCCCGGTACGTAGATAGCCGAGGGAACCGGGATTGTGGGTATGACCGGCTGCGTACCGGTGACTACAACTGTGGCTGAACCGGCCGGCGTGCCTGTAGCAACGGCTGTGCCGGTAACGACAACCGTACTTGTCATCTCCAGCGTGGCAGTTGCAGTGACTGTTTCGCCGGGTGTTTCTGTGACACCCGGCGAGGGTGTCTGTGCGAGCGCTGCTGCACTGAACACCAAGACTGCCGCTGCGACGGTTGCAACGGCTATGATCCATCGCTTGTTCATAAAGTCATCTTCCTCCTGTTACTTTTCCGTGGCTTATATTCTCGTGCTTAAATTCGGAAGGCCATGTGAAGCGGTGAAGCGCTCCTCGGTTCAACTCTTCCAAAGAGAACCCGCAGCCCAGGGGTTCGCGGTATACTGAGAGCAGATTTCATGCCAGATAGAGCATACGCCTATACGATAAACGTCGTATTTTGTTACAATGGGCCGACCGCTTGCTCATGTTACCCGGCCTATTGATGGCCTGGCGGTGCCCGTTTGAAGCCGGATGACCTACAATTGCCTCTGGCCTGATCGGCATGAGGATACACAACCAATTGCAATTCTGCCGCTTCCATACTGATGGCCATAGGTTCGACGAAGCGCTGATTAGCTGTCCAAACAAAAGCGTGAGGAAGTAAATAATCCTGTAGTGGTATTGCATTTTGACCGTTTTACGTGTATATTTGTCTACGTATGTAAGTAGGACCTTAGATCTATAGCAATACCGGGGAGCCTGCACAGTCTGTCATCTTTTGCGAATACGCATTTACGCCTGGCCTTCTATGGCTGCATTGATATCTGTTCGGCTACAAAGCCGCTCTGAGGGATTCAAGGGAGCAACCACACATTCACTTTCGGCACATATTCACACATAGCCCGCCATAGGCGTCTGCCACTATCTGCCTCGCATCGAAGCTCATCCTGATCTCCCGATATATAGCTAACTAGAAGCTCATACTAAACTTGGGCGCAGGTTTAGCATGACCTAAATGCCTCTCGCTTCCTTTAGCTAGTGAGTGAGTAACTGTGTTGTCATGTCTGAACCAGGAGCAAGGAAACCGAAGACCACACGAGGACAAGCCACAGTAGAGCTTGCTCTTGTCGCCATGCTGCTCGCGCTATTAGTCGTGGGCGTGGCCGACGTTGCGCGCATCTTTTCCGAACAACTATCGGTGTTCACGCCGCCGGTGTAGCCGCACGCTGGGAGACCCTAACCGGCCCTCAGCAGCAATGCAGTTCGCCTGGTGGTGTAGCAGAGGTGGTAGCGCGGGACATTGGTCAACCGGCTGCCTCGGGTATCCGACATAATCGTCGTAACGCCGGTCGCAGGCGACCCGGCAGTCACGGTAAAGTTGACTTATCACCACGAATTCTTCTTCGGGCTTATAAATGACGTGCCGAACACTTTTGCTCGGTTCGTCTACCATGCCTGGTGTCCCGGCTACGCCCGATCCTAGTGTTACTAACTGCCACGTGTCACACCGGGTACCACTGCCTACTTCCACCAACACGCCTTTGCCCACCAACACGCCGCCACCGACTAACACGCCCACCAATACACCTACCGATACTCCAACCAATACACCTACTATCACGCCCACGTTCACAGCAACTGACACCCCCACTATCGTTAGCACGCAACGAATACTCCCACCTATACTCCCACGAATACGCCAACGTTCACAGCAACTAACACCAATACTACACACTGAACCAGTACACACGACCAATACCCCGACCAATACACCGACTTGACACGCCAACAAACACGCCAACAAACTACCTCACCTAGACACCTAATCCGACCAGAACTGGCACCGAGATTTACACTAGCGTAGTGTTACATCGCTCACCTTCCAACCGTAAGCGGAACGGAAGAGCACATTACAGTAACTTCGCTGAACGGCTCAACGCTAGTGAATTGATTCGGCCGGAAATTTGCCCTGACCGTGAACAATAATGGGGACCCACGATCGAGTTAATCCCACCCGGTGTAGTCTCACCTGCAGGTGGCACGGCTAAATTCGACGGTTACCCTCTGCTGATACGAGACGACAGAACATAACCTCACCGGATTGGTCGAAACGGAGTTAGCGTCAGATCCAGTGACGTTAATGTTGAAGGTGAGACCCATGAGAGTTCAAACCAAAACCAAGAACTGAGAGGGCCATATAAAATTAAGAGGGCGTGTCAGGAAAGGGCAAGCCACGTAGAGTTCGCGCTTGTCCTGATCATTTTGGTGGCCTTGATCTACGGGGTTCTTGAAGTCAGCAGGCTCTTTCTCATCAACGCCGAAATAGATAATGCGGCACGTGAGGCATCTCATTACGCTGCCCTGCATCCGGCGTCGATAGTACCTACTTGAGAGACAAGATCATTGCACCCAAACTGACATGGGTTGACAGGAACAGCCCTGATTTGGTTGTGAACAATCCATGTTTTCTCGCAGCCGCCATCGTGTCCGGACAAAGCGGGTAGCGTCCTTTCTATCCTGTAAGCGTTACAGTCACATACACCTGGCGATCGATTGTCAATATTCGTGCCGGATATGAGCACCTTATCTCTCAAACCGCTCGGGCCATTGACGCTCAGCGCTAAATCCACCAGCCATGATCGAAGGACACTAATCCGGTTAGCCTTCGACGGTAGCATCTCTTCTCCGAGTGTGAAGAGTACGAAGATTCCTATGAAAATACGGCTGCCACAAAATCACAGATGCGCCGGAAGGTCAAAGGCCAGACGCTCGTAATAGTTGGTCTACTGATTAGCTCAGGGGTGCTCCTCGGGCTTGTTGCGCTGGCGTTTGATGGAGGCAGCGCTCTGTTGCAGCGGCGAAAGATGCAAAATGCAGCTGATCGGCGGCACTTGGCGCGGCTAAGAAACTGGCGGTTAACGTTGTGATCGACCAGGTCAGCCTATTTACGACGTAACGAACCAAGAACTGACGACTAACGTCGATCAATTGTTTGTCGGGAACCAGGGAGGGTTACAGGGCAGGCAGCGTACAACGCCAGGCTCGAATACGGAAAATATGACCCTCCATCGGTTACACCTATTCAACAGCCGCCACATACGATGGGAGTACATGGAGCTATATAGACCTCGACCCAACGAATTGTACTGGCCCAAGACCCTCCAATTCCAACGCAAAGTTGCCTTGTCCCATCCTGGGTAGACGCCATTCGCGTAACGACGAATATTGCAAATCCTACCAACTTTTGGCCGTGCCATAAACATCGATAGCATACAGTAAGCGCCAAAGCCGCCGCAGCTCTCAGCGGGAAATAGTACCTACGAGCCGCAAGGACCCACTTGGCCAATAACGACGCATTATGAGGGTGACGACAACCTAGGCCATGGCATCTGCAATCCGGTGTTATTCTGGTCCAACTCTCTCAATAATTTTAAGGGCCTAGTGCAGTTGGGGGCGAAACAAGGTGCAGCCTACGAGGGTTCCCACGCTCAATTGCTGACACAGCCTGATCCTGTTTGGAGCAAGACGGACATGGCGATCTCTCCAATAACCCCCTGGCTTGTGGCTTTCCCATTTGGTCTCCAAAGGGGAATTGTTCAAGCCCCGCCGGTTCACCGTATGGGGATAAGTGTTGCTCAGGTGACGAAGATACCGCCAAAGTGGATGTCACAAACTGGATTTCATATAGTTTCTTTGGGACAATCTCAACCCAATCCACAGCATGGCACGATCTCGACGACCCACTAGGTCAGCCGCACGAATGACTGGCGCTCAGCCGATGCGAAGGCCAGGAATGTGGCGGGCGATTGGCTTGAGACATATAGCGGAGGGGACTTGGCCACGTCGTTCTCACAAGTGTCTCAGCGTACATCGCACAGAAAGAACATACGCGGAGTGATCCCCCATCCATTCAGCTAGCATATGGGAACCATGTCGATAAAGTAATGTACCTCTGGGCAGGATGCTGAGACTTTGGGCTTACCCCTATGGGTGCCGCCGCCGAACCCATGCCATTTCAAGACATGGCTGCCGACCACCGACCCTAACAAGTATATGCGTGTGCGCATGGCGAAAGCTGTTGTCTTTCGGTTCTACGAGAAGCTTGCCATTTCCGATGGAGGCACTGTTCCCCCACCGGTGACCGATGCCCAGCAGGCGGAGGTGTAAACTCCAATGGATCACAAGTCTACGGTGTCTTTGTTGGTGCGGAGATCCCCGACCCACCGCCTGACTCCGGCCCACACGGAACCTACAACTTTGTTGGGCCCATTGACCCATGAAACGACCCGCCTTTACAGATAATGCTGAATGCGAATCCGAGTATCATCTAATTCAGGTAACAAATCAAGAACTCAAAGGAATCATAATTGAACAGACGCGCTCTACTACTGGTAATAATCGGCCTGGTCGCTGCGGTGGTAGCGAGCGTGGTCGTTTATTACCTCGTCACTAACGCACCCCAGCCCGCACCTCAGCCTGTGGTCGTGCAGGGCCCTACACCCGTGCCTCAGCGCCAGGTAGTGATCGCGGCCACGGACATCGCGGCTAACACGATAATAACTCGCTCGGAGGTAACTACCGGCCTCTATCCGGTAGACCTCGTGCCCGCGGACGCAATCACCCGCACAGAGGATGTATAAGTACAACAGCCAAAACGCCGGTATTCAGCGGGCAGATACTGCTGAGGCGGCAATTCCTGGCCGGCCCAGGGCCGCACAGGCGCTTCGGTTGACATTCCGCCCGGCAAGGTGCTGGTGGCCTTCCCCTCCACCGATATGCTCAACGCCACAGGCGCGGTGCAGCCGGGCGACCATGTGGACATTATGCTTAGTATCCCTATCAGCGGCACCACACGCCTCGACTCGGGCTCGCCCAACGGCACCCAACTTTCGTCAGGCGCGCTCACCCTTGTGTCGCAGACCACCCTTCAGAATATCGAAGTCTACACCATCGGCGAGTGGACCCCTCCCGGACAGCAATCGGGCACCAACGCCAGCACGAATACCGCCGCTAACACCAGCCTCAAGATTATCACCTTCATTGTAGACCACCAGCAGGCGCTCATTCTAAAATATGTAAAAGATAGCGGTGGCACCATTGACCTCGCCGTCCGCTCGGCTGCCGACAACCAGCAGGTGCAGACCGATCCGGTCACCCTCGATTATTTAGTCGATCTATTCGGCTTTATAGGACTTGTGCCACCCAAACCCACACCCTAGTCAGTTGTCAGTTGTCAGTTGTCAGTAGACGACCGATCTCGACCGTCTACTGACAACTGACAACTGACAACTGACAACTGGAGAGAAACGACCATGCCAAGCCAACCATATATTCCGCTTGTCGCCATCATTGATACCGACGAGCCTGAGCTTATGAAGACAATGCAACTGCTCGTGGCCTCGGGAAAAGCTCAGGTGGTCGGCGTCGCCAAGCGTCTTGACGAGATCGCTCATATTATGGATACCGAGCCTGACATCGTGCTCTACGATGTCACTAACGAGACCTCACGTATGGCGGACACCCTCTTGCAGGTTCACGACATCTCGCCTCGCTGCCAGGTGATCCTGACCGCTGCGCCGGACATCGAGATAGACCTCGTGAAAGCAATGCAAATCGGAGCGCGCGGGCTGCTACGCAAGCCCATGACTGCCGACGAGCTTCTGACCACTATCTTCGACGTGTTCCAGTCCGAAATACGTCGTACGCATCGCATCGACGAACAGACCAGAGCTCGGGTTACGCAGGGTCGGGCAGGCGAGGTGATCGCTGTCTTCAGTCCAAAGGGTGGTGTGGGCTGCACGGTGATCAGCACTCATCTTGCCCTGGCCCTCGATCGGCACCAGTAGCGAAGTAGCCCTGGTGGACTTCGACCTCCAGTTCGGCGATGTGGCCGTGCACCTCAATCTCCACTCCTCTCATGGCGTCCACGAGCTGATGCGTAGCATAGACGATCTGGATGGAGCCATCCTTGATGACGTGATGGTGAAACATGCTTCAGGCGTGAAGGTACTCATGCCTCCGTCAACGCTCGACCAGGTGGAGGAAGTGGAGACTGAGGGGATGCTCGCCGTGGTCAAGGCGTTGCGCAAGCTCAACGATTTCGTTGTGGTAGATATGTGGCACTCCATCGAGGAGGCTACCCTCGCGCTGATGGACCAGGCAAGCGTACTGCTGGTCGTTACCACGCCCGAAGTGCCCGCCCTCAGAAGCACCCGCAGGTTCCTGGATTACATACGTGAGCGACCTGACCTCCGAACCAAAGTACGCCTGGTAGTGAACCGCTATCCGAGCAAAGGCGCGGTTGACCTAAAAGAGGTTGAGCGTAGCCTGGGCATAAGGGCGGACGGCACAATCCCCAGCGATGGACGCCTTGTTACATCTGCCATCAACCAGGGCACCGGGTTCCTTTCGACCAGGAATACCGCAGCTGCCAATATGAGACAACTCGCCGCCACTATTTCCCAGTCCCGCTTGCTGAAAATGCAGCGCTTCAACAACGGCAAACAACCGGCCACCAGGGGCTAGTGGTACAGGATTTTGAAGCTGAATTACCGAAATTAAGTAATAAGCTTTGCCTCAAGATTAAATCAGTAATTCGTAGACCTCTAGCTCGTAATTCGTAATTAGGTGGAAACGACCATGCCCGTAGTTCGACGAAAAACAACAGGGCCGCTCCGTGACCCGCACGATAGCGGATCCAAAACGTCCGCCAGCCAGGGTTTGACAGGCGCGCTCGCCCGGACCGCATATCTGACGACCGGCCCGCTGCGCGGCACGCTGGCTCAGCAAAACTATAGCAAGACGGTCATGCAAGAGCTAAAACAACGCCTGCATACCAAGATCATTGCAGAAATACGCAATTCGGTGGACGTTTCGGACGTGCTCTCTGTGCGCAGCGAGATCGAGCGGTTGTTCAGCCGTTTCATGGCCGACGAGGACGTGATCCTGAACAGGTCGGAGCGAGGTAAGCTGCTGGACCAGGTGACAGCCGAGATACTCGGCTACGGTCCTATTCAGGAACTTATCAACAACGACACCGTATCCGAAATCATGGTCAACGGCCCGCAGCAGGTATGGATTGAGCAGGATGGTCGCCTGTCGATAACCGACATCCATTTCAAAGACGACGACCACGTGATGCGCATCATCAACCGCATCGTCGCGCCCCTCGGCAGGCACGTGGACGAGGCGTCGCCGATGGTTGACGCTCGCCTGCCCGACGGTTCGCGCGTGAACGTAATCATACCACCCCTCTCACTGATCGGCCCTACTATCAGCATACGCAAGTTCAGCCGCGTGCCTCTAAGCGCCGCTGACCTGGTAAAGCTGGGGAGCATATCGAGCAAAGCTATGCTTTTCCTTGAGGCCGCGGTAAAAGCAAGCCTGAATATTGTCGTAGCCGGAGGCACCAGCACGGGCAAGACCACTTTTCTCAACGTGCTCTCGTCGTTCGTGCCGGACGACGAGCGGATAATCACCATCGAGGACGCCGCGGAACTGCAACTGCAGCAGATGCATGTGATACCGCTGGAGACCCGCCCGCCAACGTCGAGGGGGCCGGAGGAATCTCAATTCGCGACCTGGTTATCAATGCCCTGCGCATGAGGCCCGACCGTATTATCGTAGGTGAGTGTCGAGGCAAAGAGGCGCTCGATATGCTCCAGTCCATGAACACGGGCCACGACGGCTCGATGACCACCATTCACTCTAACGGCGCCCGCGATACCCTCTCGCGTATAGAGACCATGGTGCTGATGGCCGGCACCGATCTTCCCTCACGGGCCATACGCGAGCAGATCGTGGCGGCCTTCGACCTGGTAGTATATATGAACAGGATGGATAGTGGGGCGCGCAAGATCACCAGCATCAGCGAGATCGTTGGGCTCCAGGAAGATACAATTCTGATGCAGGAGATCTTCAAGCTGGAACAGACCGACCACGACGGCCGGGAAGAGTACGAAATTCACACCACGGGGATTCGCCCGCTCGTCTATGCGCAAGCTGGAACGTGCCAGACAGTACATGCCTATCGACTTCTTTGAAATCGCCGGGCATGGGTGACAGCCTGGGTATGCAGACGCCGAAGGAGGCCACCGGCCGTGTCGGTAGTCAATACGACTGGATCATGCTCGCGCTGGTAGGCGTGCTGGTTGCGATATCGTGCTGGAGCCTCCTTTTCGGCTTGCTCTGGCTCTTCAGAGGGCGAGAGGCACGCGTGCGGGCGCGTATCAAGCAGTTCGTTACCGAGGAAACCGAGAAACAGGGAACGGAGGCCCTGCAGCAACGGCAGCTCAGGGAAAATCTCTTCAACAATCTGGACATCAGGCTGTCGGAGCAATCGCTCTTCAAGTCGATGTTCCAGAAGGTTGGCGATGATATCAGCAAAGCCGACCTGCGCATCACGGTCAGCGAGTTTGTACTGATCCAATTGAGCGTGAGTGCGGGCGTGGCGTTGGTGCTGTTTCTGCTATCGCCGCTTACCGATCTTCAGCTACGTGTTCGGTTTGATCGGCTTCCTTGCAGGCGCAACCCTGTCTCGGTCGTATCTGCGCTTCATGGGCAGGCGCAGGGTGTCGCGCTTCGAGGACCAGTTGCCCGATACGCTGTCCATCCTGGCAAGCTCTGTGCGCGGCGGCTTCAGCCTTTTCCAGGCCCTCCAACTAATCGCTCGTGAGGCCGCTGAGCCATGCAAAACCGAGTTTCTGAGGGTAATCCACCAGATTTCGCTGGGTGCGCCTATGGACGATGCCCTTGGCGGATTGACACGGCGGATGCCCACCGAGGACGTGGAAATCCTGGTGACAGCCATCAGCCTGCAACACCAGACGGGCGGCAACCTCGCGCACGTGCTGGATATCGTGGCTACTACGGTCAGAGAGCGCCACCGCGTGGAAAGAGAGATTCATGGCCTGACAGGTCAGCAGCGTTTTTCGGCGATCTTACTTTCCGCTATGCCTTTCCTGCTGGCGGGCGTGCTTTTCGTGATCAGCCCCACTTATATAGGGCACATCTTTTCGTGGGGCTGGGTGCTTGTTATGCCCGTTGGTGCCTTCATCTCGACCATAATTGGCCTCATACTCATGCGAAGGATCGCGTCAATCGATGTGTGACCCAAGTTGTCAGTTGTCAGTTGTCAGTTGTCAGTAGACCGGCAGTACCGGTCGGCTGCTCGTCGATCGATGAGCGGAACGCGAACTATCGTCGTCGTCAATCCGCAATCCGCAATCCGCAATCCGCAATTGGTACGTCCGCAATCCGCATATTGACCGTGCTGGTCTCCGTCTCCATGCTTATGCTGGCGTCCCTCGTCCCTGGTCCTTCGTCCTTCGTCCGTTTAGCGAGTGCGCAGGCCGGGCAGAAGATGGTTATAAACCAGATCGACGGGCGCGGCCTGGCCTGATATCGGCCTCAATATCACGCTGTTGGGGCCGGACGGTAAAGCCATCCCCAACGTGGACCCATCTCAATTCCAGATAACCGAGAACGACCAGCCGCAGGCTGTTACCGGCCTGATCCTTGGCCCGTCCAAGACCATACCGCTGTCGATTGTGCTCGCTATAGACACTAGCGGTAGCATGGCCGGCGACAAGATCACCCAGGCTAAAGCAGCCGCAATAGCGTTTCTTACCTCCCTCGGTCCCAACGATCGCGCCACTCTGCTCGCTTTCAACGCGAAGGTAACTCAAGTAGTGCCTTCCACCGCCGACCATGCCGCACTGGCGCAGGGCATAAATTCGTTGCAGGTGGGGGGAAACACCGCCGCTTTTGACGCGCTTTACGATGCTGCTCAAGAGCTGAGCAACGCCCCGGCAGGCACGAAACGGGCCGTAATTCTGCTGACCGACGGTGACAGATACCTCGAGCCATTATGGCTTGAGGGTGGCCAGTGATGTAGCACGGCAAACAAATGTCCTTGTCTACACAATCGGCCTCGGCCCGGACGCTAACGACAGCGTTCTGACGAGCCTGACCCAGCCGGGAGGCAAATATTATAAGGCCCCCAACCCGTCCGACCTCAACGGAATCTATTCGTCCATATCCCTGGAGCTTAGCTCGCAACTGAGCCTCAAATACAACTCCGGCACGCACGTCGCTCGGACCTATGAGCTGGTTACGGTGCAGGTCAAGTACACCTCGAAAGACGGCCAGGTAATCATACAAACTATCCGCTATCGACCGTCTATTGCAGCCTTGATCAGCCCACGCCTGTAGTAACAACGTGCCGACGCCTTTCGCCGTCCCCCTCCCGTCCGGGGTAGGGCGGATTGCGAACTTACCGGACCCTCCAGCCTTCATCGCAATGCGGTGCCCGCAGCCATAACAACCATTTCCTTGCTTGCCGCCATGCTGGTGGGGTTGGCTGTTCTCGCGTTCATAGCAGCCTTATAGTGAGGACTTCGCCATCTTGGCCGCGAAACGCCTGACGAGCTATACTGGGCCTGATCAGCGCATTGGTCGACCCCACCGGCGAACGCAGTCGCCCGACTTCTTCAGCCGAGTGTTTGTTCCCTCAATAGAGGGCCTGGGCAAACGTCTGGCGCGGTTCAGCCCAAAGGGCTACACAGAAAATATCCAGCAACTGCTCGTGCTGGCGGGGCCTCCTTACGAGATGCAAGCTGGGCGGCTTCCTGGCTCTTCAGCTCGCGTGCGGCGTGCTCTTGTTTCTGCCATTGCTCTGGTGGGCCGTGCATACGTATCCTCATACGCCTGCGCAATGGGTGTTGACCGGCTTGTTGGCGTTGGTAATGGGCCTCTATCTACCCTACTTCTGGCTGGCGCGGCGCACCAGGACGTCGCCAGAAAGCACTGCTGAAGGCTTTGCCAGGTGCGCTCGATTTCCTGGCGATCAATGTTGAAGCGGGATGGGCTTCGATGCCGCCATGGCCGAAGTGGCGCGCCGCTGGCATAACCCGCTGACCGAGGAGTTCTCGTTACTGCTGATAGACTTCCAGATAGGTAAGCCTCGCAAGGACGCCTGGCGCGACCTGGTGCAGCGCACCAAGGTGCCCGACCTCACTTCCTTTGTGACAGCTATGCTCCAGAACGAGCAGGTAGGCTCAAGCATAGGCCAACTGCTTCGAGTGCAAGCCGAGCATATGCGTATAAGACGCCGCCAGCGAGCCGAGGAAGCAGCACGGGTTGCCCCTGTAAAGATGCTTATACCGCTGGTGTTCTTTATCTTTCCGGGTATCCTGATCGTGCTGTTGGGACCGGCCATCCCCCAGATCCTGGATGTGTTTGGAGGCGGCGGCCCGTGATGATTGCGGATTGCGGATTAGAGGTTAGAAATTAGAAAGGAAAGGGGTCGCCGCGGCGACCCTTTTCCTTATTTTTAGTGCAGCCTGTTCGCCCGAATCAGCCTCCGAGGCCGGAGCCGATCTTCGAGAATGTGCTGTTAACCTGCTGACCAAGGAAAGTAAGAATTAAGATGACTACGATCGCGATAAGAACCAGGATAAGTGCATATTCCACCAAACCCTGTCCACGAGTTTTGACTGCCTTTGCAAGTGCCGTTATTTTCACACGCATAATATTTCTCCTATGATAAGAACTAAGAGTTGGCAAGGACGCTATACAGGAAAACATGGGCATAACGAATAAAAGCTGCGTGAAAAGAAATTACCCGATGTTTCCACGACAAAAGCCGCGCCCTTATAGACACCGTCGTCCCACGCATTATATCAGACGTGGACAGACGCGTCAAGACTGATTTCGGATGTGAGCAGGGCAAACGCATCTAAATTGGGGAGGAAAGATGGGAGGCAGGCACAAAGTGGGCCTTTGTCATTCCGAGCGAAGCGAGGAATCACTATGGGTAGCCCTATGCTCGGATTCCAATCTCAATCTTGCCCCAAGTGATTCCTCGCTCCACTCGGAATGACAAAGGAGAGAGCATGCCTTTGCCCCACCATTCCCTGCTCATTTTAGATGCGTTTGCCCTGCTTACTTTCCCGAAAAGTATTGCGCTCACGCGTGGAGTGTGCTACAATTTGTCTGGTAACAACTGGCAAGCAATATTTGTATCCAGGACTCTCGCAAGTTTTCCCTCCCCGGTTCCTGCGCGAACACCCTCTGAATTATCCCACTGGCCAGTCTGCGCCTCGACGACTAACAGTTCTATAGATTTAACAAAAGGAAAACACTAAACAAGATGGCAGACAAGACACTAACGTGCCGGGATTGCGGTACAACATTCACCTTTACAGAGGGTGAGCAGGACTTTTACAACCAGAAGGGGTACAGCGAGCCAACTCGTTGCCCTGATTGCCGCGCAGCCAAGAAAGCAGCGCGCAACGACAGCGGCGGCTACGGCGGCAGCTACAGCGGTGGTGGAAGTAGCTACGGCGGAGGCGGTGGCTACAGCAGCGGTGGTGGAGGCGGCTATGGTCGCTCCGAGCGCACAATGACCAAGGTTGTATGCGCGAACTGCGGCAAAGACACCGAAGTACCGTTCGTACCCCGGGGTGACAAGCCGGTCTATTGCTCCGATTGCTACAGCCAGATGAATGGCGGCAGCAGCAGGGGTGGTGGCCGCAGCCGCTACTAAAACCGCATCAACATAGCTCTTTCCGGGGAGGAAAGTCGCAGCATCATCGCGGCGATATTGAATGAGCAAAAGCAAGGGCCGGGAGCTGACTTCCCGGCCTTTTTGTTTGGGCGACCACCCGTAACTCACCGCAGAGGCGCAGAGGACGCAGGGTTACGCAGAGATTTCTGTGATTTGCTGGTGGAAACCGTACAAATTCTTTGTGCGTCTCTGAGCGTCCTCATGCGGTGAGCTACAGATGTGGGTAATCACCAACGTTTGTCTGCTTAATGATGCGTGGGACCATATAGGCTGGAGAAACAATGTACGCCTCGCGCGACGACATCCCGGAGGAATATAAGTGGGACCTGACCGCTATCTATCCCGACGATGCGGCCTGGGAGGTCGATTTCGCTAAAGTGCCCCGTCTGCTCAAGGCCCTGGTCGCTTACGAAGGCAAGCTGTCGAACTCGGGGGCAGATCTGGCCGGCGCGTTGGTGGCTCATGAGCAGATAAGCAGGCTGGTAGACAAGCTATGGCAGTACACCGCGCGCCATCGTGACGAGGATATGTCCAATAATCACTACCAGGCGCTTTTCGACAGGGCAAGCTCCCTTTACAACAATCTTGAGGCCGCATCAGCCTTTTTGCGCCCTGAATTGCTCGCGCTCGACGCCGGCAGGCTCGCCGCGTTCATAGCGCATGAGCCTGCACTCGAAAATTATCACCACTATTTTGACAATCTACTGCGCGAAAAGATGCATCTCCTCAACCCCTCCGAGGAATCCTTGCTGGCACAGGCGGGCATCATGTCCACCTCAGCGAGAACAATCCATGGGATGCTCACTGACGCCGATATGCCTTTCAGCACCGTCCGGGACGAACAAGGCAACCAGGTTCCCATAACGCGCACCGTCTACGAGCGTCTTATTCGCACAAGCGACCGTGATTTACGCTGTAACGCCTTCAACAGCTTCTTTAGCCAATACATGGCGCACCGCAACACGCTTGCGGCTATCTTTGCCGCCAACGTGAAGAAGGAAGTCTTTTTCGCCCGCGCCCGCAAGCATTCCTCGGCGCTCGAAGCTGCCCTCTTCCCGGATAACGTGCCTGTCTCCGTCTACACCAATCTCATAAGCACCGTACATGACAACCTGCCTCTGTTGCATCGCTACCTGGCGATACGCAAGCGCGCTCTGGGCCTTGACGAGCTTCACATGTACGACCTGGTCAATTCTCTCGTGGACGAAGCGGGAGGAGGCAGGTCATACGATGAGGCCATGGGCACCGTGCTCTCGGCGCTTGCTCCTCTTGGCGACGACTACGTGCAGGCACTGCGGGCGGGGTTCCAGGCGCGCTGGGTGGATGTGTACGAGACCCCGAACAAGCGCAGTAACGCCCATAGCGCGGGTTGCTACGACACTTACCCTTACACGATGCTTCTTTATCTTGAGAGCTTGCAGGGCACATACACCCTGGCGCACGAGATGGGCCATGCGATGCACAGTTACTACGCGAACGGGACGCAGCCCTACCACTATGCATATTATTCTGATTTTGTGTCGGAAGTAGCGTCTATTCTGAATGAAGCTATGCTATCTCACTATCTGCTGGAGACCGCATCTGACAACCGGGTACGCCTGCTTGTGGTGACCATGCAGCTAAATGTCATACGCCACACTCTCTTCCGCCAGACAATGCTCGCCGAGTTCGAGAAACTGGCACACGAGGCTGTGGAGAGCGGCGAATCGCTCACGGCTGACTGGCTCTGCGATACCTATTTCAGGCTCAGCAAGGAGTATCACGGCGATGGCGTCGTGCTGGATGACGCAGTGCGGATGGAGTGGGCTTACCTGCCCCACTTCTACCTCAATTTCTACGTTTACCAGTACGCCACAGGCGTCGCGGCGGCCACGGCCCTCTCAACTCAGATCATCAACGAGGGCGCTCCAGCAGCAGAGCGCTACCGCCGATTCCTCTCCAGGGGCAACAGCGCCTACACTATAGATTTGCTCAAGGACGCCGGAGTTGATATGACCACGTCTGCTCCAGTTCGTCAGACCCTTGCACTTTTCGAGCAGCGGCTGGATGAGCTCGAGCGGCTCCTGCCATGAAAAAAGACGAAGGACGAAGGTAGTTAGCCTTCGTCCTTCGTCTTTCGTCGTAAAACTACCTTCCGGCTTGTGCGAAGCGCTTGTTCACTTCGTCCCAGTTTACGGTGTTCCACCAGGCGGCCAGGTAATCGGGCCGGCGGTTCTGGTACTTAAGGTAATAGGCGTGCTCCCAAACGTCGTTGCCGAGGATAGGGAAGCTGCCGTCGGTCATCGGGTTGTCCTGGTTGGCGGTGCTGACGATAGCGAGCTTGCCGTCGCCTCCGCGTACAAGCCAGGCCCAGCCACTGCCGAATCGCTTGACGCCGGCGTCATTGAATTGTGTCTTGAAGGTGTCAAAGTCGCCGAAGGCCTCATTGATGGCACTGGCGATCGCACCTGTAGGAGCGCCTCCAGCCGTTCGGGCCCATGATATTCCAGAACATGGTGTGGTTGACATGGCCGCCTGCGTTGTTGCGCACGGCTGTGCGGATGGCGTCGGGTACTGCGGTGAGATCTTTGATGAGCTCTTCGGCGCTCTTGCTCTGCAACTCGGGATAATTGGCGAGAGCGGCGTTCAGATTGTTTACGTAAGCCGCGTGGTGCTTGTCGTGGTGGATCTGCATCGTCTGGGCGTCAATATGCGGCTCAAGTGCATCATAAGCATAAGGGAGAGGGGGTAATTCGTAGGCCATTCTAATATTCCTCCTGGTAATCTGGTTACGTCTTTGTCATTGCGTCCGCGACCCGCCATCGGGTCACTCTAACACTCCTGCAAGTTTGATGCCGACATCTTTTGTATCATCGATGCGAGAAGAATTAGAGGCAGACAGTGTAATTGTACTCAGGTTGGGAATTGCGTCAAGGCTGTGCCAGGGCTAGTGGCTAGTGGCGAGTGACGCGTAAGCAGTAAGCAGTCAGCAGTAAGCAGTCGTCTAGCCCCTAGCCCCTAGCCCCTCGTATACCAGCATTGCACTCTTCAGCCCGGCCCCTGCGTCTACCTTATGGCCCATCGACTTGAGCACGATTTCCAGGGCGGCCAGCAATTGCAGCACGAACACCTGTTGTGAGGCGTAGCCCATCAAGCCGACGCGGAGCAGCTTGCCTTTCAGCGGACCGAGGCCGCCGCCGACCTCGATACTATAGTCTTTAAGAAGGGCATTGCGGATCGCCATCTCATCGAGGCCATCCGGCACCTTGACCGCGTTGAGAGGCCACAGGCTCCACGATTCGTCCGGCAGGAAGAAGAGGCCCATCGCCTCTATACCGGCGCGGAAGGCTTTATGGTTGCGCTCGTGACGCAGCCAGCGCTGCTCTAAGCCTTCGGTGTGCAGTAGGCGCAGGGAAGTAGAGAGCGCATAAATAAGGGGAGCGGAGATGGTGTGGTGGTAGGCCTTCTCGTCCCAATATTTAGCCAGCAATGTTGCGTCCAGGTAAAAGCTTTGTACCGGTGTCTTGCGCGCGGCAATGCGCTCCAGGGCGCGATCATTGAAAGTGATAGGGGCCAATCCCGAGGGCGCGCCCAGGCATTTCTGGCTGCCGCTGTAGCAGACGTCTATGCCCCAGGCGTCCACATGCAGTGGCTGCCCGCCCAGCGACGTGACCGCATCCACAATGAAGAGCGCATCAACTTCGTGCGCTGCCCTGGCTATTTCCTCTAGCGGCTGGCAGACGCCTGTGGACGTCTCGGCATGTACGGCACATACTACGCGCGGGCGCAGGCGGCGGATTTCCGTGACCATCCTGTCCGTATCGATGGGCTTGCCCCACTCGGCTTCGATGCGATGCACGTCGCCACCTATTCTGCGAGCGATTTCGCAGAGGCGCTCGCCGAAATATCCTATCACCGCCACGAGCACACTATCGCCCGGCTCGATACTGTTGGCCAGCGCCGCCTCCATACCCGCGGTGCCGGTGCCTGAAACGGCAAGCGTAAGCCGGTTGCGCGTATGGAAGACCCCTCGCAAACCCTCCTCGATATCGCCCAAAATCGCCAGCATCACCGGATCGAGATGCCCCAGCGGCGGCTGTATAAGCGCACGCAGCACTTCAGGGTCCACCTCGCTAGGCCCAGGCCCAAGCAACAATCGCTTGGGAATTGCGGATTGCGGATTGCGGATTGCGGATTGGTCGGTGTTTGTCATGGTTGATCCTATCTTGAATCAGAGTTCGCGGCCCGGAGGGCACCCCGCTCATGATCACAGAGGTTATTTATGGTAATAAACAATAAGAACCTTGGCGAACCTTTGCGCTCTTTGCGTCTTGGCGGTTACGTCTCACTTTTTACGTTTCGTCACTCCTCCACGGATAGCCATGTCGAGCAACTGCACGGGATGTACCACCCTCAACGGCTTGCCGAGGCGGCGCGAATGCGCTTCTATCTGGAGAGTACAGCCGGGGTTGGCGCTGGCTACGATGTCGGCCCCTGTGGCGATGATGTTGCGGGCTTTGCGCTCGCCTAGCTCGGACGCAGGGCCAGGCTCTACCAGATTGTAGATGCCTGCGCTGCCGCAACATATGTCTTGCTCGGTGATTGGCACAATCTCGATGCCGGGGATGCTTTCGAGCAAGGCGCGAGGCTGGCTTCGGATGCGCTGCGCGTGGGCCAGGTGGCACGAGTCATGGTAGGCTACCTTCGCTCGAATTCTCTGCCTTGGGGCGCGCGGGCCCATCTCCATCAGCAGCTCGCTGATGTCGCGCACACGCGACGCAAAGCGGGCTGCACGTGCGGCGTAGAGCGGGTCATTGCGCAGGAGATGGCCGTACTCCTTCATATTCGAGCCGCACCCTGCGGCGTTCACAGCGATGTAGTCCAGGCTCTCTTTATCAAAAGTGTCGATAAGCTTGCGTGCGTACTCCTTTGCATCTTCTTCGCGCCCGGCATGCAGGGAGAGTGCGCCGCAGCAGCCTTGAGCTTTCGGCGCGTAGACATCGCAGCCCTCTGTTGCGAGCACTCGCGCGGTTGCCACATTCACATCCGAGAAAAAGACGCTCTGCACACAACCCGTAAGCAGCCCAACGCCGGCCCTTCTCTGCCCGCGCGCCGGTACACGCTCGCGTATACGGCGCCGCAATTTTCGCCAGGTTATGTCCGGCATAAGCGAATGCAGGCTTGCGAGGCGTGGGTGCACACGGTCCAAAATGCCCGAGCTTTCGACAAAGTCTGACAGACCCGATCGCCTGTAAAGTATCAAGAACGGGGCAAGCAGTCGTAAGCGCTCACGGTGTGGAAATAGCTCGAAGATGAAGCGGCGGAAGATGCCATCGGCAGGCTGCCTGGGGTACTCGACCTCGATGCGGCTGCGTGTCTCCTCGATCAGCTTGTCGTACTGCACTCCCGATGGGCACGATGTGAGACAGCCCATGCAACCCAGGCATTGGTCAAAATGCTGCACGACGGTTGGGGTCAGCTCCACCTTTTCTTCGTCCAACAGCTTCATAAGGTGGATGCGTCCTCTCGGCGAATCCATCTCTTCGCCCCAAAGGATATATGTCGGGCATGAGGGCAGGCAGAAGCCACAGTGGGTGCAATCGTCGATCATATCGCGGAATCCGGATTGGGGATTGGGGATTGGTGATTGTGGGTTGCTCATGGTGCTTACTGCTTACTGATTACTTTGACGACTGTTTTTCTTCACCGCCAAGACGCCAAGATCCGCCAAGGTCGCCAAGGTTTCTATGGGTTTGAATTAGAAAGATCACGAAGATCACGAAGATCACGAAGATCACGAAGTTCACGAAGATCACGAAGTTATTATGGGTTTACGTGTTTACACCGTTATCGGCCCTCAGATGCCTCCCACGAATCTGCCTGGATTGAGGGTGCCTTTAGGGTCGAATTGGCTCTTAACGCGGCGCATGAGGCCGATACCTTCACCGGGGTCGCCCCAAACGTCTATTGCGTCTCGGATTTCGAGAGGGGCACGCCAGATTACGAGGCTCGATTGGCGCGATTCCGCATCACGCCTGATAGAGCGTAGTAATTCGATGGCCGCGCTAATATCGGGCTCATGGAAATGGAGGAGGGCGTGGCCATGTCCCATATGGGCGCGCACAGATAGTTTCAAGCCTGTGTCTTCGGCTCGCGACTGGGCGCTCCCAAGCAGAAGTGGGAGGTCGCTCTGTGTAGTTATGAGACGGGCAAGCACATCCCGGTCGGCTTTGTCGGTGATGCTATCGAAGACTGCCCATAGCGCGCGCTCCGGCTCGCCTTCCAACTCTTCTGCTGCGCTCAGATGGCCCAGAGCGCGTGCCGCCTGCCCTTGCACGGCGCGTGGCGACGTCTCGAAGCGAGTTGCAAGCAACCCTGTGCGTCCCTCGGCGTAATAGTCCACGATAGTCGGCACAAGGCCGGAGGTGAGGAGATGGGCGGTGCTGCGTGCTGCTTCTACCACGTCTACGTCCTTGCTGATGACCGTAGCCGAGGCAGGCGGGACCGGGTAGAGGCGGAAGATGGCTTCCACAATTACGCCGAGCGTGCCAAGCGAGCCGGTGAAGAGCTTCGGGAGGTCGTACCCGGCCACATTCTTGACAACCTTGCTTCCCGCCCTCGCCACCGTTCCATCCGCCCTGACGAATGTAATGCCCAGCAGCATGTCGCGCACTCCGCCGTATCGCAGGCGGCGCGGCCCGCTATCGCCCGTTGCGATCAGCCCGCCCACTGTACCGGGCACCGGAGGATCGATCGCCAGGAACTGGCCGGCCCCGGCAAGCTCTTTTTGCAGAACGGCGAGTGGGGTGCCCGCGCGCACCACAACCGTCATATCGCCTGCTGTGTGCTCGACGACGCCGGAAATATGGCTCAGATCCAATAGAACATCGCACCCTAACGGCGGTCCGCCGCGGTCCTGTTTGCTGCCACTTCCCGCAGGCACGACCTTCAGCTCGCCCTCGTTGGCCCATCTCAGCAGGCGAGATATTTCTTCCACGCTATCCGGCGCAACCACCAGTCCGGGGACATGCCCCTGTATTGCGTCCGCTTCGGTACCCTGCCTGGCATTCGCGAATCCGCTTTCCTGGGCGGCCTCTATCAGGTTGGTTGTTACAGTTTCCATATAGGCTAGAACAAGTCCGCGAGGCCGGCTTCCTGCAGCGGGTGCGGCTTGTACACCCCCGGTTTTTCGCCGCACAGTCGCGGGGTAGGGAAGACCTTGGTCGGATTATAGAGGCGCGCAGGGTCGATGGCGCAGCGGAGTAGCTGCATCGTGTCAAGGTCTTCTTGCGAAAACATGAGGGGCATGTAACGCTTCTTGTCTTCGCCCACGCCGTGCTCGCCTGTGATGCTGCCTCCGGCGTCCACGCACGCTCTCAAGATGTCGCCGGCCAGCTTCTCGGCGCGCTCCGGCTCACTCTCGATTGTGCTATCGAACAGCACGAGCGGGTGGAGGTTACCGTCGCCGGCGTGGAATACGTTTGCGACCCTCAGCCCATACTTCTCGCCCAGCGCGGCGATTTCGCGCAGCACAGCGGGGAGGGATGTGCGTGGGATAACACCATCCTGAACGTAGTAGTCGCGGCTGATACGTCCCATAGCCGCAAAAGCCGACTTGCGCCCCTTCCACATCAGCGCACGCTCGTCATCGTTCGCGGCGATGTGGAGCGAAGTCGCGCCATGATCCCGGCAAATCTGCTCCACCTGGGCCATCTGCTCTTCCCACTCCACCGTTGGCCCATCCAGCTCTGCCAGCAGTATCGCGCCTGCATCGAGTGGGTAGTTGGCATGTACCGCTGCTTCTGCTGCCTGGATGCTCAGGTTGTCCATCATCTCCGCAGCTGCGGGCACGATGCCAGCCGCGATGATGCTCGATACGGCCCCGCCTGCTTCGTCGGTGCTATTGAACGCGGCTTGTAGGGTCGCCACTCCTTCAGGCTTACGCACCAGGCGCAATATCACCTCAGTGACGATGCCCAGGGTGCCCTCCGAGCCAACCAGCACGCCCAGAAGGTCGTAGCCAGGGCGCTCTACCGCTTTGCCACCCAGGCGCACCACCGAGCCGTCCGACAGCACAACAGTGAGGCCCAGCACATGATTTACGGTGAAGCCGTACTTGAGGCAGTGCGCGCCACCCGAGTTTTCGGCCACATTTCCCCCGATCGAGCAGACCTGCTGGCTCGACGGGTCGGGCGCATAGTAATAGCCATGCGGGGCCACTCGCTGTGTCACGCCCAGGTTCAGCACGCCCGCCTGCACGATAGCGCGGGCGTTTTCCAGATCGACCTCGAGGATCTCTCGCATGCGGCTCAAGCCGATGACAACGCTTTCGCGCATAGGCAGCGCGCCGCCCGAAAGGCCTGTGCCCGACCCACGAGGCACGATGGGAATGCCCTCCCGGTGGCAAATGCGCACCACCGCCGCTACCTGCTCCGTGCTGGTAGGCAGCACGACCAGCATCGGCATGACCCGGTGGGTCTTCAGCCCATCGGCCTCATAGGTCATCAGTTCCTCAGGGGCGGAGATGAGGCCGGAACCCACTATATCGCTTAGCTCGCGGATGAGTGCTTTGCGGTCCATGTGAAGCCTCGCTTCAAGATACCTCTATTCTACACCTTGCCTGTAACGCCAAGCTCCAGCCTGTAATTGACTTCCTCTCCAGGCTGCAGGAAGCGGAGGCGACCTTCTTCCCGCAGCTTTTTGCGAGGGGTTTCCCATTGGTTGGCGGGTTCGAGGGCACAAACGTAGCCTCCCGCGTCCATCAGCTTCCATTGCGCGAAGAATGGGAGCTCCGCCGCCCGGTAGCGGACATATCCCCCAAAGTCCAAATCGCGGTTGATTATGGCCGCCCGCGAATAGCCCTCAGCATCTACCCGCGGTTTATGGAAAAAGACCTGTTCGGGGAAGCCGGGGTCAGGCTCATCGAACTTCGTATGGGTTGCGAAACCCTTCTCGGCCCTGGCATCGCGCGGCCTCACCAACTCATCGTCAATCTCCAGCACCGAGGCAGGGCTGACCACCGGAAAGCCGAAGTTGCAATGATATAGGATCATGTGTGGGGTTGGCAGGAAGCCGTCGTTGCGCACCCTATCCTCAATCACCAGCGAGCGCGCTCCCAGTTTAGTGCTGATCTTGCGCGTCAGCACCAGATTCTCTAATCCCAGGGCCGATTGCCGGGTCTCGCCCTCGACCTCCAGCACGTAGTCGTCGCCGCGCCACTCCTCCGTCACCTTCACCTTGCCCGCCGGAATATGGGCGATACGTCCATGCAGTCCGAGCACCTCGCCCGCGTCCTCTTCAGGGTGGCCGAAGAAGGTGAGGCCGCAGGTGGTGACCCACCCGCCTCCCCATGTGCGGCTCCAGCCGTAGCCCTGGGGCTCGTACTGGTCCGGTCCGCCAAGCGCAGGGTGCACCCAGGCCAGAGGCATTCCCCTAAACTCGGCGTACCCGATATCCATGGCGCGGTCCACCAGCACCTGGAAGCGGAGCCCGCCCGTGTACACCTCGGCTACGCGCATCCCGCGCGCCTTGCCGTCCGAAAGCTCCATCATCCGCACGCCCGCCACCTGCGCCATGCTTCCAACCATCTGTCGCAGCTCGCCGGGCGCGTATTGCTTGCCGAAAATGTCAGGCATTGGGTACCTCAGTTGTCGGTTGTCAGTTGTCGGTTGTCAGTTGTCAGTAGACCGTGAGCTATCAGCTATTATCCGTCGTTCGTCCTTCGTCCTTCGTCCTTCTCCTCCGCCACCGCACTAACCCGCTTGAATTGCTGCTCTAAGGCGGGATAAAGCTCCCTGTAGATACTATAGTAGTCTTCGTATACATCTCTGGCGGGGCCTGGGTGGGCGCTGCCGGTCAATTGTACAGTCTCTTTGCATGCCTCGGCAACATCACGATATATGCCCGCGCCCACGCCTGCCAGGAGGGCCGCGCCGAAAGCTGCTCCCTCCGTTACGCTTGTAAGCACGATCTCCGTATCGAACACGTCGGCCAGGATTTGCCTCCAGAGGGGATTTTTGGCCCCGCCGCCGGAGGCCCTTATCTGCGTTATCTGCAACCCCATATTCCTCATCAACTCCAGCGAGTCACGCAGGCCGTAAGCCACACCTTCGAGCACTGCTCGCGTCATATGCTCCTTGCTGTGCCTCAATGTCAGGCCGAAGAAGACCCCACGTGCATACGGGTCTGGATAGGGTGTTCTTTCGCCGGTTAAATCGGGAAGGAAAATTAGCCCTTCCGAACCTGCCGGGGCGCGGGACGCTTCCTCACAAAGCAGATCGTAAGCGTCCCGGCCCGAGGCCACAGCCTGCGCGACTTCGCTCTGTGCAAGGCTATCTCGGAACCATCGAAGGGAGCCTCCTGCCGACAGCATGACGCCCATCAGGTGCCATTGTCCCGGTACTGCGTGGCAGAAAGAGTGCAGCCTCCCTTCAGGCTCCACGAGAAAACGTTCGGTAGCGGCGAATACCACGCCGGATGTGCCCAGCGTCACAGCGACAATCCCTTGCTCGATGATGCCGCTCCCAACCGCCTGAGCTGCCTGGTCACCACCTCCCCCTACTAGGAGCGTGCCTGTTCGCAATCCGGTATGGTCGGCAGCGTCTGCGGAAATAGTTGCGTCCGGAAAAGTTAACTCCAGGCATTCAGGTAGCCATGAGGCGGAAATGCCGAGGGCTTCCAGCATTTCATGAGACCAGCGACGCTTCTGAACGTCGAGCAGCGCCGTGCCCGAGGCGTCGGATACTTCGGTGGCGTAAGCGCCGGTGAGCCGGTAGCGTATATAGTCTTTGGGTAAGAGAATCTGCGTCACCTTCGCGTAGATTTCAGGCTCGTTTTCGCGCACCCATACGATTTTGGGAGCAGTGAAGCCGGGCAGCACGGGATTGGCAATTAGCTCCAGCAACCTCTTAGCGCCGATTTGCTCAGTTATGGCCGCGCATTGCGGGCCGGTGCGCTGGTCATTCCACATGATGCAGGGCCTGAGCACATTACCCTGCTTATCCAGCATCACCAGCCCGTGCATCTGTCCTGTGAGGCCGATGCCTGCGATCCGGCCGGCGTCGATACCGCTATCGCGCAGTACCTTGCGGATAGCCCCCACCGTGGCCGTCCACCAATCTTCGGGGTTTTGTTCCGCCCACATGGGACGCGGCGTGTACATCGGGTAGTCATAAGTGGCCGCGGCCAGCACTTGTCCACGCTCGTCAATGAGCAGTGCTTTGCTGCCTGAGGTGCCGACGTCTATGCCGAGGAGGAGCTTTTCGCTGTTCAAGCGGGGAGCCTCAAGTTTCAACTATCACGTTTCACGTCTAGCAGACGAATGAACTCGTCCGTGACCCGCTCCGAAAAGACCGGGTCATTGATATGCGCTTCGACCGGAATCACCGGTATACCTGTGCGAAGTTCGAGCAAGAGGGCCTGGAGGAACGCAAGGTCAGCTTCCGGGTCCCAGAATACTCCACCCGGCACATTCGGAATAGAAAGCCCGCGAGTTGGCACGACAACTGAAAGCGGGCCGCTAGCCTTGTTCAGCTTCTTCGCAACGATCTGGCCCATCTCCTGCATCTCATCGCGGTTGAGGCGTATCTGCGTGAATTCAGGGTTGGTGGAGTAAATATGCCGCTTCTTCAAGCGTGCCGGCAGCTCGTCTCGCGGACCGTGCACCATGAAATCGATGCAGCCCGGCACTATAACCTGCGGCAAGCCGAGCGCGCCAACCCTTTCGAGCCGCTTTTCCCCACCCTGGTGATAGCCGCCGAAATGCTGGTCCACCACTTCATCAGTGGTGAAGTCGATAACTCCCAGGAACATCCCGGCCTCGGCGAGGTCCTCCATTGCAGGACCTCCGACCCCATTTGCGTGAAACAAAACGCTGCCGATACCTCGCTCTGCCAGACGCTCCTTTATATGCATGACAGCCGTGGAGGTATGACCAAGCATGGTGATCCCAACATACTTTCGCCCTGTTTTACTCACTCCCACTGCGCCGAACTTCACCATACCCGCCATGGCAGCAGCGGCGTTATCGAAAATAGCCTTGCTGATGGGGTTCAACCCGGAAATATCCGCCACTGAATGCATAACCATAACATCGCGGGTGCCCATCAACGATGCGAAGTAGCGTTTGCCCGAAGAAGCCGGGGTAATGACAATCTTCGGCAGGCCCACAGGCATGGCCTTCATTGCCATTGCGCCAAGGGCTGCCCCTTCGGTCCCGCCCAGGCAGAAGATTCCCTGGAGCCTTCCACGGGCAAGCAGATCGAGAGCAATCTTCCGCACTCCCTTGGTCATCTCCGCAATAGCAGCGGGCCGGCTTCCGACGTTGCGAAGCCAGTCGATAGTCGAAGCGGCAGCTTTGGCTACTTGCTCGTGTGGAATGTCGGGCACAATATCGAGCGGCTCTCCCATGATTCCCGCGTCGAGCACCAGCGTGGCAACGCCGAGTGAGTGCAATTTATCCCGGACATAGGCGATTTCGCTGCCCTTGGTGTCGAGCGTGCCGATGAGCAAAACGGTGCCAGCCATAACGGTCTACATATCCCTTCAGGCAAAACTAATCTCGCCTGCCCAAGTGGCCGATCTACGGGAATAGTATGCACTTGCAGGGCGGCGCGCCCAAGCCCGACCTTGTGGCTCGGCTTGCTGGCTACATTATAAAGGATGGTCTCCCTGGCGCATAGTGCGCCAGGGTCAGTTACAGTTCAGAGTTGGGATAGAGGAGTAGATGTAGGGCAGATCCATGTGTCAATGACTTAGCCAATGCCTGGTGAAAGCAGCGACCCGAGCATCGCACGGCGGTTAATCCGCGTGCTGTCTCTGCAAAGCCTGCCTTCGCAGGCTATCATCCCCACGACTGCGCCTGCTCACGAGCACAATCGTGGGCTGAATAGTCCGCGCAGGCGGACTTCGTAAGCTTAGCACGCGGTTTCAACCGCCGTGCGTTGTCCGCGAACCTAGTCAGTCGGAGTTGACGATCAATCACGAGAGTGCGGAAGCTACATATCCCTAACAGACCACAAACCACCTATTCCCCAACAGGGCAAAAAGTGATATATTCAAACATATACACGCGAGCAGAATCGCCGGTAGCTGCCAACGGAGGTGAGATCGATGGATGACACAGGGCCTTACAGAAAGACCCTGCTGCGCGCCACGGGTGTCATGAAGCGTTTCGACGCTCTGCCCGCCCTGGGCGGCGTGGACTTCGAGATGCCCAGGCACGGCATTGTCAGTGTGATCGGCCCCAACGGCGCGGGCAAGACAGTCTTCTTCAACGTGCTTACCGGCATCGTCAAGCCAGACGCGGGCGACATATGGTTCAATGGCCGGCGTATTACCGGGCTTCGACCTGACATTATCACCGAGCTCGGTATTGCCCGCACCTTCCAGAACATACGGCTCTTCGGCAATATGACCGTGCTCGAGAACGTGCTGGTCGGCCAGCATTCGCGTATGAAGCAGGGCCTTGTGGCCTCCATTTTGCGCAGCTCGCGGCAATCTATCGAGGAAACCAGGGCGCACGAGCGCGCCATGAACATTCTTCGTTTTGTCGGCATCGATCATCTGTCCAATTCTATTTCCACCAATCTTCCCTACGGAGTGGCCCGGCGCCTCGAAATCGCCCGCGCCCTGGCAGCCGAGCCACAGCTCCTGCTGCTTGATGAGCCGACTTCCGGCATGAACCCACAGGAAACTAATGCTTTAATTGATCTCATCGGCAGCATTCGCGCCGATATGGCCATCGCCATCCTTCTGATCGAGCACGATATGAGAGTAGTCATGCGCATCTCTGACCGCATATCCGTCCTCGACTACGGTGTGAAGATCGCTGAAGGCACCCCGCAAGAGGTCCGCAACAACCAGCGTGTTATCGAAGCCTACCTGGGCCGAGGCGCAGCAGCCAGGCGAGAAATTTCCACCGATCCTGAATTCCCCACGCAAGAAAGCTCACAAACCCAAAAACTGTTACCACGACTCGCAGAGTAACGGTTGACAGCTATTAGCGAAGGCAGCCCGGAGGCAGCGACGCGAGCAACGCACGGCGGATGAATCCGCGTGCTACGTGTGCAAAGCCTACCTTCGTAGAGACGCATACGAGGCTCCCCTACGAGGCGCAATGCCTCTCTACAGCCTGAACAGCTCGCCGTGCGGACTTCGTATGACTAGCACGCAGTTTCAACCGCTGCATATTTTCCACTCCCATAACTACGAGCTTTTACCCATGTTCGTAAGAGTTCAGAATTGGGATGTAGGGGCAGACCCACGTGTCTGCCCTGCTTGGATAGAGAATCTGCACCCCACCAGGGCAGACACGTGGGTCTGCCCCTACGACAGTTTCTCTACCGCATTTCTGAACGTTTTACCGACGTACTACGCCTTGTATTTCGCAAACCATAAGGTATAATTGCTTGCCTATAATGGCGTGCACAGGTACGGAGTTAGGAGCTACTCTAGTCGACAGGCTCCCGGTGGATCGCCACAATACCAGGAGGGGATGAAGAGATGTTCAGGATAGGCAATAGAAACGTCCGCACTTTGATAGCGCTGACGATGCTCTGCTTGCTGACTCAGGGCCTTACGATGGCCGGCCCGGCGGCCGCCGGGCCATCAGCACCATCTGCGCAGGCCAAATCGGCTCCGCCTGCCCCCACAGGCACGGGTGCGATAGTTGGCGGCCCAGGGGGCACCCCGCTCATGACGCCGAATCCCACAAGCGTGACCATCGCGGGCGATCTCCAGTCTGAGCTAGGTTGTTCGGGCGACTGGGACCCGACGTGCGCCGCGACCCATCTGACCTACGATGCCAATGACGACGTTTGGCAGGGCACGTTCCTGGTGCCCGCTGGGCAGTGGCAGTATAAGGCTGCGCTGAACAACAGTTGGGACGAAAACTATGGCCGTTATGCCCAACCCAACGGCGACAATATCCCCCTCAATCTGGGCGCGCCAACCCAGGTCAAGTTCTATTATGACCACAAGAGCCACTGGATAACCGACAAAGTTCACTCTATCATCGCCACAATCCCCGGCAGTTTCCAGTCCGAGCTGGGCTGCTCGGGCGATTGGGATCCGGGCTGCCTGCGCTCATGGCTGCAAGACCCTTCCGAAAGCGGCACATATAGCTTCGACACCACCGCTCTGCCCGCCGGAAACTACGAAGCCAAAGTTACCATCAACGAGAGTTGGGACGAGAATTACGGGCTGGGTGGAGTACCCGGCGGGGCGAATATCCCTTTCACTGTGCCTGTCAATAACGCCCTGGTTCGCTTCCGATATAATCCCACCAGCCACGTGCTCACAATAATCGCCGGGCATAGCCACGATAACAACGTGGAGTATGCCGGCCTGGGCCACAACTCGCAGGACACTACGTACCGCCAGCCCGGAGGCGCGGTCAACCCCAACACCCCTGTCGCTCTTCGCTTCCGCACCTTCCATAACGACGTTACCGGCGTACGCGCCCGCTTCTACGACACCACCACCGGCGTCGAAAGCTTCCAGGACATGCAAATTGCTGCGGCAGATGTTAGCTGCTACGACCCCGCCCTTGCCAACGACAGTTGCGACTACTGGCAGACTGTCTACACCCCAACACAGCTCACCACTCTCTACTACCGTTTCATAATCACCGATGGCTCATCCACGGCGTACTACGCGGACGACAATATGATGGATGGAGGCTGGGGAACGCCTACCCCCAACCTTATCGATAACAGCTACGACATAACCGTATACAGCCCATCGTTCCAGCCGATAAGTTGGCTGAAGAACGCGGTGATCTACCAGATTTTCCCTGACCGCTTCCGTAATGGTCGCGCCAATAACGACCCCACCGGCAACGAGCCTCGCTACAGCTATCCCTCCAACCCTCTTGACCAGATTGTCAAGCAGATCTGGACCTCCTTACCCGAAGGTTATTGCACCCACTATGTAAACCCCGGCCAGCCCTGCACCCAGAGTCCTCGTGGCCGCGATTACTTCGGCGGCGACCTCAAGGGTGTGGACCAGGAGCTTGATTATCTGCAATCGGAAGGCGTCAACACTCTATACTTCAATCCTATCTTCGACTCGGCCTCCGACCATGGTTACGACACACAGAACTACTTCCAGATCGACCCCTTCTTTGGCAACCAGCAGGACTGGCAGAATCTGGTCAAGCATGCGGACCAGCGCGGCATGCACATTATCCTTGATGGCGTGTTCAATCACCTGTCGTCGGATAGCCCTTACTTCGACCGCTACCACCACTACGCGAGCGTTGGAGCCTGCGAGAGCGTCAACTCGCCATATCGCTCGTGGTTCTTCTTCCAGGACCAGGCCGGCGGCCCCTGCGCCGGGCCAAACGGGCCGAACACCATGACATACACCGGCTGGGCAGGCTTCGACAGCATTCCCGTGCTGAACAAGACCGTGCAGGCCGTGCGCAATCTTGTGTACGCGCAGGGCAACAACAGCGTGGCACCCTACTGGCTGCATCAGGGCGCGGACGGCTGGCGTCTCGACGTGATGAACGATCCCTCTTTCCCCGCCGACTACTGGCAGCAGTTCCGCACAGCCGTCAAGAGCGCCGACCCGACCGCACCGATCATCGGTGAGCTGTGGCACAAAAGCGATGTGCTCCCCATGATCCATGGAGACCAGGCTGACACCACCATGAGCTACCGCTTCCGCAATGCCATCCTCGGCTTCTTCGGTACGGTGGACAATAAGGGCTTCCCGGACGACGGCATGGCTAACGAGCCGCCTTCTCTCTTCGCGAGTAAGATGGGCTCTTTACGCGAGGACTACCCTGACGCGACCTACTACACCGCTATGAACCTTATGGACAGCCACGACACCGAGCGTATCCTCTGGAGCCTCACGCCCGGCCAGTACAACCGCGAGGACCGCGAATTCAACCAGGCCAACCTGGCGAAAGGCAAGCAGTTGCTCCGGCTTGCCGACATCGTGCAGTTCACGGTGCCCGGTGCCCCTACCATCTATTACGGCGACGAAGTGGGCATGACAGGCTCCGATGACCCCGACGATCGCCGTACCTTCCCCTGGGCCGGCGATGCGCCGGGCGGCGACCCCGCCGTGCGCGCCTCCTACCAGCAGTTGGCCACTATCCGCAATAATAACCCGGTACTGCGTGACGGCGCTCTGAAATTCCTTCTCACCGACGATACCAACCGCGCCCTGGCCTACGCCATGCGCACCGCCGGTAAGATTGCTATCGTCGCTATCAACCGCAACGACACCGGCTCGCAAACCCTTACAATCCCGCTGGCAGGCTACTTGCGTAACGGTGTGACCTTCACAAACGCCCTCGGCGGGTCCGGCGCTACTTCGCTGAACGGCAGCCTCACTGTCACCCTGCCGGCGCTCGGTGGCGCGATCTTCATCTCCAATACGGGCCAGGATCTGACCCCCTCGGCAGCGCCTACCGGTCTCACCGCCACTGCGGGTAATCACCAGGTAGCCCTCAATTGGTCGTCGCTCGCGGGTGCCACAGGCTACAGGGTGTACCGCAGCCCGCTGAGCGGAGGTGGCTACCTCTACGTTGGCAGCGCCAGCGGCACGACCTACACCGATACCACAGCTGACAACGCCAGGCTCTACTACTACGTGGTCACCGACCTGGACAGCGCAGGCAACGAAAGCGCATGGAGCAACGAGGCGCATGCAGTGCCTTTCGCCCCCATTGGCTGGGCAGGCCACCTCTGGCCGCCCTCTCTCACCATCACGATCAACGCACTGCAAACCCAGACCGTCTACGCGCAGGTGTGGGTTGACGGCGTGACCAACCAGCCGGGCCAGGGCGCCGGCGTGATGGCTCAGTTCGCCTTCGGCCCCACAGGCAGTAACCCGTCGACCTGGACCTGGATGCCCATGGTTTACAACACCGACCAGGGCAACAACGATGAGTACAAGATCGATTTCACGCCCGAGCAGACCGGCTCGTTCGACTACCTGGCCCGCTTCAGCACAAACCTCGGCAACGACTGGACGTATGCCTACACAGACGACAACCAGCGCGGCGCTCTGACCGTCAACCCCTCCAGCGACACCACAGCGCCCGCCGCCCCCACCAACCTGCACCGTGTAACCAGCTCGGCCAGCTCCATCACTATAGCTTGGGCCGCCAACAACGAGCCCGACCTCTACCGCTACGAAGTCTGGCGCTCTAACACCCCCGGCGGCCCCTACACCAAGCTCGCGAATGTGCTCGCCGGCAACACGCAATACGTGGACACCGCGGTGTCTACCGGCGCGACCTACTATTACGTGCTCACGGCTCAGGATACCTCGTTCAACCGCTCGCCCAACTCTAACGAGGTAGGCATCCAGGCGCAGGCGCAGATGGTGGCCGTTACCTTTAACGTCACAGTGCCCGCCAACACCGACAGCAGCGGCCGTACAGTACACATCGCCGGCAGCTTCCCACCACCCTATCCGCAATGGGACCCCACCGCTCTCCCTGCTACTCGCGTCGATGCCACACACTGGACCGTCACGGCGAACATGCTCGACGGCACCCAGTTGGAATACAAATACGTGCTGGGCGACTGGAACTATGTGGAAAAGGACGCCTCCTGCGCAGAGATCGGCAATCGCCAACTAACGGTCAACGGCCCTGGAGGCACGCAGCAGGTGAACGACACTGTGCTCAACTGGCGCAACGTGTCGCCTTGCGGCAACTAGAAGCTGTAAGGCACCAAAACCAGGGGGAGGCTAGCCGGCAGCTAGCCTCCCCCTGGTTTTGGTGCGCTAAAAATGACAGGCAATTTGCTCGCAAAAACCCTTGACAAGTGATATACGTATACTATAGTATACGTATATCACTTTGAACCGCCATGCATGGTAAAAGGAGAGACTATGATGCCGAATAAGACCATCTACGTGGCCGATACCGACCTGCCGGTCTTCGAGCGCGCCCAGGAGCTGGCAGGGGATAACCTATCGTCTACAATCGCCAAAGCCCTGCGACTCTACATTGATGCTCGTGAAGGCAAAAACCATGACTTCGAGGAGGTTACCTTGCAAGTGGGTAAGATGACACGCACCAATAAGCAATTTATCGGTAGGCTGCTCGCCAAAGGCAAGCTGGCCGAGCGGACCAGCCCCGAAGTGCAGCAATTCAAAATTTACCAGACGCGCAAAGAAAAGTTTGTTATGCACGTCAAGCGCAGCCCCAACTGGAATTACCGTCCAGGATCCGGTGACCGCCGGGAGCCTCTAACTGAGGACGACATACAGGAGCAAATGCAGATCTTCGACACACTCGAAGAACTGAGACTACATATCCCTGAAGAACTCTACGAAGCAGCAACTCAATCCATGAGCGACGAGCCCTTCGAGTTCCTGGATATTTGACGCAGTTGTCAGTTGTCAGTTGTCAGTAGAGCCGGGGACGTGAAACGTCTTTACTCCCCGTCTACTGACAACTGACAACTGACAACTGACAACTTGGTATAATACTCCTGACGCGGCGAGTGTGGAACCGGAGGTACTTATAATTATGCGCGTGAGACTGCTCACTAAACCCGACTGCCCGGATTGCGATAATGTGAGAGGCATGTTATCGAAGCTTGCCCTCACATATGGGGTTGAAGTCCAGGAGATTGACGACAGCGCGGGCCGAAGTGACCTGGGACCTGTTGAGGCCAATGTGCAGCTTCCCATAGTGGAGGTCGTAGACGTGCCGGTGGGGCGGCTCGTGCACCCCATCACCGAACCGGAGCTAAAAGCCTACCTCAGCATGGCGCAAGACGTCATGAGCTCCGCCTGGCAACACCGCAGCGTGACTATACACCATAAGTCGGTGCTCGACCGTATTGCACGCTACATGGGCAAGCATTGGCTGCGACTGGGACTGGTAGGGCTGGGCATTTTCGTGACCTTGCCGTGGCTCGCCCCGATATTCGCCTCGCTCGGTTGGTGGGCGCTCGCCGACCCGATATACACTGCTTACGCAATCCAATGCCACCAACTGCCGGAGCGGGAAGCGCACATCTTCGGTTACGAGGTCTGCCAGTGCTGGCGCTGCAACGCCCTATACGGCGGCATGTTCCTCTTCGGGCTTGTCTACCTGGCGGCCCGGGATCGCGGCGTCCCCGGCCTCAAGTGGCTGAAGAAGCCCCTGCCGATATGGAGCTTCGCGCTCCTCCTGATCCCGATTATCATCGACGGCCTCAGCCATACCTTCGATCTGCGCGAACCTGGCTTCACCACAGATCCCGCAACCTTCGGCTCGTTCCTGGTAGGCTCTCAAATGTTCTCTCTCAATTGGACCTTGCGCATCATCACCGGCCTCATGGCCGCCCTCGGCTCCATCTGGTTCGCCTTCCCCAGAATGCAGCGCGCCCTGGAAGACGCTGAGGCTCTCCGCCTGATGTATCGCAATGCGGCTGTCGCCAGGGGCTAGTTCAGCTTCAACCAGCACATTAGAGAAATGAGAGTACTTTGGGGACACCCATGCCCCGGCAGGGAGATCCCTGCACCCCTTTGTCCCTAACCACTAGCCCCTGCACCCTCGTACCCACCACTAAGCACAATTCTTGCTGTAGCCATTACCATTACAAAACCACACTATTTAAGAGGAGAATACTACACAATGGCTACCTCATCAAAGTTCGGCGTCTTCGTGCCACAGGGGTGGCGCATGGACCTGGTTGACATTAAGGATCCTGTCGAGAAGTACGAGGCCATGAGCCGCGCGGCGAAGGAGGCCGAGCGCCTTGGTTTCAACTCGATCTGGCTTTACGACCATTTCCACACCGTGCCCACGCCTACTCTCGAAACCACCTTCGAGTGCTGGATATCTACCGCAGCTCTCGCCCGCGACACCACGCGTATCCGGCTAGGCCAGATGGTCACTTGCAACGGCTATCGCAACCCCGCCTACCTGGCCAAGATGGCCTCCACCGTCGATGTGCTCAGCCACGGGCGCCTCGACTTCGGCATCGGCGCAGGCTGGTACGAGCACGAGTGGCTTGCCTATGGCTACGGCTTCCCTGACGCCCCCACCCGTCTCAAGATGCTGGCAGAGGCTCTGCCCATCATCAAAGCCATGTGGACCGAGGATTACGCAAAGTACGAAGGTAAGTTCTACCAGGTAAGCGGCGCGATCAACGAGCCCAAAGGCGTGCAAAAGCCCCACATTCCTATCTGGATCGGCGGTGGCGGCGAGAAGGTCACGCTAAAATTGGCCGCAAGATACGCCGATTACACCAACTTCGGCGGCGGCACCGACTACGAGGGTTTCCGGCACAAAGCCGACATTCTCAAGCAGCATTGCGAAACGGTGGGCCGCGACTATAACTCGATTGTGAAATCGGCCAGCCTGGAGGCCTGGGTGCTCGGCAAGGACCAGGTCGGCCGCGCCGAGCAGATTACCGCAAGCAGGCGCGGCGGCCGCTCGCTGGAAGAGTATCGCCGCTCAGTCTTCGTCGGCCCGGCCCAGGAGCTTATAGATCAAATTGGCCGGATGGAGGACGCAGGCGCGCAATACTTCATCATCTACGTGCCGAATGTAGCCTACGACCTGGAGCCGATGCAGCGCCTCGCAGAAGAGGTGGTCTCCAAGCTGCGCGGATAGTCACAAGCGACGGAAGAAAGCAGGATGCCGGACGACAGTGATGTACCTGATCTCCGGCATCCTTTCTCATGTCCGGCAACCGATTCGAGTATAATAGAGCGATTAAACGCGGCGTTGTTACCACGGAAAAGTGTAGTATGTCTCGGCCGCGAGAGGGTAGCTTTAATATGGCAGAAGTGCAAGAAAGTAAGGCCAAAATCAGGCGGCATTTCAATGAGGTGCTCAATAAAGGTAATCTCGAAGCGATCGAAGAGATTTACTGGCCTGAGTATGTTCTACACGCACCGGTGGGGACCGGGGATACCGTCGGGTACGCAGGGCTGCAGCAGCGGGTCATAGAGTTCCGCACGGGCTTTCCAGAATATTCACTTCACCGTGGAGGCCATCATAATGGAAGGCGATGACGCATCTGCACGATGGACCTTGCGTGGCACGCATACGGGGAGTTTCGTCGGATTGCCGCCAACAGGGCGCCCGGTCGAAGTGCCCGGAATTCTGATGCTGCGGTTTGCGGGAGACCGAATCATCGAGGGCTGGAGCGGTTTTGACGCGTTGGACCTAATGCAACAGCTTGGCGTGTTGCCCCGGTAAGATGCCGGTCCGCAAGGGCAATACGAACGGGAAGTGACGGCGGCCAGCAGCCGGGAGATCATCTCCCCGCTGCTCTTTGGGCTCTCATGGCTCTTATCCTGTAATCCGCTAAGGCGTCTGGCAGTCCGGAAAGAAGGTATTGGCCACGATCTTGGCTGCCTGACCCCTCGTTACATCGGCGTTAGGCCGGAAGTCCGGTAGGTTAGCAGGGGGCACGCATGGTTGGCATGGGTAACCACTCACGATGCCTCTCGATGCCAGCCGCTGGATATAGGCAAAGAAGGCTGAGCTGGGTGGCACATCCTCAAACATCTGCGCGCCCGGGTGGATCATTGAACCCAGCCGCGTTGCTCACGATCTTCGAGATTTGCCCCCGACTGGCGTTGCTGCCGGGCCGGAAATAGGGAAGGTTGGCCGGCGGCACGCACTGCTCACCGGCTCCGCCACACTGGTAACCGCTTATATACCCTCGCGATGCCAGCCTTCCTATATATACCTGGAACGTCGAGCCGACAGGCACGTCCTCGAACATCCGAGTGGGCTGAAGATCGTTAAACCCGGCAGCGTTCGAGATGATCTTGGATAGCTGCCCCCTTGTCACGTTGTTGGCTGGTCGGAAGGTGCCGTCCGGGTAGCCACCCAGGATACCCCGGCAAGCCAGGCATCGAATGAAGTTATAGAAGGTGCTCCCCACCGGCACGTCGGCAAACGCTATCGTGCATGGCGTTGGGGGCACGGCTGTTTCGGTAGGAGTGCGGGTAGGGGTAGAGGTAGCAACAGCAGCGGTGGCAGTTGCACTGGGGACATAGGTAGCGACGATCGTAGCAGTGCTGGAAGCTGTGGGTGCGGGTTGCGTCGAAGTGGGAGCAGATGTTGAAGTTGAAGTAGGGAGCGATGTCGACGTGTTAGCAGGTGTAGCTGTTTGAGTTGCCGTCGCCGTCTCTGTAGCCAGCGCTGTGGGGGTAGGTGTCGAGGCTCCGCCGGTATAAACCAGACTGTAAACCTTGCTGGAGAAGCTGCCGGAGTTCGCGTACCCGATGCACCAAACCTGCTGGCCGTAGTCCAGGGGCTGAGTATCGCAGGCGTCCATTTCGGCCCCGGTGTTCACATCGAGCGCCCAGGTTTGGCCGCCATCGCTGCTGAAGTAAAGGCCGCCTACGCCCGAGTTGACGTCACCGCCCGCCGCCCAACCAACCTGACCGTCCAGGAAGCGAATCTCGCGCACAGGCCAGGGAGATGAGAGAGTACGCGGGCTCCAGGTGGTCCCGCCGTCGGTAGTACGATGCAGCCACCCTGCAACCGAAGGCGAGATACTGCCGCCCCCAACCCACCCTGCGAGGTCGCTGGCGAAGAATACCGGCCCATCGAACACCGAATCGACCGAGGGCCCGCAGCCCCAGGTAGCGCCCGCGTCCGGACTGGTGCAGTAAGTGATCCCCGAGATGCGCGCCTTCAGGTTGGGCAAGAGGCTGAACTGGTTCCAGAACCACCCTCCTTGCGGGCTGGGGTCCGGCACCACAGGGGTCCAGTCTGCCGCGGTGCGGCCTCCGTCGGTTGTGTAGTGAGCGCGGTTCGGCGCTCTGCGTGTCCACGCCGTCCAGCACCAGGCCATGCAGGGCGTCGGCGAACCTCGTGCGGTACGACCAGCCATGGGTGGTGAGCACCTGGTCGGGCGTCCATGTCGCACCTCCATCGGTACTCCAGCGCAGCATACCGTTGAAATTATTGTCATTGAAACCGCTGATCACGACGGTGTTCGCGTCCATGGCGTGCACACCATACCAGTAGTAAGGGAAGCCGAGGTTCACGATGAGGTTCCAGTGCGCCCCCGCGTCGGTAGTCTTCCAGACCTGGCCCAGCTCGGCAGCCGCATAACCGATCAGCGGCGTCGGGAAAGAGACGTCTTTCACCACCGCGCCAGGCAGCGTTGCGATCAGTTGCCAGGAGTTGGTGAGTGGCGTGCTGGCCTGCGGAGGCGCCACCTCATTATCGAGCGACTGCGGGCGCTCCGCGGCCCGCTCGACCCCTGGCCCCTGCACCGGGACTCTATCGGAGACGTAACGCACTAACGGAATCGCTCCCGATCCGCCGGGTAATACCGGCCTCGCATTCGCCCCACCGCCTGGACCGATCAGCAACAGAGTAAACACGGCAATCCCAAGAGATAAAGCCCGTAGAATAGTCTTCGACATTGGCGCAAACCCTCCTTCCAAACTGGCTAACATTTTTGTATAGCGTAAGTATAGCAAACTTGGGTTGGACCACAGCCGCTAATTTGCAACTCTTATTGTCCCACGTTCAATGTGAACCGATTGGCTCTCAATCTGCTTGGTCTCCGATCTCGAGTCCCTTCATCTCCTTCCCTCCCGAGTTCCGGACCGGCACCTCGACCTTCCCAGAGGCGGCGCATCTCGTCGCTGGTCGCCAGCAGGTCGTCGAGCGTGCCGGTGGCGGCCACGGCGCCGTCTTTGGAGCACGATGATCTGGTCGGCCCGGCGCAGGGCGGCGCGCCGATGCGACACGACCAGGATGGTCGGCCGATCGCGGTTCGGCGCAGGTGGCGGTCCCCTTCACAGGTTCAGGGCTATTGGCTTGTTGTGCCCAGGACGCGCTCCCAGAGTGCCTGCTCGGTTTCGACGTCGAGCGCGCTCGAAAGGTCGTCGCAGACCAGCAGCGCGGGCCGCGTACCAGCATCCGCGCCGCGGCGGCGCGCTGCACCTGGCCGCCGGACAAGCCGCACGCCGCGCGGGCCGACGACGCGTATCGAGTCTGCTTCTCCAGCACGGCCACGTCGGGTTCGAGCACGGCGCGGTGGATCGCGTCTTCCAGCGCGCGTCTGTCGGCAGGCTGGCCGAGCAGGATGTTCTCGCGCAGCGTCTCGCTGAAGAGGCGCGGCACCTGGGGCGTATAGGCGCAGCGCGGCGCGGCACAGGAAGTCGGCGCTAGTCGGCGACCGGCTGGCCGTTCCAGAGGATCGCGCCGCCGTCGCGCGGCAGCAGGCCGAGCAGGGCGCGCAGCAGCGTCGTCTTGCCCGAGCCGACGCGCCCGGTGATCACGGTGAACGACCCGCCGCGCAGGCGCAGGTCGGCGTCGCGGATGCCGTTGCGTGTGCCAGGATAGTGGTAGCTCAGCCCGCGCACTTCCAGCGTGTCGAGGCGGTCGGCAGGGTCCGGGGTCGGCGTGGCGGGGTCACGGCGACCGGTTCGCCACCGTTCGCGTAGACCGGGTGGGGTTCGAGCAGGACCAGCGGCGGCTCGTCGGGCACCAGCGCCACCATGCGGTCGATCGAGACCTCCTGCGCCTGGTAGTCGCCGATGAAGTTGCCGATGAGTGCGGGCACGTCGGTGGCGAAGGCGAGGTAGTAGGTGAAGAGCGCGAAGTCGCCCACGGTGAAGCTGCCGGACGCCATCGCCTGCCCGGCCAGCAGCAGCATGATGCCGATGCCGAAATCGACCGAGCCGCCCTCGAAGGCATCGATCACCGCAGCTGAGCAGCCTCACGCGCACTTTGGCTTTGCGCCGCGCGTCGTTCAGCGCGTCGAAGTGGCCGATCACTTGGCCCTCGGCGTCGGCCACCTTGACCGCCTGCACGGCGCCGAAAAGCTCGCCCAGAAAGCCGGTCACCGCGTCGGTCGTTTGGCCGACCGCGGCCCAGGCGAGGCGCAAGCGCGCCCAGATGCGAAGTAGCCCGTCGCGATTGAGACGACCAGCGGCAGGAAGATGACCAGCGTGATCGGTCAGGTTGATGCTCGCCATGATGGCGACGGCGATGAAGAATGCGGCGAGATGGCCGACCATGCCGCGGCAGCCAGGTGGGGAAGTCGCCGGTCTCGGCGACGTCGTCGCGGTAGCGGTTGACCGCCTCGCCCGACGATACCGGCGGCGCCAGGGCGCCCGGCCGGCGCAGCGCGGCGGCGAGCAGGTTGCGCCGCATCAGCGCGCCGACAATCCCGCGAAACGTCCAGGCGCACCAGTTGTCGCCGACGTTGATCACCGCCCGGCCCAGCTCGACCGAGACGTAGAGGGCGATCAAGGCCCAGATGTCGAACTGCACCGGCGCGGCATTGGTGAGCTTGTCGAAGGCGGCCTTCTCGATCAGGCCGGGCACGACGCGCGAGCCGAAGTAGAGCGAGTTGCTGGCGAGCAGGAGCAGAAACGGCCACGGCGCGTAGCGGATCAGCCGCCAGTTGAAGAACGCCGTGCTGATTCTTGCGGCTGCGCTCAGGACAAGTTTTGCGGCTTTCAGGAAATGGAGTTCGTGCTCATGCCAGGGCCTCCTCAAGCCCGGTTTGCAGCAGGCGGTAGAAGCGGGAGCCAGGGTCGGCGGCCAGCTTCTCGCGCGGGACCATATTCGATCACGCGCCCGCCTTCGAGGATCAGGATATCGTCGGCGCGCTGCACGGTGCGCAGGCGGTGGGCGATGATGATGCGCGCTGCGGCGGTCTCGCCCGCTCCGGTTGCAGCAGCCGGTTGATGGCCCGCTCCAGGCGCTGCTCGGTGATCGGGTCGAGCCGCGAGGCGGCTTCGTCCAGAATGATCAGGCCGGGATCTCGGAGCAGCAGGCGCGTGAAGGCGAGCATTTGCGCTTCGCCCGCCGACATGCCCGCGCCGCCCGCCGCCAGGCGTGTGTCGAGGCCCTGCGGCATCGCGGCGATCCACTCGCGCAGGCCCAGGGCGTCGAGCGCGGCGATGATCCGCTCCTCGCTCACCGCCGGGTCGAAAAAGGCGATGTTGTCGCGCAGGCTGGCGCTGAAAAGCTGCACGTCCTGCGTCACCATGCCGACGCGGGCGCGCAGGTCATCCAGCGGCACGTCGCGGATATCGACGTCGCCCAACCTGACGGCGCCGCGCGTGGGATCGTAGAGGCGGAACAAGCAGGCGCGTGAGCGTCGTCTTGCCCGCGCCGGTGCGCCCCAGCACGCCGAGCACGCGCCCGGCAGGCAGAGTTGAAGGTCACGTCGCGCAACACCAGCCCGGTATCCGGCTCTGCGTCCTCCTCGGTCTCGCGCGCGCGGTCGGCTCATTGTCGGCGTAGGCAAACGAGACGCCATCGAAATGGACCGCCAGCGCGCCCGGCGGCAGCGCCGTCGTCCCCGATGAGCGCACTGTCGGGCTGCTTGCGGAACAGCTCGCCGATGCGATTTATCCCGGCGGTCGAGCGTTGCAGGTTGCCGCTCTGGATGCGCAGGCTGTCGAGCGGACCGGCCAGCATGCTGATGTAGGCGACGATCACGAAGACGGCGCCGATGGTGATCGCCCCTTGCGTGTAGAGATAGGCCCCGATGCCCAGCCCCAGCGCCCAGCCGATCGCATATAGCAGGCTGGTCATGCTCCAGTTGATAGTATTCGACCATCTCGGCCGAGCGGCGGGTCTTGAGCGCCCGCCGCGTGAAGCGTAGAGACGGCCAAGCACGTAAGCCGCCGCGCCGACTGCCCTGGATGTCTTCGACGCCGGAGATGCGCTCCTCGATATAGCCGAACTGCTCAGCCGATGCCTGCCGAGCACAGGTCCAGCGCCGCACGCCCAGTCCCTGCACCGCTGCCAGGGCAACGATGGCGACGACAGCTATAGAGCGACAGCGCCAGGCCGGCCCGCCAGTCCTCGACGAAGAGCAGGACCAGCACGCCGACGATCAGCAGGCAGTTGCTGACCACGCGGATGATGAGTTGCGAGAAGAAGTCGGCCAGCTCGGTGACGTCGCCGTCGACGCGCTCGATCAACTCGCCGGGCGTGTGCGTCTTGTGAAAGGGCATGTCGAGCCGCAGCAGGTGCTCGGTCAAGCGCGGAGCGCAAGCGCGTTGGTGGCGCTCCAGCCGACGTCGATGCTCAGGTAGGTGGTGGCGACCGCGAGCAGGCGTTGCGCCACGCTGATCACGATAAAGGCGATGCCCGCGTAGACCAGCGGCGTCAGCGTCGCCCGGCGTCTGCGTGGCATCGATAAAGTAGCGAATGATCTGCGGATTGACCAGTTGCAAGCCGATGCTGCCAAGCAGCAGGACAGTCAGCAGCGCACGTGGCCACGCTGGGGCCGCAGATAGGTGCCAAGCAACTGTCTGATACTCGGCCAGAGGGAGAGTAAGCTGCATTTGTGCTCCTGATAATAGATTCAGCGAAATGAAAAGAGCCACAGGTCGACCCGTGGCTCGGCGCATCTTCTGGATGAAAATAGTGCGGCCACGGGCAGGAGCGCGCCCATGGCCGTTTTACGGTCAGCCAGCTTGGCAGGGAGCCAGGCCGGCAACAGCAAACCAGCCTTCCCCACAAGGGAGGGCGCTGCCTCGCGGCTCGCCGCCCGTAAACTTTAGCTTCTTACTGCCAGGCGCACTCCTAGAGGCGCTCTCCGGTAATCAGGGTGGAGCGCCGAATGGTTCGCAGCATGGTCTTTGACATTTGGGGCCTCCTTGCAGGGGCTTATGGCGCACATAAAATGCGACGCTCTAGCCGCGTCTGTATCTTTGCAATTATAGCCGTCGCGTCCTGGCATCGTATCGGTCGTTAGTCGTAGATTGTGGTCTGGTTCACAGGGCCGTGCCGCAAACAGTTTATGCAGACTGGTGCCATTGCGACTGTCACTTTTAGTTTTGGGTTGCGCTGAGGATGTAGGGTGAAACCATTCGGTGGTCATTCGCCCGGTCATTCGTCCAGCCGAGGATAGAGGACCCAGTACAACCGACAACTCTTGCACTTCGATGCTATTATTACAACCATGAGTGATAGCAAAGATCTGAGCTACTACATGGTCGAGTGGAATCTCTCGAAATCCTCAGCTTCTTACCCGGACGTTTACAAGTAGTATTTACACAGTTACCCACGAGAACGAGACAGTCGTCCTGAAACTGTTCTCTCCGTCGGAGACGAAGGAGCAGAGCGGCGCGTTGGCGCTGCGCTATTTTGATGGTCGTGGGGCGGTCCGCCTGTTGCGTTACGACGAAGGCGCTCACCTGCTGGAGTACGCCGCAGGTGACGAACTCGTCACGCTCGTAGAGCGCGGTGAGGACGAAAACGCTACGCGCATCATCGCGCAGGTGATCAAGCAACTTCACAGTGTCCCGCAGGAACTCCCACGCGATGGCTTCGTGGAGCTTACAGTTGGTTTGGGGAGTTGTTCAACAAAGCGGCGGCGGACAGGCAGGCGGGGAGCGAGTCTATCTATGTGCGAGGTGCTGCTGTGGCCGAGCGGTTGCTCACCGATCAGCGCGAGGTCCGAGTGCTGCACGGTGATATCCACCACTACAACATTCGGCAATCATCGCGCGGCTGGCTCGCCTTCGACCCGAAGGGCTTCCTGGTGGGCGAGCGCACCTACGACTGCGCCAACACACTCTGCAACCCGGGCATGCCAGAACTGGTGCACAACGAAGCCCGGCTGCTGACCAACGCTGCAATCCTGGCAGATACGTTGGCAATCGACCGGCAGCGGGTGCTGGCGTACACCTATGCATACGCCTGTCTGAACGCGAGCCGGTGGTTACTGGTCAGCGAGGCGGAACAAGCGGAAGATATAATACAATGGTTCCTCAAGGTCGCGATGATCATCGAGCCGCACATCGGACCGTTGTAAAGCTGTATCCTACAACTTCGCAAATCAGTGCAATCGAAAACTGCAGGGAGTGTAATCCAAAGTCGCGCAGTGCAACTGTCACGTTAGCATTTAAGTGTCCCTGAATTGCGGCTTTCTTCGTCCCTGGTTCATTTGTGAGCCAATCTCCCTTACCTCGCGTTCTCCGGCGACTCGGCTAAGACTCCCCCGAACGCGGAGAAGCCTCCGTCTACTGGCACGACAATGCCGGTGACGAAGCGGGCCGCATCGCTCGCCAGCCAGACAGCCGCGCCGATGAGCTCCTCAGGCTGCCCGAACCTCCGGAGCGGAGTGTGCTCTATAATCAATTGGCCGCGCGGGGTCAGTGTACCGTCCGCGTTCAGGAGCAGGTCGCGGTTCTGCTCTCCGATAAAGAACCCCGGCGCGATGGCGTTCACCCGCAGGCCCGGCCCATACTTCTGGGCCAGCTCGACCGCCAGCCATTTGGTGAAATTCTCGATGGCGGCTTTGGCCGCCGCGTAGCCGACCACACGCGTCAGCGGTTTCTGGGACGCCATCGACGAAATATTGATGATCGATCCGGCGCCTCGCTGCGCCATTACCTCGCCGAACACCTGAGTCGTTCGAATGGCGCTGTTTAGATTCAGGCGCACGACCTCGTTGAGGGCCTCTTCACTCAAGCTAAAGAAGGGCCGGTCGTCGCCGACAGTTGCACCGGGCAGATTCCCCCCAGTCGCATTGAGCAGAATGTCGATCGTACCCCACGTATTGAGCAGGTTATCCCGCGCCTGGTTCAACTGGATAGAGTCGAACACATCGGCGACCAGTGTCAGCGCACTGCCGCCACTCTGGGTGATCGCGGCCACAACGCGATCAGCGTGCGCCGCCCGGCGGCCCAGCACGCCGACGCGCGCCCCGGCCGCGGCTAAGCCCTGCGCCAGGGCCGACCCCAGCACGCCGGTGCCGCCGGTGACAACGGCTACTTTACCCTCAAGCGAAAACAGCTCTGCGTTCGTCATGATTGCTCGCCTAACGCCAGGATCAGACCTCCAGGGCAGGCGTGTAGCTGGCTGCGTGGAGGAAGGGGCTCAAGTGCCGTTCGAAATGCTGCGCCAGCCCGGCCATATACGCGCTTTCGTGTGCGTCGATGTAGCTGCGGATGGCCGCGCCGTAGCGGTCAAGGACGGAGCCGAAGGTGGCATGGAGTACCTGGCGCGTGTCGAAGTGGTCGAGCAGCGCCGCCAATTCGCTCGCGGGCAGGTTGTTCGCCGCCGGCACATTCTCGATTTGCGCGTCCAGATAATATGTCTTCGCGGTCATGTGCAAAGTGCTCGCAGGCATACGCCACGATCTCCCGGAACAGGTCGGGGTCACCGGAGGCGATCAACCGCAACGCTTCTAGATAACTGGTTCCCGCCGTCTTGACATGAAAGCGGCCCTAAGTCTGTTGAGCAATTATCAGGGTAGATGCTGAACTTATCAGAGCCGGTGTGGATGCTGAGCTTATAGTAATTGAAATGATTCATTATCGCGACGTGTTTGGTGAGTTCCGCGCTGAACTGGTCGCGATCCCCCATGTAGTCCACACCCTTTTGAAACTTGCCAACGAACCGCGGCGCGAGGCTCACCACGTAGATATCGCGCGCGCGCAACTCCGCGGCGATGAAGAAGTGCTCTTGCACAGAGGTGGGCGTATCGGTCTCGTCCACAGATACCTCGATTTCGTAGCCGGCGCTGCCCAGTTGAGCACGGAGCGCTGTTGCGATCGTCTCGGTATGGGCGATAGCGCGCCCATATTTCGCCAGCGCGCGCAGCAACTGGATCTCGCTAAAGTGGATGGTTAGTCCCTCGCCGATGACGTGTTCACGGCAGTAATCATGATAGAGCTTCTCCTGGGTCGTCTGCAGTATCTCCCACGGCAACTCAGCCACCTTGGTGCGTAGTGCCTCCACTGGATCGGTTTGTGCGGCGTTGTCCACGTAGTCGCTGGGATCAATCGTGTACATGGTGTAGCCCGCGGCGACGAAAGGGCCAAGATCGGGGACTTCCTTGACGTGGTCGGCATCCGCTCCCCATGGAGCGCGCCACCCCATCTGGAAGACCCCCCACATGGCGGCGTCCAGCACTTGCTGTGGTGTGCGGCCGGTACGGGTGTTCTCGCGCACCGATTGCTGCGCGTAAATGGGGGCAATCGTGGTGTCGCCGCCGCAATCGCGTAATGCCTGAATGTGGCCGGGGGTGGCGGACCCCAGGCGGTCGCCGAAACCAAATGAGGCGCGCCTGCCCAGTGGCATCGGGTTGAGCCAGGGCAACCGCGCCCGGAGAGCGGCCGCATGCTCCGCTGAGCATGCACACAGCAACGCGCCTTCCGGCGTCGTGGTTCCAGTGAAACCGTCCGCGGCACCGATCACCCCTAAACGCTTGGCTCCGGAAGCGTCCAGCGTGCACAGAAAGTAGAGGACGCCATCCTGTTCCACCACCGATTGCGGGTAAATCGTCGCTCCGGCAATATCCAGTGATCGCATATGCGACTCCTTCCCCCTTGCGGGATGTCGCGTTAATCAAACTCGATCATGGCCTTCACGAAATCGCGTGCCGGACTGAGCCAGCCGGGGAACGCAACAGGCAACTCCTCAGGGGTGACCCGTACGCTGATCCACGGGGCAAGATCGATCTTGCCCGCCGTCAGCGCAGCGATCACCGCGGCGAAATCCTCGGCGGTGGCGTTGCGGCTGGCCAGCAGCGTCATCTCGCGCCGGTGAAAGTCGGAATCGTGAAAGGTGACATCGCCCTGATGCAGGCCCACAAAGACTAGCTTCCCGCCATGCTCGACATAGTTGAACGCCTGCTCCATGGAGGACGCGTTGCCGGTGGCGTCGAAGACGACAGTAGGGAGCGTGCTGCCACCCAACACCTCGCGCATCTGCGAGACCGGGTCAGCCCGGCTGTCGATCCAGTGCTCCACCCCCAACTGCCTGCGCCCGAACGCCTGGCGTGCCTCGCTCACCTCCATCCCCAGTACGTTGGCGCCGGCGAGTTGCGCGAACCGCATGACCGCCAGGCCGATGGGGCCGGCACCGATGACCAGGAACACCGGCCATCCGCCTCCAGCTCGGCGCGCCTGACGGCATGGGCACCGATGCACAGCATCTCGACGAGCGCCAGTTGATCGAGCGAGAGCGACCCGGACTTATGCAGGTTGGCGATGGGCACGCTGAGGAACTCCTCCATCCCCCCGTCGACATGCACGCCCAACACCTGCATGCGCTCGCAGCAGTTCGTCTTCCCGCGCCGGCAAGCACTACAGCGACCACAATGCAAATAGGGATTGACGGAACACCGGTCGCCGATCGCCACGTCCGCAGGGCTGACGGAGGGTCCCAACGCCAGCACTTCAACACCCAACTCATGGCCGAGGATGCGCGGATATTGGAAGAATGGTTGATCGCCGCGAAAAGCGTGCAGATCAGTGCCGCAGATGCCCACCCGCCGGACCCGCACCAGGGCCATCCCCGCCTCCGGCGGCTCCGGCGCGGGTGCATCGGCCAGGCGTAGCAGACCGGGCTTTTCGAGTATGATGGTTTTCAATGTCGACTCCTGTCCTGCGGGCCATGCAGCCTTAATGAGCTTGAGCCAACCTGTTAGGGAATGGAGAGATCGTCAAGGCGGACACCCCGGCATCCCCGGCTATTGAAATGCGCCTGCAGGCTCCCCTTAATCCCTCATATGTTCTCTGATTTCTCTATATAGGACACTGCTTCTACTCGGGGTGCGGGCCATCACTGTGCACCGCCCTCTGACCTCTGATCGCGTTCGTCAAACTCAGCCGTCATCCGTGCTTTGACCTCGTGGATATGCTGCCCGATCGCGCTCTGCCGCCACCGCATCCAGCCACGCCGCCTCGTCCCACAGGCCCTCCTGGCTGCCTCCGCCGAGCGCCGTGCTTCGGTACAGCATCTCGCCGGCATGCCGCACGAGCAAGATACCCTCGTCCTCGCGGCCAGCCCATTCGCCAGGGTCGAGCGTGCGGTAATCGGCGTAGCCCAGGTTGACCAACCGGCAACGCTCCGCGGAGATGCCTGTCGCCAGCGTCACCTGGATGCGCGGCGTTTCGATGCCGCTGGCGCTATCATATGTGCCGTGCCCTTTGACATGCGTGCTGTGGGCCAGGATGCCACCCGGAATATCCTTGAAGCGGTCCCATTGTTTCAGGAAGTAATCGCGCACGTGGTAGCCCACCCGGTCGATAAGTTCACCATGGGTGTAGGAGATCTCGGTGATGTGCGGCGCGTAGATGATCACCTCACCGCCGTCGGCTACCACCGGCTCGGTCTTGTACATCGCCTTCGCCGCCGTCCACAGGTCGTCATAGATCTCCGACGGCATCGACAGCACGCGCTGGAATGCGCGTGGCACCTGCACGATGTTCAACTGCGCGGACAGGTCGGCGGCGGCGCTCCAGGCTTCCCGCACCGGCCCGACGTACAGCCCGTGCAGGGCGCTCCCCTTGAGCACCATCGCCAGCAGCAGTGTCGGTCTCGGCACGAACTCAGCCGCGCGGTGGATCACCCGCCTCACGGGGGTATCCTTGACGCCGATGAGGCGCATGCTGGTCACCAGCGCCCCCAGCCAGTGGGTGAAGTTGACGATATCGGCCCCAGCGATTCCCGGGAAGAAGTACTTCGCGCCGCCGGAGAAACCGGCAACTTCATGTGGGAACACGGGGCCGCAGATCACGAGCTGATCGTAGTCGAAGATCAGCCGGTTGAGCGTCACCGGCACTTCGGCGGTGAGCAGGCCCCCGGTCAGTTGCGCGGCCTCATCGCGTGAAATGGTGCCGATAGTCGCGAGCGCAGCAGGATCGTCCCAGTGATGGTTGAAGACGGCTACGTTGGGATAGCGTTCGGCGCGCTCCGCTGCCGTGACGCCCACCAGCCGCTCTATCGCCTCATCCGACATCGGCGGGTGCGTGCCCAGCGCGATGAGGTAGTCCAGCCGGGCGACCCGCCGCCCGAGCTGCTCGTAGAGCAGCCGGAACAGCAGCGGGATCGGCGCGGTGCGGGTGCCGTCGGGGATGATCACCAGCACCCTTTTGCCGTCCAGGGCCAATCCGTCGAGTCCCCCGAACCAACAAATCCCTCACGGCATCCTCGCCTAATGTGTCCGTCGTTGACCCTGCCCTGTGATCATCGCGCTCCCCCAGTGTCGTTTGAGAATGAGATGTGCTCAAGCCCGCGCTCGGCATCCTCTATTGAAATGCGCCGCAGGCTCCGTCTTAATCTCAGTTTCTCATTTCTCCAGTGTACACCACATACATCAGACTTTCAGCCGCAATTTGAGGGCAAAGCGTGTTCACACGGCTTATCTGCAGGCAATGTGACATGCAGCCCGTTCTCATCTTGCGACCACTGAATTCTCTCGGGACTGCCCAGTAACGTAATCTCGGCAATCTGATCTTCGCGAACCTCTGAATCCGATGCCAATGATTTTATTTCCAATTCAGCCCCTGGCCAGTCGAGGGCAATCGCGTAGAGGGCATCTTCTCGCGTGGTAAAGCGAATGTCCTGGCCGGTAAATGGCTCGCGATGCCTATCCGTAAATTCTCCCAGCGGCACTCGAGTCGGGCCCTCACCGAAAACCTTCCATGGACGAGTGTCGTAAATCGCCTCGCCATTTACCTCGAGCCATTTGCCGATTTCCAACAAAATTTGTTGTTCCGGCTCTGGGATCGTTCCGTCGGGGCGCGGTCCGATGTTCAGTAGCAGGTTCCCGTTTTTGCTGACGATGTCCACGAGATCACCAATAAGCGAACCGGCGGTGCGGTATTCCTGGTCTGTGATATAGCCCCACGAACTCTTCGAGACCGACGTATCTGTTTGCCAGTAGAGCGGTCGAATACCTGTGAGTTGTCCGCGTTCCACGTCGAGCACTGCCGTCCCTTCGGGAAACGCCTCGTGCTTATAGTTGATGACCACGCCCTGCTGCCATTCCTCGCCGCGATTATAATAGTGCGCGGCGAAGCGTCGTAAGGTACGCTTCAAACACTTGCTGGTCAATCCACCAATCGAAATAGACCAGTTGCGGATGATACTTGTCCACCAGTTCGCTTGTGCGCGCCAGCCAATCCTCCAGGAATTCTCGATCGGGCGGCGGTTGCGATTTGCGGTCGCGCAAGATCCTCGGAGACGGGCATCGCGGGTCCGTACAAGTCAAAGTAGTCCGGGTCGCGCACGTCCGAATCGAACTGCATTCCGCCGTTAAAGAACCACCAGTGTTCGGCCCGATGACTGGAAAGACCGAACACCAAGCCCTCCCTGCGAACCGCGCCGGCGAGTTCGCCAATCACATCACGCTGCGGTCCCATATTCACGGCGTTCCATTTTGAGAAACCGGAATCATACATCGCGAAGCCGTCATGATGTTCCGCGACGGGTACTACATAGCGAGCGCCCGCTTGCTTGAACAGCGCCGCCCATGCTTCGGGGTCGAATCTTTCTCCCTTGAAAAGCGGCACAAAGTCTTTGTACCCGAATCGGGCTTGCGGTCCAAAAGTTTCGACGTGGTGCTTGAATTCCTCCGTGCCTTCCAGATACATCTGGCGCGGGTACCATTCGTTGCCGAATGCGGGAACCGAATAGACGCCCCAGTGAATGAATATCCCGAATTTCGCATCCCTGTACCATTGGGGCACGCGATATTGCTTGAGCGATTCCCAGGTCGCTTGATATTTTTCCGTGCTGTGGGCTGCATTCATCGTCTTTGCTCCTCCCTCTCAAACCTCGACCACAATTCTCTGTCCTTCATAGAGAATCGTTCTCACGCTCGTTCTTGTGCTGCCAATGGGTCAAATGGCTTGTTGCCCGCGATAACCACGCGAAACACTTTTGCTGCGTGCATCCCGGGATAGCTGCCCTGGCGGTGGTCGAGAATCAGTTGGCGGGCGCTATCGTCCCAGGTGAGGTGGATCGTTGCGAAACTCCCCTGTTCGTAATTGTAATTGTCGCCTTCATCTTCATACAGCGTAAACTCACCGTTCCGGCCGGGATACACCCATAATTCGATCGGAGCGTCGAGCTGATCGCCAGTAAATTGAATATCGGGGCCAACCGGAATGATTGATCCGGCGCGCACGAATAAGGGCATGATCTCGAGCGGCGCAGCTGCCAGGATCGTTTGCCCGCCCGAATGCCGTTCTCCTGTCCAGAAATTGTACCAGTAGAGCGGTTCTGCCTGATGCGTCTCTGCTCTCGGCAGGCAAATAGACCGAGCGCGTTTTCTCCACCAATTCCAGGGGCGTTGAATTCGCCGTGTAATACATTGGCTGGGTGACCGGACTCACAAGAAAAGCGGGGCCAAACATATATTGGTCAGCGACGTTGTATGTGTTGGGGTCATCCCTGAAGTCGAAAGGAAGGGCCCGCATCATGGTGTAATCCTGACAGAGTCACCTGGCCGGCGAGAGAGTAGATATAGGGCATCAAACGGTAGCGCAGGCGCAGGTACTTGACGAGCGTATCGTACACAGGCTCTCCGGGATTCCCAAAGCGCCAGATTTCTCGTGGGGTATCCGTGCCGTGCGCGCGGAACATGGGCAGAAACGCGCCATACTGGAACCAGCGGACGTACAGTTCGCGATAGCCCAGGTCCTCCACTCCTGCGTCGTAATCGCCGCACCAGAACCAAAGCTCCGGCTTTCTCTTGACGAAGAAAGCGCCAATATCCAGCGTCCAGTATGGTAGCCCGGTCGCGCAGAAATTGAGTCCGGCCGGAATTTGGCGCCGCAGCGTTTCCCAGGTCGCCGCGATATCTCCTGACCAGGTGATCGTCGCGTAGCGCTGCTGGCCGCTATAGGCCGAGCGAGTCAGGTTCACGACCCGTTTATCTCGCGTCACTGCCCGTTGCCCTTCGTAGATGCCCTTGGAATGGAGCAGGGAATAGGCGTTGATGAACTCGGCGATCCAGATAGCGCTTGGCCTCTTCCGTGTCGATACGCATCTGCTCTTCCGGCTCAGGCTTGGACAGCACCGTGCCAGTCGACTTCAAACGGCTCCGTGCAATCACACCACCAGGCGTCGATGCCCTGGGAGAACAATCCCTCGTTGGCCTGTTTCCAATAGCAGGCGCGCGCCGCCGGGTTGAACGCATCATAGGTGGCCTGGTTTCCCAACAGAAAGCCCTGGTCGTGCAACTCCGACCAGTCCGCGCCGCCGCGACGTAAGATGGGCCAGATGGAAACCATCAACCTGGCGTGCAGTTCGTGCAGATCCTCCGTCATATGGCGGGGGTTGGGGAAGCGCTCCGGGTCGAGAGATTTTTGTCCCCAGAAGTCGCCGGTCCACGATTTCCAGTCCAGGACGACACAGTCGAGGGGCAATCCGCGCGCACGATATTCGCGCACCACCTCAAGCAGTTCTTCCTGCGACGTATATCGCTCCTTCGACTGGATATATCCGAATGCCCACCTGGGCAGCATGGGCGCCGGTCCCGTCAGGTGCCGCAGTTGGTGCACGATCTGGTCGAACTCGGGTCCATAGATAAAGTAAAAGTCCAATTCGTTATCCACGTCCGACCAGAGAAAGGATCCCAGAGCGTCGTCGTGAAATGTCATCAGCGAGTAGCTATCCATCAAGATGCCATACCCGCGCGTTGAGAGCAGCACGGGGACGACGGCCTTCATGTTCTGCTGGTAGAGGTATTGGTGCTGACCACGCAGGTTCAGCATTCCTTCTTCGTGCGAACCCAGGCCGTATAGCGCTTCATCGTCGGCCCATTCAAAGTCGAGCCTGGTATGGTATGCCTGCCGGGCGACCACCTGGCGCACATTCTCGGCCCGCATTCGCAGCCCATCCACCTTTTCGCTGGTCTTCGGTGATCGCCGCCTCAGCAAAAACGGAGAGTGGTCACGTCCACCGGCTCCAGGGTCTTGCCGCCGCGCTCCGGCTCGCGAGTCAGCAGGCGATCCGCCGAATCGCGGTAGGTAAAGGCGAGCGTCTGGCAGTCGATCTCGATCTTGAGGTCGGCGGTCGAAAACAATAGGCGACCTGCTGTCTCGCGCAGATCGAAAGGAACGCCTAGATCGGGTTGGGCGATGACCATCAAGCTCGGTTGGTCATCGAATTCCGCGCGATGTGTGTAACGCACTCGGACCGCGCGGGAGGAATAGACGGTCAGCATCAGCTTTCCTCGATCACTCTCGATCAACAGCCCGTCAGGTTGGGTTTGGTAATTCAGGATAGGCATAGGTTCACCGCTGTGTGGTGCATTGTGGAGCTAATGTAGGGGCTAGCCTTTCACTGCCCCGATGGTCAGACCCGAGAGTATATAGCGCTGCGCCAGCAGGTAAATGAGGATAACCGGCAGGATCGTCAACACAATATCTGCTGAAACCAGGCTCCAATCGGATTGATACTGCCCGAAAAAGTTGTAGATCGCCAGCGTCATCGGCCAGTTTGTGCTTTTGTTCAAGTAGTAGAGCGGGAGGAGAAATTCGTTCCAGATGTCGAGCAAGTTCAACACGGCCGCTGTGACCAGAACGGGCGTCAACAAAGGGTAGATGACCGAAAAGAAGAGCCGCAGCGGGCTGCATCCATCCATGATCGCCGCCTCGTCAAGCTCGCGGGGCAAAGTCCCGATAAATGCATAGATCAAGAAAACGTTCAAGGGAATATGCGACGCGGCAAAAAGGACGATGATTCCCAGTTGCGAATTGATAAGATGGGTCGTCTGCATCACCTTGGTCAGGGTCACGAAGTTGGTTGGCATTGCGATGCCCATGATGATTAGAAAGTAAATCGCCCGGTTGAGCCGCGTCCGATTGCGCGCGAGCACGTAGGCCGCCAGTGCTGACAGGGTAACGCCGATCAAGGTGGCAGCGACAGCATACAACAGCGCTGTTGCCGAAAGCCGTTGCCAGCTTGCCCTGCTGCGATCACCGTCCCAAAGTTCTGCCATTGCAGCGCGGTCGGAAGATCAATCCCCATCGAGCTGGCCTGCACCCTGGTCTTCAGCGAATTGATCAAGACCAGACAGATCGGCGTAATCATGATCAGGCTGACGACAATAGCCAGGAGGTTGTACGTCAGGCTCTGCACTCTTCGCATGACCCGCGCGCTCGTTCCCGCCACGCCGAGGCTGTTCTTTCTCGCCGTGATGTGGCTATCAAGCGATCCGGTTGTCATACGCTCACCGACCTTCCGAGGGGCACAGTAACAGCGGGTAGCACTGGCCACCTTAACAGCACAGAGCATGCGCTCACCCTTCTACTTCCCGGTGCATAACCCGGATCACGAAATAGCCCAGCCCGATCATGACGAGAAACAACAGCGACGACAGCGAGGTGGCGACACCGTAACGTCCCTTCGAGAATTCGTCGAAGATGACCGTATAGACCGTATCGGTGGCGCGTCCCGGCCCGCCGTTCGTCAGCACAAAGATAATGTCAAACACTTTGAGACCATAAAGCAGGTTCAGCACGGTCGTCACGGCCAGGACCGGCATCAGCAGCGGAATGGTGATATGTCGGAAGGATTTCCAGCCGCTGGCGCCGTCAATAGCCGCCGCCTCATAGTAGTCTTTCGGGATCGCCTGGATGCCGGCGATCAGGATCACCATGATGTACCCGACGCCCTTCCAGGTATCCACCCCGATGACGGAAGGCAGGGCCCAGGAGACATCAACCAGCCATTTCTGCGCCAGAAAGCCCAGCCCTACGGCGCGCAACGACGTATTCAAGAGTCCATCCGCCGGGTTGAGGATGGATTTGAAAATTAAGCTTACCGCCAGCATGGGCAGCACGGCCGGCAGGTACATCACCACCCGGTACAAGTACGCCAGGCGGCTCAAGCCCTGAGTCAGCAGCACTGCCAATCCCAGGGCAATCACAGTCTTGAGCACGATCGTCACTACGGTGAAGATGACGGTGTTCGCGATATAGTGCAGGTAGCCCTGGTCGGAGGAAAAAATCAGCCCAAAGTTCGCCAGCCCGACGAAATTCACGTCCGAGGAGTAGCTATTCCAATCGGTGAACGCGTAGAAAAAGCCCATAAGGCTGGGCAGCACAAAGAAGAGCAAATAGAGAACAAGCGCGCCCGCGACGAAATAGAATGGATAGGCTTTATTTCTCATATGTTGTCCCAGCGGGTTGTCGCGGCCGCGGAGTCGGTAGCGACCAGCGGCTAGAGGCTATGCCGGGCTGAAGCGGTCAGTGGCGCCACCTTGCGCGCACGTAGCGCCACTATGCGCACGAGTGCGACATCCTTACTTGCGGCCAGGCCGGATCCTTGGCCGTTTTCGCCATGTCGGCACGGCGCTGATCGATATTCTTCAGCATATCTTGCGGGGTCAGCGTGCCATTGAACATGCCCACGATGTCTTTGCCCATGTCAGTCCACTGCGGGTTGACATAGGTGACGGCATCCTGGTAGACGATGGTTTTGGCGGGATAGTTGGTCAGGAATGCTTGCTGCTCCGGCAGTCCACTTGGGTTTCAATCCCGAAAAGTCGAGCGTAATGAACTGCCGGCGTATTATCCAGCAGATATTGCAGGTTATCGGGTCTGGCGAGGAAGGCCAGATACTGCTTTGCTTCGGCAATATGCGGCGATTTGGCGTAGATGAACTTGGCAGGACCTGCAGGGTGGGCAGGCGCCAGCTGATTGTCCAGCAGCGGAATCGGGAAGAAGCCGAAGGTATCCGCCTTGACGTTGGGGAAATCGTGCGCAACGCTCGCGGGCCGGCTGAGCGTGTCGATCCATCATCGCATACTTGCCGCCCGCCAGCGTCTTGTTCGCGTCGGCGTAGGCATCTGACATGGTGTTGTCCCCAAAGTAGCCCGACTTGTACATCTCCTGCAATTGCTGCAGCGCTTGAAGCATGGTCTTGCTGTCCGCGAATGTGGTCTTGTTCGCGTTCAATTGGTCAGCCAGGCCGGGATTCAGTTCTTCATAGCGTGGCCCGTCTTCGGGGAACCACAACACCTGGTGCCAGCCGTCCGATATCGGCTCGTAAATCGGCGTGATACCGGCCGCTTTGATCTTGTCAGCTACCGCCTTGAACTCGGCATAGGTCTTGGGTACGCTCAACCCGAGCTGCTGGAAGATGGCCTTATTATAGACCATCACCCAGTAGTTGTTGCCGACAGTGTCCCAGATTTCGGCGGCATAGACTTTGCCGTTCAGACTGACCTGATCGAGCGCCAGCGGGTCGTGCCGTTTGACCCATTCCTGATCCGACAGGTCAACCGCGTTGTTTGTGACATCGTACTGAACTTCCAGATCGCTTTTCCCGGCTTGCCCGCCAAAGATGTCGGTCGCTTCGCCGGCGTTCAGTTTCGTTTTCAGCACGTTGAAGTACTGGTCCGCCGGGATAATCTGATAGTCCACGTGGATGCCCGGTCTCGGCTTCGAACTTCTTGGCGAGCGTCATCTCGGCATCCATAATCCAGCCCTGGCTCGCCATATAGGTGAGAGTGACGTTTGATTTAGCCGGCGCAGTGGTGGCGGCAGCAGGCGCGTGGTGTTGGTGGCGGCCGCGGCCGGCGCGGTGGTGTCGGTGGCGGCAGCAACAGGAGCGGTGGTGTCGGTGGCGGCCGCCGATCGGTGCAGTGGTGTTGGTGGCTGCGGGAGGCGACCGGGGTCGGGGTGTTGGCAGCGCCCCGCAGGCGGTCAACAGCATAGATAGAATGACGAGTGCGACGATGGACAAGGTTGAGGTTTTCATGGTCTTCATTGTTTTCATGGTCTTTCCTCCTCCTTCACGGATGGTGCTTGCTCGGTGCAAGCGAACCTACAATCGAACGGAATGGGTAATCAGCCCTCGAGTAATTCTTCCAGTCTCCTCTCTCCGTTGGATTGAGATCCAGTCCTCTACGCATGCGTGATCGCTCAACTGGTACCTGTTCGCCATCAACTGATTTCGGTTCTGCCGAACGGGCGCGTACACGAACAGGCGAGACGTTAGCGCGGCGGCGGTGCCGTACTGCCCCGTATTTTCATTTTCGGGGGGACGAGAATCTGTTCGGCACCGGGCTTTCACCTTTCAATTCTCGAATCAACATCTTGGCGGCCTGACGCCCGATCTCGTGCCCTGACCATTCGTTGCCCGTGAGCGGCAGGGATGACCAATTCGGCTTCCTCGCCGGCGTGGACACCCACGATGGAGCAATCATCCGGAACCTTGCGATTCGATTTCCTGCACGGCCGTGATGGCGCCAACGGCCAGGGCAGTATGCATGGTGACGAACGCGGTAAGGCTGGGATTTTCCTCCAACAGGCTCCTGGCGGCCAGGTGGGCTCTCTTGACGCTCAGGTCGCTTTCGCGATACAGGCGCGGGAGCTTGAACTTTTCCAGTCGCGCACTTGAATCCTTGCAAAGCGCGCATGGCCGGCCCGATTCCTTTCATGCGCCACTCTTCGGGAAAGGTCAAGAAGCCGATTTGTTGATGACCCAGGCTGATCAGGCAGGCAAACGCTTCCATCACTGCATGTTCGAAATCCATGTCAACAAAACTCAATCCCTCGTTATTGCTGCAGTGGCCAATCATCACAAAGGGATAGCCGTTTTCCCGCAGGAACTTCACGCGCCAGTCTTGCACGGCAATTTGCATCAGGATAAGGCCATCGGCCTGCGCGCCGCGACATAATCTCATCAGACCGGCCGAAGTGAGCGGTCCGGTCATCAGGCTAAAATAGTATGCTTCTTCAGCCGCGCCCAGGGCAGTGCCTGTGATGAAACTCATTTCGATTTGGTTCGAGAGCAGGTTGGGGTTGGACAGCGGATAATGGAGCACGATTGAGCGCGTTCTGCCGGAGGCCAGGCGTTGGGCCTGGAGGTGCGGCACATAGCCCAATTCGTCGATGACCCGCAGGACTTGCTGCCGCGTTTCTTCCGCGACGTATTTCTCCTTGTTGACGACGCGAGACACCGTCTTCATGGAAACGCCGGCTTTTTTGGCTACATCTTGCAAGGTGGAAGACAAAGCTACAGCCTGCCTTTCGGTATGGCGGAACCCAAATCCTGGATGCTGACAGCGCTATCTGATAGCGCTGTCAGAACGTTAGCAGACTTGAATGACAAAGTCAATAGAAAAAGGAGGGGTCGCGAGACAGAATTCCGCATTGGACACGTTCATGCCAGCCGCGGAGGCTGCCGCTCATCGTCCCACGACAAGGTGGGCGAGAGGAAGACTCCCATCTACAATACGGGAGACCGAGTAAATGGTGCCTGAACAGTCGCCAACCACCCAGACGAGTGTCCTTGCAGATAGGATTGCACTGATTTGCCACTTTGAGTTTCACTGGTTCACTCATGAACGCTTGGCTGCTTCTTGCTCGTCTTTCGAATTTCGGCCTCCAATCATTCAGCCGAGCCGGGAGTGGAGGACGAGTATAAGCGACAACTGCTTCGTCGCATCATTTGCTTCTTTTCTCAAAACTATGTAAATAGCAATCGAAATATGAAAATCACCGAACACCGAATTGCTACAAGAGACTCCAACACTTATCCCAGCTCATTTCATCGCCTCCAGTAATATAGAATAATGCAGTCAAAATCTGTCCACCAAATTCCTGTCTATCTGCGGTGCTCATCGACTTATCGGCGCAATACATTTATTTCGTCAACTCATATTTTGAAAGCCCAAGCTTCTGCCGATCTCGCCAGCACTCAACTGCACTCTGGCTATCCGTGATCTCCTCGGCCTTGGACACTGCGACCGCAGGCGTGGACTTACCATCACTCCCTGACGTCACTGTGCTTGCGAGGATGCCGTTCTTCACCTGCATCGGCTGGTGCCCCGCGGTTAGCCAGGACATCGTGCTGAAATGCCGAGGTGTCATGGCAAGAGCCTGCTGCAGCTCGGCGGAAGCGAGCGCTCGTGTGGGAAGAGCTCTCCCTCGCCGCGTATTCGGGTGCGGCTTCAGAGAGCGCATTGATCGCCTCCCAGAACCATGCACCTGTCCGAAATTCCCTGCCCTTGACTGAAACGATGAGCCATCGGTCAGCTCAAGATCACCCAGTGCAACCCAAACGGCAGGCAACCTGATTCTCAGTGGCAGACATGAATGATCGTACAGAACATGGCAGATACTTGGGCAACGCCAAAGGCACTGCGACTCACAAAGTGAATCTCAAAGTTGCGGAGCGAAACAACGGGTCCGCGCATCAAAGCACAGTGTGACGTGCCGCTAGAGGACCATGCCACGGAAGATCCCTTTTAGCACCGAAATATTGGTAGCGAGAATGGCCGTTCTCGGAACTTAGATCATGTTTTAGGACGTGTGTGAACGAGAAAGTTATCCTAGTCCAATTGCAACCGGAAGGAAGGCTGAAATAGCCGGTTCCTCTGCTGCTCGATGAAAAAGATCAATGGTGGCGCAACAAGCGCCACCATTGATCTTTTTGTGAGATAGGAAAGCCCACCGCGCTCCCGGACCGGCAAGGAGCTCAAAGGTCAATCAAGCTGTCTTCGTATGCTCGCCGTATATACCGGCACAGCCGATGGCGCGGCCACTGCTCCGCCCTCGCCGACCGCCACGGTCGGCCCCAACTCGATCTCTTCGTAGACGAAGCGCCCGCCGCGCAGGTACGAGAAAACCGCCGCCAGGAACACCAGGCCTGCCGACACCCAGAACACCGTATCAAGCGCCACTACAAATGGCGCGCCGATTATGGTCGGGAAGAAGTGGGTGCTGGTGATGTTGCTGCTCACCGCTCGCGGGTAGCTGCGACAGAGCGGCGGTGGAATTATTGTTTCCATCGGGTTATAGCCCAGGAACGACGCGAAGAGCGCGCCGGTAGGCGGAAGATGCGCCGCCTGCGCGGCCACGGCCTGCGGGCACGCCGTTCCCGGTGAGGCCGCCCACGATAGCGCCCGGCAGCCTGCTGCCCAGCACGATAATGAGAATGCTGAAGAAGATGCCCATGCTGAGTGGGCTGCCCGCGTTCTGGAAGGTCGCGCGCATGCCCGAGCCCACGCCCCTGTACTGCCTGGGCAGCGCGTTCATGATGGCCGCGGTGTTGGGCGCGGCAAATACGCCGAAGCCGAGCGCCGATCAGTGAAGAGCACGACCGCGAACGGCAGGTAGTCGAAGTCGGCCGGGAAGAAGGTCATCGAGATGAAGCCGAACCCGAGCGTCGACCATGCCCAGCGTGCTCATGCCGCGGGGCCCACGCGGTCCGAGAGCCAGCCGCCGGCCAGCCCGAAGACCATGAAGCCCACCAGCAAGGGCATGATATAGATCGCCGACCAGAGCGGCGTATCCTCGAACTTGTACCCGTGCAGCGGCAGCCAGATGCCTTGCAGCCATATGATCAAAGCGAACTGGAAGCCGCCGATACGCCAGCGCGCACAGTAGCTGCGCCGCGCAGCCCATGCTGAAAGCCCGCAGCTTGAAGAGGTGCATATCGAAGAGCGGCTCTTTCACCCGGTTCTCCACGACGACAAAGAGCCCCAGCAGCACCAGGCCACCCACGATGCCCGCCGATCACCAGCGGGTTGCCCCAGCCGGTGCTCGAGCCGCCATACGGCATGATGCCGTAGGTCATGGCCGCCAAGAAGATAGTCAGGCCAAGCCCCAGGCAAAGGTTGCCCACGATGTCGATGCTCCTGCGACTTGCGAAGCGTAGCTTGCTCGCGCAGCATCTTGTAAGCCCAGATAGTGCCGAAGATGCCGATCGGCACGCTCACCAGGAAGACGGCCCGCCACCAGATGGTGGACATCAGCCCGCCGACCAGCAGGCCGACAAGGCTGCCCGCCAGCGTCGCGACCATGTTGAGGCCCAGCGCCATGCCGCGCTCGTTGGCCGGAAAGGCGTCGGTCAGAATGGCCGCGCTGTTGGCGATCAAAAAGCCGCCTCCCACACCCTGCACCAGCCTGAAAATGATCATCTCCAGCGCGCCCGCGTTGCCCGACGATGGCGTCAGGAAGAGCAAGATGGAGCCGACGGTAAAGATAACGAAGCCAAGATTATAAAGCCGCACGCGCCCCCACATATCGGAAAGCCGCCCCAGCGTGACCAGCAGCGTGGCCGTGATCACCATGTAGCCGAGCAGCATCCAGAGCAGATAGCCACTCTCGGCGGGTCGAGCGGATTGACGTTCAGCCCGCGGAAGATCGCGGGCAGCGAAATGAGCACGATGCTGCTGTTGAGCGCCGCCATGATCACGCCCAGCGTGGTATTCGATAGGGCGATCCATTTGTAATCAATCTTGTGCGGGTTGATGTTCGCCATTAATATAGCTCCTATAGTAGAAATCAGAAATCAGCTTACGGCAAATTCTGTCTTGCCCTGCATAGTACGCACCAGCGCGTCCAGGCCCGTCTGGAGAGCATGCAACTCCTCCTCCGACATCGCAGCGAGGGCCATAGCCAGACGGTCGCGGCGGTTACCTTCGATCTCCTCGATAAGGTGAAGCGCCTGAGGGCGTCAGTTGGAGCACGAAGCAGCGCCGATCATTGGGATCGATCGTGCGGGTCAGTCAGTCCTTCTCCCTCAAGTCGATCGAGCAAGCCCGTGACGGTCGTGCGGCTCACACCGGGGCGTCGGCCACCTTACCCGGCGTGCGGGCGTCGCCCCCCGCTATAACGAACAGCGCCCGCGTCGAGCCAACGGGCAGGTTGATCTGCAAGCCAGCCCTCCGGCCAGCTATTGCGCAATATACGTTGTAGCGTGCTATCCAATTCCAGGATTTCGCCCACAACAGCGGGCGCCAACAATTCATTCGCCATTGAATATTATCCTTGTCTATGGATTATCCCAAACTCCGTAGTAATTTTACCATCCTTCCTGAGCGAATATCAACCTCTTGTGCGCCTTTTGCCGGGGCGCAAGGAGGGAGAATCGGGGACACCCAAGCCCCGGCAGGGAGCTCCCCGCACCCTTCTTTTCCGGTACTTATTACTATGGAGGGATTTTGGGGACGCCCAAGCCCCGGCAGGGGAGCTCCCCTGCACCCCGTTTCCTAGGAAGCACCCTTGTGGGGTTGCAAAATGCTCCTCTTTCCTGAACGAGCTTCAATATTAATGCGTCTTAAGGCGTTGACGTTATTCCTCATACCATTTCTTAGTCTCCGTGCTATAATCTTGTTCTAACGCACCCTCAATGACCGGGTAACATAGCAGATACCTGGCAATGCGTTTTCCGCCCACGCGCCTGGCGCATGCCGAGCGCACAGACTGCATGCAATCACCGGACGAGCAGAGTGTGTAGTTGCTCTACCCTGCGCGGAGGAAAGAGCCATGTCTACCTTCCGTCACCGCCATCCTCGCCGGCTTCGATGGTATGGCGCCGCTTTTATGCTGATGCTCACATCCGCATTGGTGATGATCCAGCAGTCTGCCATCAGTAACACACCATCGGCCAGGCCCACTCTTCATGCGGTGAGCGATCTCTCAAAGCTCCCTATCGCCTTTATTCCGAATGAGGTCAAGCCGCCCCGGGTGTTCGCTATTTGGCACATTCGAGCGGCGCGACTATCGTATTATTACAATCAAAGGTAGAGCTGCTCCGGATCCGGCTGCCCGCAAGCCGCCTTCAAGGGTGTCCGGACCTTCCCTCCCCGGCGCAACCCGCACCGCTAGTTCTCACTTACGAAGGGGCCAATCCTGAAGCGGCTTTGCAGAGCAATAACCCTCTTCCCGGCAAGGCCAACTATCTTCTAAGCAACATTTCTGCGAAGTGGTACACGAACCTGCCCACATTCTCCGACGTCACGTACCATTCCCTTTATCCCGGCGTTGACCTGCAGTATCACGGCACGGGAGCACAACTGGAGAGCGATTTTACGCTCGCACCCGGCGCTGACCCCGGCAGGATACGTGTCCGCTATGAGAATAAGCTTCAGCCATCCACGGACCAGGCAGGCAACCTCCATATCGCCTCCCAGGGCGCGCCGGTCGAAAACGCCCCCGTCGCCTGGCAAGAGATCGGTGATTTACGGGTGTTGAATCTCTGCGGGATATGTAGCTTCATCGAATGGGTCTGTGGCTTTTCGCCTTGGCCTCTACGATAAGAGTAAGCCCCTCCATGTGAGCACTGCTCTCGTCTACTCGACTTACCTGGGAGGATCGGGGCGCGATAACGGCACTCTGATTGCCATCGATAGCGCTGGAAGCGCCTTCGCTATCGGCCTCACCAGTTCCACTGATTCCCGCTGGTGAATCCGAATCCAGGCCCACAGCACCAACGACGACGATGTCTTCATCAGCAAGCTCAACCCGGCTGGCACCGCCCTCGACTATTCCACCTACCTGGGTGGCAACGGACACGAAGAAGCATGGGGGGTCAACGTAGATGCGGCGGATAGTGCCTACGTCGCAGGGTTCACACCTCATCCACCGACTTCCCTACCGCCAACCCCTACCAGGCCGCCAACCATGGCCTCAGCGACGCCTTCCTGGCAAAACTAGACCCCTCCGGTTCGTCCCTGGTCATATTCGAGCCTATCTTGGTGGGGCGGCGACCATGCCTGGGGCCTGACGCTGGCAGGCTATACGGCCTATATCACCGGCAACACGACATCCACCGATTTCCCTACAGCGCACCCCCTTTCAGGCCACCAACCACGGCAGTGGGGACACGTTCGTGGCCGCTTCAACTACCAGGGCAACGGCCTGGTCTTCTCGACTTATCTGGGGGGCAGCAGGGCTGATATTGCCGAGGCCATCGGAACGAACTCCGCCGGCAACGCTTATATCACGGGCGGCACTGCTTCAGGCGACCTTACTGTCCCGGCAGGCAATGTCTACCTGCCTGTCTATCAGGGAGGCGACGACGCATTCGTTGCTAAAATAAGCGCCGACGGCTCGATCCTCGACTACTGCACATACCTGGGCGGCAGCGGCTACGATATGGCCTGGGCGCTCGCGGTGGCCCCCAACGGCGAGGTCGTGCTCACGGGAGGCACTAACTCGGCCGATTTCCCGACCAGGCACGCGGTTCAGACTGTCAAGGGTTTTGACGTGGACGGGTTCGTTTCCAGGCTGTCAAGCAGCGGCTCGTGGCTGGTCTACTCAACATTCCTGGGCGGCAACGGGGATTACGACGCCCCTTACGGAGCCGCCATGGACACAGCCGGCGATGCCTACATATCAGGAATAACCAATTCAACCAACTATCCCACCGCCAACCCTGTCCAGGCGCATAGCGGTGGCGCGAACGACGGCTTCCTGAGCGAGCTGGGGCCGAGCGGCAACCTCTTTGTTCTCGACCTACCTGGGCGGCTCGTCCGACGACTGGGCCTGGGGCGTGGCGGTTGATGCCCAGGGCAACATTTACACAACAGGCACCCCCCGTTCCGCAAACTTCCCAATCGTCAACGCCTTTCAGCCGCAAATAGCGGGTAACGACGACAGTTTCATCAGCAAAGTGGGCGCGATCACAGGCCCGACCCCCGAACCGCCGGCCTGCAACGTCACTTTCACAGACGTTCCCGTGGGCAGCACATATTACCCCTACATATATTGTCTCGTGTGCGACGGAGTTATCTCCGGCTACAATGACAACACGTTCAGGCCCAACAATTACATCACCCGAGGACAACTAGCCAAAATCGTGTCCAATTCGGCGGGCTACAGCGATCCTATCCCGGTCCAGCTTTACCAGGACGTGCCATTGGGTAACGCATTCGCCGTCTACATTGGGCGGCTAGCATACCGAGGCACGGTAATAGGCCATACGTGCGGCCATGCGGACGACCCGTGCGTCCCACCGAACAATTTGTCCTATTTCCTGCCGGATGCCAACGTCACCAGGGGCCAGGCAGCCAAGATCGTGGCTGCTACCGCAGCCCTGCCTGCCCCACCACCGGCGCGCAGACCTTCGAAGACGTGCCCCCATCCGACCCATTCAACTATTGGATCGAGCAAATGGCGTCGCCGGGCTTTATCGGCGGCTACCCATGCGGCGGCCCCGGCGAGCCTTGCGTTCCGCCCCTCAATAGACCCTATTTCCGCCCTGCCGGCAACGTCACCAGGGGCCAGGCGGCCAAGATTGTCGCCAACGTCTTCTACAGGGCGTGCGTCATCTCGCATCAGTGAGCATGGGCAGTGGGCAGTGCAACTTCAACCAACTTATTAAAGTAAAGGGGAATTTGGGGACACCCCAAGCCCCGGCAGGGCGGTCCCTGCACCCCTCTTCCCCAACTTTATGTGAATAGAGGGATTTGGGGACACCCCAAGCCACGGCAGGGTTAGCCGCCCCTGCGCCCCTTCTTTCCGGTACTTATTAGTCATGGAGGGAGGTTTTGGGGACACCCCAGGCCCCGGCAGGGGAGCGCCCTTGCACCCCCTTTTCTATGATGCGCTTTCTGTGTTCTCTGTGGTATAAGAAGTACTGGTCACTGGTCACTGGTCACTGGTCACTGGTCACTGGAGGAAGAGTATGGAGAAAATACAACTCGGCGTAATAGGCACGGGCCTTGCGTTTGAGGAGCTGCACGCTCCTGCGCTCCTGGGCCTGCAGGAACAATTCGAGATTGTCGCACTCTGCAACCGCACCGCGGGCCGTGCTCGCAGCGTAGCAGCCTGGCTCGCGCAACGTACCGGGCATGAACCTGATGTTTATACGGAAATCGAGGATTTGCTACAACGCGCCGACGTAGACGCTGTGGACGTCGCCGTGCCTATCAGCCTCACAGCCTCGGTGGCTGCACAGGCCCTGCAACAAAATAAGCACGTTTTGCTGAAGCCTATCGCGGACAACATGCAAGATGGGAGAGATCTCATCGAGCTTGCTCACAAGAAGCACAGGGTTCTCGCGATAGGCGAGCAATTCCGTTACTTGAGGAAATTCCAGCAGGTGCGCGAGCTTATCGAGAGCGGTCTCATTGGCGAGGTGTTACTCTACCGGCTCAATGATCTGCACTACACATACCTGGAAGACAAATACCCTTCCACAGCCTGGAGGCGAGAAGGCAACTTCACTGGAGGCTATCTTCTCGATGGCGGCGTTCACACCGTAGCGGGTATGCGCGCCATGGTCGGCAGTGCCGTAGTCGCAGTACACGGCCTGACGGCCACCTTCAATCCTCAGCTATCGGGACCGCAGAACGACACCTTGCTAATGAACCTGCAATTCGCCAATGGAATAATAGGCCAGGTGGCCCTCGGCTATGGCACGGTAGACCATGACGCCCGCCACCCCACGGTGTACGGTCGCAACGGCACGCTGGCACTCTTCGATGACCACATCGAGCTATGGCGCACCGGCAGAGATGCGCCGGCCGAGACAATCGACCTTGAGAGCGGTGGTGATGGCTTTCGGGAGGAATGGCTAGATTTCTATAACGCCGTTACCAGCGCAGGACGAACGACGCAGACCGCCCTACGATTTCCTCCGGAAGAAGCCCTGACTGACCTGCAAATCATCCTCGCCGGGCTTGAGTCGGCCAGGAGCGGTTCAGTAGTGAGGTTAGAATCCAGAGGTAATCTCACCGGCGCGCACCGACATCGACAAAGGGTCTCGCCGGGTCCGGTCAGCGAAAGACGGGTACGCCCCGGCAAAACTCGGGGTGGTAGAGCTCTGCCTCGCGGACTTCACCGGCCAGGTGGTTGACTTGAGTGGGCCTGCGACACGACTTGTGCCCGCCTGTATCTCAACGGGCGTGGTATGCACTCACGAAGCCATTCGTGTAGAGCAGGTTGTAATGTGACGCGTCTTGCAAGCGCTGCGCGAATGCGTTGTACTCAGCAAGAGACGTTGTACCGCGCAACTGCGCTGCCTGGCGCATATTCTCGGATACCACGATCACACCGTGGGCTTTCAGCAGCTTGTCATAGGAGAAATCGGCAGCACCTACGGTAAGGGCAGTCAGTTGGTCCGTGGCGTAAAGATTGAGGTCGCTCCCACTTAATGGCGCCATATACCCATAAGATTTTCTCGCTACCTGCCTTCTGCACAATGGCATGGAAACCGTCCAGCTCCTGGGGCGTGATGATCTCGCCGATATGGTTTGGATAGGAAGTAGCGAAGGTCAGAGTGGCTACCGCAATAGCGCCCACTATCACCAGCACCTTGGCGACCTTCACTTTCATAGTAAAGTGTTTTGCGCTGTGCCCCATTATCTTCATGTTCAGCAGGAATGCAATCGCCAGAGAGGCAGGCAAAGAGGCGAAGAGCGGGCCTCGGTCCGCGGATTCGCCCAGGAATATGAATGGCAGCCAGATCGCCGTGACGGCAAGCCATGTCAGTAACGAGAACCTGCCGCCCGGCTCGCCTTCCAGAGCACTACGAGACCGAGCACGACGAACAGTCCGGTCAGAGCCATCGCTATGCGGTGCGTCCATACAAAGTCCCACGATACATACACGCCGCCCGCCGTCGTGGCGGCCGTTTGCCCACCGTTCAGCACCGAGAGAAGGCGATTGGCGAAACCGTCGCCGGCCTTCACTATCCAAACACCTATGTAGATCATCCAGGAGACAAAGATCGCAAAATAGAGGATTACGGTATTGGAGCCAACCACGGTCACGCGCTTCGCGCGCGGAGCGTACCAGCCAATCGGACGCGAAGAAGGAGGCGCAAACCAGGGCCACCATGACAGCCGTGATGGGATGTGTGAGCACAATAACGGCCATCAATAGCAGAGCTATTATCCGGTAGCTTGTCTTCACCCGGCTGCGGAGAAGAGCGGCCACAAAGAAAGGCACGAGCGCAAATGCTATAGATTGAGGAGCAGGGTTGACCCGTACCGAGAAAATGGAGGCTATGCTGAGGAAAGAAAATACAGAAAGAAGACAAATCTTACCCGGTGTGGTGACGTGGCGGGGCCCTTTGCATATGTCGGGAAGTGTGTGTCGACAAAGGCGAGGGCCATCTGGTATATACCCAGGCAATAGACCATAACCGTGAGCAGAGGATAGAGGCGCAGCATGGTTGCAGTATCTGGCATAACCAGGCGAATGACGCCAAGCAGCACGAATCCGAAAGGCGAGCCCGCCACATAAGAGTTGTTCAGAGCCTGGGCCGAATAGCGCGGGTCCAGCGAGAGCTGTCCGAGGCCGATGTTGCGCCACGAGTCGTGAAAGACACCGTATGGCTCAAGAAAGCCAAGCAAGCCCATGACTACTACGCCGAACATTAGCACGGACATCAGGCGCACCACGCGGTTTTCAACGAGCAGAGCAAGCGCAGCCAGCACGGTTGCGCCGGCCCATGCCGGGTAAATCCCCCACAACGGACCGCCCGTAAGCGAGCCGTTGGAGGCGGGTGGTGAGCTTGCCACAGCCCACCCGGCGAGTATAAAAGCTCCCAGGGCAAGCACTCCCCAGACCAATGAGAGGCCGAACCGAGGCATAGCCGTCCGTTTGCTTGCTAGCTCGAGGTCGTCCGAGGCACCACCCCGTGACCTATCAAGCACGGCGTCTTGCGTCGATTTAGTTGCCAAACCGATCATCTTACTCCAACTTTCGTCGAATAGTCAGCGATGAGAAGCGACCTATTGCGTAGGACCGGTTACTACGCGTTTCGGCGTTCGGAATTCGGAATTCGGAATTCGGAATTGGAGCGCAACGACCGGTGGCTTCCACCAGCACGTCGTACAGTCCAACTACATCGCGCGGCTGGCATGTGACCTGGTCGCCGCCGATGAAGAATGACCGGGTGGAGGCGCAGCGAGGGTCATAGCCATGCATACCCAGGTGAGGCTTCCAGGCCGCGCTGATGAAGTTGGGTATGATTTCCAGCTCCTCGTTCACTACGAAAAATCTCTCTCCGTACCGGTTATCAGGGAAGTTGACATGGTATTCGTCGTGCTCTTCCAATGAGAGCACTCGTCCCTGGCCGCTCGCGTTGAGTGCATCGATAATCTTTTCCGCCTTAGTCTGACCGTCAGGACTTTTGTCGTCGAACCAAATGGAGGCTATGGTGGAATTGAGGAATGCCAGGTAATCGCTACCAAGCTTAAAACCATGCTCCTCAAGATAGGTCCAGAAATCGAAAGCCCCGTTCACGGGGGTCATGCCGTGGTCTGAGAAGAGGAAAACGCCTGAGCCCGGCCACCGTTGCTCTAGGTCCGCAAGCAGATTGTCCAGCTTGCGGGCGAACTCGGCGAATACCACTCCGAAAGCGTCAGTCATTGGGCCAAGGTGATGGCCCTCTTCGTCAAGCTCGGGCAGACAGACCATGAGCATGTCTACGCGGCTCGCGGCGTCCTTTATGAGACGCTCGGATTCGTCGTTAAGTACGGAGCAATAGACGTATTCCCAGGTTTGGCCCGCCTTTTCTATTACGTCTGAGATGAGGGGCGATCCTGGCATCGGTACGGGTGGGATGCTTGTGTAGTCGGCGTTAGAGCGGCTGAAATACTTCTGTACCGAGGTTGGTACCGCGTAGAAGTCGGTGGTCTTGACCCCAAGCTTGCGCATAGCTGCGAGTTGCACGAAGGCGGCCTTACGAGGCAGGTATTTGCCTGGTAGAAGCGCTGTGGGCGCGGTAATGGGGAAGGCGGAGGCGTGTTCGCGCCGGTAAAACTCGGTCCACACGCTGTGCGTATCCGGATACTGCCCCGACCAGATGGAGGGATAAATACCGCTGGAATAGGCAAGCAGGGTATCGAGAGCGCACAAGCCCAGGCGGCCGGCCCACCTGGCGAGGCCCGCAGGCATAAAGTGGGCTACTTGCTCGTAACCGACGCCATCTACCACTACAAATATGTTTCGCATTCCTAAGCTCCTGTGACGTCAGTTGTCAGTTGTCAGTTGTCAGTAGACTGTGGCTTTCAGCTTTACGCCCTCGGCCGTCCTTCGTTGATCGTAATTGGCGCCCTGCCAGCAGCGATGGCACTACCATTAGGCCGATGAGGCACTGTGAAGCTAGATACCAGGCGACGAAGCCGCTATAGCCGCCCGACACTGCTCCCAGATAGGGCATCCCTGCGCCTAGCACGCCCGATAGAGCCGACAGCAGCAATATCCACTTGACGCGCTGCCTGATACGCTCCCGAGCGACGAAAACTGTAGTCAGTACAGGCGGCAGCATGCTGAGGGCTAGGAGAGGCAGAGCCAGCATATTACTGCTGACGTAGGCCGACCCGAACGGGAAGAGAAAGAGCTGCGGCAATATGACCATGGGAATCGCCGCCGCGCTGACCGCACCTGCCAGAAAGAGCATCGATTGGCCCATACGCCCGCCCACCCGCGAGTGATCGCGCGCTCCTTCAGCCAGGAGGGTGGCGGACGCCGCGGTGAGCAGCGACCTCAGGGCCGCCGATACGGTCCAGGCCACGTAGAAATAGCCATTTACCTCGGCTCCCAGCACGTTCAAAACGATGAGCGGAAGGGCTATGAGCGGCACGCTTGCCAGCAGATTAGCCAGGTGGTTGGGCAGCGAAAAGCTCATCATCCTCTTTATGCCGGGGTGCCTGAGGGTTGCCAGCGCCCGCCAGCTTGCGCCCATATGGTTGACGATCAGGAATATGCTCAGAGAGCTTGCTAGCACCATACCAATGGCGAAGGCCGTTACGAGGCCCCATTCGCCCAGAGCGATGAAGGGGACCAGCAGGCTAATGCGTACGACGCCGAGGCCCAGGTTCCGCACGAGCATCTTGCCCGGGGCGCGCAAAGCAATGAACGCGGCTTCACAGACTGACCAGACTGTACCGGAAGCCACCAGCAGAGCATAGAGCAGCATGCTCGCGAGCAATGACCCCGCCGCAGGCCGGATAAGACCTGTAACGGTCAAGAGCGCAGCACCCACGAGACCGCCCAGGCCGCTGGCGATGGCGCTGATCCATATTAGCGCGAACAGGAGACGCGGGTCACTCTCTATTTCGCGAGCGAAGCGCAGCACGCCATGGTTGGCCCCGAGAAGAAACGCCATCGTCAGAAAGGTAGTGGGGGCAATAAAGGCAGTGGCCGTGCCCACCTGAGCAGCGGTCAGCACGTGTGAGGCCACGATCCAGAAGAGGACGCCCGACACAAGCGTGACCGTGAGGTTGGCCGTCAGGAGGTACGTGCTACGGTGAAGGGGGTCTTGCACGTGGCGCATAAGCATGGCGAAAAGGCGCTTGTGGGCAGGTTGCGCGCCAGGGGACGACGATGCAACGCCCGCAGCAGGCGATGAGTAGGGATTGCCGGTGGTATCAATGTTCTGCATGGCGTTAGACTGTACCCACCACTTGCGGCGTGCCCTTATAGCGCCGGTACAAACCTGCTCCTGTGTCGAGCAAATGCTGATATTGCATAGCCCTTAGCGGCAGTTGTTCCGGCTGAGGAGAGACCAGCCGATGCGCAAGCACCAGGGCGTCCCCGTATACTGAGGCGATTGCGCGGCGCACCGGCACCTGGTGTCCTTTCAATGATTGATGGGCGAAATAGAGCAAATCTGTCGCCAGACCGGGGGCAGTGGATGGGGTCTTCTTGAGCAAGCTTGCTATGCCGGGGTAGGTAGAGGCTTCCACCATGGCCAGCGTATGGAGGGCGAGAGCCGCAGCATTGCGCACCAGCAAATCGGGGTCGAGGTCGAATACCGGGCTGGGCGCACCGAGCTTGGCGGAATAGGCGTCGTTTATGAGTGCGTTCTGGGTGCGACTGAACGTGTGTGCAACCAGAGCGTGGGCTACAAACCGCTCGCGGTACGTGGGACGATAGCCACCCGAGAAGATGAGCGCGGCCTCGCTGCACGCGAGCACCTGCTTGACCGCAGCGTAGCGCACCGTGAGCGACCGGTCGGGAAGATCGAGCACGCTCTTGATCTCGCGATTATCGTAGTAGTGCGATAGTGCACCGAACATTTCGCACAGGCGATTGGCGACCAGCCTTGCGCCTTCCCAGGCCGGTAAGCGCTCAGGGTCATCTATGCTCGGCCAATCGAGCACGGCAGCGGAGCCATGAAGGCAGCGAGCATTCGTCCGAAGCTCATACATGGCGGGTGTAGCGAGCCGCCAGAAGTTGGGCGAGGAACTTGCGAAGCCAATAGAAACAGCCCCCTGCAACCGAAAAGGCACTTCGGCTTCGCAACCGCTCAAGAGAGAGCGGCACCTGCGCTCTGCCAGCACAGCGCTCGCCGGGTGACGTTGGGGCAACACGACGAGGAAATCGAGATCGCTCGCCAGCTTTCCCATCGGGTCGGTGGTCTGCTCGCCGCGGGCGGCGGCTCCTGTAAGTAGTATGGCAAAGTATTCGTGCCGAAGACGGGCGGCTATGACAGCACCGGCATCCTCTACCTGGCCGGCGAAATCGGCCAATCCAGGCGAGTACGAGGCGTCCTCGTTTGTGCTGCTGCGATCTATATCGAAAGCCGTATCAAGCAGCATACAACTCCTCCAGACTGGCAGCCATAATGTCTAGCGAGAAGAGCTCTCGCACCGCGAGCGGGCCTTTGCGTCGAGCGCTCTCTCGCAAGGATGCGTCGGTGCACGCCTTCACGATCGCATTCGCGAGCCCGGCGGGATCGGATGGTTTTATAAGGATGCCGGTAACGCCGTCTTCGACCAGCTCAGGGATACCGCCTATGCGGGTTGCAACAACCGGCACCCCGGCCCTCAGGGCTTCGAGAATAATCATCGGACAATTCTCAGGCCAGCTTGAGGGCACTATCACACAGGAAGCCCCTGCTACTAAAGGCAGCATCTGGCTGGGGGACTGCTTACCAATTATTCTGACGTTGAGCCCGGTCTCCTTCCCATTGCCTTTGCCATGCCGCTCTGGAGGGTTGCCCGCCACCGCCAGGGTATATCCGGCCAGAGTGGAGCTGCTGAACGCGTCGAGCGATAAGTAGTAGCCCTTTTCGACGGTGGCGCGGCTGGCGAAGAGAACGTACGGCCCCTCGATACCGGCATACAATTCCGTGACATCTCCGCAAAGCTGTTCAGGTTGCGTAGATACGCCGTTAGGGATAACCGTCACTTCCCTCTTTATGCCTTTGGCGACCTGGTCGGCAACGAAACGGCTTGGGGCCGTGACAAAGTTGCACCCTCTAAGGATTTCCGCGTGCTCGGCAAGCTCGCGCTCGATGCCCAGGATATTCAGACTGCGCAATGTGGAGGGAGCACGCAAGCGGCACAGGCGGCAATTGAATGGCTCAGGCCCGGAGCAGGGCTGCCAGTTCACGCGGATCATCGAGCGGCGCACACATATGGGCCAGTAATCGTGCAATGTGACACCAACATGCTTGCTCCATTTGGTTGCAACTGATATGAGCGCAGGCCCTAGCAGCCAGGGGTTATGGAAATGAATTATGTCAGGCTGATAAGTGTCCAGAAGCTTCTCGAAGTCGGCTACCGTCGCGTGGGAGGGACGAGAGGGAGCAGTGCCGGATGCGATTGCCAGAGACCGCTTGAAGGGGGGAAATTGCCGATCCTAAATACAGCGAGACCGTGCTCATCGATAGAGTGGGCCGGCAGGCCGGCGGTGCGCGCCGTGCATATTGCAACTTCGTGACCGCGGTGTGCTAGTGTGACGGCAAGCGTTGTCACTAAGGTCTCCGCACCGCCGACCGCCAATGGGCTATAAAAGTCGTTTACCAGCAGCACTTTCATCCGGCTGCGCTCCGCAGCATGTCTAGAGTGCTGAAGGTGTCTGCACAGAATCCAGAGTAAAGGGCTTCTTGTTTGGGTAGAAGCCTCTCCCACTCGAACGAGCGCGCCCACGCAACGGCGTTACGGCTATACTGCCCTCGTAACGCAGGGTCGCATGCCAGGAGGGTGAGAGCATGGGCCAGGGCCTCGGTATCGCCCACCGGCACGATCATACCTGTCTGCCGGTCGCGCACTGCCTCGGCCAGGCCGCCCGCATTGGTAGCCACAATGGGCGCGCCGCAAGCTTGCGCTTCGATAGCCACGATGCCTTGCCCCTCTTGCAGGCTGGGCACACAGACGATATCCGCCATCCTGTAGGCATCCAGCACAGCCTGGTCGTCGAGAGCACCCAGGAAATCGACCGCTTCAGACAGGCCCAGTTGTTCGAATTCTCCGGCGCATTTCACTTTCCTGTGGACCGCTTCCCACCAGTGCCAGCCGCAGTCCGTTATGCTTTGCATGAGCTAAAGAGAACGCCTCGATAAGCTGCATGACCCCTTTGCGTGCGTGCCAGCGGCCAACGAAAAGTATCGAGCAGTCGCGCGGCTCTGAGGCGGGTGGCTGCTCCAGGGGGAAATAGCGATCTGTGTCGATGCCGTTCGGCACTACATGAATTCGGCTGCGCGGTACGCCATAGTAATCAACGATTTTACCGGCGCAGTATTCGCTCACGGCGAGAACAGCGTCGGCGCGACGTGCCGCCAGGTGCTCGATCAGTCCCAACGGCAAGAGGCCGCTTGCTGACAGGACCGAGCGCGTAATACCCTTCTCATGGCGGCGTATAGCGGCCCATTCGTCGCGGAACACCCCGTGCACCACCTCTACGTGGGCCATCTGGTGGGGCTTGTGGAAGGGGAATGCGAGCAAGACGGCCGCCCCTAAGTCGTGGTGCGTCTCGATTACGTCGAAGGCCGGGAGGGAGCGCAGGAGGCGGCTTACTTTCGCGCTGAATATCAGCGTGCGGAGAGGATAGATGACATGAGGAGTTGGCATACTTATGTAGGTGACGTTGCCCTGGACCTGGCGATCGCTACGTCCTTCGCAAATCACCACGGTTTCCACGTCGCGCTTCGCGAAGTACTCTATCTCGGACGCGATGCGGCGCTGCACCCCACCTGTTACATGCCTGGGATCTTCGAAGCAAACGATGGCAAGCCGCCGCAATGTCTTCACGCAGCCCGCCCTTGCGCGCTTGCTACAGCCTCGCTCTCCTCGGCAGCCTGCTGGAACGCCACCTCGGTCTGCGCACCGATTATCGACCAATCGTACTTTTCTTGCACCAGCTTTCTTCCGGCAGTTGCGATGCGGGCGGCAAAGTCCTTATTTTCAAGCACGTAGAGAATGTGACGGGCTATTTGCGATATGTCGCCTACCTGGTGCAGCAGCCCGGTTACGCTAGGAGTGATCTGCTCGTCGATGCCGGGGATATCGGTCGCAACGACAGGCGTGCCGGCGGCCATCGCTTCAAGCACGGTAAAAGGGAAATCCCTCGTAAGCGCTTGGCAGACAATAAACATCGGCCATTGCGTAGTAAGAAGGCACCTGGCTATACGGCACGTGATCTACAAATGTCACTTTCTCCGCCACCTGCAGACGCCCGGCCATTTCTTCTATTCTCTCGGCGTTGGAGTTACGCTTGCCCACGATCACGAGACGTGCGTTCGGTATACGGGTCAGGACTATAGGCAGCGCGTTTACGAGATCAATCACCCGCTTGCGCTCCATTAGGCGTCCCAGGTAGAGGACCACAGGCTCGTCCGGCTCGATACCCAGGCTGGCGCGCACCTCGGCCCCCATCTTCTGGAGATCGGGGCTTCCGCCGAAGCGCGCATAGTCGACGCCGTTAGGGATGACTGTCACCTGGTCGGTGGAGTAGCCATATTGTTCGATGATCTCTCGCTTCAAGCCTTCGCTGACCGAAATAATCATGCGAGCATGGTTCAGCAGATGCCGTTCGCGAGACTTCCAGACCGGTGATAGCACCTGGCTCAGCATCTCGTTCAGATTTAGTTGCTGGAACGACTTGTGCGAAACCGCTTTTAGCTCTTCGCGCACGGTGCAGTGGACGGTTTCAACAGAACAGAGCACCTGATCCCTGGCAAGGCCCCACGAAGACATCAAGGGCATATTTCCCTGCACCACATCAAAGGGCTTGAGGCTGTTCAATTCGAGAAACTTGCGACGCGATTCTTTGAAGTAGAGAGGACTGTACAGTACCGGTGGGCCTGGGGCGTCGACCCTGTGGACCATCACCCCGTCAACGATCTCATATGCAAGCTCGCCATCGCGCCGCCTGGCGATTACATGGACATCGTGCCCTCGCGCCGCCATAGCGATACTGATGTTCCTGACATAGGTGCCGGTGCCGCCTTGCGGCCTGACAACGTCTTCCTGACACATAAGGCATATTCTCATACTTCTCTGCTTATCTCCTCTTTCCCGTCTGTTTGTTCAGATTTCCGGTAAGCGATAGTACAGTGGCAAAATATATGGATAAAGCGCCTGGAGGTGACGGCTGAGGCAACAGCGCTTAACGGGTGAAATTAGATGATTTGAGGGTCGTCACAGTCACCTTAAGTCTACCCCACGCGTGATGGCGCGTGTAGCTACCATTGTCCCGAAAATGACCTGGCGTAGTCCTGAGATTGCAGGGACAGTAGTCCCCACCCCATGAAATGCCATCCAGGCGCAGGATTCCCAGCATGTCCTGTAGGAGTATGGAGCACCCGGCGGGCAGACGTTATTTGCTCGCACTTGCAGTCTCCGGTGCCAGCGGCCTTCTGCCCAGGTAGGCGGCAACGACCACGTAACGCTGGTTGTACTGTTGGGTTGCCTTGTTCCAAACTCCACTGCATGTTATGAGCGTGGCCGTAGCCTCTGTCGTGGGGGCAAGCACGGCAACATCGTCGGCGGCTACGTCAAACCCACGCTCGACCTATACTGGTATTCGTCCGCTTCGGTGAAGACGGAGAAGGCCGCGCCCGGCCTAAGCTCACGCAGACGCCCGAATGTGGCATAGGGCCGTCGAGGTGGCCGAGCAGCACCAGGTTGCCGGCCCTGCCCGGAAAGGCTGATCCCAGGAACCACCCGACGCCCTTGAAGCGGGGTAGGAGCTCACCGGTGCTCAGCACCACGGGTCTGTCGACGCCGATCGACGGAATTTCGATCCTGAGAGGCGGCAGGTAAGCCTCGGCCATCACCTGCGCGGAGCCATCAGACTGAGTGCCTGGCGTGGGGAGCTGTGGATGGTGCTACAACGCCAGCAACGGGAGCGGTCCATCCGCTCCCGTTGCTCGTGGTACTGATCGCGCCTGGGGCTAAGGCAAGGGGGACGGCGCCGAGCATGTGACCGGACGGTGCACCGCTCATGAACTGTAGGCTGTACGAGTGGGATCTGCGGCCATCACGCAGAATAAGCACCTGGCTCGTAGATGGAGAGCTGCTTTCCTTCCACTCCAGGTATTGGATAAGGCCCTTGTAGGCCAGGAATGCGAGGACAGCCAGACACAGCACCCCTATCGCGAGACGTACCGGCCATCTGCGCCGAGAACGCTGATTACGCGTCCTCGGCACGGCATTCCGATAACGTTGCCTTAGCGTGGCTTCCACCCACGCCGGCTGCGAATCCCAAGACCTATAGCAAACATCAACATGCCGGCGACAACCAGCAAGAGCGCTGTGGGGGCATAATCCTGGCCTGTCTTCGGTAGGATCGCGATAGGCACTGTGCCTACGCCGGAATTGGTTATCACTAAGTTGGCGTCCCCGCTACCTATCGGCTGCAATGTCCCGCTGATGGCAAAGGGTAGTCCGTTGACCGTGATAAGCAGGGGCGATACCTGGACGACGTTCAAGGTTAGCGGCACGCTCGGTTTCGGCACCCCCATACTCCAGTCCAGTATGTTATCAACGGTTAAGTCTGCTTCATTGGCGGACTTCCACAACTCTGAGCCTGTGACGTGCGCGGTGGCGGGTGTGCCGTTTATCATGCCGGTGAACGTTACATCGTCGGTCACAGGGCTGCCCGCGTATCGCTTAACAAGCACGGTTCCCGTCACGTGCATTCCCGTGGGGGTTGTCACATCGGTTTGGAGGGTTACAATCTCGGTGGCGTCGCGTTTGCCTCCTGAGCTTTTGTGCCCTGTGGGAAGAGACTGAGGCCTGATAGAGCCAGCACAAGCAAGGTCAAAACGAAAGTCATTCTACGCATCTTCTTATTCTCCTTCAAGCATTCGGCAGTGGCGCCGTTATGCGGTTTTATTTAGCTAGTCGCCCCAATGAGCAACTAAAGGCTGCCTGAGAACCTCAGACAGGGCCCAGGAAGGTCATCCTGAAGAGCCGCTGCGCGCCGTGCACTCAGACCACGCACAAATGCAAACAGCCGCACTTCGTTTAGAAGGGCGCGGCTGCACAAAGCGTAATGTATGCTGTGTCTGTGTTACTGCAAGATCTCGACTACCTTCATCGCTATTATCATAGCTGCCGCGATCGCTAGCGGCACGATGCCTACATTGAGGACTTTGGCTGAATGATTTTGCTTGGGCTCCTGAAAGCGAGCTTATAACTTCCTTCTGCATCAGGATAATCAGCAGGGTACAGATTGCCAGCATCCCCAGGGATGCGGCGAGCGCAATTGTTGTTACCGTTGTTACCGTTGTCGTTGTTACTGTAGAAACCATTATATTCCCCTTTCACTAGGGTGCGACGAGAGCTATGATGCACATCTAGTGTGACATAGAACCGCGCCCCGGTCAATAGCTCGTTAGTCCCGATATTAGTTAACGGTACCATCGAAAAGTAGGATGTGTGCACCTGGTGGGGGCACGTTGTCGCTGCAGCGCCTGGTCGATGCTTCTCACTGTCTAGTGTCCCGTACCAACAGGAACGGCATCACCAGGAAGAGCAGTAATTCGTCAGGCCGTGCGCAAAGTAACACCGACGATACTGCCCGTCTTCTTTACGAACCAGCCGAACAGACAACCTACGGCGAACACGAAGATCAGGTCGGGTATCGATTTGTAGCCTATGTGCAAGATGGCGAACAGGATAGCCACATAGACCAGGCCTGAGCCGCCAAGTGCCTCGTCGCTGCTTTTTGGAGCACGCCGCGAAAGAAGAGCTCCTCAGCGAAACCGGTGCATACCAGCAGGATCAAGCGCCGGCAACCAGAACTGCCCGATGGTCAATCCGGTAGTCAGAGGCTGTGGCTTCAGGATCGCAGTACTCTGTGAAGCCCAGAACCAGGCCGGTTGCTGTGATAGGTATCTGGAGCAGCAGGTCTCTTTCTGTTTAAACCCAGCGAGGCCCAGGAGTAACCAAGCACTTTCACTATCACGAATGCCGCTGCGAACAGCGGTATGCTCGTTATCAGGTACCAGTAGATCAAAGGGAACTTTGCCAGGGGCATCGATACGCTGAGTATGCGGATTAGTGGGGCGAAAGTCAGAGCCAGGAGCAAGCCATGGATAGGTTGCTCCCATGTGAGGGCTGCCTGCGCCATGAGCGCTAGCAGTACGATGCCGTAGAGCAACACTCCGGCAGTAGGATCGAAGAAGGGTGGTAATTACTTCAGCCAGCGTGATCACCACCAGGGAGCTCCAGGCGAGGATGGCCGGCTGTGCTGCCGGAAGTAATCGGACCAACGCTTGCCGGGTCGGGTGCAAGAGCGTTCTGGGTACAACGTCGACCGGACTGTGCGGATGCAGGTGCCCGGTAGCCGGCACCGGGTGCCTGCATGGTTGTTCTGTTGTCTGCACTCGGACGCGACATCGTGTTCTGTTTTATCCTTAAGCTAAACCGGGAAGCTTGCATATTAGGTATGATTTCAGTAGCGGAGAAGAAGTGGCTTAGTTCTGCCCGCTCGAAGGCTCTTTCCCTCGCCAGGGTCTGCTTTATCTCCTCGAAGCTGCTATGCACAGAGTGGAGTATAAGCCCCACGAAGAGCGTCACTGGCCCAAGCATGAGCATAAGTACGGAGATCAGGGCATAGCCATCAGCCAGTACATGTGCGTTCATATAGATGTCGATGGTCACCACGCCCATAAACGAACCGATGGCAAGGAACACCAGACTCATCAACCCGAAGAAGAATAAAGGTCTGTGCTGGCCCACCAGCCGCAGTATGTTCGTGATGATCTGCATACCGTGGGCAACAGGGTTACGCTTGGCTTTTTCCGCGTAAATAACACTGATCGACACTTCTTTATGGTCAGTCCGTGCTGCCTGGCCTGGAATTGCATCTCGAATTCCACGGATAGGCCGGTGCCTCGGAAATCCAGGGTCTCGATGGCCCGTCGCGAGAAAGCGCGGAAACCGCTCTGCGAGTCGGTTGTCGGCGTGGCGCTCGCCATGTTTGTCACCCGGTAAGCGCGTGCTGGCCTACCCTGCGGTAAAGGGGAATGTCACTCTTCACCTGGAGGAAGCGCGAGCCCACCACCATGTCGGCCTCCCCGCTGATCACAGGTCCAGAACCTGATCGATCTCCTCCGGGTTGTGCTGGCCGTCGCCGTCAATGAACACGAGCACATCAGTGCCGTGCTGCCTGGCCCAACTGAGCGCCGTATTGACCGCCTCGGTCTTGCCCATGTTCACAATATGGTGCAGCACCTGGGCTCCTGCCTGCTCGGCTATGAAGGCGGTAGAATCTTTGCTGCCATCGTCAATAACGATGACATCTTTGGCCTGCCGCAGGGCCTGTATCACCACACTGCCGATGAAGCGCTCCTCATTGTATGCGGGGATCGCTATGGTGATGTGCCTTACCGGCCAAACCTGCCTCAGATATTCGACCTCAGACGCTTTATACAATTGACGCTCAGAAACCTCGATCATAAGTTCATTCTCCGGCACAAATTAGGGGAAATTGATTATTGACCGATCAAATCGGCCGAGTGCTGCTTTTTGTTGTTATTGGGAGTATAGTCTCTGGCACCTTGCGTTCAGTAGGGTCGCTAGTCCCCTAATCAGTTGTGGAAGTCCCTACAAAATATGACCTTCGTCTATATCTGTCTAATCCCTCGGTCTCTGCATGAGCACAGCACAAAACCCGCTCACCTAAATAGGGGTTGGGCCATGGACCGCAAAGCCAAAGCGAAGTTCGCCTCGGAATTGATAGCTTACCAAGGTAGCTCGTAAAGCCCAAAAGCCTTAGCCTGCACATATCAGGAAGGCAGCCGGAGCACCGGATGCGCTTCGGCTGTCCATGTATCCCGGTCCAGCTCATGCTCGAGCGCAGTTGTGCCGGCTGCGGCTGGGACGTCAAATCGGCGCTTGGCCTGCACCGCCAACCTCGATGGCCCAAACGCAACATTTGCTGCTCTACACGCTCCCAAAGCGAAGTAAAGCGCCACATCCACCTTAGAGTCCAGACTTAAATGGCCAATTGCCCCACGAGCCAATAACAAATGTTGCTAGGATTGGGTGTGTTTGCGGGTGCGCCTGTACATTAGCCGCCGGCGGTTTCTGCTGCGCCTGCCACCGGCAGCAGGTACCCCGGCCCGGTCAAAGGTCGGCGAAGCCCAGCCACCGGGTGCTGCTTGCACCGTTGCTGCCCTTCCAGCTAACCATGCATAGGGCAAGAAGATCGGAAAGAGCTAATCTATGCAACCCCGCATAACGCCCTTCCAAAGGCGGAAAATCGGGTTAAGCGCAGCTCCTCATATACCGCCCAGCCGTGCGCCCGGCCAACTGTTTCATGTCTAGAGTTGTGCTGGTGTCCCTGAGCAGGTCGGCATCGCTCTTCGCTCGATATCGCTGGGTTTGGTCGTGCTTCTGCTGTATAGAGGCCCTGTGCCGCCCCAGCCACCTACGGGCGTGCATTTTCGCCCTGAGGTGGGCTCTCCCGCTCTTAAGCGCGTAGCCCCAGCCAATGATTTCCGCCAGCAGGAGAGCCGGCCGCATGGCACGCAGGGTTTCAGGCCGGTAGCACTTCATCAGCATGAGCATCCGGTTGCGCTCAAGGTAGTAAAACTTGCGCGCCGAAAAGCTCCCGGTGTAGCTATGATAAACTACTGATCCTGGAGAGTAGACGCACCTGTAGCCCGCGAGCCGCGCCCGTAGCGACAGGTCTGTATCCTCAAGATATGTGAAAAAGCTCTCGTCGAACCCACCTAGCTTCTCCCAGAGGTCGCGGGTGATGGCGAAGCAAGCCCCAGACACCGCGTTTACGTCACACTGATCGGCCAGCTCCGCCGCATCTGCCCGCAGACCAAGCCCCCGGCATACGGTGATGCCTGTATAGTGCATCGCGTTGCCACACGTATTGACCCGGTCGCGCTGCTCTGACAGCAGGATGCGGGGCGTCGTCATACCCACCGGCGAAAGTTGTCGAGGGGTTTCGGCACGAAATGGCCTGAGCAACGCTTCCAGCCAGCCCGCCTCCACCTCGGTATCCGGATTGAGGGCAACAATGTAGCGTCCCCCGGCAGCCTGCACAGCCTTATTGTTGGCGGCAGCAAAGCCTGTGTTCGCGCTGTTACGTATCAGCTTTACCCACGGGAAGCGCTCGGCCACAAACGTGGCGCTGCCATCGGTTGAGGCGTTGTCTATCACGATGACTTCGCAGTCCAACCCGACCGTGCAGCAAACCGAGCTCAAGCAGGCTTCGAGATACGAGCGGCTGTTATAGCTGACAATAACGATGCTCGCCGTAGCCCTCGAAGGCAGCAAGCCTTGACTGAGCATAGTTTGTGGAGCTTTCAACTTCCAATCTGTAGATTGTGGAACGCTTGGCATGATATCCTTCTATATGATATTTGTTCTGTCTGTAGCCACGTCTGCCTGGCCTGTGTCCCGGCCCTATGGCGTGACGTGACGGGCGATCACTTCCGGCGCTGCAGCTATGCAAATTGCCCGGGCGTCGCGGTGGCTCTTATTTGTACTGATTTCTTATTTAGTATGTTCAGGGTACTTGTGCTAGTAAATAGTGCTAGCACACTGCTGTGTTAACAGTACTGGCCTATCCCACGCAACACAACGTGACCATGCTCCTAGTCCAGGTGCCCCAGTTGCTCGCCAATAGTATTAGTACCGCCTGCTAGCAGGCTCTGATCTGTATAATCTAGGACTGTTGTACTATAATGTAGCTGGTTAGATTAATATGAAAGGAGCCCTTCGATGGAGGATAACGCAAAACAAATAGACACTTTTCTCGAGTCACGGCTGGACGAATACATTGCCGAAACGGCTCAACTATGTGCCCAGCCAAGCGTGTCGGCCAGGCATGAGGGAATGGCGGAGTGCGCTCAGCTTGTGGCTGCAATATTGAAGAGTCATGGCTTCGAGGTCCGGCAATTCGAGACACCGGGCAACCCCATAATCGTCGGTACCGCCAAAGGGCGGTCCGAGCGCACAATGCTTTTCTACAATCACTACGATGTCCAACCGCCCGAGCCATTGGAGCTATGGACGTCTCCCCCATTCCAGCCCGAGGTGCGTGAGGGCGCTCTCTACGCACGAGGCTCCAAAGACGACAAAGGCGAGCTCATAGCGCGCCTGGCTGCCGTGGACGCGGTACGAGCCGCACATGGAGGCGAGTTGCCTTGCGGGGTCACTTTCGTAGTGGAAGGAGAGGAAGAAATATCAAGCCCGCACATCGCTCAGTTTGTGCAAGAGCATCTTGACCTCTTGAAGTCTCACGGCTCGATCTGGGAGGAAGGAGGGATCAATAATGAGGGGAAGCCCACCAATACTCTAGGCCGCCGTGGCATACTGGCAGTCGAGCTACAGGCACAAACCCTGCGTAGAGATGCTCACTCGGGTGGCGCTCATCTGCTCCCTAACGCTGCCTGGCGACTTATCCGCGCCCTCACGACGCTAAAGGGCACAGACGAGCGCGTACTGGTCCCCGGCTTCTACGACCAGGCCTTGCCCCCTTCCAAGCTCGACGAGCAGTTGTTCGCCGATTCTCCTTCTGATGAGGACTCGCAACGAGCCGAATTTGGTATATCCGAGCTCGGCGAGCGCCGGTTCGTGCGCGACGCTACCGGTGCTGCTTACAAACGAGCAGTATTTGAGCCGACCTGCAATATAGCGGGGATCTGGGGCGGCTACCAGGGCCAGGGGATGAAGACAGTCATCCCGGCCATCGCCACGGCGAAGGTAGACTTCCGCCTTGTGCCCAACCAGGACCCGAAAGTAATATTCGAAGCGTTGCGAGCCTACCTGGACGACCAGGGCTTCAGCGACATAAAGCTAACCTGGCTTGGAGCCATGTGGCCCTCCAAGGGCAGCGCCGACGATCCGCTGGTGGTCCTGACCGCCCGCACCGGCGAAGAGGTCTACGGCAAGCCCAGCCTGCTCACCCCACTCACGGGAGGCAGCAGCCCCGTCTACGCATTCGCACGCCCGCTGGGCATAACCGTCGTGTCGCCCGGCGTTGGCTACCCAGGCTCGCGCACGCATGCCCCGGACGAACACCTGAGGCTCAGCGACTTCCTGAACGGTGCCCGTCACATCGCACGCATCCTGGATGCCTTCGCCGACCTAGCACCTGGCTCTGTGCAGTGACCAGGGCCAGGGACTAGGGGCCAGGAGCCAGGAGCCAGGAGCCAGGAGCCAGGAGCCAGGAGCCAGGAGCCAGGAGCCAGGAGCCAGGAGCTTGTGACCGGTAATCCGACCTGCACGGCACACCTGAGTGTCCAATCCTCGTCCTGTCGAAACCCTCTGGGCCCACCGGATAGTTGATGCCCTTCGCCTTGCTCTCGCGCTATCGGCCCAGACCGCAACATGCTGATAGCTTATCCCACAGATATAAAAAGAAGTAGTCAAACCTGTCTAAGAAGGTCTGACTACTTCTTTTTATATCTGTGGGATCTATCTCCTCGTGTGCGAGGAGATAGATCAACTCTATTGATTGCTCACGAGATGGTCGCGGCGGGCCATGACCATCTCGTGACTAACTACTTACGGGTTGGTATCAAGCCGCCAACCTAGAGGTATGTTGCAGTTCGGGAAGAACGTGATCGAGACGATCTTGGCCGCTTGCGCCCTCGATGCATCCGTGTCAGGGCGGTAGTATGGCAAGTTGCTGGGCGGTACGCAGGGCTCGTTCGGGCCTCCGCACGGATACCCCTGCACTATACCACGTATCGCGAGCCTGTAGATGTAGGCGTAGAATGTATTGGACGGTGTCACGTCCTGGAATTGCTGCCCGGTCGGCGTGTCGTTGTAGCCTGCACCGTTGGACACGATCTTGGCTATCTGTCCTCTCGTCGCGTACGCGTTCGGGCGGAAGTACGGCAGGTTACTCGGCGGATTGCAGGGCTCCAAAGGTCCACCGCACGGGTAGCCAACTATCAGGCCCCTGCTCGCCATTCGGCCGATGTACTGGAAGAAGGTCGAGTAAGGTCCTGTCGGAGGCACATCCTCGAACAGCTGTGTAGTCTGTATGTCGTGGAACCCGGCCGAATTGGACACCATCTTGGACAGTTGCCCTCTCGTTACGAAGTTGTCGGGTCGGAATGTGCCATCAGGGTAACCGTTGATAATACCCAGGCAGACCAGGCAGTGGACATACGGGTAGAATTCGGTACCTTCCGGCACGTCAGTGAACTGGAGCGTGCAGGCTGTAGGTGTGGCTGTTGGCGCTGTAGCTGTGGCAGTGCTTGAAGGGATGTTAGTAGGCGTGCTGGTATGGGTAGCCGGTGCCGATGTAGATGTAGCAGTGCCTGCAGGTGCCGTGGACGTAGATTGTGGCGTAGCCTGGGTCGTCGCGGTGCCTGTGGCTGTGGCCGGGGAAGTCGCAACGCTTGTCGGTGTGTTAGTGGATGTGTTGGTTGGTGTGTTCGTAGGCGAATTAGTGGAAGTAGCGGGTGGGTTCGTGGGTGTGGCAACAGGAGTACCGCAAGCACCACCGCCAGCAAGCCAGCGAGCTGCATTGACGATGAGCGTGCCGAACTGCCCGCTCCACATCTCAGGGTTGTCTCCCAGGTAGGCGTTGATCGCTACTGCTGTGTGCCCACCTGTCGTCTTTACCGCTATTGCCGGGGTGTTGTCGTCCCAGGCTGCTACCTGTGTAGCTCCCGCTGTCAGACTTGACGTCTCTCGGAAGTATGCACTCAGCGTGGTTACTCCCTGCATCAGCGGGTGGCTCGGGTCGTATGTCCCCAGGTTCGCGTTTGCAAAGTTGATTGTGGCCGGATATGTGAATGGTGTGTACCCACCTGTCATCCACCTTCCGTCCAATCCGAACGGTGAGCCGAACCAGTCGAAGGCTGTGGCTACCACGATGCCACCGGCGTCCTGGTAGTCAGCCAGCACATTACCCATGCCCACCGGGTCACCGTATGGGCTGTTGGAGAAGGCCACCACCTCGGTGTATGCCTCCAACTGTGCAAGTGTTGGTGTGCTCGCTGATGCATCGAACGTGTCTACGGTACCCACTCCCAACTCCGCCTGGATCTGGCTGATCAGGGTGGCGGGTGGGATACTGTTGTCAGAGTAGACTATCAGCACATTGATCGGTCCACTGATGGCCCCTGGCGAACAAGTTGGCGTGGATGTGGGTGTGTTAGACGGTACAGGTGTGCCAGGTGTCGGCGATACGCAGCCGCCGCCGCCTGCAGATGTAGCTACCTCGATGGCGTTGCTGGTTGAGGAGCCGTTGTATCCACCGTACAGGGTCAGGTAGGTGCTTCCTACATTGGTCCCCGCCGGGAACGATACCGTCTCCAACAACGGGTTGCCGTTTGTCCAGGTGTTGGTGCCTGGATCGTAGTACACGGTCTGGTTGGTTGTCTCGGGCTGAGCTCCCTTGGTGTTGGCCTTGGTGGGGAATGCTGCCTTACTGGCCGTGCTTCCCTTCGTGCCATGCTGGGTTGCTGTCTGTGAGAACGGATTTCCGCCGCCCATGATGAACAGCTCACCATCGATCACGCCTGAACCCGGCACATTGTCTGCGGCAGGCATGGCGGCACCCGAGGCCCAACTGTCTGCTGCTATGTTGTAGTCCCATAGCGTGTTGATTACTGTGTTGGTCGCGTCGCGTCCACCTGCTACATACAGGTGTCCACCTATCACTCCGTACCCCGCTCCTCCGAAGCCGTTGGCTGCAGGGATCGGTGTCTTTGTGGCGTATGTATCGGTGGCAATGTCATACTCCCAAACCTGCAAGAAGGCAGGGGAGATAGAGCCGCTGTTGTAGCCACCGACCAGGTAGACTTTGCCGTTGAAGTAGCCGCTAGCCATGAACGCTCTCACGTCAGGCATGGCAGCACCTGTGGACCAGGTGTCGGTGGCCACATCATAGATGTACAACGTGTTGTAGACCACGCTCGTATCGACATCCTCTCCACCGAACAGGTAAAGCTTGTTGGTGGTGGGAGAGTAAGCGAGAGAGGCCTCGGACACCACAACCGGCACGTTAGCCAGGGTGGTCCAGGTGTTGGTGGCTGGGTTGTACTTCTGGAATACGTTGGTGGTAAGGCTGGTGAAGGAGTAGCCGCCTGCGAAGTAGGCTACCGTGCCGTCAGAAGCCGAAGCAGCACCATATGCATCAAGAGTACTTGGTGCCCCGTTTGCCCATGGTCCCGGCAGTGTTCCGCCACCTGGCTGGCAGGTAGGCGTGGCTGTTGCTCCGACCGGCGTGTTGGTCGCTGTTGCTACCGATGTTTCGGTGGGAACAGGTGTCCCGCACGAGACGCCCGGGGAGAAGATCTCCATGTCCTGCGCCGGTGTACTCGGCTCGTACCCGCCGGCCAGCCACACGGATGATCCGTCTGTGTCGGTCGGGAAGTTGCGCCGAGCGTTGGTGAAGGGCATTCCGGTTGTCCAGGTGTCAGTGCCTGGATCGTAGATGTCGATCTCGGTTGACGGGTTTGGCGCTACGCGTCCTCCACCGATTACCCACATCTGTCCACCTACGTTCAAGCCTCTCGTCTCGCCTGTGGCCCTCGGGATCGACGCTATCGTGCCGATAGTGTCCGTCGTCGGGTTGTAGCTGAACGAGTTGGTCGTGTCGATCACTGTCGCACCTGAGTAGTCCGATGCTCCTCCCACATAGATGATCCCACCTATTGTGGTTGTGGCTGCATACATGATCCCTTCAGGTGTGTCATGCTTCTGCGTCCACTTGGACCCTACGGCTGCTGCCGGGTCGAACTCCCATATCTGGTTGGTGGAGGCGACGTTGATGTTGAACCCACCCAGAATGTAGAGCTTGTTGTTGGCTACCGTGAAGCCGCCTGGCAGGACTGTGCCTGAGGCGTCTCCACCCCAATCGTCGCTGCCAAGGAGGGTGGCCGTGTCTGTGGCTGGATTGTAGAAGAAGACACGAGCCGTGGCTGTGGTACCGGTAGCGAAGGAGCCACCGACGCAGTAGATGTAAGGAGTACCTGAGACTGTGAGCACGCCACAAGCCATGTTGTTCATGAAGTTATCAGGGAGGGTAACACCCTTCTGGATCCATGAGTTAGAGCTGGGAGTGTACTCCAGTACATGCTGGAAGTCAGAGCCTGCGGTATCGGCTATACGACCACCCATGGTGTAGAACTTACCGTTGGCGGGGAAGTAGACGCCTGCTGCTCTCACGAGCGTTGTAGGCATATCCGGTCCGGCACTCCAGCCACCAACACCTGGCGAGCAGGTCGGGGAAGCTGTGACATTGGCTGTAGGAGTGGCTGTACTGGTAGCAGGTTGAGGTGTGCTCGTGGGGCAGCCACTGCCGCCGGTCTGACCGCTTGCACGGATCAACCAGTTGCCGGTGATTGCGCCACCACTCAGGGCCTCGATGGTGCCGATTGTGTCGTTGTTGCCAAGGTTGGTGTAGTCCACAGGTGCCCCGCTGCCCATGGCTGCTACCCAGCTCCTGTTCTGGGTATTATCGGTGTCGATCGCTGCCGGGTGTAGCTCCGGCGTGTAGCCAGGCTCTGCCCATGCGTCCTCGAACCCGATGTAGACGTCCCCAGGTCCACTCACCGGCACGTTCACAGGATAGTCCTGGAAGGTGTCTAGCTGTGAGACTGTCACCAACTGTTGGTACAGCAAGGTGGCGTTCGAGGGGTCTCCGTTCCCATCGGTATCCAGGTAGACCAGCAGCCTTGGCTGTAGACCTACGGTCACTCCGCCTGCCGAAGGCCACTCTATCGAGATGGTAGTCAGCGTGAACGGATAGCTTCCACTTGGAGGTGTGAAGCGGTTGATCCAGACAGCCGAGAACTCACTCGTGCCGTTACCGAAGCCGACGGAGTTCTCCGCCGTGCCATCGTCCAGTATGAAGCTGATCGGATCGAGTGGTGCTGTGTACGAGACCTTCGGGAGCAGCTTGTCCTTGGCGCTACTCTTGGAGAGCTTCGCTATGTTTGTGTTGGTGTTGCTCTTGTTGGCGCTGCCGTTAGGATTGACGTTTGAGTTGCCCTTGCCTATCCTGGCAGGGGCGCTCTTGGCGGGTGGCATGTTGCCAGGTCCCACCACGATCGGTACGCCAAGTGGTGAACAGGTGGCTGTAGCAGCTACCGTTGGTGTGCTGGTTGGTACGGATGTGCCGCAACCGCCGCCGCCGGTGAGGGTATTGACCTCATTGGTGCTGGTCGGTATGCCTGCTGTGGCGTCGCCACCTGGCGCTACCACTTTGCTGCCGGCTTGCGCTGCGTACATCCATAGTCGCGCTACGTTCAGGTTTGGTCCTGCCGACCAGGTGTCTGACGCTATGTCGTAGATCTGCGTTTGCGTTACTGTGTTGGGGAATACCGCCCCTCCGATGATCCACAACTGTCCATTTACCACTACGCTCCCTGGTCCTGTTACCCCTGTCGGTATGTTCGCCCCTGTCGTCCAGGTGTTGGAAGCGATGTCGTAGATTTGTAGCGTGTTTAGCTCGCTTGAGCCGTTATTGCCTGTTGCCACGTACAGCTTACCGTTGTAGGCTCCAAAGCCCGGCAGGTAGAGCGCCGTTGGCATCGTGGCAAGTGTCGACCAGGTGTTGGAGGCGATGTCGTACGCATACAGGCCATTTGATGCGCCTGATCCGTCGTACCCGCCTGCCATGTATACCTTGCCGTTGTAGATCATCGTCGCCAGGTCAGACAGCCCTACGGGTGCGTTTGCCCCTGTCGTCCAGGTGTTGGAGGCGATGTCGTAGATTTGTAGCGTGTTCAGTGTGGCCGAGCCATCACCGAAGCCATCGGGGATGTAGATCTTGTTGGTGGTCGGATCATACACGCCCTGGCCCAGGAAGTGGTCGTCAGGAGAGGAAGCCATAGGTGTGTAGGTGTCTGCTACAGGATCGTACCTGAGCAGGTCGTTGCGAATGTTGGCACCGTCATAACCACCTGCTATGTAGACGTAGGTGCCGTCGCTTACGGTCGAGGGACCGCGAGCAGCGAAGGGCAGGGACGTTACTACAGTCCATGCGCCAGGTGCGTCTGCAGTGAGTGGTGAGCAGGTAGGAGTGGTTGCAGGCGTGTTAGTGGAAGTTGCCGATGCTGTGGGGCAACCGCCGCCGCCTGCAGATGTAGCTACCTCGATGGCATTGGTGGTTGAGGAGCCGTTGTATCCACCGTACAGGGTCAGGTAGGTGCTTCCTACGTTGGTCCCCGCCGGGAACGATACCGTCTGTAGCAGTGGGTTACCACTCGTCCAGGTGTTGGTGCCTGGATCGTAGTAGACTGTCGAGTTGCTCGTCTGTGGCAGTTCACCCTTGGTGTTAGCCTTGGTGGGGAATGCTGCCTTACTGGCCGTGCTTCCCTTCGTGCCACGCTGGGTTGCTGTCTGCGAGAACGGATTTCCGCCGCCCATGATGAACAGCTTCCCATGATCACGCCTGAACCCGGCACATTGTCTGCGGCAGGCATAGCGGCACCCGAGGCCCAACTGTCTGCTGCTATGTTGTAGTCCCATAGCGTGTTGATTACTGTGTTGGTCGCGTCGCGTCCACCTGCTACATACAGGTGTCCACCTATCACTCCGTACCCCGCTCCTCCGAAGCCGTTGGCTGCAGGGATCGGTGTCTTTGTGGCATAGGTGTTAGTCGAGATGTTGTATTCCCAAACCTGCAAGAAGGCGGGGGAGATAGAGCCGCTGTTGTAGCCACCGACCAGGTAGACCTTGCCGTTGAAGTAGCCGCTAGCCATGAACGCTCTCACGTCAGGCATGGCAGCACCTGTGGACCAGGTGTTGGTGGCCACATCATAGATGTACAACGTGTTGTAGACCACGCTCGTATCGACATCCTCTCCACCGAACAGGTAAAGCTTGTTGGTGGTGGGAGAGTAAGCGAGAGAGGCCTCGGACACCACAACCGGCACGTTAGCCAGGGTGGTCCAGGTGTTGGTGGCTGGGTTGTACTTCTGGAATACGTTGGTGGTAAGGCTGGTGAAGGAGTAGCCGCCTGCGAAGTAGGCTACCGTGCCGTCAGAAGCCGAAGCCGCACCATATGCATCAAGAGTACTTGGTGCCCCGTTTGCCCATGGTCCCGGCAATCCTCCGCCACCTGGCTGGCAGGTAGGCGTGGACGTAGGCGTACTGGTAGCTACAGGAGTATTGGTAGGTCCGCAACCACTACCGCCAGCGAGCCAGCGAGCTGCATTGACGATGAGCGTGCCGAACTGCCCGCTCCACATCTCAGGGTTGTCTCCCAGGTAGGCGTTGATCGCTACTGCTGTGTGCCCACCTGTCGTCTTTACCGCTATTGCCGGGGTGTTGTCGTCCCAGGCTGCTACCTGTGTCGCTCCCGCTGTCAGACTTGACGTCTCTCGGAAGTATGCACTCAGCGTGGTCACTCCCTGCATCAGCGGGTGGCTCGGGTCGTATGTCCCCAGGTTTGCGTTTGCAAAGTTGATTGTGGCCGGATATGTGAATGGTGTGTACCCACCTGTCATCCACCTTCCGTCCAATCCGAACGGTGAGCCGAACCAGTCGAAGGCTGTGGCTACCACGATGCCACCGGCGTCCTGGTAGTCAGCCAGCACATTACCCATGCCCACCGGGTCACCGTATGGGCTGTTGGAGTAGGCCACCACCTCGGTGTATGCCTCCAACTGTGCAAGTGTTGGTGTGCTCGCTGATGCATCGAACGTGTTTACGGTGCCCACTCCCGACTCCGCCTGGATCTGGCTGATCAGGGTGGCGGGTGGGATACTGTTGTCAGAGTAGACTATCAGCACATTGATCGGTCCGCCACCTGCCTGGCAGGTCGGCGTGGATGTTGCCGCATTCGGCGTGCTGGTGCGGGTGGCGTGCCGAGGGCGTGTATTGGTAGCCGTGCCGCACGCTGCCGGGGTCCACACAATACGCTGGCCTGAACTCACCGGCGGAGTCTGTCCGGTGGGGTCGCAAGCGTACTGTGTGAAGGATGTGCTGTCTCGCTGTACGCCTATCGAAGTGGTCCTGCCTGTTTGGGTGGTGGCGTTCACAAGGCCGTAGGTGTAATCAAAGGTTGGCGAGCCGCTTTCATACAGATTCACTTCATAATCGAGCGTCGGCGTGGAGCTGGTTTCGCCGAAGTAGATGGTGCGGTACTCGATAGTGAAGATGCGGTTGGGCGCGGTGCCGGTGGTCACGGTGTAGATGCCGCAGCCGTTGGCACAGTCGGTCCGCTCGTCGCGGTAGAACGGCATCATCTGGTTTGTAGCGCTGGCGACGGGTAGGCAGCTTCCTCCGAAGGCGTCGTTGGCCGTGCCAAAGGCCAGGATGCCATTGGAGCCGACCGTCGCGGCGGTGTAGGTGGTGCCATACAGGGTGAAGGGGAAGGGTAGGCTGGGGATTAGGGTGGTGCAGTCATCGCAACCCGCACCATCAATGCGCGTAGTGCCGGTAGTCATGGTGCCGGTAGTGAGTGTGTAGTTATAGTTGGTTGCAGTACAAGCCGTGGCTGTAGCAGTGGCGGTGGCGGTGGGAGGCACCGGCGTGTTGGTGGCTGTGCCGCAGGTCTGCACGGTGGCCATCTCGACGTGTTGAGGTCGCTGCGGAGCCGTCGGAAGCCGCCCACTACCAGCAGATGGTTGCCGATGGCGGTGCCGTTGGTCCACGAGCGCCCCTGGTTCAGGGTCGGCCCGCTTGCCGAACTGTTGCACAGTGTGTAGATATAGGTGCTGTTATATGTGGTCGCGGGCGCCTGCCGCTTGCCTTGCACCCGGCAGGGCCGGCCAGCGATGGGTTACCGCCGCCGAACACGTAGAAGTTGTTGCCCACCGCACCATAGCCCTGCGAGAATAACGGGCACCGGCAAGGAAGACATGCTGGCCCAGCGTGTTGCCGAGAATATCGTAGCGGTTGTGGCGTCGTCTGGCCGGAGCCGCCATTGTAGCCGCCCGCCACGTAAAGGTACTGGCCGAAAACGCCCGCAGCGGCGGCGCCCTGGGCGTCAGGGTCGAAGGTCTGTCCATGTGTTGGTCAGCCGGTCGTACTGCCGGACCTGGCATTTGCTCGTTGAAGCCGCTATCCAGCCCGCCGATGACGTAGATCTTGCCGTTGCCACCGTAGAGACAACGTTGGGCCAGATGCGGGCGTCCAGCATGGCCGCGCCCGAAGACCAGGTATCGGTAGTGAGATTGTAGACAGAGTTGGTGTTCAACACGGCGCCGTCGATGCCGCCGAAGACGTAGATCGAGTTGGTGTTAGCGGCATATGCGGCACGAGCATCGTAGTCGTTCTCCGGCAGGGTGCCAGAGTGGCAAGAGTTGACTGCCGGGTCATAGCGCTCCATTAGGTGACCCGCCGCCTCGTTGACGAAGCCGTCCGCGGCATAGCTATAGGTGCTGTCCGATGACATGGCCGGGCTTTCGATGGTGCCACCCGGGTAGTTAGCGACAAGTGGCCATCGGAAGTAGGCGTAGGCGCAGGCCGTGGCTGTGGCTGTGGGAGGCATGCGGTGTGGTGGTGGCTGTGATCGCAAGAAGGCAGTGTCCAGGTGAACATGTTCCCACTGACCACGCCCGTAGGCGGATTGGTGCCCGTTGGGTCGCAACCCACACTGGTAAAGTTGGTTGTGTTCTGCTGCACACCCACCGTTAGCGCACTGTCCGTGCCGCCCGTGTGCGAAGTTACTGTCCCGTAGATCACGTGGTAGGTGGTTTGGCCCTCCAGCAACTGCACTTCATAGTCCAATGTTGGGGTGGGGTTGCCGGGATAGTAGGCATTGCGCCACTCGATACTGAAGACACGGTTGGGGGCTGTGCCTGTGGTGGTGTAGAAGACACCGCAGGCAGGGCAGGTCGCAGTTACCGGATACTGGTCTACCCAGAAGGGGGCAATAGTGTAGGTCGCCGTTGTGTTCGGCAGGCAAGTGACGCCGAAACCAGCGTAGTCGGTGCCGAAGGCCAATTCGCCGTTAGAGCCGGCCTGCGCCGCGAAGAAGGGCTGGCCATATAGCGTAAAAGTAAACGGCAGGGGGATTGTGGCAGAGCAGTCATCGCAGTTGATCCCTGCGCTCGTGGTGCCTGGCACGCAACGGTCGCCCCAGATGATACCGAGGTAGTTACGTAGTCTAGCTCGAGTGCGGCACGCTGTGGCGTGCTAGTAGCCGGACGTAGCCACGTGACGACACTGCATTATATACCAAGCCGCCCTGAACTCCAGTGACCGTTCCGCGCTGGCGCCGGGCTACTTGTGCCCACTCCGACCATAACGATAGACGCTGCTCTGATGCCCCAGCTGATCACGCAATGCCGGCCGCTCTGCCGGTGAAGCCGGTCGGACACCAGTCCGCTTGCGCCATGTGCGGCCGCGCGCTGGTTGACGCTTGTAACGGTCGCCGGGTCAGTGCAGCCCAGGGCGACACGGCACTACTCGCACCGGTGAGTAAAGGTTCCCGTCGTGCGCCGCTGACGTCGGATCACCATGAAATCGAACTGGCATCCCGCCGCGGCAGGACAGGCGGGTGGCCGTCAACAAAAGACGCCTGTGACCGGTGGAAGTTACCCGGCAGGCGTTCGCGTTGCCGCGCTATGGACTCCATGCGCCAGTGCTCGATGTGACTGACAGCTGCACCGGTGTATGCCGTGTATGAACCGCCGAGTATCCCGCTTGTGTAGAAGCACATGAAGCGCCCGTTAGAGCGGTGTTAGCAGTGCCCAGGAGGGGCGCCGTTGCGGACATGCAGCCTGTGCATTGGCGGGGAGCGCCAGCCATAGGCATTGAGGTGCCTGTGCCGGTCGTCGTTAACGCTAGGGGCCGGCCGCGTAGCCGGGCACGGGCGGTGCGGCATCCAGTACCTGGGTGGCCGTGCCGGAGCGGTTACCGCTGGTCGCACCAATACCCTCGAAGACGATGTAGCCAAGGCCGGCACCGGTGTTGAGGCCAAAGAGCAGGCGTCGTTGGCGTCGGCGGGGCCGGCGAGCAGCGCCACGCCGTTGGCAGTGACGTTGACAGTTTCACCAGGCGTGAAGCCCGAGAGGACGTAGCCGGCGGCGGCCTGCGCCGTCTGGCTGATAACGTCGGGGCTGCCCACCATGTAGGTGCCCACTGTGCCGATAGACCCGGTGGCGGGTTGTGGTCTGCTTGCGGGCGCGCCCTGGATTGGGTGTATGCCAAGCTTAGCCAGATCAACAATACTATCCGGCTGCCCAACCGCGGTAATCCTTGCCTTGCCGCTAGCGTTGCCCTTATTGCTCGACGGCGTCAGATGACCCTGCAGCACGGCGACATTCGCACCCTGGCCGCCTGGCGCGCTCGGTGGGCTTGCGCCCCCACCTTTGGCCTGCAGTGGCGCGCCCGTCGGCACACCCGCCAGGGCAATCCCGCCCGTAACAAGCATAACTAATAATATTAAATAAGAACGGTAATAAACGCCAGAACTTTGACCTCTTAGTGTCGTCTGCCATTGCTTTCTCCTTCCATTGCTTAAGAGTGCGCTAGGACGATTTCTTTTCAACGTGGGCGAGCCGCTTCGCTCTTTTGTCTTATTCCGACGATACCGCTCCTGGTGTTACATTGCTAAGTATCCCCTTTCATCTTCTGCTCCTCCTCCTTAAATGACAATAAGCTATCCCACCATCTGACGATAGCGGTAAACTTTTCATCTGCCCCAAGTTGTCATAAATGGCCGGGGTGAGTTTCTATGCGCCTAACATTCCCGGCCGTACTGGTATATGTAGTACGCCAAAGCCTAGCAATAAGCCCGACGTAAACCAGGGAAGAAAACAGGAATACGATATACGTGAGTTACAATAACTCTTTCGAAGATTTTGGTGTCCGAGTCAAATCGATATGCTGGATAGGTTTAGAGAAACCCGTCGACTTTTAGAGGAGTCTAAGTGCCAAGCACAACAACTCAGACTGCTAGCTATGATAGCAGAGGATTGGTGCCATGTCAATAGATTTTCTTGTCGAAAAAAATGGCAAAACGCCAGCCCGTGAGCAAGCCATCGTCCATTCTTCGGAAATATCGTGCGTTATGCTAGAATGCACATGCCAGATTCCGCATTCCCCATTTCGGAGGCCGCCTCAATGCAACGCCCGCCGCGACTAGAGCGCACCACCCTCTTCGTGCCTGCCACGCGGCTCGACATGATCGCTAAGGCGGCAGCAAGCAGTGCTGATGCCGTTTGCATCGACCTGGAGGACGCCGTCGTGCCCGACCAAAAGCCGGCAGCTCGCGCCAACGTGGCCCGCGCCCTTTCGGAGCTCGATTTCGGTTCCCGCTTGCGCATCTTCCGCATCAACGGCCTTGATACAGGCTTCGCATACCGCGACCTCATCGAGGTGGTGGAAACCTCAGGGGAGCATATCGACCTGGTGATGCTGCCGAAGGTGGATTCTCCCAGGATGTGGCCTTCGTGGATACCCTGCTGAGCCAGATCGAGCTTTCACTGGGCCTCCCTCACAAAATCGGCATCGAAGCCCAGATCGAGACTGCAAGCGGCTTCCTCAATCTGCCGGAGATTTCCCGGTCGTCGACCCGCCTTGAATGTCTCATCTTCGGCCCCGGCGATTATGCCGCCTCGATGCGCATGCCACTCGCCAGCATCGGTGAGGTTGACGAGCACGATGCCGCCTACCCAGGCCACCGCTGGCAGCCCATAATGCACTCTATCGTCGCTGCCGCCCGCGCCCATGACCTCCGCTGCATGGATGGCCCCTTCGCCGCTTTCAAGGACACACCCGGCCTGGAGCGCGCCGCTCGCATCGCTCGCGCCCTCGGCTTCGACGGCAAGCAATGCATCCACCCCGCCCAACTCGACACCGTCAACACCGTCTTCACCCCGTCTTCGGACGAAGTCGCCTGGGCAAGGCGCGTCCTGGCCGCCTACAAGCAAGCGCGCACCGAAGGTCGCGGAGTGGTAACAGTTGACGATCGTATGGTAGATGCGGCCAACCTCCGCATGGCCTCGGTGGTTATTGAGCAGCAGAACCTGGTAGAGGGACGACGGACGAAGGACGAAGGACGAAGCCTCGCGTGAGAGGGAGTAAGAGTGCACCGTAATCGTTGCTCGTAAGGTTTGCTATGGAGGAAGCTATGGAGGGCGAAGGACGAAACGAAAGCGCGAACGTGGCGGGCCGAGCCTACGAAGATATCCAACCGGGCGACATTTACCGCCACCCGGTGGGGCGCACCATCACGGAAACTGATAATATCTGGTTCACCCTCCTCACTGTGAACAACAACCCCATCCATTTTGATCGCCACTACGCCGCACAGACCGAGTGGGGTCGCCCACTGGTCAACTCGACCTTCACGCTGGCTCTCGTCACCGGCCTATCGGTATCAGGCATCTCCCAATATGCTGTCAACCTCGGCTGGGACGAGGTACGCCTTCCTGCGCCCGTCTTCGAAGGCGACACTATTTACGCCCAGACCGAGGTTATCTCTGCCCGCGAGTCCAAAACGCGCCCGCAGATGGGCGTCGTGACCGTCAAGACCACCGGCTTCAACCAGGATGGCACCATTGTGATCGAGTTCAAGCGCACCATTCTTGTCTATAAACGGGCTCACGTTCCCTCGATACCACGCCCCGAGCCGCGCCAGCCTAAATAGTGCTCTCCGGTTGACCACACACCTCTAACCTGCTAAACTTATGCAGAAACCCGCTCGCCAACCTCCCACCGAGCAATCTGCTGACAACGCATAACCCATAACCCATAACCCGATAACCGACAGCCTATGATAATCCTATATAATCCACGCGCCGCGGAGATGAAGCCGCGCCTACCGTTATCGGTCCTGACGTTGGCCGCCGTCTTCGAGGGCAAGTACCCATGGCACCTGGTCGACGGCAACCTCGACAAAGAGGCCAACAAGACCATGATCGAGATGATCGAGCGAGACCCCAGCATCCGCTATCTGCTGGTGACGGTCATGCCTGGCCCACAGCTTACCCGTGCCGTCCCACATACACGCGAGATCAAGGCGCGATTCCCTCATGTCACGGTCGTGTGGGGAGGCTATTTTCCCACAGGGCACACCAACGTCTGCCTCACAGACCCGTCCATTGACTATGTCGTGCGAAACCAGGGCGAGCTGACCATCCTTGAGCTTCTGGAAGCGCTGGAGACGGGCGGATCCCTGGAGAATATCGCGGGACTATCCTGGCGCAAAGATGGTCAAGCAGTGCATAACCCCGATCGCGCCCTCTCCGACATTAACCGCTTTCCATGGATTCCCTACGAAAAGGTGGCCGTGCACAGGTATCTGGGCCGCACAATGCTCGGCAGCCGCACGATCTCTCATAATTCGAGCCAGGGCTGCCCCTTCACCTGCTCTTTCTGCGCGGTCACCAAGACCTACTGGGGACGCTGGCTCACCGAAGAGCCTCAACGCACGGTCGAAACGATCAAATGGCTCCAGCAGCGCTATGGCATCAACGGCATCGAGTTCCATGACAGCAACTTCTTCACCTACGAAAAGCGCGTGGCCGCCTTCTCGGAGGGGATTATGGGCATGGGCATCGGCTGGTGGGGTGAGGGTACGATAGATACCATCATGCGCTACAAGGACCGCACCTGGGACCTTATGCGCGACGCCGGCTGCCGCATGATCTTCATGGGCGCGGAATCGGGCTCAGCCGCCACCCTCAAAGCCATGAACAAAGGCTGGCTCGCCCCCGAAACCACCCTGGAGATGGCGAAGAAGGCCAAAGCCTGGAATATCATCCCCGAGTTCTCTTTCGTGCTCGGCAACCCGCCTGATGCGGAGGCCGATATCGTCGAAAATATCGCCTTCATCCGCAAGGTCAAAGAGCTGAACCCGGAGAGCGAGATTATCCTCTACCTTTACACCCCCACGCCGGGCGGCTCCATGTACGAAGACGCCGTGGCCCAGGGCTTCAAATACCCTGATACCCTCGACGAGTGGGTCAGCCCCGAATGGGCCTCCTTCTCACGCCGCCGCAATCCTCACACCCCCTGGATAAAGCAGGAGCATCTCGATTTGCTCAACAACTTTGAGACAGTGCTCAGCGCCCGCTATCCCACCGCCACCGACCTCAAGATGCAGCCCTGGCACCGCCAGGCTTTGCAGAGCCTCGGCTCCTGGCGCTATCGCTTCGGCGTCTACGGCTTCCCTATCGAGCTTCGCGCTATGTTCAAGTACATTTCTTACCGCCGCCCGGAGCTTGAGGGTCTATAATTCTTTATGGATAGAGCTATAGGAGAAATATAGGGGACACCCCTACACCCCGTCAGGGGAGGTCCCCTGCACCCCCCTTTTAGCGATCAGATGGAACACGTGCCAGTGCTTCGTTGCGCCGGTGGCGGTGTTGCCCGTCCCCTCTTCCTCAGTAAACTCTATTACCTGCATGTCGCGCAGCAGGTCGTCTACTTCCTCTCGCGGCAGGAAGGTGATCTCCCTTTGCCGTCCTTCGCTCCCGGGACTGTTCCATTCGTCCCTGGGGCCGAAAAACACCCCGGCAAACAAGCCGCCCGGCTTGAGCGCCGCTTTTATGCGACCAAACACTCCGGCGATCTGCGCGCCAGGCACGAAAGGCAGCGAGAATTGGGCGCTGATCAGGTCATACTTTGCGGGCTCAAATGCAAAGTCCTGTATCGAGCTTTGCACTACCTTTAGCTTCTCGTCCCGTATCTCCGAAAGTATGGCTATGGATGCAGGCTCGCTGTCCACAGCGGTGACGTGCCACCCATGAGCCAGTAAATACCGGGTATCCCGCCCTCCGCCCGCCCCCAGGTCAAGCGCGTAGCCGGGTCTGCCGGCCAGGTCTGCCGCCCGCTCCATTAGAGGCCAGTGGTCGCTATCTCTGGTCAGCCTGGCAAAATCGGACCAATTGATTTCTGTCATCTTTACAATCCTCATTCCGCCCTCGTTCCGGAGGGCTCTTTTTTGTAGCAAAATGATAAAATAACGGGTACCATCATGCCGCACAGAGATTCATACCCTGGATATATTAGCTTATCCAGATAAAAGGAGATAAGTCAATGGAATCACAAACAGCAAGTCAAAGCACAACATCGATCCATCCCGACACCAATATCGGCCTGGTGATCCTGCGCGTCGCTGACCTCGATCGCTCTCTCAACTTCTACCAGGGAGTGCTGCGCTTTCGCCTGATCGAGCGTACGCCGGGAAAAGCCGTGCTGGGCGCCGAGGACGGCCCGCCCCTGCTGGAGCTGCAGGAAGTTCGCGACGCGCCGCCCCAGCCTCGCTGGGCGACCGGCCTCTACCACGTGGCTATCCTCCTTCCAAGTCGTGCCGATCTCGGCCAGGCCCTTATCAGGATGGCCGAAGCGGGCCTCGATATCGGCCAATCAGACCACCTGGTCAGCGAGGCGCTCTATATCTCTGATCCCGACGGGAACGGCCTCGAAATCTACCGCGACCGCCCACGCTCTGAGTGGACCTGGGACGGCAAGACGGTCAGGATGGCTCTCGATCCTCTCGACTTGAGAGCTATAGCCGAAGAGGGCAGGCGAGCCGAGCGCCAATGGGACGTTCTCCCCTCCGGCACCCGCGTCGGGCATATCCATTTGCAAGTTAGCGACATCCCCGGTACGGAGCATTTCTACCACGACATCCTCGGCTTCGATATCACCGCGCGAATGCCCAGCGCCATCTTCCTGAGCGCAGGGGGATACCACCACCATATCGGCGCGAACACCTGGCAATCGTCGGGAGCCCCGCACGCGCCTGAAACAGGGGCAGGCATTCACTCATATATTGTTGCTCTCCCCGGCCGCGATGCGCTGGCCGACGTGCGCTCGCGTCTCGTTGCAAACGGCATTCCGGTCCAGGAAGAGGGAGATGAGATTGTCACGGTAGATCCATCCCAGAACCTCATCAGGTTCGTAGTCGCGCCCTCGGCCCATGCTTCGCCCTCAAACGCTCACTCATGATTGAGATCGAGAAGGGGGGCCGTCCGTTCGTCATCTTGAACGCGGCGATGACCGCTGATGGGAAAATAGATACAGTCGCCCGCCGTAGCGCGCATATTTCCTCCGAGCGCGATTGGGAGCGCGTGGACCGCTTGCGCGCCGAGGTCGATGCGGTTATGGTAGGCGGCCACACGCTACTAGGTGACGACCCCAGGCTGACGGTGAAATCGCCCCGGCTGAGAGCCGGACGCCTGGCCGGCGGACGCGACGAAAATCCCGTCAAAGTGGGCGTCGTGTCCAGGATAGTTGACCCATCGGTAGGGCTAACTTTGCATGAGGACAGCCACTTCATCACCGCGGGCCCGGCCCGGCGACTGCTCTTTACCACCGAGCAAACGAGCCCCGACCAGGTTTCGCGCATGGCCGATCTTGGCGTGGAACTATTCGTGCTAGGTGAGAGCAGAGTGGACCTGGCGGCTGCCCTTCAGTGCCTCAGCCGGCTCGGAGTAAAGCGCCTGCTGGTCGAAGGTGGCGCAACGCTGAATGCGGAGCTTATAGGCAGGAGATCTGATCGACGAAATCTACCTGTATATGGCACCACTAATCTTCGGCGGAGCATCGGCTCCCACCCTTGTTGACGGCACCGGCTTCGACCAGGAAACGGCCATTCGCCTCAACCTGCTGGATCACGAACGAATGGACGATGGGGCGCTACTGCTACATTATGCAGTACCTGAATATTGAATTAAAAAACGGTCAAAGCGCTTTGAATCATCTTGACCGTTGCTTAAGCTAACCTTTAGACTGGACGTACCGATTGCGGATTGCGGATTGCGGATTGCGGATTGCGGGACCGCCAAGACGCAAAGGTCGCCAAGGTTCGCCAAGATATTTAGGGTAATCCGCAATCCGCAATCCGCGCAGTGGGAGGATCAAGATAAAGCACGACCAGATCGCTTCCAGGTCGTTAGTGGTCATCGGTGCAAACCATGACAGCGCGCCGCTTCAGGTGCGCGAAAAGTTCTCCCTCACCGGCGACCAGCTTATTTCGGCTTTAGAAGCAGCCACCGAGAGAACGGATGAGTGCGTCATCCTCTCTACCTGTAACAGGCTCGAAGTCTATGCGCTGTTGCCGCCTGCCGGCGACATCCAGGAGTTGCTGCGCTTTATGTTCGGCGCGAGCTTCGGCGAAATCGAGCCATATACTTATCTCCACACAGGGGCGGCGGCGGTAAAACACCTTCTCACCGTGGCATCGGGCATCAACTCGCTGATATTGGGCGAGGTGCAGATACTGGGCCAGGTGCGGCGTGCGTGGCAAACGGCCCACAAAGCCGGGGCAGCAGGACCTGTCCTCTCCCAGCTATTCCACAAAGCCGTCACGCTGGGCAAGCGCGTGCAGAGCGAAACACCTATCAGCAGGCGACCCGCCTCGGTCAGCTATGCGGCTGTCGTGCTGGCAAAACAGGTCCTGGCCCCTAGCGCCGCCTGGCCCGCAATCCGCAATCCGCAATCCGCAATTAAGCCAGCCCCCAGCCCCCAGCCCCAGGTCCGTTGAACGACAGGCGCGTGCTGGTCATTGGCACAGGCGAGATAGGGGAAGGTGTAGCGCGCTGCCTACACGAACATGGCCTGCGCGCCACCGTAGTCGCCCACCGCCAGCTTGAAAAAGCACGCCAGGTGGCACGCCGCTACGATGCAGATGTTGCGACCTGGGACGAGTTGCCGGACCGCCTTGCCATTGCCGATATCGTTATCAGCTCCACCGCCGCCCCGCACACGGTCTTGCAGCTCCACCAGATAGCCGCGGCTATGGCTGCTCGCCCCGACAGACCTCTCTGCCTGATAGACCTCGCCGTGCCCAGGGACATCGATCCTCTGGCCGGCGGCTTGCCCGGCGTGCACCTGTATAATATCGATGACCTCCAGGCGGTGGTACGCACGACCTTGCAGGAGCGGCAATCGGCGCTGCCCGAAATTCGCGCTATGATAGAAGCTGAAGTCTCCCGGTATCTAGAGTGGCTTCGGACGCGCTCGGCGGCGCCCACCATTCGAGCGTTGCTCACCCAGGCGGCCGCCGTGACGGATGAAGAGCTGGCCTGGGCCATGCCCAAGCTTTCGACGCTGTCACCCAGAGAAAGGCGGGTCATCGAAATCATGGCCTCGCGCATCGCGGGCAAGCTGATGCACGCGCCTATCCAATGGCTCAAAGCCCAGGCTGTTGAGGCGGGCGAGACAGATTATGACATGGACGACATAAATGCCAACGAAGTACCCGGCCTCTTTTACAGAGAAGAGGCCGGACCATAGGGGAATGCGGACGTTTCAATTGCGGATTGCGGATTGCGGATTGCGGGACCGCCAAGACGCAAAGGTCGCCAAGGTTCGCCAAGATTTTTAGGGTATTCCGCAATCCGCAATCCGCAATTGAGAGGTCCGCAATCGGAGGAGTGGGATGCACACAGAACGAACGGAAGAAATCGCCCAGGAAACTGAGGCCCCGAGGTTCATACAATACCTCTTCTTTAAGGTAGACCCCATCTGGCGCAGGCTATCGGATGAGGAGCGCGAGCGCGGCAGCCAGCAATTCGCCCAATCGGTCGAGCAGACGCAGGCGGTGCGCACATGGCCGTACAGCACGCTCGGATTGAAGACCGACGCCGATTTTATGCTCTGGCGCACAGCAGATACGCTCAATGTGTTGCAGGACACGCTCGCCCAACTCCTCCGCACGGGACTCGGTAAGTATCTTCAGGTCACCCACGCGCTGTGGGGCATGACCCGTCCCTCCGTTTACACAAAGCGGCGTACCGCCCAGGAGCAAGCCGTTGACGCTCGTGAGCGCCTTCCCTACTTGACTGTCTACCCCTTCAGCAAGACCATCGAGTGGTACTTGATGAGCAAAGAGGCGCGCCAGGGCATGATGAACGAGCACATTCGCGTGGGACACGAATATGCCCAGGTGCGGCAGGTGCTGATCTACACAACCGGCCTGGACGACCAGGAGTTCATAGTCGCCTATGAAACCGACGATCTCTACGCCTACCAGGGCCTCCTTGTGGCCCTCCGCTCCACCGAAGCCCGCCGCTACACCCTTAAGGACCAGCCGATCTTCACCTGTGTTTACCGCTCTCTTGAGGATACGCTGGCGCTGTTGTAATTACGAATTACGAATTACGAATTACGAATTAGCCGATCACAATTCGTAATTCGTAATTCGTAATTCGTAATTGGAGGAACGACATGTCCATCGCTGACACTCGCTTCATGAAAGCCTGCCGCCTGGAGCTTGCCGACACTACGCCTGTGTGGTTCATGCGCCAGGCGGGGCGGATGCTGCCCGAGTACCGTAAGGTGCGCGAGCGATACACGCTCATGGAGGTGTGCAGGCAGCCTGAGTTGTGCGCGGAAGTGACCATGCAGCCGGTGCGCCGTTTGAACGTGGACGCTGCGGTCATGTTCGCGGATATTATGCTTCCTTTAATTGGCATCGGCGTAGGCGTGGAGCTTGTGGACAATGTCGGCCCGGTGGTGGCCAACCCTATCGAGACCATGGACGACCTGGCGATTTTGCGCCCTATTGAGCCTGAAGAGGACGTGCCCTTTGTGCTTGAGGCGGTGCGCATCGCTAAGAGGGAAATGGGCGACAAAACACCGTTGATCGGCTTCTGCGGAGCTCCCTTTACCCTTGCCTCCTATCTCATCGAAGGCAAGCCCACCCGCGAATTCTCACGTACCAAGACCATGATGTACACCGCACCCGACGTCTGGCACAGCCTGATGGAGCGCCTGACCTCAATTATGGCGCGTTACCTGCACGCCCAGGTGGACGCCGGCGTAGATGCCCTCCAGCTTTTCGATAGCTGGGTGGGCGCGCTCGGCCCGCAGGATTATGCGGAATATGTAGAGCCCTACTCACAGCGTATCCTGCGTGACCTGAGCAGGCGCAGCATTCCCTTCATCCACTTCGGCACGAACAGCGCCACCCTGCTCGACCTGATCAAGACCGACGGCGGCACGACTATCGGGGTGGATTGGCGCGTACCGCTGGACGTGGCGTGGGAGCGCATAGGCTACAACCTGGGCATCCAGGGCAATCTCGATGCAGCCGTGCTGTATGGCCCCGACGACTTTTGGCAGAAGCGAGCCACCACCGTGCTGCAACAGGCTGCCGGCAGGCCCGGCCACATATTCAATCTCGGCCACGGCGTGCTCCCCGATCTGCCCCTCGAAAACGTCACCCGCCTGGTAGAATTCGTGCACGAGCATGGGGCTGATTACCGGGGGTCAGGGGCTGGGGGCTAGAGGCTAGGAAATAGGAAAAGGGGGGTGCAGGGGCGGCTAACCCTGCCGGGGCATGGGTGTCCCCATAATGAAGGGGTGCAGGGGTCACCCTGCCGGGGTTTGGGGTGTCCCCAAAATCTTTACATTCCCTAATAAGTTGGGTGAAACTGCACTAACCCTAGGAGCTAGCCCGAGAGAATAACTGAAAGATAAAGGAAAAGCTATGCACGATCTACAGCCTGCGCCTTCACCCGAAGGTGAGCCAACAACTCAGAATTCAACACCCGCCAGCGGGTACCCGAGAACTCAGAACTCCGTCGGTGTTCTGCTGATGGCTTACGGCACACCTGAGACACCTGACCAGGTAGAAGCCTATTACACGCATATCAGGGGAGGTCGCAAACCCTCGCCCGAGGCGGTCGAGCACCTGAAGGAGCGTTACATGCTGGTCGGAGGCAAGACGCCTTTGCTCGAAATCACACATCAAGTGGCGTCATTGCTTGAGGAGCGTCTGAACCGGGATGGCGGCAATTTCAAAGTCTACGCAGGCATGAAGCACTGGCACCCATATATCGGCGACGTGATGGATCGAATGGCGGCGGACGGCGTGCAGCGGGTGGTGGCTTTCGCCCTTGCTCCGCACTGCTCTCATATCAGCCTGGGCGGCTATCGTAAAGCTGTCGAAGAGGCCCAGGATAGGCTGGGCAACCCATTCGACATACCCTATATCAAGTGCTGGCACCACAACGAGCAGTGGCGCGAAATGATAGCAAACCTGGTGCGCGAGGGCCTGCAACACTTCCCCGAAGATGTGCGCGATAGTGTGACCGTCGTGTTCAGTGCACACAGCCTCCCCGAGCGCATCCGCACCTGGGGCGACCCATACGAAGGACAATTGCTGGAGAGCAGCGCCGATGTCGCCCGACGCCTGGAGCTGCAAGACTGGCGGTTCGCCTTCCAGAGCGCGGGCAGCACAGGCGAGCCATGGCTCGGCCCCGACATCGTGCCGTTCCTCGAAACCCTTAATTCAGAGGGGGTCAAGAACGTTCTGAGCGTGCCGCTCGGCTTCGTCTCCGACCACCTGGAGATCCTGTTCGACCTGGACATCGAAGCCAAAGAAAAGGCTCAGGAGCTTGGCATGACCTACTACCGCACCGCTATGCCCAACGCCCGCCCCGACTTTATCGAGGTACTGGCCTCAGTGGTCGAAGAGAACCTGAACGCCCCGGTCGCCTGCTCCTGCTACCCGGAGATTGCGGGAATCCGCGCCGCTGACGCTGGTCGCCAACAAGTAGGGCAGCAATGGCTTCCCCCACAGACACGCGCGGTATCGTGATAGGCACCCGCGCCAGCAAGCTCGCGCTGGTCCAGGCCGAGATAGTGCGCGCGGCCCTGATAATGGCCAACCCCGGCCTGCAAGATACGCCTGGAGCATATCACCACGCATGGCGATGCCAACCAGCAAAGCCCCTTGAGCCGGATAGGTGGCAACGGGCTCTTCGTCACGCAGATCGAGGCTGCATTGCGGTCGGGTCAGGTTGACATGGCGGTACACAGCGCTAAAGACCTCCCCTCGACGCTTCCTCCCGATATGGCCCTGGCCGCATTCCTGACTCGCGCCGATCCACGAGACGTGCTGGTATCTCGCGAAGGCGTAGGGCTGGCCGAATTGCCCGCAGGTGCCAGGATAGGCACGAGCAGCCCCAGGCGCACCTGGCTGTTGCGCGACATGCGCCCCGACCTCGAAATCATAGACATAAGGGGCAACGTAGATACCCGCCTCCGAAAGCTGCAAGAGGGGCAATACGAGGCTATAGTCCTCGCTGCCGCCGGGCTGGAGCGCCTCGACCTGCTTGGTCATGTCACCGAATGGCTCGACCCGCTTATCTACGTCCCGGCAGTGGCCCAGGGCGTGCTCGCCGTGGAGGTGCGCTCCGACGATGATCTACATGCTGCAGCTTGCCGGCCCCTCTCAACGACCCCAACACCTCAATAGCAGTCCGAGCAGAACGCGCCTTCCTCTCCACGATAGGCGGCGGCTGTTCCCTCCCCATAGGCGCATATGCGACCCTGGAAGGAGATACTCTCCGTATTTCAGGTATGATAGGCTCGGACGATGGCCGCATCGCACGCGCGCGAACACCGTGGGAGCGCATCAGATCCCGAGGGAGCGGGGGCTGCGCTGGCGGGAAAGCTGATACCTGATCGAGGTTAAAGTTCAACCAATGACCGAAGAAGCGCCAGCTCAAGATTCAACGCTCAATGCGCAAAGCCCTCGATTGCCGCTGGCGGGTAAGCGCATAGTGGTCACGCGCACCCGCGAGCAATCGGCGGGGCTAGTGGCCCGGTTGCAGGCGCTCGGTGCGACCCCTATCGAGTGCCCTGCTATCTCGATTGCCCCTCTGGAAGACACTACGTTGCTTGACGAGGCCGTAGGCCGTCTCGATAGCTACGATTGGGTTATCTTCACCAGCGTAAACGGCGTGCAAGCTTTGGTCGAGAGGTTGGCAGCCCTCGATATAAACGTTGAGCGTCTGGGCGCACGCAAGTTGGGCGCTATCGGCCCCGCTACCCGCGGCGCGATCCAAAAGCTTGGGTGCAAGGTGGCTTTCATGCCTGATACCTATGTGGCCGAGGCCATATTGGACCAGATTGATGACATGGCCGGCCAGAGGGTGCTGCTCCCCCGCGCCGATATTGCGAGGGAGGCATTAGCTTCAGGGCTGCGGCAAAAAGGCGCTATCGTGGACGAAGTGGCCGTATATCACACGATAGCCGGTAGCAGCGTTGCTAGTCTTCTGGATTACTTGAAAGCCGGTTCGGTGGACGCGATAACTTTTACAAGCTCATCCACCGTCCGTCATACAGTTGACGGCTTGGCCGCTGCCGCTCAAGACGAGGCCACAGCGATACGCTTGTTGGGACAAGCTGCCCTCGTATGCATCGGCCCTATCACCGCCGCTACACTGGAGGAATACGGCTTGCTTGCAACTGCCGTAGCAAAAGAGTATACAGTCAATGGGCTGGTAGATGCCCTTCGGGAATTATGAAGTTTGAATTTTGAATTTTGAATTGATTAAGAATTCAACATGTTGGAGAAATGGATGCTTGAAGTCGAATCTTCCCAACAGAGAGGCAGCGTGCCGACCCCATACAATCGCCCGCGCAGGCTGCGCCGCAACCCTACGCTGAGGCGCATGGTGCGCGAAACCCGGCTCGATGCGGCAGACCTTGTCTATCCCATGTTCGTTACAGGCGGTCAGCAGGTGGAGCGAGCCATCAGCTCGATGCCTGGACATTTCCAGCGCTCTGTGGATATGATCTCGAAAGATTTAGAGGAAGTCGAGGCCCTGGAGATTCCCGCCGTGCTACTGTTCGGCATACCGGACGAAAAGGACGCCACAGGCAGTGGCGCATGGGACGCTCAAGGCCCCGTGCCGCGCACGATTGACGCAATCAAACGCCGCTTCCCACATATGCTAGTGATAGCCGACGTGTGCATGTGCGAATACACCGACCACGGGCATTGCGGCTTGCTTTCGCCATCGGGCGAAGTGCTCAACGACGAGACCCTGGACCTGCTTGCCAGAGCCTCCGTTACCTATGCCGACGCAGGTGCCGACATCGTTGCCCCTAGTGCCATGATGGACGGCCAGGTGGCCGCGATCCGCTCGGCTCTGGACGGCGGAGGGCATTCCGACGTGACGATAATGGCCTATGCTGCCAAGTTCGCATCGGCTTTCTACGGCCCGTTCCGCGAGGCGGCAGGGTCCGCGCCCCGCTTCGGCGATCGCAAAGCCTACCAGATGGATCCCGCCAACGGCCGTGAGGCGCTGCGCGAGATAGACCTCGACGCGGAGGAAGGCGCCGACATCCTTATGGTCAAACCGGCAGGCCCATACCTGGATATTATTCGCCAGGCGCGAGATCGCTACGATCTGCCCATCGCCGCCTACCAGGTGAGCGGCGAGTTCGCCATGCTCAAGGCCGCTGCCAATAACGGCTGGCTCGACGAGCGCAGAGCCGCCCTCGAAAGCCTCACCGGCATCAAGCGCGCCGGCGCAGATATTATCATCACCTACTACGCAAAAGAAGCCGCACAGTGGATAGGCGATGAATGACTACCACGCGAACCACCAACACGCCAGGACGCGAAGGGTTCTACGGTTTGAACCACAAAGGCACAAAGAGCACAAAGTTTTATTGTTTTTAATCACGAAGAGCACGAAGAGCACGAAGAGCACGAAGGTTTTTACGGGTTTGAATCGCAGAGATTACAGAGGATTCTTTTGGTTAAAACCCACAAAAACCTTGGCGACCTTGGCGGACCTTGGCGTCTTGGCGGTTACATCTTACGTTTTACGTTTATTTACTCTTCTCTGCCCCGTCTACTGACAACTGACAACTGACAACTGGCAACTACGTCCCCATGTCTCAAACAAAACGATCTGCACAGCTATTTGAGGAAGCGCAACGGCTTATACCGGGAGGTGTAAACAGCCCGGTGAGAGCATTCCGTAGCGTGGGCGGAATTCCGCGTTTTATCGAGAGTGGCCGAGGAGCGTATCTATATGATGCTGACGGCAACCGCTATATAGACTATGTACTCTCGTGGGGTCCGCTTATCCTGGGCCACGCGCATCCGAGGGTTGTGGCCGCACTTACCGAGCAGGTGGGGCGCGGCACGTCGTTCGGAGCGCCGACCGAGCTTGAAACCAGGCTGGCCCAGCTCATTGTGGAAGCTATACCATCTATCGAGATGGTGCGTTTCGTCTCTTCAGGCACCGAGGCAACGATGAGCGCCCTGCGCCTTGCACGGGCCTGCACAGGAAGGGCCAAAGTCATCAAGTTTGAAGGCTGCTACCACGGGCATGTGGACGGCCTCCTGGTGCAAGCAGGGTCGGGGGTTGCTACTCTCGGCCTGCCCGACAGCCCTGGTGTCACGCACGGCACTACTGCTGATACGCTTGTAGCCCGGTACAACGATCTTGAGAGCGTGCGGACGCTCATGAGCGAGCATGGGCAGGATGTCGCTGCTATCATCGTCGAGCCTGTCGCGGGCAATATGGGCCTGGTTCTGCCCACGCCCGGCTTCCTTGAGGGTCTGCGCGAAATCACGCGCTCGTACGGCACGCTCCTGATCTTCGACGAGGTGATGACGGGGTTTCGCGTCGCGCACGGGGGTGCCCAGGCGTTCTATGCCGTCACGCCAGACATCACATGCCTGGGCAAAGTGATCGGAGGGGGTCTGCCGGTCGGCGCTTATGGCGGTAGTGCAGAAATCATGCATCATGTCGCCCCGCTGGGGAGCATGTACCAGGCGGGCACCCTCTCCGGCAATCCCCTCGCTATGGCCGCAGGCATCGCCACGCTGGAAGAATTACGAGATCCGCACATCTACGATCATCTTACCGAAACCGCCTCCGCTGTGAGCATCGGCTTGCGAGCTATCGCTCAGCAGATCGATGTGCCGGTTCGATCGTCCGCCATCGGCGGCATGTGGGGCTTCTTTTTCACACCCGAAGTTGTCACCGACTATACCTCAGCCAAACGCGCCGACACTCAGATGTACGCGCGCTTCTTCCACAAAATGCTCGAACAAGGAGTCTACCTGGCCCCTTCCCAGTTCGAGGCAGCCTTCGTTTCCACCCAGCACAGCGACAGTGACGTGGAGGCAACACTCAAAGCAGCGAGTGTGGCGCTCCGCTAAGCTACTGTCAGTATGCAATTGCCCTGCAATTCATCTCGGGCGGCTTGAGCGAATTGAGCATCACATAATGCACTATGTCGAAAAAATCCACTGCGGCCTCAAGTAAGCATGACCGCGAAAGGCTTACTAACTTGAATAATAATCCCGAACCAGAAGTGCAACCGACCGGCTCGCTCAGACAGTTTGATATCCTGGTTGGTGAATGGAATATGATTGGAACCCATCCTGCTTTCCAATCCTCAGTGCCCGGGCATTCTTCTTTCGAATGGCTCGTGGAAAGGGCCATTCTGGCATGGCATTTTGACTGGGAACGCCCCGGCCCTCCGAACGCTACCAGTGTCATAGGCCGTGATGACTCGGTTGAAACGTGTTTTATGCTCTATTCCGATGAGCGAGGTGTTGCACGGATATATCAGATGAGTCTGGAAGGCGGCGTTTGGAAGATGTGGAGGAATTCGCCGGGCTTCTCACAGCGCATAACGGGCACGTTCAGTAAGGATGGAAACACCATTACCTGTCATGGAGAGTTGTCGCGGGACGGTACAAATTGGGAACAGGACCTGGATGTGATTTATAGGAGAAAGAAATGAAATGTACCTAATAAACATCCGTCTTTTCGTATGCAATAGACAATAAACTATATAATAGGATAGAGTAGCCGAAATCTGCTGCTGAACAGAGATTGTTTCACAATAAATAGCTCCTCTCAAAAGGGCCTTTTCGCAGTCGAAGCAAGCAACTTTAGACAAATTTAAAAAGAAGAGGAAAGATGACAGGCCCACTTACACACTTGCAAATCAAAGAACTGCTGGACGAAAACCGCGACCATAATTGCCCGGGCGTCGGGGAGAACAACACATGCGTCAAGATTGCCGCCATCGCTGACCTACCTTCGCGCTTCGGCTTCTTCCATGTAGTGGCTTTCTGGAACGAGCGGGACAGCAAAGAGCACGCCGCTTTCGTACATGGCGACCCCACATATGGCGAGGATGTACCGGTGCGTATCCACTCCGAATGCCTGACGGGCGACGCAATCGGCTCGCTCCGCTGCGACTGCCGCGACCAGCTTGAGACCTCCCTGCGCATGATCGGCGAAATGGACAATGGTATCGTTCTCTACATGCGCCAGGAGGGGCGGGGCATCGGGCTCGTCAATAAGATCCGCGCTTACGGGTTGCAAGACTATGGCTACGATACCGTCCAGGCCAACCTCGCCCTTGGCTTCCGCGATGACGAGCGCGAATATAGCTCGGCTGTGCATATGCTCCGCTCGCTGAAAGTTAAGTCTATCCGCCTGATAACCAACAACCCGCGCAAAATCGCCGACCTGACATCTCGCGGCATCAACATCACCGGACGCATCCCGCTCGTTATCCCACCCAATCCATATAATCGCTTCTACCTGGAAACCAAAGCCGCAAAATCAGGCCACTTGATCGACTTTGACGGCAAAGAGCACCTGCAGGAGCAAATGGACCGCCCCATTATCGATGGAATGAGCACGGAGCAGGTCCAGAGGAATTATGAGTTTTGAATTCTTAATTTTGAGCTAATTCAGAATTCAAAATTCATAATCAAGAATTAACGATCGGAGGCAACCTGTGAGCATACAAGACCGTGTGGCGATCATCACGGGCGCTACGGGCAGCCTGGGATCGGTCGTAGCGCGAAGCCTGGCAGAGCAGGGCGCGCGGCTAGCGCTCTTCAGCACGAACTCCGAACACCTGGCTAAGCTGGCCGGCGAATTGGACCTTCCTGCCGACCGGTGGCTGACGGGTGCCTTCGATTTCACGGCTTCAGGCGCAGCCCAGGAAGCCGCCGCAATGGTGATCGAGAAGTTTGGCCGCGCAGAAATCCTCCTGAACGTGGTGGGCGGTTGGGCGGGCGGCAAGCCCGTGGTGGAAGTCCCCGCTGATGAGCTATCCAATATGCTCAATCAGCACGTATGGACTACATTTTATCTCGCGCAGGCCTTCGTTCCCCACCTGTTAGCGAACCGCTGGGGCCGCATGGTGATAATATCGTCGCCATTCGCGTCCAACCCCGCCGCCAACGGCGCTCCCTACGCGGCCGCTAAAGCTGCCCAGGAGACGTTGATCATAGGCCTGGCCAGGGAAGTGGCGAGCTCCGGCGTTACCGCGAACGTGTTGCAGGTGCGTGCCATCGACGCCGGCCACGAGCGGGACCGCGAGCGCACCTCAAAGAACGCCTCCTGGACCACACCTGAAGAGATCGCAGCCACGATCCTTTACCTCTGCTCCGATGAGGCGCGAGTAGTGAACGGAGCACGAATCCCCCTGTACGGCGGCTAAGCGACCGGCCCTGCCGGAATATACGAATTACGAATGATACGAATTGGGATGGACTCAAGCGACCCCGTCATTCGTAATCCTGTAGTTCACGTGGTCGCCCCTGGCCTATTTTATGCTCCTGATTGTGCCATGACGACCACGAAATGACTCCATTGGAGGCTCGTACATGCTCCAGACAGATAATTCAAGCAGGCTTGGCAGGCGACAGCACGTCGTGATGGCCCTGCTGCTGGTGATACTCCTTATGCTCGTAGGCTGCACTGACCCTTTCAGCACCGGCCCGACCCCTACGACCGGCTCGAATAGCGGACAATCCGCATCACCGGCGCAGCAGGCTGCCGGCAGCGCGACCTCGTCCACGGCAAGCACCGCGCCCGCCGGCACGCCAGGAGCATCTTCGGCGGACCAGGGGAGCGCTACCACCCAGTCGCAAGCCTTCCCCGAACAGCAAGCCATTATCGATGTTGTAAACCGCACTCGCCCTGCAGTCGTTACGGTGGTCAACAAGGTTGATCGCAGCCAGAGCGGGTTCGCGGGCGAGGCGCTCGGCACCGGCATGATCGTTGACACGCAGGGTCATATCTACACCAACGATCACGTCATCGCCGGTGCCCAGCCAGGCGGGCTGAGCGTGATCTTCGCTAACGGCGACAACGTACCCGCCACGCTGGTGGGCACTGACGATGTCAGCGACCTGGCTATCCTCAAGATTAACCGTACGATCACCGCCACAGTCAAGCTGGGCAATTCGGACCGGCTGCAGGTGGGACAGATGGTGATTGCCATCGGCTCGGCTCTGGGTGACTTCCAGAACACCGTCACGGTGGGCGTGGTCAGCGGCGTCAATCGAACCCTGCCGGGAGCCGTTGGCAGCGACATCGAGCCGATGATCCAGACCGATGCCGCCATCAACCACGGCAACTCGGGCGGACCGCTTCTTGATCTCAACGGTAACGTGATAGGGATGAACACTGCCGTCATTCGCGATACCAGCACCACGGGCAGCACGACGGATGTTGCCGAAGGTCTTGGGTTCGCTATCCCGGCAAACACGGTCAAGACTGTCACATCGCAATTGATGACCATAGGCAACCTGCCTCGCCCCTACCTGGGCGTAGCCACCCAACCGGTCAGCCCTCAGCTCTCGGCCTACTATGACCTGCGAGACTCCACCGGCAGGCTCCTTGACAGTGGGGAACTGGTCTTGCAGGTGGGACAGGGCAGCCCGGCCGACAGCGCGGGCATCCAGGCAGGCGACGTTATCACGTCTGTCGACAACACCACGATAGACGACACCCATCCGCTGACCAACCTTCTGCTCACGCACAAGCCCGGAGACTTGGTGACTTCTGAGCCTGGTGCGCAACGGCCAGAGCATGACGGTCAAAGTCACCCTCGGAACTCGCCCTCCCAGCGATAACAGCAACCCCTCCAGCCCGGCCACACCATAATTCGTCTCAGATAATGAAAAAGAGCAATGGCAACGCCTGCGGGCGTTCCCATTGCTCTTTTTCATTATCTGAGAACCTGTTATAGTTTCCTATACGCGTTAACCATCGTAAAGGGACTATCACAGTAATGGAAGGCATATACGAAAATGGCAGCTACACACAAAATAGCTTCTTATAGATCTGAAGACGAAGCATACGAGACGGGGATCACAGCGCAAATCGGCAACACACCACTGCTCCGGCTGGATAGGCTTGCGCAGCTTCACGGGATCAGCCCGCATGTCGAGTTGTATGCCAAAGCCGAGTGGTTCAACCCTGGCGGCTCGGTTAAGGACCGGGCTGCCCTCTATATGGTACGTGACGGCGAAAGCCGCGGTCTGCTCACGCCCGGTAAGACAATTCTGGACGCCAGCTCAGGCAACACGGGCATTGCCCTCGCAATGATCGGGGCCGAGCGTGGATACAGTGTAGAAATCTGCATACCCGCAACCGCCAGCCCCGAGCGCAAACGCCTGCTCAAGCTATATGGGGCCAGGATAATCGAGACCCCGGCGACCCTCGGCACCGACGGAGCTATCGTGGAAGCCCGCCGCCGATATGCCCAGGATCCCGGGCACTATTTCTACGCTGACCAGTACAACAACCCGGCCAACTGGCAGGCACACTTTTACGGCACAGGCCCCGAAATCTGGGAGCAAACGCGCGGACGGATCACCCACTTTGTGGCGGTAGTCGGCACGAGCGGCACTCTCACCGGCACCGCCCGGCGATTGAAGCAATTCAACCCTGCAATCCAGATCATCGAGGTGCAGCCCAATTCTTCTTTCCATGGCCTTGAAGGCATGAAGCATATGCCTTCAGCGATTGTGCCCGGCATTTACGACCCCGACGTTGCTGACCGGCGAATTAATGTGAGCACCGAGGATGCGCAGGCCATGGCTCGCTCGCTGGCCCGTCAGGGCGGAATCCTAACGGGCCCTTCAGGAGGTGCCGCCGTGTGCGCCGCATTCGGCGTCGCGCAGACGCTCAGAGGTCTGCATCCTTCCTTCGCAAGCTCAGGACCCTCCGGGCAGAGAGTGGAAGGCGTCGTCGTGACGGTGCTGCCCGACGGGGGAAGCCGCTACCTGGGCGACAGCTTCTGGGACGAGTAAGGCCGCCCAATTGCGGATTGCGGATATGCTTGTGGTCTTCCGGTTGGCACGTGCCGTCCGCGCAATGAGCTGTGCTCTCTCGGAAGAGCTGCGCCCGTATTGCGGATTGCGGATTACTACGGTCAATGGCCGTCTGCGGTCGGTCGTCCTTCGTCCTTCGTCCTTCATCTTTCGTCTGTGGTCGGAAGCGCCAATCCGCAATCCGCAATCCGCAATCCGCAATTGGGCGGCTCTTGGCCTTCATACTCGCGGCTGCGCTCGTCCTCCGTATTCTCTTCATAGATAGTCGCGGCCTCTGGAGCGACGAGGCGTATCGCGTGATGGCCGCGCGACAGGACACAATCTTCGATACCCTCAGGGCTGCCTGGGCGCAACCCCCATCCGCGCCGCTCTACTGGGTTGCTCTGCATGTCTGGGTGATGCTGTTCGGGCATGGGGACGTGGCCGTGAGGTTATTCTCAGTGCCCGCCTCGGTCGGCACTTTGCTGGTCGCCTACAAGCTGGGCCGCCTTGCCGGTGGCACGGTGGTGGCTCTCCTTGCGGCCTGTCTGCTGGCCATCTCCCCGTTCGCCATCGAGACGGGCCAGGAGTCGACCATGTACGCCTGGTCGGCTCTCTTCGCGACCTGCGCTGTATGGGCCGGCATCTCGTGGCTCAAGACAGGGCGCGGCATGGTCGCCTACATCGCTTTCGCCGCATTGCTTCTCTACACGCACTATATGGGCCTTTTGCTCATATTCGAGGTGCTGGTGGCCGGGCTGTTCTGGATCGTGCGCAACGGTAAGACCGGAGAGACACAGGTTTCCCCTGGCAAGTGGGTGAAAGCGCACCTCTTCGTGGCCCTCCTTTATGCGCCCTGGGCAATCGCGATGGGCATCCGCCTGGCCGAGCGTGCGGACGAGCTGTCGCACCTGCAGCATAGGGCCGGCCTGGCCGAGCTTTATGGCTCCTTCGCCATCATAAGCGTGGCACCCAGCGCCATCGCCGTCTGGCCTACGATACAGGTAGCAGCAGCCGTCACAATAGGGGGTTGCCTCGTGTTGCTGGCGCTTCTGTTGCCCAGGCCGCACGAGGAGAGGCAGATTGTGCGGCTACTCGCGGCTATCTCGCTGGGCTTCGTGCTGATAATCGTTGGTACCTCAGCTCTAACCGGCGCGTGGCTTGTTCAGCCGCGGTTTGTAACCCTGGTGCTGCCGGCAGCGCTGGTGGTGATCGCATCAGCGCTGCCTTTCCCGAGGATCGCCATGCTGGGTCGGCCTCTTGCCCTGTTTGCCTGTCTGCTGATAGCAGTGTGGGTCATTTTCCAGGTCGATGGCAGCAAAGCTTTCTACACGAACCCTGTACATGGACGCGACGGCGTACGTGAAGCCGCCGCATGGCTCAACACCGAGCGGCGGCCCGGTGACCTCGCGGTATCGAATAACGGCGTTCTCCCCTGGTCGCTGGCCCAGTACCACGACGGGCCTATCCTGGGACTCCCCGACAGCACCGACGTGCGCAACGGCTACCAGCTCTGGCCCACGCCCGACATAGTTGACATGGCCCCCGCCCAGTGGGACGCGCTCACCCAACTGGCCCGCGACGCTCAGCGCATCTGGTTGGTCTACCTGCCCGTCATGGACCCTCACAACGAGCTAATGCAGTCAATGCGACAGCACTATCATCTAGTGGAACAGCGTCACTATGGCTTCGCGGATGTCTATCTTTTCCAGCGGCAGTGAGACATAAAACGTAAAACGTAAAACGTAACCGCCTAGATGGATCTAGGCGGTTACGTTTTACGTTTTACGTTTCCGTACCCCTGCCCACCGGTCACGGCTTGGCATCGTCCAGTAGCAGGGCTACAACACTGACCGGCTGGGCTCCGGAATACGGTACCAGGTCGAAGCGGGCGGCCTCGTGATACATGGTTCGCAGCCAGCCCGGGCTCGGCTCAAGGGACGGGGGCTCGCCGTCACCCCACCATGAGGCAGCAACCAGCGCAACTGCGGGGCGGCTGGCCACTACGCCGGCCCATACGCGCTCATATGTGTTATGGGCGGATAGGATCCAGGGTAGCTGTGGTGACCAGAGTGTGGGCGGTGGGTGCTCAACGACTTCTGTAGATCAGCGGATCGACACCATAGAGTATGATGGGTGCGCCGGGCGCTGTATGCGCATCTATCCAGGCAGCAAGCGGAGGGGCAGTGGCCGCGTAGGGAGCGGCTACAGGCCCCAATGTTGTCTGCACGCTAAACGACGTGACGCCTTCTCGCACGCCGCCCAGCAGCCATACCGAGAGAAGCAAAGCCGCCAGTATGTACAGTGCTCGGGACCGGCGCGTTAAGTCCGGCCTCCCGGGTACCCTCTGGGCGTGGACCCGGTATGCATATCCGAGCGCTACCACAGCCGCACCCGCCATCACAGCGAGCAGAGGCACAGCGGCCTGAAGGTGGAAGCGTCCGTAGCGAGGCCAAACGGGTAGGATCGTTGCAAGCAGCAGCCAGGGCCCGGCCAGGATCAATGGTGTGTATGCACGCCACGCAACACGCGGGCCGATCGCAGCTCCGGAGAGCAACAACGCCACCGCCGGAGCGAACGCGATTGCCATCCACTGCCACTCGTCCGGTGCCGGGGCTAGCCCTGCCGCCGCGGCATAGTTGCCGTCAAACGTGTAGGCGAATATCCAGTAAGTGGCCTCGGAGATCGCACCTTGAAGGGCATAGTACAAGCCAACGAGCAGAAGTGGCAGCGCCAGACCGGCAGCAAAGGCAGCCAGCCGCTTCGCTCTGCCGGCGTGCCGGCCCCAGGCGAGGGCCAGCACCACTCCCGGTAGCGCCAGTACAGCGTGCTGCTTCAGCAGCAGCCCGACTGCCAGCAGCACGCCCAGGGCTATGGCAACCCGTATATTGATTGCAGGGCGGCTGGTGGCATCGGATTTGAGGGGGTCGCCGCGTCGCGGAGCCAGCAGCAGCACGACGCCCAGGTAGACAGGAGCCAGCGCGCCGTCATACCAAAGATGCGCCCCATCGGTGCCGAGCGCCCACAGGGCGGCTCCTGCCAACGCCACCAGCCCGCCCCATACCCCCGCCAGCCGAACCCCAACCGCGTAGGTCAGAGCAAGCGTTAGCCCTCGTAGTGCGAGGATCAATATCCGGAGGGGTAAGCCCGGGTCGCCATTCAGAGGCACCAGCAGCAACGGCAGCAGCGGTGGATGCTGGTCAATGAGGTTGTTGTAGAGTATCCACCCGTGCCCCATCAGCCACGGCAGCAGCGTCACCTCGGCATCAACAGTATATTGCTCGAACCAGGCGTACACCAATGCCGCAAGCCCAACAAAGCAGGCAAGCAGGATAGGGAACGCGGAATGTCGAATGCCGGTAGAGGAATAACGTTGGGTCAAGACATTCCCTTCGGGAATTACGAATTACGAATTACGAGACCCCTATTCATTCGTAATTCGTAATTCGTAACTCGTAATTCGAGCGAAGCGAATGGCGCACGCAAGGAGGCCTATGTAGATCCACGGGAAGGCCAGCCAGGATCCTTCAGTGGCCTGGAAAGCTACAAGCAGGGCAGCCAGTGCGGCCAACAGACCCAGGACCATCTGTTGAAGGGCAGGCGGTGTGCCCGCTGCCCGTCGAAGCCTGCGGCCCGCTGCCCAGATCAGTCCAACAAGGCCGACCAGCCAGCATCCCAGTCCGATCAACCCACTATCGTAAAGAACATGTAGCTCCAGGTTGGCAATCCAGCCTGAGTTACCCCTGGCGTCCTCATAACTGGCACCAAAACTGCCGGCCCCGTTACCGAGTATGGGGTGCGACACGATACTAGGGATGGCTTGCTGCAGGGTGTCCGTCCGGGTACGGAGCGACGGGTCGGTCTGAGGATTGTAGGTGCTCAAGTTCACACGGCTGTCGAATCCGGCCGCGGTACCCGGGAAGACTACCGGGGCGATGCCAACCAGGAAGAGGCAGGCCAGAGAAGCCGCCAGCAGTGCCAAAAGTATGTTCCGAGCGTTAGGCCTGATAGATCCCGGCGGTTGCAACCCCCCGGCACGCAACGCTAGCTGGCCTACACCGAGCACGAGAACCCCGGCAGCAAAGCCCAGCCAGGCTCCACGCGCCAGGCTGAGGCCCAGCGCCGCAACGATGAGAGCAAACCCGCACGCAAGGCTGGCAGCCCATTGTCGCGATCTCATGACCAGAAGAGTGGCAAGCGCGAGCACTGCACCGGCTGCCAGGTAACTCCCAAGCAGGTTCGGCTCCCAGAGCGTGCCGTTAGGAACCGCTATGCCGCCTGTACCCAACTGCGCGCCAGGCGGCACCCATGACCAGGCGAACGCCAGGATCACGAAGGTCAGTGCCGCTTCAGCAATGGCCAGCCCAACCAGCAGTTGCACGGCGAGCGCCAGTCGCCCCGGAGTGTCAACCAGGCCGAGCACCAGCCAGGCGGCCGAAGCAACCAGAGCAACCAACAGCGTGTGGCGCAATCCGGCCGCAGGGTCAGGTGCGTTCAGGATCGAGGCCGCGAGAAGCACCACGACGTAAGGGATGGTCCACAGGAGCAAACGCCCGCCTCCGAGCCGGCCAATTGACATAGCACCGGAGGACGAAGGATGAAGATGGATCAGGCGCCAACCAAACAAGACCCAGACTATAACAAGGGCAATAAGCTCGGGCTTGATTGTAAGGCCTGCGACCTCGAATGCGGGCTGTTCGAGGCTCACTCCGATCAGCAACAGCACGAGCGCTGCACTTTGCTGGGGCATCGTGAGAAGTCGGGCCACGTTTCCTCGGGGCCGACTGGCGGTCAGATCCTTCACGATAGAACCGCTGTTGGTCGACTCCACTGACTCCCCCGTGTGCGCAGTCCTCCCAAGCCCCAGGCCTGGAGAAATTATAGCAAAGCGCCCCCGTGCCCCGCAAGCCACCCGCTGGCGCCTTGACGTGCTCCTCGCATCGTTGTATGGTACGAGTTGTCAGTTTGTGACCAAGTCGTCAGTTGTCAGTTGCCAGTTGTCAGTAGACCGGCGAACGGCGACCAGCGACGGTATTTTCCAACCCAAGACACCAAGACGCCAAGGATTCTACGGTTTGAACCACGAAGACACTAAGATCACAAAGGTTTTTATGGGTTTGAATCACAGAGACCAGAGGGTACTCACAGATCGCGGAGGATTGTCAGGTTACGTTTTACGTTTTACGTTTCCGTGCCCACTGTCCACAGCCCTTCGTCTACTGACTACTGACTACTGACAACTGACAACTGACTACTTGGTCACCAATGAGCCCTGATCCCACTACCTCCTATCGCGAGATTACCTCAGCCGAGGCTTTCAGCCGTGCTGCACCACTCTTTGAGAGCGATGAGGAGGTAAATCCTCTCGCACGGTGGACGCGCAGGCGCAGCCTCGCTACCCTGGACGCCGCCTTCGGGCCGGGCGACCGGGTAATAGAGATCGGCTGCGGTACGGGCATCGAGGCTACACATCTCGCACGCCGCGGGGTGTCGGTCGTCGCAACCGATATCGCGCCTGGCATGATCGCCGCGCTCTCCGCCAAGATTGCCCCGGGCGGCTCTGCCCACGATTTACCGGGAAAGATCGAGCCTGTGCTCCTGCCGGCACACCGCCTCGCAGAGCTTGTGGGCCGCTACGGTCCCGCCTCATTCGATGGTGCCTATTCGAGCATGGGCCCGCTCAATTGCGAGCCGAGCTTAGAGCCTGTGGCAGATGCGCTCGCCCAGCTTGTGAAGCCGGGGGGCCGCCTCGTCTTCGGTATCCTCAACCGCTATTGTCTATGGGAGACTGCGTGGTACCTGCGCGCCCGCCAGCCTGGTCTAGCCTTTCGCCGCTGGGGTGGTCGCGCAGAAGCCACTTCCCGCCCCGACTGGCAGGAAGAAAAGTTCACCTGTTACTACTGGAATCGCAGCGCCATCGAGCGAGCATTTCGCCCCCACTTCCGCGTCACCCGCCGCGAAGGTCTACCCTGGTTTCTCCCACCTCTCTACCTCGATGGCCTCATCCGCCGCGCCCCCCGCTTCTTCAGCCGTATAGCCCGACTCGATCGCCGCTTCGCCGCCATCTGGCCCGCCTACGACATAGGCGACCACCTTCTAATCCAGTTCGAAAGGCTACAAGAGAATAGGTGATTGCCCACGTCCCGAAGTAGCCGGGTTGTAACTCACCGCGTAGTAAGTAAGAATAGGGCACGCCGCGCGTGGGTGAAAAGGGAGGACGCTGGGCGACATCCCCTTATCCCTGGCAGGGAGGCCCTTGCACCTGTGGTAATCTCTGAGTAACTCTTCGCCTCCTACGCCCCTACGCCCCTACACCCTTTCCACTACTACTAATCTGAACGTCTACCGGCAACAGTATGCGTTCAGATTAAAGGTGTAGGGGCAGACCCACGTGTCTGCCCTGGTCGGATAGCAGAATTCTGCAACCCCACCAGGGCAGACACGTGGGTCTGCCCCTACAAGACTTTCTCCACCCCAAAGCTGAACGTTTACCCGCAACGAAACGATTGACGAGGGTAAGCCCCTGTGCTATGCTTCGTTAGTGGTTCATGAAATAAACAGATCACGCACCACCAACCACTCCACACAATGCTTGACCAGTTGCTGACAATTCAGGATAAAGTGACCCGGCGAATAGTGGGGCCCGACGTGGAACGCCCGGACGGGCGGTGTCGTTTCGCGCCTGAGTGGTTGATACTCTGCATCAACAACTTCTGCAACCTCAAGTGCCGCATGTGCGATGTCGGCCTGGGCGAGCAGGCCAGCGTCTTCTTCGCCAACATGGTCGGCAACGACCCCGGCAGTATGTCGCTTGACCTGCTCAAGAGGGTGCTGGACAGCGCAGCGGAATTCAGGCCCCGGCCCAAAATCGGCCTGGCTTTCACCGAGCCGCTCAACCACGCCCGCATCGTCGATTTTTGTAGCTGAGATCGCCTCACGCGGCTTTTATAGCAGTATGACCTCCAATGGCTTTATGCTGCCCCAGCGAGCCGAGGGACTTGTCGAGAGCGGCTTGAACGACATCACAATATCGGTGGACGGTACGGCCGAGCTGCACGACAAAATCAGGGGCCGCAAAGGCTCCTTCTCCCGTCTGTACGAAGGTATCACCAGATTGAACGAGGCCAAGGCGCGCACGGGAAAAACCACCCCCTCCGTCCGCATCTCGGCCACCATCAACGATCTCAATTACCGCGACCTCCGCAACTTACTTGAGGCGCTGGCCCCTCTCCGCCCCGACCATATCAATGTCGGGCATCTCAGCTTCATCACACCCGAGATGGCCGATGCACACAACGCCATCTACAACGGCGATCTGCACGTAGGTCGGTCGTGCATCGGGGAGATGGACCTCTCGGTGATCGAACTCTGTAGAGCTCGCAAACGAAATCGCCTCTACGAAAGAATTCGCCGCGCAGCAAACCCCTCATCTCAACCTCACGTTTCACCCCGAGCTGGATACGCCTGAGGAATTGGACCTTTATTATCATCACCCGGAAGAATATGTGGGCGGGCGGCGCTGTACAGATCCCTTCAAGATGATGATGGTCAATACCGACGGCCTGGTCATACCGGCCCACTCGCGCTGCTATAACTATCCGGTTGGGAACGTGCAAGAAACCTCGCTCGCTCAAATCTGGAACAACGCCCGCTACACCGCTTTCCGCCAGGTGCTCTATCAGGCTGGCGGCACTCTCCCCGCGTGCACGCGCTGCTGCGGGGTAATTGGGAAGAAGTTGTAGGCCAAGTTGTCAGTTGTCAGTTGTCAGTAGATCAGGGGCTAGGGGCTAGGGGCCAGGGGCGGCAGGGGCCGGTAAGCAGTAAGCGCTAAGCATCGTCCTTCGTCCTTCGTCCTTCGTCGGTCACTGGTCACTGACCACCCGTCACAACTCGTCATTTATCGCCCGGCGCAGGCCGAGAAGGGTGAGAGCGGTGCCGATCACACGGGCGAGGAAGCGGGCCACTACCGCGCCGAATGCCCCGTAGATCGGGATAAGCGCCCAGCCGGAGATCCCAAGCACAACCACCCGCAGCCAATCGGCGGCGGCGAGCAGGCGCGGCTTGTTCAGCGGGAAGACCAGCAGAAATAGCGAGCTGGTAGCCAGGTCAAAGAGCACCACAACCAGCAGAGCGAAGAAGAGGCCGGCGGAAGCGGTGTAACGCTCGCCGTAGAGCAAGATGATAAGGGGCTGGGCGATCAGCGCGGCAATGCCAAGCGCACCTGCCAATCCAAGCGAGCCCAGGGCCACCTGTCGCCAATATGTCTTTATCTTCAGGGTACCTTCAAGGCGGCTGGCGCGGGGCATCATGATAGTGAAAAGGCTCTGGTTGAGGGTATCGAGGCGCGACGCCAGGGCAAGGGCCACCGAGTAGACGCCAACTATAGCGGGAGTGGCGAGCCTGCCAAGCAGGAGAAGATCGCCCTGGGTGACCAGCATCGAGCCAACCAACGATAGTCCTATCCATTTGCCGAAGGCCACCAACTCCCGGCGCACTTCGATTCGCAACCCGGGCTCCGAGTTCCCGCCCATGGTCCTTCGCCATAGCCGCCACGGAAGCCAGTCTCTCGGCATTAGCAGCCACGCCGGGATCGAGCTTACCAGGGGCAGGATCACGTTCCAGGCGATGAGCGTGCCGAGATTCAGCACGCCCGCAATAAAGAGAAGCAGTATGCCGGACACGGTGATAACGGCGTTCAGCACCCCGGCAACGCCGAACTGCTTGAACTTCTCCAGGCCGACTAATATCGTGCCGGGGTAGCTGCTCAGAGAAAGGCTGATCAGCGTCAGGAAGGATAATTGCATGTAGGGCACGAGGTCAGGGTAGCCAAGCAGCCATGCAAGAGGCCACGACAGCGGGATGCCCAGGATCGCCACCGACACGCCCGAAAAGAAACGCAGAAAGAAGTAGCTGCGCGCCACGGCGAACGCTTTTTGCGGATCGGTATCGATGCAGCGGGCGATGAGTCTGATCGCGGAATAGGTGAGACCGGCATCCGCAAGAGTGCCGAACACCAGGATCACTGCTATTACTAACCCGAAGCGTCCAAGCTCGGCGGGCCCAAGGGCGCGGGCAGAAGCAACATTCCCGGCCAAACCCAGCAGTATCTGCACCCAGCGCCCGCCAAAAGTCACAAGTAAGTCGCCGGTCACGCGCCTTCGCGCCAGGCCGATAATGCGGACCCTGAGTGTTGTGTCTTCGATTTCCATTTCTAAGTGGTTAGTGGTTAGTGGTTAGTGGTTAGCGACCAACTCTAGCCACTAACCACTAACCACTAACCACTTCGTTCATGAATTATAGGCGCCACGTGCGAAAGGTGTCAATCAGATCCAATTACGGATTTCCTCTGCAACGTGTAGTTCGTAATTCGTAATTCGTAATTCGTAATTCCCGAAGGGCCCTTGCCGGACGCAGGGTGTAGAACGTATAAATCGAGGTATGAAGGTGACGGCTGCCTCAAGCAAGGCGACAATTGAGCAAGCGCCTCCAGTGACTGCTTCCGCGAATGCTGAAGCAGAGCGCCACGCGCCCGCCGGCAGTACCCGCACGCTGATGCTGCTGGCGGGCGTGGTGTTACTCGGCGGGATAGCGCGCTTCTGGAACCTCGACTGGGACGCCGGATATTACACTCTCCACCCCGACGAATGGGCGCTCAACCAGGTGGTGGAGCGCCTCGGCCCCGACCTGAACCCGCACTTTTTCTTCTACGGCTCCTTTCCCATATATCTTTACCGTGCCACCGCCGAGTTGCTGAGAGGCCTCACCGGCGTGGATTGGCTCGACACCTCCCGCATCTCCCTGATCGGGCGCTTCTACTCCGCGCTCGAGAGTACGTTGATGTTGCCTCTGATCTTCCTGGTGGGGCGGAGACTTCTGGAACTCAACCGGAGGTCTGCTGGCCGCGTTTCTGGCCGCGTGCGCGCCTCTTTTGATCCAGGCAGCCCACTTCGGCACGGTTGATACGATGGTGACGCTGGCCGCGGTCGCCACGCTATGGCTGTCGCTACGCATCGTAGACGGGGCGCGACTCTGGACGGTGGCTGCTGCGGGACTTGTAATCGGACTTGCGATCGCCACGAAGCTGACCGCCGCGTCGTTCCTGCTCATGCCCGCAATCGCCTGTCTGGGCGCTGCACGGTTTGTGACCAATCGCGGATTGCGTAATAGCGACGATAGCTCGCAATCCGCAATCCGCAATTGGTCTGGTCACAAACCGTCCGGACGGCAGGTATTCCGTATTTAGTGCTCATTGGGACTTGCGCATTGACAGCGCTGATCGCTTCGCCATACTATGTGCTGGCCTGGAATGAGTTCTGGGCGGCCATCAGGGAGCAAACGGACGAGCTAAACGGCGGGTATAGCCTTAGCTATACGTGGCACTTCATCGGGACAACGCCATATATCTTCGAGGGGAGCAACCTGCTCGTGTGGGGGTTGGGCCTGACCACCGGTATAGCCGGCCTGGCAGGCTGGGTGTGGTCGATCATACGCATCGCTTTGCGGCGAGCGCCGGTCCTGCCTACACTTTTGCTTGTGCTCTGGCCCACCCTCTATTTCCTGTACATAGGCACCTGGGAGGCGAGGTTCGTGCGGCACACTCTGCCTCTTGTGCCGTTCATCTGTCTCTTCGCAGGCGGGGCGCTCGCCGCTCTGTTGCGAGGTGCCCTCAACCGCCAAGACTCTAAAGGGCGCAAAGGATCTCCAGGATTCCTATGGTTTTGAATCACACCGCCCGGTGTCTGGTGACCGGCAGTTAGTGGCCGGTAGCCGGTGGCATGGGATTTTAAGCTTGCGAAGAAAGAACGGCACGAAACGCGACTACGTCACTGATCCACCGGTTACCGGTCACTGGTAGTTCCCCTGGTACTGGCCTTCAGCGCACTGTGGGGGCTTGCCTTCCTCTCGATATACGCTTCCCGCGACACGCGGCTGGCGGCGACAGACTGGTTTCATGCCAATGTGCCTGCAGGTGCGCATCTTGTGGTGGAGGACAAAGATACGCTCATCCCCCTGCCCGACGCGGCCCACCCCGTGCAGACCTACCATCTTGGGGTGATCGAGCCGGCAACGCCCGACTCGCCTGCCAAGCTCTCGTCGATGGCTTCCACCCTGGCGGGTGGGGAGTTCCTGGTTATCTCCAGCAGGCGATGGTCCGACACGATCCCACGACTGCCCGCATTTCCAATCACCGGGCGCTATTACGTCTTGCTCTTTGCGGGGAAGCTGGGCTATACGCCCGCAGCCACTTTCTCAAGCCCGCCAAGACTCGGCCCCCTGGAGTTCCCGGACGACAGCGCCGAAGAAACGTTCCAGGTATTCGACCACCCCACCGTGCGTATCTTCCGCAACACTGCCCATCTACCGCCTGAACAGATCGCGCAGCTTTTGGAGAAGTAAGAGATAATGGGGACGTAATTTGTCAGTTGTCAGTTGTCAGTAGACGGACGACCGACGAAGGACGAAGGCTACGGTCTACTGACAACTGACAACGTTGGTCCGAGGACAAATGCTTAGAGAGCACGTGCCAATCGAGCGTAGCAGCGCACATATGGACTTCCGTTTCCTGCTCTACCTTGCGAGCAAGGGAGCAGTTGACATACACCCGCTTGGACCGGGAGCTTCCAGAGCGCTTATCGCGCAGTTGGACGTTCGTCCCGAACCAGCGGCTGCTGGAGGTTGGGTGCGGTACGGGTGGCACGATGGTGCGCGTCGCGCAGCATAAGCCGGTGCACATCGATGGTGTTGACGTCATGCCTTCAATGCTGGCAGTGGCACGCAAGAGGCTGCACCTGGCGGGTCTGAGCAAACGCTCCAGCGTGCGCCTGCTGAGGGAGGGCGAGCGCCTGCCCTTTGCCGGTGCCAGCTATGATGCGGCTTATTCGGAGTCGGTGCTTGGTTTCCAGGATGAGGCAGCGGTGAAAGCGATACTCGCGGAGGTATTCCGCGTGCTGAAACCGGGTGGCAGATACGTTGCCAACGAAGCCATCTGGCGAGACAGGGGTGAGCGCGGAACGTGTGGCAGCGGTGAACGCGGCGTGCCTGGCTGACTACGGTGTGCGCCAGGCCTCAGCAGAACCCTGGGCTCTCGTCGAATGGCTGGAGGTTATGCGAGATGTCGGATTCCGCGTTGTAACGGCAGACCCGCTTGTGGAGTACCTGGGGGAGAGCAGCAAAAATCAGACGCCGGGAGTGCGGACGCTCCTGTCCTGGGTGCTGACCCAAATTTACCGGCTGCGAGGCTATTTTACGCCCGCCATGCGAGCTGCACGAGCCAACTATCGCAGGCTGAACCAAAAACACCGCCTGGATGGTCTGCTAATAGAGCCGAGGCTGTTCGTACTGGAAAAGCCCTCACGAATTCTTAATTCTCAATTTTGAATTCTAAATTAATTCAAAACCCAAGATTCAAAATTAAGAACTGGAGCGAAGCGACAGTGCTGCTCCTGGGCGTGGTTGCAGCCCTGACATGGGGTGATTTCGGGTTGCGGTTGCTCGTTCCTGCATTGCAGACGCCTCATTGGCCCAACCCCGGGTACTGGATAGCGGGGCGGCTCGCCCTGGAAGGCAATGCCGGTCTCATTTACGCTGACCGGGCCGTCTTTTTCCAGCAGGCTGCACGGCTGGGGACTGTGCCCGATATCTTCGAGGCCAACATGCCTACCACCGTGCTTGTCTTCTTGCCGGTGGCGGGCCTCACCGAAACAACCGCCCGCACAATCTGGGATATCGCCATGCTGCTTTGCTATATCGCCGCTTGCGCGATATTATTCCGGGCTCTGATGCTGCCCCGCCTTCCGGGGCTGGCGCTGTGGGCGCTAGCTCCTCTGTTCCACCCATGGCGCGAGAATATCAGTTGGGGGCAGATATATCCGCTGTTGTTGCTGCTTCTGGTGGCGGGCGCCGTTCTCGGCCTCCGCAGTCCTGAGCTTACGCGGAGGACGATAGGTCTTCGTCCTTCGCCCTCCGGCCCAGCGGGGCCCTCCCCAAAGGGGCCCCGTACCCCGCTCGTCGGAGATGGACGAAGCGCTGAGGTTGGGAGTGCGGACGCCGAGCCCCGGAGAATCCTGAACATCAGAAGCAAGGACGGACCTGCAGGCTGGTCTGACTTCGCCGCGGGCCTGGCGTTTGGAGCGATTGCGATAGCGAAGCTCTACTATGGATTAGTGCTATTGTTGCCTGCCGTTGTATGGCGGCGCTGGAAAGTGCTGGCGGGAGCCGCCACACTGTTTGCCTTCGCCGCAGCCGTCACGCTTGCCTTGTGGGGCGGTGAGCTCTGGGTGCGCGCCATAGGGTTCGCCATCAGTTGGCGCGATCGCCCGGAATCCGCCGTTACCGCCTACCAGACTCTCAACGGCCTCCTTACCCACCTATTGCGTTACGATGCGACATTCAATCAATCCCCTGTGGCAAATCTGCCTGAGCTGGCGGGCTGGCTCTGGTGGGCCGGTGCCGCGGTGATGGTTGCAGCTACGACCTGGGTGCTTTGGCCCGTGGGGAATTACGAATTACGAATTACGAATTACGAATTAGATAATTCACCGGTAGTTGGTGGGCCGACATCTGCGCGGCTGATGCTGGGATCTGCTCTCATAGTGCCTGTAGCCCTGGTGCTGGCTCCGATAGCTGAGGACTACCATTACGTGCTCGCCCTCTTTCCGTTGCTGGTGGTGGGTAAGGTCTTGTGGGATATGTATTCCGGCGAGAGGCGCTCGCTGCAACTCGCAATCGATGCGGCAGCCTTGCTCGCCGCGGCGCTGCTGCTTAGCGCGCCCTGGCGGTTCAACGTGTTCAATGTGCCGGACGTAGTGGGCTGGCGGGTGTTAATCGCATTATCCCCGGCTTTATGGCGCGCTCATCCTGTGGGCGCTCATCGCGGGGTTGATAGTTGCAGAGCGACGATCTCCTGCGGTCCGGAGTCAGGATATTTCTGCAGCGTGAAGTGCGGCCCCTCCACGTAATTAGCTCGCAGGAAGGCTTCGCTGCGGCCAGCGTCCGCAATCGGGGGGTGAATCCCGCGAACAAACTCAGAAGGCACCAGAGCAATACGAGGGCGCGCTGTTTCGATCCCTTGCACCCACTGCGAGCTAGTGGAATCGCCCTCGAGTATCCAGGAGAAGACAGGCGACCAGGGTCGCGGGGGCAGCCGGTCAATCACTCGATATAGAGTGGAATCGAGGTCGTACACGAGCACCGGTTGGCCGGCAGGGGAATTTGCCTGCACCCAGTTGCGCAGGGAGTTCGCGGTGTCGCTGTACGGCAAGGGCGCCGGCTGGCTTTGCCACACCCCTAACAGGACACGCGCCCCGGATGGCCCGGTCATGCGCAAGGTAAACAGGATTAGCAGCACGCCCCCCGCCCATGGCAAAAGCGCCGCCACTCGCTTGCCTGGAAAGCGCCTTACAAGCGTCCAGATGGCCACCCCGCCAATCATTGCCAGGAGTGGGAAGGCGGCCGCCAGGTGAAAACGCGCATAACGAGGCCAGGCCGGAAGCGTCGCGGCCACCAGTAACGAGCCCGTGAAGAGGGCGACACGTCCATATTTGCCCCACAGGTCCCGAACGCTCGACCCGGCAAGCGCCAGGACCAGCGCGAGCACAGGCGCGAAAATGGCCAGCAGATAAATCCAGTCTGCCGCAGGCACAGGACCCGAACCCTCCTGGACGTAGTTGGAGCTCACATTATATATCCCTGCCCAATAGAGGTAATCGCCCAGAGCGCCAACCGCTGCGAAGGCGAGCAAGCTGACCACGACGGGCAGGCTCGCCGCGCCCAGGTATAGAGCGATAGATCGTAAGCTGCGGTTGGAGCGCAATGGCATCAGCGCAAAGCCGCCGAGTAGGGCCGGCAGGGCCTGTTGCTTGAGGAGCACAGCTGCGCCCATGAGCAGGCCGAGCGCGACAGGCCCCAACGTATCTTCCGGCTTATTGAGCATCCTCCAACCGAGCAGATAAGCTCCCAGGTAAAAGGGCGCGAGGCCGAGGTCATACCAGAGATGGACGCCATCGAATGGGATAATCCAGAGTGCGTAGAGGCCCACCGCGAGGAGAGCAGCCACAGGACCCCCTGTACGCCATGCAGCCAGCGCGAGCAGAGCTGTGATAAGCGCCACGAGGACGACTGTAACGGCGAATTGCGTGCTTGCACTGCCGGGATCGGGCAAGACCGCCAGAATGGCAGGGAAGAGCGGACCATGCTGGTCGCGTATGTCACGATAGAGCACCCAGCCGTTATGCATAAGCCAGGGAAATAGAGCGGTCTCCTGGTCCCAATGCAGACCATGGCGAGCCACTGTCACGCATAAAACGCCACCGAGAGCCATGCAAGCGGCCAGTAGCGGGTACCGAAAAGTGAGTACCCAGTAGTTAGCTTTCTCGATTGCATAGGGTACTTCCTGCTGGGTACTCGGTCCCGGCTTGACCATCATGATGCGCTCCTGTCAGGTTATCCAAAGAAAGGGGAGACTGCCCGCAGAGGTAATTATATACCGCCGTCAGCGCGGCCACTATCGATACCCTTTCGCGTGCCTCATCACCCGCCTGGGGCCGCTTAAAGCAATTTATTAGAGAATAAAGATCTGCTTTGATCCTGCATCAGGACCGCTACCCATCCTGCTTTCTACGCCGTGGGCACCTGGTGATTTTGCGCAGAGATCAGCCTCAGAAGGGAGCCCACACTAAAATCTTGTCGGCTACCGAACGATAGTTGATCTGCATGCTACAATTACCTGGTGCACCACCCTGGGCCTTCTAAAAGATGGTTAGTCCGCGCAGGCGGACTTCGCAACTATGGCATGCTGCTTCAGCCGCCCGGCAATGCGGATCTTCGCTGGTGGAACACCAGGTGACTTTGACTCCCGACTACGAATCTCAGCTCTTGCGCTACCTCAGGTGCCCGCTGTGCTCAGGCAATCTCGTTCTGCCGGGCCCTGACACCGGTGGTGATATCGAAGCACACTGTGCCGGATGCGGCGCCGCATACCCGCGCATTGATGGCATCTGGCAGATGCTCACACCGGCCGAGCAGGAGCTATATAGATCGTTCCTCGAAGGATACCCACGCCTGCGCAGGCGAGAGGGCTGGGAGCGCGACGAAGCCTACTTCCTCTCGCTACCCAACGTGCCTCGCGACGACCCTGCCGCCTTCGTTTGGGGCATCCGCAAGCGCAGCCTGGCCGTGCTCGACCGGTTGTTGGCACAAGAGGCGCGGACAAAAGGCACGGGTGCCGAGACCTGGGCACTGGACCTGGGCGCGGGGAACGGCTGGCTCTCGCGCCACCTCACCCACCGAGGCTACCGGACCGTGGCCCTGGACCTTACGGTTGCCGGCCTCGACAGCCTGGCCGGGGCACAGCTTTATATCGAGCACGAGCACATATGGCTTGGCCGGGTTCAAGCCTCGATGAGCCGCCCGCCTTTCGCCGACAATACTTTCACCCTCTGCGCTATCAGCGCGGCCCTCCATTACGCGAACGAGGAAGAAACGCTGAGATCGGCCTATCGCGTGCTCAAGCCGGGCGGTCTGCTTGTCATTACCGACAGTCCCGTTTACACCAACGTTGAGGCAGGTCGCGCCATGGCCGCCGAGCGCGAAGCGCAAATCGAAACGCTGCTCGGCACGCCACCGCCCGATCTCCCGGGCGGCACCAATTTTCTGGTCGAACCGGAGCTGCTTGCACGCATGGCCGACACCGGCTTCGCGATCCAGGTGATCCCGGTTGAGCGCATTGTTGGCCGCCTCAAACGGTCCCTTACACGAGCGGCCGGCCCACGCAGCCGTGAGCATGCCAGGTTCCCGGCTCATAGTCGGGCGAAAAAGGTGAAGAGATCGCCCATCAGAAAAGGCGGAAGGAGCGTACAGAACGCTCCTTCCGCCTTTTCTGACCGGTTGAGATTTTCACCTGGCGGCATCGCCCACGACAGCAGATGCCCCGCCCGTCCGTGCCTCAACGGGCATGACCGTGGGCGTCGGCTTCTGCGCTTCGAGCCTGCGTGTCTTTCGCTCGACTCGCCATAGGAGCGCCCCACCCACCAGTGTCAGACCAAACTGCGTGGCGGCCAGCATGACAAACGGGAATCCCATGTTGATTCCGTACAGGATAGCCACCAGCATGGAGCTAACGAATCCCGCGCTTGTGCGCGTGGTGCTAATGATGCCCTGCAGCTTGCCTCGGGCATTGGCGGGCGACAGATTGGCCGTGAAAGCTGTGATAGCCGGTATCGATACCGCCATCAGCGAACCTTCGAGCAAACCCATCAGCAAGATCACAAGCAGGTTGGTGGTTACCGCATAACTCAAGTAGACCATGCTCAGCAGTAAGCCCGGTATCACGATAAGGGGCAGCAGCCTGTAGCGATCGGCCAGCTTGCCGGTAATCGGCATCAGCACCATCAGCGGTAGTGAGAAGATAATGAATGTCAGCCCGATATACGAGTTAGATGCGTGCAGATCATTCAGCCAGATGGACCAGATCGAGATGAAGAGACCATCACCGAAGCCCGCCGCGATAAAGATCACCAGCGCACTTATCAAAGCAGCCCAGAACACCTGTGGCGGCACAGCCTTGCTGTTTCGGCCTTCACTTTCGCTCGCAGCACTCCCCTCGCCGGCGGCGACACTATCCTTAGCTTCAACAGTACCGACTGTCGGCTTCTTGTTGGACATCTTGGCCATCAGGAAAGCAGCGGTAGCGAGACTCGTAATGCCGCCGAAAAGGAAAGGAGCAACGTACCCGAGCCAGTCACTCATGATCCCGCCTATAGCCGGCCCCAGCATAAAACCCGCGCTATTGGCCGCGCCCACCCAACCGAAGGCCGCGCCCCGCTCTTTGGCGGGCACAACATCGATCACGTATGCATTTGCGGCAGGCACCAGAGCTCCGCTCGCCGCGCCCTCGATGAAGCGCAACGCAATAAAGTACCAGGGATTATCGTTAGCCAGAAAGAGAAACGAAATCAAGCCGCTGACCACGATGCCCACCACCAGCAGAGGCTTGCGTCCCCACCTGTCCGACAGCCACCCACCGGGCAGTTGGAAAATGAACTGCCCCAGCAGATAACCGGAAGCCATCATGCCCAGCTCGGCCAGTGTCGAGCCATGCTCCCGCGCATATATGGTGCGCACAGGCAAGACCGCTCCCACGCCCACAAGCATGATGAATAAGCCCAGCGAGATCAACCCGAGGTCACGGTTGCGCACGGGAGGACTATTCTGCACCCAGCTTTTCAACCGCTCCCAAAGGCTATTCTGTTGTTTCACAACACGTTTCATCTTCTTACCCAGGCCCCACCACCCCAAAATAAGCAGGAAGAGGCCAATCAAAACATATCTAATAGCAGCCTTAACTATAACAAATAGCAGGCCTCGCAGGTATGGACCTTAGTCCTATTTTATTATTGTCTAAGCTAGTTCTGTGGACCGAGGGGTCGGGAGGCTAGTGGCTAGAGCAAGACGAAGGCAGGTCATAGAGGGGGTGCAAGGGGCGCTCCCCTGCCGGGGCTTGGGGTGTCCCCAATATCTCATTTCTCTAAGTTGCGCTAACCACTAACCACTAACCACTAGCCCCATCCCACTTCTCCGGATGCTCGGCGTAGTAATCGCACCACTCCCTCAGCATGCATTTCCGGCATTTGGGGTCGCCCCAGACGCAGATGCGCTGGCCGTGCAGCAGCATATCGCGGTGGAAGGCGAGCACGTCCTCAGCGTTCGCCGGGTCGGGCAGCAACGCTAGTATGAGTGGGTGGGCCGCGTTAGCGTCCACTTTCGGCCCGATCAGCCCCAGCCGTATGCTAACCCTGTGCACATGGGTATCCACGGGCAGCACGGGCCTTTTGCATGCAAAGAGCAGCACGCACGCGGCTGTCTTGGGTCCTACCCCGCCCAGGCCCTGTAGCCATTCGTTCGCCTCATCGAGCGGCATATCGTCGAGGAACGACAGGTCGAAGCTGCCGTGCTCCTCTTTGACGCGCTTGAGCACCGCCTTGATGCGCGGCGCCTTTTGCTCGTGGAAGGTAGTGGCATGTATTGCATCGTCTATCTCTTCGACAGGCGCGTTCAGCACATCCTCCCAGGTGGGAAAGCGGCGTCGAAGCTCGTTATAGGCCGCCCAGGTCTGAGGGTCTGCAGTCCTGTGCGAGAGCATTGTCTCAATTAGCGTGCCCAGCGGGTCGAGCACCGGCCATTCCGGCTCGCCGTAAGCCCCTCGCAGCAGAGCCAGCACTGCTCGCGCCTTTGCCCTGAGAGGCTCTTTAGTCGCCTCTTCTTTGGCCTTCGCGACCTCGCCCCCAACGTAACTGTCGGATGGTCCCGGTTTAGGCGGGGGCCACTTCTCCCTTTGCTTTGTATCGATCGGTGACATAATTGTTTCGTCCTGTCGGTGAGATAATGTTGCGGGTCGGCAACTTATGTGCCAGCGCACTAAAGCGCTTCGACGAAACTCCCTACCGGTGGAATACCAAGCTCGGCGCATACTCCGGCTGTATCTGCAAGGTGCCGCTCGGTCTCAACTGCGTATTCGAGGCACCAGAGCAACTGGAAAATCGGTCGCCTGTCAGGATAGTCCGGTGCCACCGGATGCATCGAGCCATAGCCGTGCATTATCGTTTCTGCCATACCGCCGTTCCACAGCTCCAGGCGGGCCAGGTCCAATTCGTAGCATCCTGCCCAGGCGCTATCGAAGTCGAGGACATTCGCCAGCCTCCAGCCGTCACCGTGCCGGCTGAATATTATATTGTGCTTGTGCAAGTCTTCATGACAAAGGCATGGAATTGTTACAGTCGAGAAGAGCTCGGCTCGTTCTTTCAAAACCCTCGCAAACAATTCGAAGCGCCTTTTGCTCCCTATACGCCTCCTTGCTCGCTCCTGTAACGCCTCCACAAAATCCCCGGTCTGCCGGATATTATCGCCGTCGCCGGACGGCAAATCACCGAACCGGGCAAACTCTATGCCGTGCAATTCTGCCACTGCTCGTGCTACCTGGACATAAGTGTCTTTAGCCTGCTCCCCACTCAATTGCGATTGCAGGCTTGCCCACTCAACTCCTGGAATATACTCCTTTATCATGTAACGCCACGGCCATTGGGAATATGAGGTATCAACAGCGATTATCTTTGCCACTGGAACCGAAGTCTGTGCACTCACAAGGCCATGAACCCATGCAGTTTGCTCGAACGGACAGGGCACAGGCGCATCAGGGCCCGCCAGCTTGATAACCACATTGAGGTCAGGATTTTTGAGACGAGCTAACAGGACAACATAATCGTCCCGACGATTTCCAACATCATAAGCGCTTAGAACTACATCCGAACCAAATACCTGGCGCAAGAGGCTGGACAATGTTGACACTCTTTCCGGCGTGAGAGTATTCATCAGTGCTAAAGCGGCGCGGACAGCTTCTCTACCAGCAGACTAAGCTTATCTCTTACCCAGGCAACGTCATCTACTGAATGAGGCCAGGAGGCAAAATAAAGATGGTCGGTCCCATTCTCTATATCCTCGAGTGCTATCACGCCTCGCGGCGTCAGGCTCACGAGGGACGAGGGACGGAGATCGCCGTCACGCTCAGCATATTCGCGCTCAACGAGCCATGCCAGGCTGCTCTCGATATCGTCCGGGGTCTGCTTCGACTTCAATGCCTGAATTAATTCGTCCAGAGTGTTCAAGCCCGACCATATATGCCACAGGACATCGAGAGGGGGTCCTTCCATATCTGTGGCGCGCCAGGTTGCCGTGAAAGCATCGTCGCGCGCTCCCCATAGCTCACCGATTGCCTGCTCAATGCGCACCATGGGGGCCGACTGGTCACCATAACGAGCAAGCGCCCGGTATCCCGCCAGGTGGCTGCCAGGAAATGGCGCGAACCAGGGATCGCCTGCCACCGCGTCTGCAGCCCTCCGTAGCTCGTTCGCCAGCCGTTCTGTCTCCTCGATGGGAAGCACGACCCGTCCGGCCACATATGCTGTACCGGCACTCTGGAGCCTTTCCACGGCGGTCCGCCCAATCTCCGAGAGCGTCAAAACGCCCTCTGAGCTTTCCGACACGAGCCCACGTTCCTTAAGCTCCGATAGAGGCGCAACAAAGCGGTCCACAACAAAGTAGGGATCAAACGTCTCGAGCTCCGGCAGACTTACGCCTTTCCTGCCATAAGCACCCTGAACCATATCAATCTGCACCAGAACAAAAATGAGCGCTCGTTCCACTCCCAATTCGGAAGCAAGCTCACCGGCCACAGGCAACCCAACTCGCCTGCGCTGCAAGAACCTGGGAAAGAGCGGAGGCAGCTCGCGCAATGCATCCATCAGTTGTGGGTCGATCTGTGTGGACATGGGGATATTGTATCATGACGGACGAAAGACGAAACAGTGCCGGGTATTGCTTACTGCTTACGCCTTGCCAGCCACTAGCCACTGGCCACTGGCCACTGGCCACCAGCCACCGGCCACCACGGTCACCGGTCACTGGTCACTGGTCACTGGTCACTGGTCACTGGTCACCGGTCACTGGTCGTCCTACACTCCCAGATCGGTGCCTGGGAAGTAATCTATCTTCATCGCTTCGCGCACCATGCGGAGGGTTTCTTCTCCCTTGCGGCGGGCTTTGCGCGTGCCTTCCATCATAATCTCGTTCACTATGTCGGGCTTATCTTCGTATTTGGCGCGCTCCTGCCTGATAGGCTCGAGGAAGTCGTTAAGCGCCTTCACAAGCGCACGCTTGACAGCCACATCGCCGATGCCGCCGATGCGGTAGAGGCGCTTCATCTCCTCCACCTCTTCCTTGTTCGGGTTGAAGGCGTCGTGGTAGGTGAAGACCGGGTTCCCCTCCACGTGGCCGGGATCGGTGGCCCGGAGGCGCGTGGGGTCGGTGTACATGCTCATCACCTTGCGCTCCACCGTCTTGGCATCGTCCTTCAGGTATATGGCGTTGCCCGTGCTCTTGCTCATCTTGGCCTTGCCGTCGGTGCCAGGCAGCCTCGGCACCTTGCCGATCATAATATCGGGCACATTCAGGGTTTCACCATAGATATTGTTGAAGCGTATCACGATGTCCCGCGTCAGCTCGACCATCGGGGCCTGGTCTTCGCCAACGGGCACGAGATTGGCGTTCACGAACATTATGTCGGCTGCCTGCGACACAGGGTAGCCGAGGAAGCCGAAAGTCACGTTCTCGTCCATGCCTTTCTCGCGCAATTCGTCCTTGACGGTGGGGTTGCGCTCCAACCTGGACACGGTCACGAGGTTCGAGAAGAAGACGGTCAGCTCCGCTATTTGCGGCACGAGCGATTGGATGAAGATAGTCACCACGTTCGGGTCAAGGCCCACCGCCAGGTAGTCCGTCACGACTTCAGAGACGTTGTCGCGAACCTTCTGCGGATTATCGAAGTTATCCGTCAGCGCCTGCACATCTGCCAGGATAATATAGCTGTCGTACTCATGCTGCAACCGAACCCGGTCCACCAGCGACCCCACGTAATGCCCCAGATGCAGCGGTCCCGTCGGCCTGTCCCCTGTCAGTATTCGTTTCTTCACTATTTCAGCCATCTTCATGCTCCTTAGTTGTCAGTTGTCAGTTGTCAGTTGTCAGTGAGACCGGAGCTATCAGCTTTCAGCTTTCGTCCATCGTCGGTCTACTGACAACTGACAACTGACAACTGGGTCACAAAACTTGGTCACAAAAAAACCCGCGTCCCTATCGTAAAGGGACGGGGCAAACCCGCGGTACCACCCTTATTCGGCGCAGATCGCGCCGCTCTCTATCAATCGAAGCATAGTGCCATTACGCAGTAAGCAGTAAGGCCTATGTCCCTCTCATAACGGTAGAGTTTCCGGCGCAGCCTACTTGCTCTTGGGCGTTCGGTGCGCGGCTCCCAGATCCATTCACCTTGTGCGCAGGTGCCGGCTCACACCCTGCCCGGCTCTCTGTACCTCGCTTTCAGGGCTACTAGCTCTGTTCATGGCCTTTGTGCTATTTATCACTTTGTTTTGCCAGTATAAAGGCGCCTGCGATCCCCTGTCAAGCCGGGCGGTGACCAACTATCGGTTTATCCCTTACTGGTCACTGGTCACTGGTCACTGACCGCTACCTCTTACGCATGGTCCAGCTTATCCTGTCCACCAGCTCGAGGTAGGCGCGCGCTTTCTGCTGTGCCGAAGCGAGTTTATCATCCAGGCTGGTCTGTTCGTGCCACTCTGAGGCCATCAGCCACAGATGGGCGTAGTCGAGATCGTCCCAGGCTTTGCGAAGCTGTTCCTGGAGCTCACGGTTGAGGTTCGGATTGGAGTTCTTGTTGTCCATGCGATAAATATATCATACCCTCAGATAGGGAGCCTCGATAGCAGCGCCTGTCTGTATCGCAATTAGTCCTGGTGCGGAACACGGGACATTATAGAGAAAGAGGGGTGCAAGGATACTGCCTGCCGGGGGTTTGGGATGTCCCCATACTCTTTCCATTCTCTTGGTTGGGAAAGGGGTGCAGGGGCGCTCCCCTGCCGGGGGTTTGGGGTGTCCCCAAAAGTCTCTATTCCCTAACAGGTGGGCTGCACCAGCACCAGGATGGAATGCACCAGGGTGGATTCCGACCATCCCTCATACCGATCTGCTGGCCACCCACGGTCGACCACCAGCATCCTGTAAACATCTGCGGATGTTAGCGTCCAGATCAAGTCCGTTGCCTGCTCGACTGTAATGCCGGCAGCTAATGCCCGCTTGTGCGCCAGAGACTCCGCCACTTCGCGGTTGTCCTGGAGGCGGGACTCGCCGAGCCTCTGCCTCATGGCGGCGATCTCAGGATCAGCCGCGGCGGCACCCCGTACAATCTCCGCAATATCGGTAGTCCGATCGTGTATTCGGCGAACGATTGCGGCGAAGAGCCTTAGCTGCCTGGCGGAATCCGGCTCCAGGAGCATCTCCTGCCACCACGACCGCTGAGCCAATGGCTCTGGCGCTTCGTCTCCGCGCGCGGTCGACTTTATCAAAGCGTCCAGCAGGGCAGGTTTCGTTCCGAAAGCCACTGTGATGGTGGCGGGGGACACACCTGCTTCCTGTGCCACAGATGGGAGTGTCGTCGCCGCGTACCCATGCGAGGCAAACAGCCGCTCTGCCGCCGCCACGATCCTTTGGCGCGTCTCTCGAGCTTGCTCCTCGCGGCGGGGAGAGCGGTATGAGCGTTTCTTTCTAGATTGGTCCATGCAATTATTCCGTTACTATTGACTAATAATCAATATGAGTATATAATACCAAATATATTATAACATGGAAAGGAGAGCAGAATGGAAAATGTGCAAAACAAAACCAAAGAACTGGATGGCGCTTCCGGCAGCACGTCAAGAGGCATCGAGTGTATGAAGCGTTTGGAGCAAGCTACCAACCGCCACGACCTCAACGCCCTCACGGAATGCTTTGATGCCGACTACCAGAGCGAGTTCCCGGCACATCCGGACAGAGCCTTTCGCGGACACGAGCCGATGCGAAAGAACTGGACGCAAATCTTCGCATCGGTGCCCGATATGCATACATCGCTGGTGCGGGCCGTTGAGGATGGAGAGACCGTGTGGACGGAATGGGAATGGACAGGCACACGCGTGGACAAACAACCGTTCCATTTCCGGGGAGTAACTATCCAGACAATACCCGAGGACCGCATCACCCGTGCATGGCTCTATATGGAGCCTGTTCAAGTAGGCGGCCCGGGTCCCGATGCCACCATCCGAAAGAGTGTGGCAGGATAATGAGTTGCGCAGAGGCGCTGCTGTTGCAGCCTCGTCTGAAAATGGGGCATCAGGAAAGTTCGCCCAGGAATCCTTTTCTATTTTCATTAGCGGTGGTGGCCCGAGGGTCATGACTACTCAGATCTGATAGGAGAACAAGATGATAACGATCGCAGGCGGGACCGGAAGGCTGGGGACGCAGCTTGTGCAACTACTGACCGCGCGTGGGTTCAAGGTGCGGATATTGACGCGTGAGCCTGAGCGGGCGAAGCACCTTCAGAACGACTTAGTGGAGGTAATCACAGGCGACGTGCGAGATCCGGACGCTGTACAGCGCGCTGTTGCGGGCGCTCAGACCGTCATCTCAGCGATCCATGGATTGGTCGGGACCGGTGCTGACAACCCACGCAGCGTAGATCGGCAGGGCAACAGCAATCTTATCAAAGCGGCTCAAGCCGCGGGAACTGAGCACTTTATCCTCATGTCCATCCAGGGCACTGCCCCCGACCACCCGATGGAGCTGTTCCGCATGAAGTACCTGGCCGAGCAGGAGCTGCGGGCAAGTAAGCTTGCCTGGACCATTATCCGGCCAACCGCCTATATGGAGTTATGGGCGCAGATGATAGGCGCACCGCTCCTCAAGAGCGGGAAAACCACCGTCTTTGGGCGAGGCGACAACCCAATCAACTTCGTCTCAGCGTCCGATGTTGCCAGGTTTGTCGAGCTGGCCGTGATTGACCCTGGCCTGCGCGACAAGGTAGTGGAGGTCGGCGGGCCCCAGAATCTTAGCATGAACCAATTCGAGCGCGTTTTCCAGGATGTGGCCGGCAAGACTGGCAAGGTAAGCCACGTGCCGCTGCCGATGATGCGGATTATGTCTGTGCTCATGCGCCCGATGAGCCCGACAATGGCGCGACAAATCGCGTCAGGGGTGGTCATGGATACCAGGAAAATGTCGTTCGATGCGACAGAAAGCCGATGCCTCTACCCTTCCATTCCTGTTACAAGCCTGACTGACGTAATCAGGCGAGATTACGTTGCCGATCAGAGCATACTTGTAAGCTCAAGTTGATCGGAACTATACGGCCGCGAGGGCCGCGTCTATGGGCGGCTTGTTGGGCCGCCCTTTTTATTGCAAGATATGTGATGCAGCAAGCAGTAAGCAGCATCACATGCGAATACTCCACATTATCCAACGCTACTACCCATACATCGGCGGTTCGGAGCTTTACTTCAAGGAGCTTTCGGAGAGGCTTGCACGCGCCGGCCATCGCGTCGAGGTGTGGACCACCGACGCATGGGACCTCGATTACTTCTGGACGAAGAAAGCGAGGCGGATAGAGGCACGGCACGACACCCACAATGGAGTGCGTATCCGCCGGTTCAAGGTGAGGCACCTCCCCTTACCGCCAATCTACTACAGGGCGTGGCGTAGGGGGATGGCGGAATTGAGCGCCCTTCCGGTTCATCCTGTCTCTCTTCTCTACAGGATGGCGGGCCTCACGCCCTGGGTTCCTGACCTCCAGCGCGCCCTGACAACGCTCCGGCCCGGTGCGTTCGACCTGGTGCACACCACTAATATCCCTTTCGAGTCGATGATCAGCTCGGCGGCACGCTACTCCGAGCGGGTGGGTATTCCCCATGTCATCACCCCGTTCACCCACCTCGGCGAGCCGGGCGACAACAGCATCAGCCGCTATTACAGCATGCCCCACCAGATCGATCTTGAGCGCCGCGCTGCTAAGATTATTGTGCAGACCCGCCTTGAGCGAGATTTCCTGGCAAGCCTGGGTGTGCCGGCGAAGAAAATGGAGCGCGTCGGCGTGGGCGTGAACCCGTACGAGGTGGTCGGCGGCAACGGCGACCGCTTCCGCCATAAATACGGCGTGGAGGGGCCGATTGTCTACTATATCGGAGCGGCGGCCTACGACAAAGGGACGGTGCACACGATCGAGGCCATGCAGCGTGTGTGGGAGAGGGGCGTGGACGCCACCTTTCTGATGGCAGGCTCTACTATGCTCGACAAGTTCAAGGATTATTACGAAAGGCTGCCGGAGAGCGTACGTGAGCGCTGCCGCTGGCTGGGCTTCATCTCGGATCAAGACAAGCGCGACCTTCAGGCAGCCGGTCAGGTCTTCTGCATGCCCTCGCGTACCGACTCGTTCGGTATCGTCTACCTGGAGGCATGGCTCAACGGCGTGCCGGTAATAGGCGCACTGGCCGGGGGCGTGCCTGAGGTGGTCACCGACGGTGTTGATGGCTACCTGGTCGAGTTCGGCGACGTGCCGGCCCTCGCCAACCGCATCCAGCTTCTGCTAGGCAAGGCCGGAAGCCGCCCACTCCATGGGCGAAGCAGGCCGCCGCAAAGTGCTCGCCGAGCACACCTGGGACCACAAAATAGCGCGGATCGCGGAGATTTATCGGGAAGTAGAAACATAGAGACGTAAACGCAAAGACGCGAAGAGCTCTTCGCGTCTTTGCGTTTACGTCTCTATGTTTTGCGTTTTACATTTTATGTTTATAATACTCCCAACCTCCCTATGATTACCGAAAACCTCTCTTCAAACGAACATCCAAGCGCCTCTGTTGTCGTGGTCAGCTACAACACTGCGGCACATATTGAGCGCTGCTTGAAGTCGCTGCTTGCGCTTGACTACCCACAGGTCGAAATCATCGTGGTCGACAACGCCTCCACCGACGGGAGCGTGGAGCTTATCAGGCGGCGCTTCCCGAACATCGACCTCGTAGAATTGCCCGACAACAAAGGATTCGCAGGCGCGGCGAGCGTGGGCCTCTTTACGGCGAGCGGCGACATTGTTGCAACTGTCAATCCCGACGTGCGGCTCGATCCCGGCTGGATGAAGGCTGTGGTATCCACGCTCGCGCACGACGAGGTGGGCATTGTTGGCAGCAAAATCCTCTACCCGGACGGTAAGACGCTGCAGCACGCGGGAGGGATGGTCCACTATCCCCTGGCCACTGTGGACCAGATCGGGCGGGGCGACATCGACAACGGCCAGTATAATTTGCGCAAAGTTGTGTCGTTCGTCACGGGTGCGGCGTTGGCGATGAGGCGCGATGTGGGTCGACACCTCGGCTTCTTCGATGAGGAATTCTTCCCCGTCTATTACGAAGATGTTGACCTTTGCTGGCGCGCAGAAAAGGAGGGCCTCAGTACAATCTACCAGCCTGCGGCCCTGGCTTACCACGAAGAGACTGTCACTTTGGATCGCAAGGGTACGCTCTACTACAGCTTCTATCACGCCAATCGTCTCCGCTTCGTAGTGAAGCACTACTCGCCGGAGCAGGTCATGCTCGATTTTCTCCCTGCCGAGGCTGCTCGAGTGGTGGGGGATATGCCGCCTGAGGACCGCAAGGCCTCGCTAGCCCTCCTGGACAACAGGCTGGCCGATAGCCCCAGGCATACCGACACGGTGGCGCAGCTCGATTACGAATGGGAAACCATGAAGAACAACGTCAACGAAATGATGTCTGGGCTGGCAGGTCTACGAGCGCGCCTACCATAACCCGATAAGGCACGATTCTTCGTCACTGGGCGACCGCATCCGCAACCTGTTCAGCCGCTGGTACGTCTGGCCCACGATCCAGAAACAGATCGACTACAATGCCTCGCTGGCGCGGACCGTACGCGAGCTTTCGCAGCAACTGGCCGAAGTGCAGGCCCGCATCGGAGTGCAATCCATGCTGACCTCCGGTCTCATTTCGAAGCAGGCCGGGGCCACTTCCGAAGACATCTCAATTGAGCTGGAGGATCTCCGTGCTCGGTTAGAGGCGCTGGAGCAGAAAACGTGAAACGTGAACGCAAAGGACGCGAAGTCTCGGCACGTTTTCTATTGTTTGGGTCACAGAGTGGCGAGATCAGAGAGGTTATTATGGTCTTAGACATTAAAAACCTTGGCGAGCCTTGGCGTCCTTTGCGTCTTGGCGGTTCCGTCCCAAGTCTCACCTTTCACGGAGCATTGTGAAGACAGAGAACGCACAGAAGCCCGACGTGGCCACCTTACTCTCTGAGCTGCGCGAGCAGATTCGACAGCGCCGTGCACGCATGTCTGTCGCTGACACAAGCGATCCCCACGCTCTCAATCTGGCCGAGCTGCGACGCAGCGTCGAAACGGTAAACGACACCTGGTTCGTATCGGCGCACCTGCCAATCACCTGGGAAACGCGCATCCTGGGGCGCTTGAACGCATACACCAAGCGCCTCGTGCGCATCTTACTCCGCTGGTATATCAACCCGATAGTGGAGCAGCAAAACCGCTTCAACTCCGCGGTCGCGCGCACCACGGTCGAGATGCTTGCCTACCAGGAGCGCATGACCCGTGAATGGCAGGACCTCGAAGAGCGCCTCTCCACGCTGGAGCAAGCTTTGTTGAAGGAGGAAGGGAAAACGTAAAACGTAAAACGTAAAACGTAAAGCTTAGAATTGCCCTTTACGTTTTACGTTTTACGTTTTACGCTCCACGCTTCGCCTTGCGGATAGCCATCTGCACAGCCCAGGTGCCGTTTGTGTACGGGGGAAACGAGGTCCTGGTCGACGGGCTGCGCGAGGCTCTTGTGGCTCGCGGGCACAAGGTCGAGGTAATCGCCCTGCCTTACAAGTGGTATCCTCACACGCAGATTATCTCGTCAGCGCTGGCCTGGAGGCTGGTAGACATTACCGAAGCTGATGGGCAGCCTGTCGATATAGCGATCTGCACCAAGTGGCCCTCCTACGTGGTAAAGCACCCACGGAAAGTGACCTGGCTCGTCCATCAGTTCCGCCAGATTTACGACTGGTACGGCACGCCCATGTCCGATTTCACAGGCGCGCCTGACGATGTGCGTATTCGCCGCGCCACCCAGGAGATGGACCGCACGGCCCTGGCCGAGAGCCGCAAGATATTCACAATCTCGCGAAACGTGGCGGCCCGTCTCCAGCGCTTCAACGGCCTGGAAGGCACCCCCCTTTATCCACCGGTACGCTCCGGCCTTCATCTAGAACCAGGTCCATACGGCGACTACGTCCTATCCATAAACCGCCTGGACGCCGCCAAGCGTGTTGGCTTGCTGCTCGATGCACTGGCGGGCGCACCCGGCGTTCGAGCCGTAATAGCCGGTACGGGGCCGGATGCTGACGCGCTCAAGCGTAAGGCGCAGGACCTGGGCATATCGGGTCGCGTCGAGTTCGCGGGCTTTGTCTCGGACCAGGACGTATCACGTCTGTACGCCAACGCCCGCGCGGTCTATTACGCGCCCATAGACGAAGACTACGGGTACGGCACCGTCGAAGCGCTTACCGCGGCGCGCCCTGTCGTCACGACAACAGATTCGGGTGGGGTACTGGAATTCGTGGAGGACGGCAAGGGTGGCCTCATCACGCCTCCCGACCCCGCCTCGATCGCCCTTTCGATCAAGCACCTCATGGACAATCCGGAAGAAGCCGCTCGCCTTGGCCAGGCGGGCCGGGAGCGGGTAATGGGTATCACCTGGGACAAAGTGGTGGATACATTGCTGGAAGCCACCAACTGAGGTTTCTCCTGTACATTTGGTTTATGCGTATCTGGCTACTTGGCCAAGGACGTCAGATAGTCGATGACGATTGCAGATGAAAATAGCCTTTTTCTCCCCCTTAACCCCATACAGTCAGGCATATCCGACTACAGCGAGGAATTGCTGGAGGCTATGCATGGGGCCACGGTGGGCGGTAGCTCTGTTGACATCGACTTGTTCATCGACAAGGGATACAGGCCTTCCAACCCCCGGATTGCGAGCACGTTCGACGTGCTTCCGGGGCGATCCTTTGGGCGTCTAGCGCCCTCGGTACGACTCGATCATCTACCAGATGGGCAATTCGCCGGCGCACGCTTATGTTTACGAAGAATTGCTCCAATATCCCGGCGTGGTCGTTTTGCACGAGTTCATCTTGCACCATCTCCGCATATGGATGACGTTGAATGGCGGGAGGCGCAAAGAATATATGGGCCTCATGGAGCGGCGTTACGGAGAAGAGGGGCGAGAAGCAGCCCGGCGTGTGATGCTCGGGCAGTTCCCGGAAGCCCTGTTCAAATATCCCCTGAGCGACGAAGTCATCGAAAAAGCGGCCGGGCTTATCGTTCACAGCCGCCACATGGAAGAGCTAGTCCGGCAGGTGCGTCCCGACGTGCCCCTGCGTGTTGTGCCGATGGGCGTGCCGTTGCCGCCGCTGATCCCGAAGCACGTTGCGCGGGCACGGCTCGGAATTGACCCTGATACCTTCCTTATAACATCTGTCGGGCACCTCAACCCATACAAGCGCGTGTCTGCCACGCTTCGCGCGTTCAAGGCACTGCTGATGGAGGTGCCCAACGCTCTCTACCTGCTCGTGGGCAGCCGCTCGCCCAACTACGACCCGAGCCTGCAAATCGATATGCTCGACCTCTCGGACAAGGTGAAGAGCACCGGATACGTGTCGCAAGAGGAGCTATCGCTCTACCTCGCCGCCTCGGACGTCTGCCTGAACCTGCGCTTCCCAACCGCGGGCGAGACTTCTGCCTCGCTGCTCAGGATCATGGGAGCGGGCGTGCCGGTGCTTGTGTCTCGCACCGGCTCCTTTGAAGAGTTGCCCGACGATGCAGCAGGCAAGATAGATATAGGTGACATCGAAGAAGAATTGCTGCTCGAATACCTCCTTTTGCTGGCACGCCGTCCCGACGTTCGACAAGCCATGTCGGAATTGGCGCGCCGCTACGTGGCCGAGCACCATACTCTGGAGGGCGCCGCCAGAGGTTACCTGGAGTTCCTCGTCAGCCTACGCGGCACAACAGAGAGCGTACACGTCCCTCCGGCGAACTACGAACTACGAATTACGAATTACGAGTTAGCGAAAGTTAGTAATCCGCAATCCGCAATCCGCAATCCGCAATTAGACAGTGGTCCTATCGCCATACTGGCGGAGGCCGCTGCCGAGCTAGGGATAACTGAGAAGGACGACACTATTCTCGAGGCTATGGTACGCCGGCTGGATGGACTCGTGGGGAACGAGAATGAGATATGAGAAGCGAGAAGTGAGAGATGACATATCAGAAGGAGAAGATAAGAAGCCGGAGGTGAGGTCGCCGTACGACCCCACTTCTCATTTCTCATTTCTCATTTCTCACTTCTGGCAAATCCTCCACCCCCTGCCCTCGCTGATGACCGTGCTGGCATCGGGCGCGTTCATCTTGCTGGCAGCGCGCGGGTTGCCGGCAATCGGCCTTCTGCTTTATCTCCTCGCGATCGAGGTATGCAGGCAATTCTCTATCTCGGCTTTCAACGACTATTTTGATAGGCAGATGGACCGCGGGCGAGCGGATAAGCCCGTGGCTTCGGGAATAATCAGCCCGCGACTTGCCCTGGGAGTGGGAGCCGCACTTGGAATCGCTGCCATATTGCTGGCTCTACCATTCGGTATCTTGTTCGTGCTCCTGACCGCCGTGGGCCTTGGCGGAGGGCTGCTGTACGACGCCGGGCTAAAATACACAGCTCTCTCCTGGCTGCCATTCTGTATCGCCTTCCCTACGCTGCCGCTATGGGCGTGGGCAGGCGTGCACACTTCAGGCGATTTCCCAGGCCAGCTCCTTTGGGTCATACCTGTCGCGGCGATACTGGTCCTCGGCATACATCTTGCGGATACCATCCCCGACATCGAGACTGACACAGAGGCCGGCGTGCGCGGACTGGCCCATCGCCTCGGATTGGCACGCTCCCTCGTGCTTTGCTGGACAGCTTTTGGGTTGGCTGCGGCCGCCACCCTGGCACTCTGGTCCTTCTTGATTTACAGGCCCGAATGGTATCTTCCGGGCCTTTTGATTGGAACAATCTTCATGGTCGCCGGCATAGTGCTATTCAAGCTTCGTCATATTCGCCTGAAGACCATGTCGCTCCTGCTGGAGATTGGCGCTCTGGTCCTGGCTGTCGGGTGGGTCGGAGCTATTATCCTGTGAAAGAGCCTGCTTAAAGTGGTTGAGCGCACATTGAGCCGCCATAACCCCCTCTTTTCTCCTTTCGAGCCGATTTTTGCCCCGCACGGAGACGCGGTTCCATATGCATTGCGCGAGCAATTCTACGCCTCGCCGGACGACCCGTTTGACGTTGTGCTGAAAGGCAAAATGCACCGGGTGTGGCACAAGCCGGCCTGGCTGGGTCCCTTGATGTGGGCGCTGGGCAAGTGTGGCATCCTCGTGCCCGAAAAGGGTCGCGACGTCCCAATGACCCTGCGTATTATCGCTCGGCGCGGTCGCTCGGGAAGACCTGTTCACAGATATGTCCGCACCTTCTATTTTCCAAAGAGATTGGTCCGCTTCCGTACAACCGTTGTATACAACCCTTCTTTCGGCCAGACAGGAGAACTGGTCGGCCCCAGGAAGATTATCTTTATCATGTGGAGGTCGCGGTTTCGACCACCGACTACCTTTACTCTGGACACGACAAGAGTAGCGTTGCGAGTAGGCAAGCGCCTTATCTGGCTGCCTGACCTGGTCTGGCGGTGGGCGCTAGGAGTGGTTCACCATAGCCAATGGACCGACCAGGATCGTGAAGATACAATACATGTCGAATTGATGCTCTGGCAGCCGCTGGTCGGCTATTTCTTCGGCTACGAAGGCACCCTCCGCCTCACGCGGGAATCACGCAGCACTCGGGAGAGCGTTGAAGCGCCTCTCGAATGGACGCGTGACATGGCGGAGTGTACAATGTAGGCACCTGCATTCCATTACGCCTCACGATAATACCCATATATCGACATGATCGAACAAAAGGATAAGAAAGATGCTTGATAATATATTGAACCGGGTGCGGCCTGAGCGCAAGTACGACCGCGACGAGCTGGCGAAGCGGCTGCCGCCTGGACAATCGCTCACCGAGAAGTGGCCCGTACTGCACTACGGAGGCGTGCCTCATACGCCTTTGCAGAAGTGGAACTTCCGCGTCTTTGGCCTTGTGGAGAACCCGATGACCTGGAGCTACGAAGAATTTCTCGCCCTGCCTCACGGTAAGACTCAGTCGGTCGATATCCACTGCGTGACGCGCTGGAGCAAATTTGAGAACGTCTTCGAGGGAATCCCCTACATGGAGATTCACAACCTGGTCAAGCCGAAGCCTGAAGCGAAGTTTGTGCTGGTGCACGCCGACCAGGGCTTCACCACCAACCTGCCCATCGCGGACCTCCTTGCTCCCAACGTCATTTTCGCCTACAAGAATAACGGCGAGGACATCACCGACGAGCACGGCTGGCCCATGCGCCTGGTCGTGCCTCACCTCTACTTCTGGAAGAGCGCCAAGTGGGTGCGCGGCCTCGAATACCTGGCCGAAGACGAACCGGGCTTCTGGGAGGACGCCGGCTACCACATGCGCGGCGACCCCTGGAAAGAAGAACGCTACAGGTACGACTGGTAAATCGTAATCTTGAATTCGAATTTCGAATTTTGAATTAGATCGTTAATTCAAAATTCAAAATTAGAATTCAAGATTAGCTTCGCCCATGCGCCATCGCCCCCTCTATGCGCTATTGGCTTTGCTGGCGCTACTGGCTCTCATCATCGGAGCAGGCAGCGCCCTTATTTCACCTGTCTTTCAGGGTGGGGTGAAGGCTTCGACAGGTCGGCTAGCAACCGGGACTCCGCAAAGCCTTGCGGCCTCATCGACTAATGAGCCGTCGCCCACGCGCTCCGGGTATGCAACTGCCACCGTGAAGCTTGCTGAGCCGGCCCCCGTTGTTACCCAAACGGCCCATCTTGTACCGCCGGACGATACCCGTACTGCTACGCCTGTGGAACCTGAGGCTCCAACCGCTCTCGCGCCAACGGAAGTCGTAGCCGTTGCAGCTCCAACAGCGGCGCCCATTCCGCCGTTGTCACCGGCGGCTAACCGGGTGGGCGGGCCTGTCGACGTGCCGGAGAGCCACGCGGGGCGGCGCTGGGTGACTTTACAGGCGGGCCACTGGAATATCCAGGATTTGCCCATCGAGCTACAGCACCTCGCCGGCGACACGGGCGCTTTTGGCGGTGGGGTGTCGGAGGTTGATCTGAACATAGGGGTCACACGGCGGACCGCGCAATTATTGGCCGACCGGGGCTTCAACGTGGAGATACTCGACGCAACGGTGCCGGTCAGCTACACTACCGACCTCTTCCTGGCAATCCATGCCGACGGCAACGTCTGGACGGGTATGCGGGGATTCAAAGCGGTTGCCCCCTGGGTGTCCGTGCCCGCCTCGGACAAGTTCGTGGGCATTTTCTACGAGGAATACGGCAAAGCGACAGGCCTGCCCACCGACCCCGTGACCAGCGTGGCAATGGCCGATTATTATGCCTTCAACCCCATTACTTATAACCACGCTATCGACCCGAGAGTGCCTGCAGCCCTCATCGAGATGGGGTTCGTGACCAATCCCCTCGACCGGCAAGTGATGGCCCAGGAGCAGGATAAGGTGGCCTGGGGCATCGCCAACTCGGTTGACCGCTTCTTCAGGTCCGGCGCAGTCGGCGATACACCCACTCCCTATCCCAGCTTCACTCCCACTATCACCCCAACCTTTACGCCAACATCAACCCCGACGCCCACCGACACAGCGACCCCGACGCCGACGGAAACGGTCACTCCCAGCCCGGATTGCGGACCGCAACTTGCGAATTGCGGATTGCCGACCGGCACCGAGCAACCGGCAGTCGCAGCAACTCAGTCCGCGGCTCCTCCTCATTCACAGTCCGTAATCCGTAACCCGCAACCCGCAATCCCCACGCCCACGCCTTTGCAAGGCATCATCACGGCCGATGGACGGTGGCTGCCGCCGCTGGCCCCTAACGACAACAATCTGCCTCAGCCCGGCAGCAACGCCCCGCCCGTCTTCCTCAGCCAGGATGTAGACGAGCCTGTCATGACCCCCGATGGGCGCGAGCGCCAGCAGGTATGGCAGCAGTTCTACATGCCTTCTCTCGGCAGGAGCGTCTGGCAGAAAGGGCCACTCCTGTACGTCAGGCCGTAACCAGTGTCAAGTCTTGAATGAGGGATTCAAACGACCGCTAAGCTATCTTGTTCGCTCTTTATATCCTTGCGGGTGACGGTGAGATAACCAACGAGCACGATTATTAGAATAGCTAATACTATGCTGGTTCGCCCGGTACCAAACCCGAGGCCCCCTAGATCCGGTGTCCTTCCAAACCAATCGGCAAACGAGGCTCCAAGCGGTCTTGTTACAATATAGGCGGCCCAAAAGGTAAGGACCTCCCTGGCACCGAACAGCCGGTGGGCTAGGAGAGGAATAGCAAACAATATGGCAAACAAAACAGCTGACGCGAAGTAACCTAAACCAAGGGTAATGGCAGTCATATCGCCGGCAGCCGTACCGAGAGCGAATGTTGTTACAACAGCTATCCAATAAAATAGCTCGCGGCGCGGCGTGTAGATGCTATGAATTGATAAGGTCTTTTCGGTTTTATACCAAATGTAAAAGATAACGGTAAGCGCTATCGCAAAGGCCACCGTGGATACGAGATACGGGATTCCTAACACGATGTGTAGCACATCGGCCACCATAGTTCCAAAAATGGCGACCATAGTAACAGCAAGCCAATATATCCACGCTACATATTTGCGCGCCGAAAACTGCAGTACCATAGCAGCCGCGAAACCAATACCGCCGAGCACAACGGCAATGACCGGATCAATAGTATGTACCAGGTAGTCTGAGGTTGACTCGCCCATGGCCGTGGTCAGTAATTTGATGGTCCAGAAGTAAATCAGAACTTCCGGAACCTTTCTTGCCGTTCGCATCGAAAGCCACGTATTGATGGAAGTTTTCACAGGCGATATTGTACCATCAATTCCAGGGGCTGTCGTACCCGAGAGCCGGTATTCCCCATCAAAGTGGGACAGAGTATGACTCTGTCCCACTTTGATGGGGAATACCGGCTGACAACCTGGTCACACGACTACTCAACGACGCAGCTCGGGAAGAATGTCACCTGGACAAACTTGGCAGCCTGCCCCCTTGTGACGTTTGCGTTGGGCCTGAAGTAGGGCCGGTTGGTGGGCGGCACACATGGCTCGCCCACACCGCCGCAACCGTAGCCCTGGATCACACCATGCGATGCAAGCTCCTCTATCCACTGCCAGAAGGTGCTGGTTGGAGCTATATCCTGGAAAGTCTGCTGGCCGGGCGGGGGCGGCGCATAGCCCCTGGCTGTCGCCACGATCTTAGCTGTCTGAGCTCTGGTTACAAAAGCATTGGGCCTGAAGTATGTGCCAGGGCACGGCTCTCCCACACCACCGCACGCGTATCCGGACACGAAGCCCCGCGAAGCAAGCCTTTCGACAAATTGGAAGAATGTCGAGCCTACAGGCACATCAACGAAAGTCGCGGTAGTATGCGCCTCGTTATAACCCGCCGAGTTGGACACCATCTTGGCAAGCTGGCCTCTTGAAACGGGATTGCCGGGCCGGTAAGTACCATCGGGGTACCCGGAAACGATACCATGGCAGGCCAGGCAATGCACGTAGGCGTAAAAGGTGCTGCCCTGTGGCACGTCGCTATACTGGATGGAACATGAAGAAACGGGCGTGGCGGTAGGCGTGGCAGAGGAGCAGGGGTTATAACGTTCGATAAGGGCATCGCCACCAAAGCCTGGAGATAGAGCTAGCAGAACTGCCCACAGCCCAGAAATCATTGGGGGAGGCGGCTGCAATCGCTGCAAGCTGGTTATTGTAGACGTTGCCGTTTGGGGTGGAGACGATACTCCACGAGGAGCCATTGTAATGCTCCGCCAGCGTCTGGATCGCGCCCACGCCTGCGTCGTAATAACTCCCCACGGCCCAGGCGTCATTGAGCGCCACCGCTGCCACACCGCTCAGGACATTGTTGCTCGTACCCTCGTTGGGGCTGGAGATTATCGTCCAGGCTGTGCCGTTCCAGTGCTCAATTAGCGTCTTTGAAGTACCACTGACAGCATATGTGCCCACCGCCCAGATGCTATTTGCACCTGCTATCGATACACTATTGAGCCTGTTGTCGCTCGTGCCCTGGTTAGGACTGGGGATAATTCTCCAGATAGTGCCGTTCCAATTCTCTATGAGGGTCTTGATTACGCTGCCATCATAGTAATATCCGACAGTCCAAATATCGTGTGCAGACCTTACAGCAAGGCTGGCAAGGCCGCCACCTGTGCCCGGGCTAGGGCTACTCACTTGCGCCCAGGTGCTACCGTTCCAGTGCTCTACCAGCGTGCCGGAACCCGCGCCCACTGCCCACACATCGTTGGCATCCACTGCCGCCACAGCAGAGAGAGCGCCGGACCCGGTGGTTGGAGTAATCACACCCCAGGCGCTGCCGTTCCAGTGCTCTATGAGCGTTCCAGGCGCAGCATCGTCGTAACCTACTGCCCAGGCATCACTGGCCGATGCTGCCGCTACTCCCTTGAGGGTATTCTGCACCGTGCCGGGGCTCGGGCTAGACATATAGGTCCACGCGCTGCCATTCCAGTGCTCTACAAGCGTAGCAGCCTCGTCGCTAACCTGTCCTGGGCCGTCTCCTACCGCCCAGGCGTCGCTGCTGGACAGCGCCGATACGCCCCAGAGCTCGTCAGGCAGGATTACGGCTCCGCCCGGTCGGGACTCGGAAACCGCACCGCCGTCAAGGCTGCTTTGCACAATCACCCAGCTTGGCCCGCAGCTGGGCAGCGTCACTCCTCCATCGGTCCCATCGCCGGCCTGTGTGAGACCGCCCGGAGATGCTCCCGCCAGCGCGTTACCCCCAACGAACACAAGCCCTGACACCAGCAGGAGCATCAAAGCAATGAAGGCCGCCAATGACTTCCACCTGTCCGCTGTGCCGGTTGCGAAAAAGCTGTTTGTTCTAAGGTTGAATGGGTTTCGTATCATTGTAATCCTCTCCCTTCAGCGAAGCGCCAACCATAAAAGACGCGATGCCCGGCGCCCGGCATTCTACTCGCGCTTGGGCCAATTGTAGCAGCGATTTCGCCATCGTGGGTGGGACAAATACCATGACAAAAGTAGGACAAAAAGCAGGACAGGCCGATTGCGGACCTCTCAATTGCGGATTGCGGATTGCGGATTGCGGATTGCGTTCAGCTTATATAATTCGTAATTCGTAATTCGTAATTCGTAATTATTATTTGAACCCCAACCTCTACTCCCGCAGGCTGACGTAGGTGCGCTCGCCTATTACGAGGTGGTCGAGCACTTCGATTTCGAGGAGCTTGCCCGCTGCCACGATCTGCTCGGTCACGCGGGCGTCCTCGGGCGAAGGGGTAGGGTCGCCGCCGGGGTGGTTATGGGCCACGATAGTGGCCGCCGTGTTGTACCACCAGATAAAATAGAGCAGAGGCCTGTAAAGCTCGTCTCTCTAGCCTTGCACTGACTATACGAGCTTATTGCTATGGCTGACCGGTTTGTGTCGGTTGCGCCGGTGGTTGGGGCTGGAAGGTGGGCACGGGGGTACCACCTAGGGACGGATCGTGCCCGTTGTACTTCTCCCTCAATTGGATTGTGCCGAATTGCGAAAGAAGCACATCATACGGCGGCACATTTTCAGGGTGGTATTCGAACACGGCGCGCTCGAAATACTGGACTGTGTAGGTCTGGCCATTAAGGTCACTTACTTCCTGGAACTCGCCGGTAATGGGATATCCCTGCTGGACGATCCCGCCATGATCGGCCCAGTATTGAAGGAAACGCCCGCACACCGTTTTACCCGTTGCCTCGAAAGTCCGGCAGCCCTGTGTGCCCTGTGCCAATGTCTGCAAAGCGGCCAGCGGGTGAAATACTTCAGATAAGACCAGCGTGATCAGCACGACTAGCACATAGGACAATACTCGCCTGGACACACTAAACCCTCCTGCATAATGAAAGCAAACGAACGTCGGTGAGTTTGATTATACATGAGGCCGCAATAAACGGTTGGAAGCTTTTAGTCCCGGCATTGCCCCTTGGCCCGGACAATAGCACTCGTATAATGCCGTTCCAAATAGAGCCAGAGCGTCCCGAGCGGTCCAGGACCCCTAGCCCCTACTGCAGGTTCACGAGAGATCTTGTGCAAGAGGGTGCAGGGGTACTCCCCTGCCGGGGGTTTGGTGGTGTCCCCCAAAACTCTTTATTCCCAATATCTTTCATGAATATGCACTAAGTTCTACCCGCAAACCGGTGTAGGCTGATAAGCTATGCTCACAAAGCCATTACCAGTACACGAAGAGAGTCAAGGTATCGTCAAAACCGTTATGGGAACGAAGCGGCAAGGTGAGGAAGATCCAAGATTGCATAGGTGGGAGTGAGAGAAGCACGAGAGCAGTCGGGCCTTTCAACCTTGAAGTTCGGACTCTGCACTCCCGATGTAGAAAGGCTCCAGGTTGCGTAACATATAGTCGGAGAGAGCGTCACCCTGGCGCAGAGGCAGGAAGTCCACGTACTGGTCATTGCCGATTATTTCTCGCGCTACCAGGCCCGCGTCGCGTACGATGTCAAACCAGTTGCTGGTAAGGTCTATGCCTACTATCGGGTGGGGGAGCCTGGCGGAAGCGGCGGAATCCGGAGGGTCGATGCTCACCAGGTAGGCTCTTGTTATGTCCGGATAGCGTGCAAAGAGGCTTTTGAGGGCGTCTACCAGTTCCTCAGGGTAACCTGCGGGCAGTCCCGGTTGCACCTTTGCATCCGGCGCGTATGTTTGGTGCTCCGGGTCCTTGAACATAGTGCCGTCCTGGAGGGCGACAAGCTCTCGCGGCGTAAACTCTTTCGAGTACTGGGACGCGGGATTAAGCACGAGAGGCTTCTCAGTACCCAATAGTTCCAGGAGTTCTCTGCCCTTTAGCTGTAGACAGGTAACACGCCCGGCCTGTGTCTCCTGCAAACGTGGGAAAGAGGAGAAGACCGGGATAACAAAGTTGCCCTGCGAGTCTCGCATCTGCACAACCGACTGCACATCCTCCACCTTGGCTACACCAAGCCCGCTGCTGTCCACCTGTGCGCTTGGGACATTGCCGATCACAAGCATCGTGCTGTCGAGAAAAGCACGATAGAAGGCCGGGTATGCACCAATATCCGTAGTCGCCTGCACCAGCAGTCTTTCCAGCTCATTTTGTACGATAAAGGCAGTCATACGATGATTATAGCATGGTTGGTGGGCCGTCTTTGCAGATAGCTCCTGGTCTGCGATGTTGGGCGTGGCTCATTCGTCGGATGCTATTTATAGAACTCGCCACTTGGCAGATCCAAAGACAGAATATCGAACGCTTCAGGATCTAATGCGAGGTTACAAGGACATTGATGAGATGATGAACGAAGTAATGCCCTAATCTTTGTTAGAAACAGCCCTTTCTCCTGATCCCTGGTTCTGGGCTACTTGAACCCCAGCCTCTTCTCGCGCAGGCTGACGTAGGTGCGCTCGCCTATTACGAGGTGGTCGAGCACCTCGATCTCCAGGAGCTTACCCGCTGCCACGATCTGCTCGGTCACGCGTGCGTCCTCGGGCGAGGGAGTGGGGTCGCCGCTGGGGTGGTTGTGGGCCACGATAATTGCCGCGGCGTTCACGCGCACCGCTTCTTTGAATACCTCGGCCACGCGCACCAGCGACGAGTTGAGTGATCCGCGATAGACGTCGCTGAACTTTATCACCTGGTTCTTGGTATTCAGGAGCACCACCCGCAGCGTCTCCTGGTCTAGTGGGCCCATTTCCAGCATGAGAATCGGCACCAGATCGGCTGGTGAGCGCACTTGCAATCGCTCTTCGGGCTGGGCGAGCAGCAGACGCCTACCCATCTCAAGCGCCGCCTTTAGCTGGCAAGCTTTGGCCTCGCCCAGGCCATGCACGTCGCACAAGCCGCTGAAGGACACGCGGGATAACCCGGCCAACCCGCCATAGGTCACGAGGAGGCGGTTCGACAGGTCTACCACGCTCTCGCCGTGCGTGCCCATACGCAGGATGATCGCCAGCAACTCCGCGTCCGAAAGCGAGCCTGGGCCTAACGCTTTCAGCTTCTCGCGGGGCCGCCCATCGGCAGGAAGCTCCTTGATCGTCAGACTTGCGCGTCCGTTCGAGTTGACTTTATCTCCAGGCATGGCTATGGCTCCTGAGTTCAGAGGTTGTCCAATTGTAAGCTCAGGCAACTAAGGTGTCAAGCAAAGCTGAAGCAAAACAAATGCATTTACTCTTGACTTCGCAACTATAATCTGCTATACTCCGCACGCATTGTTTCGGCTGCCGTAGAGCATCCTTCAGTATCATGATCTCTGATAGAGACCGTGGATTTGTGCTGCCGCTTATTCGAGAATAACCAGCTCAAGGCGAGGGGAACAAATGAACAAGCAAGCTCACGGCCGGCTGATCTTTGTGACCCTGCTGTTGCTCGTGCTGTGCCTACCGGCCCCGGCCGTTCATGAAGTACCAGGCAAGCCATCGTACTTATCCCCAGATGCTGTCTACTCCAAGGGCGACCAGGCCTCCACAACCACAGGTAACATCATCTCTACGGCGGCAGGCGGAAATTGGAGCAGTCCGACAACATGGGTTGGCGGAGTTGTGCCGGCCACCACCGACAATGTAACCATCGCTGACGGCGCCCTGGTCATAATTGACGTAGCCGCGAATTGTAACAGCCTCATCGTCGGCCAGGGCACATCGGGCGTGCTGCAATTCAATACCACAGTCGCCCGCACCATCACGGTCGTGCAAGACGTGACGGTGGCTGCGGGGGCTACCTTCCAGACAGGGCCGTCGGGCAGCATCAACAACCACATTCTGTCGGTAGGGGGCAGTCTTACCAACAACGGTACCATCGACTTCAGCACATCCGCCAACACTGCGGGCGCGGGCATCGTTTTCACAGGCACCAATAGCGCCGGATTCACAAACGCGGGCACCGGCACGCTCAATCTGCGCCAGCTCGTGGGCAGCACCGGCGGCGTACACCTGAACAAAGGCACAGATAGCTCCTCAGTACTCACCTTCACACCCGGCGGCACCATCACTGTGCAGGGAGCGAACACCTTAGGGTTCCTCAGCATCGCCAACGGCACGTTCGAGATAGCCGGCAGCAATCCCTTCAGCAATCCTGTACTTAATGCTGCCGGCTATATTATTCCTGCTACAGGCGCTTTCCGGCTGAATAACGCGAGCGCCACCGTTGCCGGGCAGAGCGGCTCGGCCACCAACAACGGCACACTGAGGATAACTACAGGCACTTTCAACGTAGGCATAGCAGCCAACAATAACATGAGCGCGGGGACCGGGAGCTGTCTACACAATCGAGGGCGGAACGGTCAACGTCGCAGGGAAGTTGCAAACGGCCAACCCCATAACTTACAACCAAACGGGCGGCAGCGTGAACGTGGCGAAGGTCGGAAACTCAGCTTCGCTCGTAGCGTCATTTGCAACAGGAACCGGTAGCTCCTTCATCATGAGCGGTGGCAGTATCACTATAGTGCAGATAAACTCGACAGCACTGGCGAACAACCGGCGCGATTGGGCTGTTTTGGGCACGGCTACTTATACAGGGGGCACCCTGAATATCGGCACCGGCGCGACCAACGGTAACAGTGGCGACTTCACGTTCAGGATTAACGGACTGGTGCCGGACTTCGTGATCGACAACACCACAAATAATAAGGCGGTTGCACTGACCGGGCAGGCTAACTTCCTGGGCAACGTTAGCATCAATCCAGGCACGACCCTCAACCTGAACGGCCAACTAATGCAAGTCGCAGGCACGACGGTCACAAACAATGGCACTTTGACCGGAACGGCCACCGGCAGCCGCCTCTACTTCCTGGGATCGGGCGTGGGGCCGCAGACCTACACGGGGACCGGCACCCTGACCGATGGTCTGGCCAGCCTCGACGTAGACAACCCTTCGGGATTGACAATTGCCTCTAGCGTGGGCAGCTTTGTTACCTTGCGCGTAGACCTCTTTCGAGGCGTGATCACCAACAGTAATAAGCTGACGATCGGCAATGCCGGCGCGACGTTCGCCCTGGTGCAGACCGGCATATCGGGAGCGACATCGCCTGGCGGCTCGTTCGACAGCGCGCCAACGTTCAATGCGGGCACTCAGGGCGTCATACTTATCTACGCGCAAGAGACCGTAGCCAGGACAACAGGCTTTGAGCTACCGCCCAACCGTACGGCGGCCGGCGTCACTATCGCGAACACCAACGGCGTAACCCTCTCCGGCGGCGATCTGACGGTCACCGGCGCGTTGACATTTACGGTGGGCAATATGAGCGCCGGACCCAACACCGTAATAATCGGCTCGGGCGGCACTGTGAGCCGCGTCGGCGGCTACGTGATCGGTAATCTCAGAAAGACCTTCACGTCAGCGGGTACTAAGGCGTTCGAGGTCGGAACCATCAATGGCTACTCGCCGGTAACCACAACCCTGACATCAGGTACGTTTCCAGCAGACTTCACGGCAAAAGCCACACAAGGCCCGATGCCGTCCATCTTCGACCCGACAAAGGCATTGCAAAGGTATTGGGCGCTCACGGCGAGCAGCATAACCGCCGACATCACCTTCAACTACCTCGATCCTACCGACATCCCCGGCACAGCAAATGAGAGCAATTTCGTAATCGTCAAATACGACGGAGCGAACCTTACTCTGCCTGGCGGCGCGGTGAACACCACAGCCAACAGTGCCACGATAACAGGCGTAACTACTTTCTCTGATTGGTCACTCGCCGAGCCTGCGGCCGCTAACACCCCAACAGCAACATCTACAACTACCAGCACGAGCACGAGCACGAGCACCCCTACTGACACCTCGACTGATACACCTACGAACAGCCCGACCAACACGACTACGCCTACCCAAACGCCAACTGATACGCCGACAAACAGCCCGACCAGTACCCCAACCAACACGCACACGCAAACACCCACCGACACGCCAACCGATACTCCTACAGTCACCACCACAAATTCACCAACCGAAATTCCAACACTGACACCCACCTATTCACCGACTAACACTCCGACCAGCACTCTAACCAGCACGTCGACCAGCACTCTAACCAGCACTGCGACCCCTATTCCCACGGCCACACCTACTCATTCACCAACGCCCACACTCACGCCCACCGACACGCCGACCAACACGCCAACCAGTACCCCAACCAACACGCCGACCAACTCCCCAACTAACACATCTACCACTACTCCTACAGTCACCGCCACAAATTCACCAACTGCTATTCCGACGCTAACTTCGACCAACTCACCAACTAATACGCTCACTAGCGTTCCAACGAGCACTCCGACCAATACTCCGACCAGTACTCTAACCATTTCCCCGACCAGACTCTAACCAGCACCCCGACCATTACCCCTACTCGAACACCAACCAACTCACCAACTAATACGCTCACTGCCGTTCCCACCAACAGCCCCACCAATACCCTAACCGCAACTTATACCAGCACTTCCACAAGAACAAGCACTCCTACCAGTACATACACAAGCACGCTAACGAGCACACCAACCCAATCAAATACCGCTACGCAAGCCCCAACCGCGACCGGCACACCTACCAACACGCCTACCGATACGCCTACCAACACGCCTACGAACACGCCTACGACACGCCTACCGGCCACTCCTACGACCACTCCTACGACCACTCCTACGACCACTCCTACGACCACGCAAACTTACACCCCCACAGGCACTCCCACAGGCACCCCCACGAGCACCAATACACCTACGAACATTCCTCCTGATACTTCGACTTACACTCCTACGGGCACACCTACCATAATTCCAACGGGTACTGCGACCGATAGTCCGACTACTGCGCCCACTAGCTCTCCAACTTATACGCTTACCGGTACAGCAACAAGTACTCCTACCAATACCCACACGGCCACCGGCACGCCAACAGGCGTATCTACCAGCTCACCGACCGCCACGATCACATACACGGCCACATATGTTCCAACCAATACTCCCAGCACTACCCCAGCGCTACTCCCAGCGCTACTCCCAGCAATACCACCACGAGCACGCCGGCCTCCACTGATACGAGCACCCCTACTGGCACAGAAACCACCAGCGTCACATCTACGGTCACGGTTCCCACGCCCACATACACTTACAATCCAACGAGCACCAACTCTCCCACCAGCTCACCAACCTATGCCGGCACACCAACCGGCACACCAACCGGCATGCCACGTACTACTGTTACACCGACAACTGTTGTGACGCCTATAGGATGCGTCCTGGACTTCGAGGATGTCTCCCGGACTAACTGGTTCTATACCTATGTTCAGTGGATGTACTGCCATGGGGTGGTGTCCGGATACCAAAGTGTGCCACCGTGCGCCCAGGAAGGCAAATCGTGCTTCAGGCCAAACGACAACACAACTAGAGCCCAGATAGCTAAAGTCGTGGTGCTGGCATTCGCCTTCCAAATAAATACCTCGGGAGGTCCACACTTTTCAGACGTGCCCACCGGCTCGACGTTCTACCGGTACATAGAGACGGCCAAGAACCTGGGGCTGATCGACGGATACCCGGACGGCAGCTACAGAGCCGGAAATCAAGTAACCAGGGCCCAGATAGCCAAGATCGTAGTAAATGCTGCCATCGTTGCCGACCCGGCCCGCTGGACCCTTCTCGAACCGCCCGACAACACGTTCGAGGATGTGTCCCAGGGCTCGACGTTCTACCGTTTCATCGAGACGGCAGCAGCGCACGGCGTGCTGGCAGGCTACCCATGCGGCACACCACCGGCAGGCTCGTGCATGCCGCCAGGCAACAAACCCTACTTTGTACCCTTCAGCCATGCGACCAGGGCCCAGATCAGTAAGATAGTCTATCTGGCAGCCAACTACCCGTAGTTGGCCGTGGGCACAACGAAGACGAACGAGCCCTCTCACAAATTAGAGGGCTCGAACATTAATCGTTTGAAATCGTGTGCTCCACCGCTATCCGGCGTTGGGCGAACGCCAGGCCTTTGGCGCGCCTGAGCCTACAGAGTATAATCAGACAACGTGAAAGATCACATTCAATTTGGGGAGAGCAAGCCGCGCAGGGTTCTGCCCTATGGAGGAGACGATAAGTATGTCCAGGCCCACAGCCGCCAATCCAACCATAACTACCTGCGACCCCGTGGAGGGCTTTACACCTCAAATTGGGCGCTACGTGGCGCAGCTCACTGAAGTGAGGGACGACCTCAAGCGTGAGGTCACCGGCCTCAGCATTGAGCAACTGGACTGGCACCCGGACGAGCAGACCGAATCGATTGGCACGCTACTACTGCATTGTGACGCCATTGAATGGTCATGGCTGCACGAGGACGTGCTTGGCAGGCCCGCCGCCGAATACACAGGCGATTGGGCCGAGGCGCTGCCTATACGCAAGGGCGTGCCGCAGGTGACAGGCAGGCCCATCGAGTATTACCTTCAGCTGCTCGACGCTACCCGCGAGCACACGCTAGCAATTTTGCGTGGCTTTACCGACGCAGACCTGGCTCGCCTCGTCGGTGAGGCGGAGCCGGCACCCGGCGAAGAGAAGAGAAGCCGCCTTTTCACGATCGATTGGGTGATCTGGCACATCATCGAGCACGAAGCCACCCACGTGGGCCAGATTGAGCTGCTCAGGCGGTTGGGGAACGAGAAATGAGAAATGAGAAATGAGAAATGAGAAATGAGTCTCGACAGATCTGATCTCACTTCTCATTTCTTATTTCTCACTTCTCATCTCTCACGAAAGGAGTGACCAGATGAGAACGCCGGCGCTACAGGGATCTTCCAGCCCGACCATCCCCACAGTTGGGGACGGAAGCGGAATCGAGGCCGGCAGGCAGCTACACGAGGAAGAGCTGCAGCTTGCCTTGCGGAACAAAGCGATGCCATTAGAGGCGCTTCGCTACGATATCACTCCGACGGGCATGCACTATACCCTGATCCACTATGATATTCCTCCGGTTGACATAGCTTCCTGGCGGCTTCAACTGCATGGGCAGGTGCGTAAGACCCTTTCGCTGTCACTGGAGGAGCTTCAGCGGCGACCTGCGCGAACTCTGCGTGTGACCCTGGAGTGCGCAGGCGACGGACGCGCCCTATTGCAACCGCGACCGATCAGCCAGCCCTGGTTGACCGGAGCGATCGGCACTGCCGAATGGACCGGCACGCCTCTAAGGCTACTCCTGGAGGAGGCGGGGATCGCTGATAGCGAAGGCGTTCGAGACGTCGTCTTCACAGGGCTTGACCGAGGGATCGAGGGCGGGATCGAGCAGGACTACCAGCGCAGCTTGCCGCTGCAGACGGCCATGCAGGACGATATTTTACTTGCCTGGGCGATGAATGGCGCGCCTATCGAGCCGCAGCACGGCTACCCGGTGCGGCTGATCGTGCCTGGGTGGTACGGGATGGCGCACGTCAAGTGGCTGCGCTCGATTGAGGCCATCACGCACAACTTTGAGGGCTACCAGCAGGCAGCCTATGTATACAGCCAATCTCGAAATGAGCCGGGTGAGCCGGTCAGCTTAATAAGGGTCCGCTCGCTGATGATCCCCCCTGGTATCCCCGATTTCCTGACACGCACCCGTGTGGTACAGAGAGGTATGGTGAAGCTAACAGGCCGAGCCTGGTCCGGCGCGGGTAATATCACAGCCATCGAGGTCAGCGCGGACGGGGGCAGCACATGGTCGCCAGGGGAGGTGGCTGCGGCTATCGATGCCCATGGCTGGCAATCTTGGTCCTACAACTGGGATGCCTCTGCGCCGGGCAAATATGAGCTATGCTGCCGCGCTCAGGACAGCGCCGGCAATATCCAGCCGGCGGAGCAGTTCTGGACGGCACGTGGCATGGGAAACAACACAGTGCAGCGGGTGCCCGTGCAGGTTATTTGACCGGGGGTATAGGCTTCGCACAGCTTCTCAGCGTGGCTTTCCGCATGACGTGCCACATTTAATCGGGTCGATAAGGATTAATCGGCAAGCTAATCGACTCCACATGCCCATGACCAGCCAAGATGAGCCTGCTCGCAATGCGCCCATATACAGGCAGCGAGCCTGCCACCGATCTGACTGCAGACGCCGGCGAGCGTCTCCAACCCAATCCGGCCCAGCGCCTGGAAGAGCTCCGCAATCTCATGTTGATTGCCTCAGGCTGGATTGCCGTGCTGCTGATCCTGCCACCGCAGCACGAATACCCAATCATAGACGACTGGATATACGCTGGGTCGGTGCAGCATCTCCTCTCGACAGGCGTGTTCGTGATGCCCGCGCTATCGCAGGCCAACCTGGTCGGCCTGACCGTACTGGGGAGCCGGCTGGGCTCAGTTGCTGGGTTTCAGCTTCACAACCCTAACATACTCGACACTCTTCATGTCCTTCGTGGCCCTCTTCTCGTTCTATGGCGTTGCTCGCGCCGTGCGCACTCCTCCCTGGGGCGCTCTGCTTGGCACAGCTCTGCTGGCTTATAACCCTCTCTTTGTGCACCTCAGCTACAGCTTCATGACCGACGTGCCCTTCATCGCTCTCATGCTTCTCTCATGCTTCTGCTACATTCGTGGAGTGCAAGGCTACGGCAGAGGCTGGTTCTGGCTAGGTGGCCTCATGGCGGGTTGGGCGTTCCTTATCCGGCAGTTCGGCGCGCTCATCCCTATTGCTTTCCTCGCCTACCTCTTAATCGACAGCCTTCTTACAAGGAAGCTGCGTCTGCGCGATATGTTCGAGACGGTTATGCTTCCCGCCATAGTAGTGGCTGGTTGGGTCATCTGGTCGTGGGGCACGCCTCCGAATGCTGCTTCGGTGCAGGTTTCCAAGTTCGTGGCCACCTTCGTGATGAAAGAGCCGTGGCTGCGGGTGATCCTTGAGCGCTCGCTTGTACTGCTTCCAATTATCGCCCTATCCGCCGCCGGCGCGATCAAAATCCGCCGCTCGCGCCTGTGGCTTCTTGCCATCTCAGCGGTCGTCGTGCTCCTGGTACTCTTCAACGTGGACCTGCCCACCGAGCAGTGGATTGAAACCCATCTCCCGGCCTACACAGCCCAGATTGGGCCGCTCAATCTTAATTTCTCTAACGAGCTATTCACCTTTGGTGATGTGGGCAACATCGTCCGCATCACCGGCATCGACTTCTTCGAATATCCCCAGGAATCGCTCTTCACCCCTGACTTATGGCACGCGCTCTGGATAGCCGGTCTCGTGCTCGGCGCGCTCCTTCTCGCGAAGTGCGGGGATGCCTTTCTCGACTGGCTGCGCGACCGAAGGCAAAAGGATCCACTCTCGCCTGTTACCGCACTCTATTTGCTCGGCGCAGGCATATTCGTCGTCTCGGTAGCGCTCCTGGGGGCCATCTTCGACCGCTATGCCCTCGCAGTGCTGCCTTTCGTGGTCCTTTTCGTAGTCCGAGGCAGCAGCTCATGGGGGCGTGCTGCCTGGGCTTATTCTCTTATCACACTGGCCATCCTGGCCACTTTCACTATGCTCGCCAAAGCCGACAATATAGACCACGACAACGCCCGCTGGCAGGCGGGGCAGTGGATGTTGGCCCGCACAGGCGCGGTGCACGTCGGCTACGACTTCAACAATTGGGATTCCCAGCAGTCAAGCGACATCTATATGATAGCCGACGCGCCCGGACCTGCGCCCAATTTCCGTATCGAGCGGCAGTTCCCCTACTTCAGCAGGCTTGGCGGCTTCACCACTCGCTTTCTGTACGCGGAGTCGAGCCTGAACGTCCCTCCCGTTCCAGGCCCTACGCCAATACCCTCCAGATAGGATAATCAGTAAATATGCTACTTATTACCCCTTCTTATCTATCGAGTATTGTGGATAACCAATATCCCGAGCCATTGCATCCCGCCAGCAAACGCTGTATATTACTCGTGTCGCAGGTGTGTTGAGCACAGGCGATAACAGAACTCCGAAGGAACTGCAAAGTTCGTTCGGGGTTTCTGTTTTAACCTCCCTCTCAACATTCGATCTCCCAGAGCCTTGGGCCTGCCGCTGAGAATGGAAAAAGCATAAGATTGTGGGGACACCCCACGCCCCGGCAGGGAGACCCCTGCACCCCTATTATGGGGGACAGAGGATTATGGGGACACCCCACGCCCCGGCAGAGGGGCTCCCTGCACCCCTCATTTTAGCGGAGAGTGGTGTGCGGCACACACCACATCTCCGGTGGGGGAGCGCCCTGTACGCCCTACCGATCGTCGGTCGTCGGGCCACCGTGCGCGCTGTGGTATAATTAACAGAGACAACCCATTCCCAAAGGCACAAACCATGCGCATTTTAGTCGTGGATGACGACGAACGCATTCGCGATATTCTTAGACGCCAACTTACATACGAAGGGTACCAGGTGACCCTCGCGAGCGATAGCCGCGAGACTTTCGCCCAGGTGGCCGAAAACCCACCCGATCTGGTGGTGCTCGACTGGATGCTCCCGGCATCAGCGGCCTCGAAATCTGCCGCCGCATTCCGCCAGACCGACGACATGCCTATTCTCATGCTCACCGCCAAAGGCGCCCTCGAAGACAAGGTTGATGGCCTCGACAGCGGGGCTGACGACTATCTGGTCAAGCCATTCCAGCCTCGAGGAGCTACTGGCCCGCGTGCGCGCCCTCTTGCGCCGCCACCAGCCGCAATCCGCTGTAGGTCAAGTTTGGGATGCTGACCCTCGACCCCTCTGCCCGCCAGGTATGGGTGAGCGACCACGTAGTGGAGCTTTCCAGCAAAGAGTTCGATCTGCTGGAGCTGCTGATGCGCCACCCCAAGCAGGTGCTCACCCGCGAGACCTTCTACGACCGCGTGTGGGGCTACGACTTCAGCGGCGAAAGCAACATCCTCGAAGTCTATATTCGCTACTTGCGAGCCAAGCTCGAGGCCGCCGGCTGCCCGCGCTATATACAGACCGTGCGCGGCGTCGGCTATGTGCTCCGCGAAGAGTGACGCGCAAGCCGGAGTAATCCAAGAGTAAAGATATGTCCCTACGCTGGCGATTAACCCTCTGGTCCTCTCTTGTCCTGGCTATTGTGGTGGCCGTCCTGGGCACCCTGGCGGTCCTTACCGTGCGCAACTTCCTGCTGCAGCGGGTCGATACCAACCTCGACCAGCAAACCACGGCCAAGATTACAGACGTCACGCAGCGCCAGGAACTGAATCTGCAGAATATCGACATCACCAACCCTGTGGACGCCGTTTTTTATACGATCTGGGACGACAAAGGCCAGATAGCCCAGTATGACCGCCAGATGCCCGTAAAGCCTGACGACATGACCCTCGCTCTTCAGGGCCAAACTGTAATTGACACTATACCCCTCGGTGGACGGCAACACGGTACGCGTAATGTTCAAGCCGATTCGCTATACTCCTACCAACCAGATCGTTGGTGTCTTGCAGGCTTCCACCCCTCTCGGCTACATAGACCAGGTGACGAACGAGATAACCCTTCTGCTCAGCCTGTGCCGCCGTCGCGCTTTTACTGATAGGCGCTGTCGGCTCGTATTTGCTCACAGACCGGGCCTTCCGGGCGGTTGCTCGTGTCAACCGCAAAGTTAACCAGATCGAGATGTCGCAGGACCTCACGCAGCGCCTCCCCGAGTCTGGGCAGCGGCGGACGAAATCGGCACGCTGGTCACCACTTTCAATCGCCTCCTTGCGCGCTGCGAATCGGCCTTCGAGACTCAGCGCCGCTTCGTGGCCGACTTCGTCTCACGAGCTACGCACGCCTCTCACTGTCATCAAGAGTAACCTGCACTTGCTACGCCAACCCAACAGCGCGGCGGACCGCACGGAGCTCCTCAGCGTGACAGAGGGCGAAGTGGCGCGCCTCAATCGGATGGTAGACGATCTGCTCTACATGGCCCAGATGCAAGCAGGGCACGACCTCAAGCCCGTATTGCGCCCGGTAGAGCTTGATAGCCTCCTGCTCGACGTGTTCGCTCGTGCCCGCCCGCTTGCCATGCTCAAGCACCAGAAGCTTTCGCTCGTACACGAGGATATAGCCGCGTCAATGGGCGACCGCGACCAGCTACAGCACCTGCTGCTCAACCTGCTCGATAACGCCATCAAATATACGGGCGATGAGGGTATCGTCACTCTGGGCCTCTGGAGCGATGACGGCTGGGCGCGTATCGAGGTCTCCGATAACGGGGCGGGTATCGTTGAAGAAGACCTACCGCTCATCTTCGACCGCTTCTTCCGCACGGCGGACGCTCGCCAGAACGAGCGCAACGGCTCGGGGCTCGGCCTTGCCATTGTCAAGTCCATCGCCGACTCTCACAACGGCAAAATCGAGGTCTACAGTCGCCTGGGCGAGGGCACCACTTTCCGCCTCTGGCTCCGCCTGATGGACGCACCTCAGAGCCCCGGCCTCGATTACGAGGACGACCGGCCGGCCGATCTGCTGCGCGGCTCCCGCTTCCACAAGCGAGCTCGAGCCCTCTCCATCCTACGCAACGGCCGCTTCGCCGGCTGAGATACTCGAATAGATCACGAGGAGACCGATGCCCGATTACCTGAATCTCTTGCTGGATATCGACACTGGGCGTGGGGTGGCCGTGCTGACCGTCAACCGGGCCGACAAGCTGAACGCCCTCAATCGCGCTCTCCTGGAAGAATTGGACGCGGCGCTGGACGAAATAGCGGGCAACCAGGGGGTCCGGGCGGTTGTGATTACAGGCGCCGGCAGCAAGGCGTTCGTGGCAGGAGCCGACATCGGCGAGATAGCGGCGATCGAGGGCCAGGAGATGGGCCGGGATTTCGCCCGCTTCGGCCAGTCGGTCTTTACGAAGATCGAGAGGCTGACGATCCCGGTAATCATGGCGATCAACGGCTACGCGCTGGGGGGCGGCTGCGAGCTTGCTTTGTGCGGTGATATCCGCCTGGCGTCCGAAACAGCCCAGTTTGGCCAGCCTGAAGTGAACCTGGGCGTGATTCCAGGCTACGGAGGCACCCAGCGCCTCGCACGCATCATTGGTCGCGACCGCGCCAAGGGCCTGATCTTTACGGGCGAGCGGATCGGCGCTGAAGATGCTATGCAGATGGGATTGGTGGACAGAATCTTGCCCGCCACATCCCTGATGGACGAAGCCTTCAGTCTAGCCGTTACGCTGGCGGCCAAAGCTCCACGTGCCCTCGCGCTCGCCAAAATGGCAATCAATGACGGCGTGAACATGCCCCTGGACGAGGCGCTTGAAATGGAAGCCGAGCTATTCGGCCAATCCGCCGACACAGCCGACCGCCGCGAAGGCACTGCCGCTTTCCTGGAAAAGCGACAGCCGAGATGGGGCTAGCGGTTAGTGGTTGGTGGTTGGTGGTTGGTGGTTGGTGGTTGGTGGTCGGTGGTTAGTGGTTAGTGACGTAACCGCCAGAGGCGACCAGTGACCAGTGACCAGTGACCAGTGACCAGTGACCAGTGACCAGTGACCAGTGACCAGTGACCAGTGACGGTAAGCAGTAAGCAGTAGCCGGTCTACTGACCCCTTGAAACCAATGACTAAACCCTACCCCGCCGGAGAATACATCTACCGCGACCTCCGCCCGGAGGACAAGGCGGAAGTGCTGGCGTTGACGGCACATACCTGGCAATTTGGCGACTACATAGAGTATGTCTTTGACGATTGGGTGGCCGACCCTCGGGGGCGCTTCCTGGCGGCAGAGGAGAGCGCCTCGGGACGCATTGCGGCAATCGATAAGCTGACCATGCTCTCGCCAACCGAGGCGTGGTTCGAGGGTTTGCGCGTTCACGACGATTTTCGCCGTCGCGGCCTGGCGAGCAGCCTCCAGAAATACATGATAGGGGAAGCCGCGCGGCTCGGAGCTCAGGCCATCCGCCTCACTACCCTGGCGACGAACAAACCGGTGCACCTGGCCTGCTACCGTGACGGCTTCAGTCTTAAATGCGTGCTCCGCTTCTGGAAATGGGAAGAGGGCAAGGTCGAAGCTGCCGCGAAGGGCGATAAGCCCGCCTACAAGCTGAGAGAGGCCACGCCCCAGGAGGCCATTGTTCTTTATGACCAATGGAAACGGTCAGCCTCATTCCGCACCGCCGGCCTGGCGCATATAAGCTGGTCCTTTGCCCAATCCTCAGCCGAGAAGTGGCAAGCCGCCGCTGCCGAGCACCGCCTCTTGGTCAGAGAAGACGCGACCTGTGGAGGCCGCTGCCATGCCTGCTGCCTGCGTGCTGGTCCGCAACGACACCAATCACATGCAAGCACCTATCTGGGTGCTCTCGGCTCTCACAGCCCTGGGTGAAGAATGGGCCCCGCTCATGCGCGGCCTTGTAGACGCCGCACGCGAGACCGGCATCGCCGAAATCAACGGCCTGCAACCCGATATCCACGACCTGTACGCCGGTTTTCAGACCGCAGGGTTCGCGGGCGACCCTGACGAAGACAGGCTCTGCCTTTTCGAGCTATCGCCGGTACCTGGGGCCAGGGGCTAGCACAGCTTCAACCAGCATATTAGAGAATGGATAGATCTTGGGGACACCCCAAACCTCGGCAGGGAGACCCCTACACCCCCATCATGGGAAAGGGGATAATGGGGACGCCCCACGCCCCGGCAGGGAGACCCCTGCAACCCCTGATCCCCAGCCCCGACCCCTGGCTCCTGACCTCAAGCTAGTGTGTAAAGAGAAGAGCGGCTTCGGGTAGATCGATCGTGCGCGCCTTGCCGCCTAGCGTCAGCGTGACGGCGCCTTGCAGCATTTCGCCTTCGGTGAGCTGGATCGATAAGCTCTGGGGCACCATGATAAAAACCACCTGCTGAGGACTGGGCTGCGACTGCCCTGTCCAAACTCCCGGCTGGCTTAGCTGAAGATCGGCCGTCACTACCTGCCGGCCACCGGCACGCACAAGGGTTATCGTGCCCTGAGCTATATCCTGTGTAATCTGCTGGGGCCACTCTATTTCGAGCGTCAGTGTGGAGTGCAACAGAGCACTGTTAGCGCTTCGTGACGGCATAAAGTCCTGCCACACCTGGAAATCGATGACCACACAATCCCCCGTGCATAGCCCGACAGGAAGCCCAGGCACAACAGGTGTGAGCACCGTCTCTGCCGGTGAGGTGGCCGCGCTCGTCGCAGTTGCAGGCGTAACATCACCCGTCTGCTCGCCACTGCACCCGGTGAGGAGTAGAGTAACCGAAAGTAGCGCCAGCAGCGAAAACTTCATCCTCTTTATTATACGCGTCATGTTCGGAAGTGAAAGTACAGAATTAGGGTGTAGGGGCACGGCGCTGACCATTGACTCCCACTAATTGCACCAGAAGGGGCGAGGCAGACATCGCACAGCGGTTGAAAGCGCGTGCTAGGCTTACAAAGTCCGCCTTCGCGGACTGCGAACGCTAACATTACGCTCATTATCAAGAATTATGTGGCCCAATCTTGGGACTAGGAGCCCGTCATGCGGGCTTTGTAGAGATAGCACGCGGTTTCAACCGCTGTGCGCTGCCCGTGCCGCGTACCATGCCTCAACTAGTTGGAATCATTGGACGCTGACGTGCCCTCATGGCAAGAAACGCTGCCCTTGTGGGCGAAAGAAGATGCAATCTAACCGTGCCCCTACACCCTAAGTCCGAATGATTACTCGGGAAAAATAGAACAATAGGAAAGAGCCGGTCTATGTTCCTCGCTCTTTCCTATTAATATGCAAAGGCCGAGAGGATATCCCTCTCGGCCCAAAGCGCCCTTGGCGTCGCAATCCGGAGATTGCGGTCGCCGTTCCCCCTGTGAGCTATTTAGTAGCGGCTGCGGCCACCACCCCTGCTGCTGCCGCCATTCATCTGGCTGTAGCAATCGGAGCAATAGACCGGCTTGTCACCGCGGGGTACGAACGGTACTTCGGTGTCTTTGCCGCAGTTCGCGCATACAACCTTGGTCATTGTGCGCTCGGAGCGACCGTAGCCGCCTCCACCACCGCTGCTGTAGCCACCGCCTCCGCCGTAGCTACTTCCACCACCGCTGTAGCTGCCGCCGTAGCCGCCGCTGTCGTTGCGCGCTGCTTTCTTGGCTGCGCGGCAATCAGGGCAACGAGTTGGCTCGCTGTACCCCTTCTGGTTGTAAAAGTCCTGCTCACCCTCTGTAAAGGTGAATGTTGTACCGCAATCCCGGCACGTTAGTGTCTTGTCTGCCATGTTGTTTAGTGTTTTCCTTTTGTTAAAATAGAACGTCCAGTTACTCGTTGGGCGCACACTGGCTAGGAATGTTACAGAGGGTTACGTACGCAGGAACGGGGGAAATACTTGCGGAAACCTACCTTCAAAATTGCTTGCCAGTTATTACCAAATTCATTGTACCACATATAGAGCGTAAGCGCAAGTCCGGCCAGGTTTACAATTACGATATTCAGCACGAACGCTCTATATTGCCTTATTTACTCACAATGTCACCCCGCTGGTGGCACTGGATGTGGTATAATTGTACGATTGGCGTCATCCGCCCTGGGATCAGGTGGCCCAAATCTTGGCCAGGATATCATCGATTTCGGCAGAATATGGAGTAAAGAGAGAGAATGCAAAGAGACGACATTCGGAATATAGCGATTATAGCCCACGTTGACCACGGCAAGACCACCCTCGTGGACGCCATGCTCAAGCAGAGCCATATCTTCCGCGATAACCAGCAAGTGGCGGAGCGGGTGATGGACTCCAACGCCCTGGAGCGAGAGCGCGGCATCACGATCATGGCGAAGAACACCGCCGTGACCTATAAGACGATCAAGATAAATATCGTTGACACGCCCGGCCATGCCGATTTCGGCGGCGAAGTCGAGCGCGTGATGAATATGGTGGACGGCGTGCTGCTGCTCGGTGGACGCGGTAGAAGGGCCGATGCCGCAGACCAAGTTCGTGCTGCGCCAGGCACTGCAGCGCGGCCACAAGGCTATCCTGGTCATCAATAAGATCGATCGGGCCAACGCCCGGCCCAACCACGTGCTGAACGAGACCTTCGATCTCTTTCTCGACCTTGGCGCCAGCGAACGAGCAAGCCGAGTTCGCTGTGATCTATACCAACGCCCTCACGGGAGAAGCCGGCACCGACCATCGCCACATGGGTCCAACCCTTGAGCCGTTGTTCGAGGCGATCCTGGAGCATATCCCCGGGCCTGAGGTTTACCCCGAAGTACCCACCCAATTGCTGGTGACGGCTACCACCTATGACGATTATAAGGGCAAGATCGTGCTTGGCCGCCTGCATAGCGGCACGCTCCGCAAAGGGCAAGCCGTGATGCGCATTGACCACGACGGCAAGATGTTCCCGGCCAAGGTCACCCAGGTTTTCACCTTCCAGGGCCTCGCACGTAACGAGGTCGAGGAAGCAGAGGCCGGCGACATCGTCGCGGTTGCCGGCATACCCGACTCGAACATCGGCGAGACTATTGCCGACGCCGAGGACCCCAGGCCATTGCCCCCGATCCGGGTGGAAGAGCCGACCGTGCGCATGACCTTCGGGGTCAACACGAGCCCGTTCGCCGGGCGCGACGGCACCTATGTGACCAGCCGCAAGCTGCGCGAGCGACTCTACAACGAGCTTGAGCGCGACGTGGCGCTGCGCGTGGGGGATACCGATATGGCCGATACCTTCCTGGTAAGCGGGCGCGGGGAGCTTCACCTTGCGATCCTGATGGAGACGATGCGGCGCGAGGGCTATGAGTTCCAGGTGTCCAAGCCGGAAGTGATTTATAAGGAAGAGGACGGCCAGAAGCTTGAGCCGTACGAGCAGGTGGAGATCGAGGTCGCCCAGGAGGCGGCAGGCGTGGTGGTCGAGATGATGGGCCAGCGGCGCGGGACGCTGCTTGACATGAAGTATCGCGACGACGGCTCGGTACACTACGTTTACAAAGTGCCCACCCGGGGTCTGCTGGGGTTCCGCCAGGCGTTCCTGACCAACACGCGCGGCCAGGGCATAGTGAACACGCTATTCGCGGGTTATGGGCAACTGGCGGGGCCGATGGCCACACGCGAGCTTGGCTCGCTGATAGCCTGGGAGAGCGGCGTGACCAGCAGTTTCGGGCTGAATGGAGCGCAGGAGCGCGGGCAGCTTTTCCTCGGGGCCGGCGTGGACGTATACGAGGGACAGGTGGTGGGCCAGCACATCCGCGAGAAAGACCTCGAAGTGAACGTGTGCAAGAAGAAGCACCTCACGAATATGCGTAACAGCACGGCGGAAGAAGGCATCCGCCTCGAAACCCCTCGCAATCTGTCGCTTGACGATGCAATCGAATTCCTCGCCGACGACGAATTGCTTGAAGTGACGCCAAAGTCCTTCCGCATGCGCAAACGCCTCCTCAGCAAACACGAGCGCGACCGTGCGGCCGGGCAGGTGAAAAAGACGAGCTAGTATAGGAGCAAAACCTATGCAAATAATGGATAAATCCGGGAATGTTCTCTTCAACAATGATAGCGTCTTACCAGGGGCAAATCTACGAGGCCTCGACTTGCGAAATGCCAGTTTGCAGTCCGAGTGTCTCGCACAAGCCAATCTCTCCGAGGCCATCTTAACCGGTGCTGACCTTGAAGACGCAGACTTACGTGGCGCACACCTCAGGCAAACTGTAATGGAAGGCGCGTTCTGTTACAGTACTCAGTTCGATAATGCAGACCTGGAGAGTGCTGATTTGTACTGGCTACTTGCCTATCAAGCGTCATTCCGGAACGCAAATCTAGCTAACACAGACATGCGAGGCGCGGATCTGAAAGAGGTCGATTTCTCTTGCGCCAATTTGACAGGCGCTAAGCTAGGGCTGGATGCGCTGGGCGGGAACACAAAAGTTCAAGGCGCTAATTTCCGTGGGGCAATGCTGGACGGGGCGCTCTTTACTGGTGCAGAATATGATTCAAGAACATTCTTCCCGGCGACCTTCGACCCAAAAACTCAAGGCATGATCTTCAAAAGTGAGCAAAGTTAGCGAGACTCGGTAGAGTAGGCAATCCGTGTAGGCGGATTTGAACTTTATGCACGCTCTGGACGTCGCTCTTATAACCTGCGCCGAGTGGCCCGCCATGACGCCCGAAGGCCAATTGCTACTTGCCGAACTCCGGCAACTAGGTCTCGTCGCGCAGCCCGTCGTCTGGGACGACCCTTCGGTGGATTGGTCGGTGCCGGAGGTGTGTGTTATCCGCGAGACGTGGGATTACCATCTCCGGCGCGACGAGTTCGTGGCATGGGTCGAGCGAGTGGCAAAGCAAACTACCTTGCTCAATTCGGCGGAGGTTGTACGCTGGAATACGCACAAAAGCTACTTGCGCGACCTCGAATCGCGAGGAGTGCCAATCGTACCGACGGCATGGCTTGCGGCCGGAACCGACGTCAATCTCGTCGATATTATGTCAACAAGAGAGTGGCAAGAAGTCGTTATCAAGCCTGCGGTGTCGGCAAGCGCTTTCGAGACCATTCAAGTGGGCACACGCCAGGTCGCGGATGGGCAGCGGCACATCGACCGCCTCCTGCCTTTTCGCGACCTGATGGTGCAGCCATTCATCCCATCGGTGCGCGATTACGGCGAGCGATCGCTCATTTGCATTGATGGCGCACTATCGCACGCCGTGCGGAGACAGCCGGCCCTGCACCTTGATGAAGGCGGAAGCGCCTGGGACGCCACGCTGGTGGACGCCACACCAGATGAAGCCGCCCTCGCCGCCTCGGCGCTTGAAGCTGCGCGGTGCCGCACCCTCTATCCGCGCGTGGATATGGTGCGAGACGAAACCGGCAAGGTTCGCCTCATGGAGCTTGAGCTGGTCGAGCCGTCCCTCTTCCTGACGTTAGCGCCACAGGCTGCCCGTCGACTTGCACAGGCAATAGCCGGAAACGTGAATAAGCAGTAAGCAGTAACAATAGATCCCCCATGCTACTTCGCTTCTTCATCTACGGCGCCCTTGGCTGGTGCATGGAGATAATCTGGACGGGGTTTGGACGGGCTGCTCGACACGAAGCGGCGCAGCTGGAAGCTGGTCGGCTACACGTATCTCTGGATGTTCCCTCTGTACGGGCTTGTCGCTCCGCTTTTCGAGCCGCTCCACGACGCTATACGCCCGTGGTTTTTCGTCTTCCGCGCTATCGTGTATGGCCTCGGCTTCATGGCGGTGGAATATATCACTGGCTGGATCCTTCGCAAGCTGACAGGCGTTTGCCCCTGGGACTACACAGGCCGCGCCCGCTGGCACCTTCATGGCCTCATGCGTCTCGACTATTTCCCCGTGTGGGCGCTCCTCGGTCTCGGCCTGGAATACGTACACGACTTCCTTGTCAGGTTAACCCCTGCGATACTGGCAGCACTGTAATTAATTACGGATTGCGGATTGACCATAAACGCCAAGACGCCAAGCTCGCCAAGATATTTACGGTTTGAACCACAAAGACACAAAGAACACTAAGGTTTTTATTATTGTTTTAACCGCGACGACCACGAAGATCACGAAGACCACGAAGGATATTATGGGTTTGAATCACAGAGAGCATAGAAGATTATTTTGGTTCTAAACGATAGAAACCTTGGCGACCTTTGCGCTCTTGGCATCTTGGCGGTTCGTCTTGACGTCTTTTACGTCTTACGTTTTACGTTTTACGTCTTACGTTTTGCCGGCACAGCCCACCTATCATCGGGCCAAACAGAGGTAGGAGATAGATAACGCTTATGAGGTATTGTCGCCGCGAGGCTGGATGAGTACGATTAAGGCAGTGGGCTTAGCAGGAAAGTGCTTGAACGGAAGGGCGCTAGAGGGTTACCGCGGCTCTTACTTTATCTCTCGATACTATTGCTCATACGACAATATGGCGCAGATCGCCGCACGGTAATCGGAATAGTAACCTCCAGGCTTGGTGCGCTTTGCACGAGGGCGCGCAAGCCAGGGCACACAGTCACACAGGCACAAGGGGGCGAACCAGACGCTCCCGATGCCGCCCGCGCTGTTATGGTCTTTACGACCAGGCTTTCTGCCATTGAGTGAGCAGATGTAGCCTTGCCACCCCTCGTGCGGAAAGAACCAGGCAGTGCGAATCCTTTTCGTTACCCCAAGATTTCCATATCCGCCGCTGAAAGGTGACACGCTCCGCACGTACCACCAGATACGCGCGCTCAGCCAGGATCATAAGATTACCCTCCTTAGCATGGCCGATACGCCTGTCAGCCGGGAGGATTACGAGCGGGTGGCTGCACTCTGCGAGCGTGTGGAGGTTGTGAGACTTCCAAAGTGGCGTGGGGTGCTCAATATGGCTATGGGGGCGCGTGCCAAGGAGCCTTTGCAGGTCAGCTATTACCGGTCGGATGCCTTCCAGGAAAAGTTCAACGCAACAGTTGCGCAAGAGCGTTTCGACATTGTGCATGTCACCCTGATAAGGATGCTGCCCTATGTGTGGGAGCGGCACGACCTGCCCGTCGTGGTGGACCTGATTGACTCCCTGGGCCTGAACCTCGAGGCGCGGCGCAACGGAGTGGGCGGCGCGCTGCACATGGCCTACGAAATGGAGTACCAGCGGGTGATGGACTACGAGCACTCGCTGGTGGACCGTTTCCCCTCGCTGGTGGTGTCTTCGCCCGCCGACAGGCAGATGCTCGGCGGAAAGCACGTTTCCGTGATACCGAACGGCGTGGACCTTGACAGGTTCACCTTCCAGGACCAAAAGGGCCGCGATCCCGACACCCTGATTTTTACCGGCAACATGGGGTATGGTCCGAACGCCGAAGCTGTTCTCTGGTTCATGGACGAAGTATGGCCACTCCTCCTGCGCCAACGCCCCCACTTGCGCTTTCTGGTGGTAGGCACCAACCCTGGCGAGCGAGTACGCAAGGCGGCTCGCAATGCCGGCAACGTAGAGGTGTTGGGCCGTGTGCCTGATGTGACATCTTTTTTGCACAAGGCTACAATCGCCGTCTGCCCGATGCGCTCCGGTTCCGGCATACAAAACAAAGTGCTGGAAGCGATGGCCACCGGCACGCCCGTGGTCGCCACACGCATCGCTAATCGGGGCGTGAGAGGCACAGGCGGTAGAGACCTGCTCCTGGCTGATGCCGCTGCCGATTTTGCTTATGAGATAGATCGCCTCCTGGCCGATGCTCAATTGCGTACGAAACTGGCGGAGGCGGGCCGCACGCTGGTAGAGCAAGAGTTCCGTTGGGAAGAACATGCGCGCCGGCTTGTGCAGATTTATGAGGCCGAGATAGGCGATGAAGGACGACGAAAGACGGAAGACGAAAGACGGAAGACGAACGGTAATTCCGCACGCCTCACTCGACATTCCGCAATCAGAGATCGTATCAATGTTATGCAGATGACGGATATCACCGGGCGGGGTGGGGCGGAGAAGGCGCTGGTAGATATCGCTTTGCACCTCGACCGGAGCAAGTACAATGTGACCGTTTGCGCCACGCGAAGCGCCGGCAACTATCAACCGCTGCTCGATGAGGCGGGCGTTACTACGTTCGTGCAAGGCCGGAAGAGTCGCTGGGACCTGGGGCAGTGGATCAAGCTTGTCAGGTTGATGAGGCGCGAGCAGGTGGACGTGCTGCATACCCATTTGTTCGGCTCCAATACGCTTGGCAGGCTGCTTGGCAGGCTGGCTGGAGTGCCCGTGGTTATTGCACACGAACATTGGTCCACGAAGGCCAGCCGGGAGGTGTGGGTAGACCGAGCCCTCTATCGCTTGAGTGACCGAATACTGGTGCCTTCGGCTGCAAGTAAAGAGATGGTCATGCGGACCGAGGGTATTCCGGCCGGCAAAATAGACGTCGTATATAATGGGGTTGATACAGCCATTTTCGCACAAGGTGAGAAGCGTGGGGAAGTCCGGTCTGAGCTGCACATCTCATCTGACGCTATGGTGCTGGGCATTGTTGGCCGCTTGAGCGAGGAGAAAGGTGGGGTGGATGTTCTGATCCGCGCCGTGGCGCGTCTCTGCAAAAGCAACCCCAATCTGAGGCTGCTGGTTGTCGGGGATGGGCCGCTGCGAGGCAGCCTGGAGGCGCTGGCGGCTGAGAGCGCGCCGGGCGGAGAGATCATGTTCACCGGCACACGGAACGATGTTGCACACTTGTTGAGCGCAATGGATCTCTTCGTGCTGCCGTCGCTGAATGAGGCGTTGCCCATAGTGGTGCTCGAAGCAATGGCCGCGGGTCTCCCTGTGATAGCCACCCGCGTGGGCGGCGTACCGGAGATAGTCGACCACGAAAAGACCGGCTTGCTCGTGGAACCGGGCAGCGAAGACTCCCTTTATTCCGCCCTTGACCGCCTCATCTTCGACGCTGATCTCAGAGAACAGCTTGCGCAGGCAGGCCGTAGGCGAGTTGCATCTGATTTCACAATAGAGCGCATGGTTGAGCGCATCGAAGGCCTTTACGAGGAGCTTCTGACCAAGTTGTCAGTTGCCGGTTGTCAGTTGTCAGTAGACGGACGGCCGGCGACCGAAGAGCGCGTCAACGTGAACCCATAAAAGCTTCGTGCCCTTTGTGCTCTTTGTGCTCTTTGTGCTCATCGTGCTCTTCGTGACTGAAAAGCCGACAACTGATAGGTGATAGCTACGATCTACTGACAACTGGCAACTGACAACTGACAACGTGGCCCCACACTGACAACCGAGGATTTGCTTGATGGAAATTACCACCTACTTGAGAATAATAGCCCGCTACTGGTGGGTTATATTGCTAACGACACTTGTTTCGACCGGGGTGGCACTGGCGATTACGGAAACGAAGGCGAAAAGCTATACCGTGCATGTACGCGTGGTGGCACAGCCCGCAAGCGTGGTGTCTAACACAAACGAATTGATAAATATGTCGGGGCAGATAGGCACCCGCGAGGTTATGGGTACCCTTGCGGAGGCATTTACCTCGGCTGATGTGCAATCCAACGCTCTGGCAAAGGCGGGCATGCATGCGACCCAAGCCCCCGACTACCCCATTCAAGCTAACGGCTTGCCTGACAGCTCGGTGATCGAAGTGACAGGCACGGGACACGATCCGGTCTTGCTTACTAATTACGTGAACGCGACGGTGGACGCGGGTGTCAAATACGGCAGCGGCATCTACAGAGTTATCGACCTGGTGCCCATGGAGCGGGCCAGTGTGCCTGCAGCGCCCACCTCGCCCGTACCGTCACGCGACGTCCCACTGGGCGCAGGCCTGGGACTGGCGCTTGGTCTACTGTTAGCCTTTGCCACCGATTATATGCGCACGCCCCGAGCGACAGGATGGCGAGATACAAATACGCGCCCTGCCCTCCAACGCGGTCACGCTCAATCGAGACGACCGCATAGTGGTGAATGGGCCTCCGCCCCAGGACTACCTGGTAAGCAGACAACAGCGCACCGGCAACTCGCTTCCGCCGGGACGACCCGACGATAAGTACCCAGGCTAGGCAATGGCGGCCCTCACCGGAGTAAGACCTCCACACGCTACCTTCACTCCCACCGCACGCATCGGGCTGGGCGCAATTGCCGTGCTCGCCGGGGTGCTGCTGGGCGCGGCTGTGGGGCTTGGCATCTCGCAAACAATGCTCATCATGGGCCTGCTGGCACCGTTCGCACTGATAGTGGTATTGGCCCGGCCACACTGGGCCACGATCGTCTACGTCGTGCTGGTATATGGCGACCTGCTCAGTATCATGGTCCGGTACGATGGGATGCCTTCGCTGGCCCGCTTCGCCGGGGTGGGGCTTCTCAGCGCCGCTCTCGGCTATCGCATTTTCGTGCAACGCGAGAAGCTGGCAGGTGACCGTGTTACACTCTGGATGCTCGCGTACGGAGCCATGATCGCCCTGGGGCTGATTTATGCGCGAGCACCCGACCTGGTGATGACCGATGTGATCGAGTTCGTGCGCAACTTCTTCACCTATTTGATTATCGTCAATATCATCACAACCTCGTCGCGCCTGCACGCCGCGTTGTATGCGCTGCTCGGAGCAGGCACGGCGCTGGCGAGCCTCACGCTATTCCAAACCTTCACCGGCACATTCGACAACGACTACGGCGGGTTGGCTCAATACCGTGTTAGCGATATCACGAGCAGCACCGCGGCTGCGCGCCCGGGTGGCACACTTGGCGATGCCAATTACTACGGGCAGTTGCTCCTGATCTTGATCCCCATAGCCCTCTATCTATTGTTCGAAGGGCGGAGCAAGTGGGGCAAGCTGGCTGGGGCCGCCTCGGCAGGGATCCTGACTGCCGGGGTCATATTCACTTATTCTCGCGGCGACGCGATAGCGCTTGGCGTGATAGTAGTCGCGGCTGTGATTTACAAGAAGCCCAGGGCAGTCTGGGTTGTGGGGGGTTTGGTGGCGCTTGTGCTCGCAATGCAGTTGTTACCTTCGAACTACATTGCGCGCATGCTCACGGTGGTCGACCTTGCGCAGGGCGACCAGCAAATCTACCTGCAGGACGATTTCATCCTCGGCCGAACGGGAGCGACCCAGGCTGCAATCGCGATTTTCCTGGACCATCCCATCCTGGGCGTCGGTCGCGAAAATTACCCCCTTTACCAACCCGACCTACCTGGCAGGCACCGCATACGCAAGGATCGCTAACGGGATTCCTCCACACGATCTCTATTTGGAAGTGGCATCGGAGAACGGTATCGTCGGTATTCTTGTGTTCGGTGGCCTTCTGATTGCGACATTTGCCGCGCTCATGGACGCATGGCGGCGCTTCAAGCGGGCGGGGCGCACTAATGAGAAGGAAGTTGTAGTGTGGTTGGCCATCATGCTAATTGGCTACCTGGTTAGCGCTCTGAGCCTGCATGGCGCGTTCCTGTACATCCTTTTCCTGCAGATTTCGCTCATCATAGCCGCTCGCCAGATCTCACGCTCCCTTACAAGTATGCAACTCTCTGGTTTGATATACCAGCCGGGGTATTCGGAAGCGATACAGTCTCTGCCTGCATCGCTCGCCTATAGCGAGGTCCTCACCTACGGTCAAGTAAGAATTCGGGAGCGCATAACCTCGATATTGGCCGAATTTGCCGCAACTGCATCTGCCATTGAAGGCAGGCCGCCGCGCCAACCCAACCACCCGGCGATCGATCCATCAATGGAAGCCGAGCCAATATCCGGTAGCCCCGTAAAAGACACAACAGGCCTGACCTATGACCCGGCCAATCTGCAAACCGGCGATTCCGCCAGGCTCTACGATACCCGATTCGATAGCGACTGGCTGGCTGCGGCAGCTGCCGCCCTCATGCGTGGCAACACGAATGTGGCACGGGCCATGGTGGACATGGCATTGCAACAGGACTGCTATGACGTAGCGGCATGGGCACTGAGCATGCGCCTGCAGCAAGTTGAGCAAGGTATAGTCAAGCGCGTCGGAGTTGAAGATTACATAGCGGATAGGAAGGCGGGTATGGCCATGGAGATGGGAGGAAGAAATGGGGCCGCGTCACCGGGCTACGAAGTGGACGAAAAGTTTCATCGTTATTGGCGCGTGAATGGCGGCCTGCCGGTGTTCGGCTACCCAATTAGCCAGCGCTTCGCCGAGTTCGACTCTGCAGGTACCCTGGTCGAAGTGCAGTATTTCGAGCGTGCGCGCCTGGAATATAATCCGAAGCGAGCAGGCACGCCGCTCGAGGTTGTGCCTGGCAAGCTGGGTATGGAGGTAACGGTGCGTGGTACAGTTGAGATGCAGCTACCCGCCGGGCTGGAAGGTGAGCGCGTGATCTTCACTACCAAAGGCACAGGAATGCCTACGCCACACAAGTTCTTCGCCTTCTGGGAGAGCAACGGCGGCCCCAACCTCTTCGGCTACCCGATCACACCTCTCCTGATAGACACCCGCACCGGCGGCAAAGCGTTGGCGGTCCAGTACTTCGAGAAAGCTTGCTTTGAGTATCACCCTGAGCATGCAGGCACCGTCTACGAAGTGCAGATCTCGAAGCTAGGGGTTGAACTGTTCGATAATAGGTACGGGCAGCCTGAGCGATGGCCGGTGACCAGTTACGGGTGACCAGTGACCAGTGGCCAGTGGTTAGTGGTCGGTAAGCAGTAAGCAGTAAGTAGTAAGCGCTATGCCCCAATCTTCAGTCACAATCCTGGCCTACCACAGGATCGCACTGCCAGGGAGCGGTGATCTATCGCCGAGCCTGATAGACGCCTACCCGCATGACTTCGAGGCACAGATGCGCTACCTGGCTCGGCATTATGACGTGGTGTCGATGTGGGATATTGTGGGGGCATTGCGTGAGGGCCGCAGCTTGCCTCGCCGCGCTGTCGCTATCACGTTCGATGATGGGTACACCTGCTTTCGCGACCGGGCCATGCCCGTTTTGAGGCGTCTCGGCCTTCCGGTGACACTATTTGTGGCGACCGGTTTCACGGATAATCCAGGCAAGCTCTTCTGGTGGGACGATATTTACCGCGCCCTATCTCGTACGCTGCATGAAGAGATCGAATTACCCGGAGTGGGCGTCCTGCCCTTGCAAAGCAGCAGAGATCGCCTTGCAGCTTACGAGCGCGCGGTCTCGGTTGTAGAAAGGAGCAAGGAAGACGAGGCAAACAGTATTGTTGCGCAGGATCATCGAGCGTTGCGAAATCGAGCCAGGCTGCACTCAGGAGCTCCTGGGCTGGGATGACGTGGAGGCGCTTGCAAAGGAGGGGGTCGCCATAGGTGCTCACACTCGCAGCCACCCGATCCTGGCTCAGGCCGGCGCGGAACGTGTGAGAGAGGAAGTAGAAGGCTCCTGGGCCGATCTGCGGGCCCACATTGCCAATCCACTGCCCATCTTCTGCTACCCGAACGGTCAGCCTTACGCAATAAATAAGACCGCTATCGAGGCTGTCAGGCAGGCGGGGATGGCGGGGGCGGTTACGATGGTAGCCGGGCTGAACATTACCGGCAAGACCGACCCATTCCTGTTGTACCGCATAGGGGCGGTAGCCGGCGAGAGCCTCAGCCGGTTTCGACTCAAAATAAGCACAGCGGGGCGTGTTTACCGCCGGCTAAAGGCAATCGCCAGGCCCAGGCGCATTGCCAGGTTTGACGTCTAGCGCGGTATAATGGCCGTATGGCAGCCACCGATCGGGCCGCGCAACCGCCGGACGCGACCCCACTGAAACCTCGCAGACGCTGGCCATTTGTCGTGCCGGCGCTCCTGCTGCCCGTCCTGGTCTGGTTCGCTCTCGACCTGATATATGTGAGCGTTGGCGCCGAAGATGACTACGCGACTCATGCTGACGTAATTATCGTGCTGGGCTGCAATACGCTGGGCCATAATGGCGTGAACCCCTGTATCGCCGCACGCGCCGGACACGCGGCCGACCTCTACAAGGAGGGCCTTGCGCCCACGATAATTGCCACAGGCGGCCCAACAGCAGGCCCCGACCACCCCACAGAGTTCGGCAGTGCTGGAAGTCTGGTATTAGAGAGCGACGGTGTGCCACAGGGAGCGATCGTGCAGGAAAATCGCGCTCTGGATACCATCCAGAATATGAGCTACAGCCAGGCAATAATGCGCCAGAACGGCTGGAACACGGCTGTGCTGGTCACTGAGCCATTCCACGTAAAGCGTGCCACACTTATCGCCCACGACGACGGTATGACCGTCTACCCCTCCCCAGCCCTCAACTCGGACAACTGGAACGGTTTCCCGGTCAAAGCCTATAACGTAATCCGTGACACGCTATCGCTAATGCTCTACCAGGTGAAGTCTCTTAGCGGAGACAGGACATTAAAACGTGAAGCGTGAAAACGTAAGACGTAACCGCCAAGACGCCAAGGACGCAAAGGTTCGCCAAGGTTTTTATTGTTTGGATCACGAAGATCGCGAAGATCACGAAGGATTTTTATGGATTTAAATCACACAGAGCACAGAGCGCGCAGAGATCAGAGTTCGCTTCGCTCATGGATTTTTATGCGGTTAAACCCATAGAAACCTTGGCGAACCTTTGCGTTCTTGGCGTCTTGGCGGTTACGATTTCACGTCTTACGTTTTACGTTTCGCTCACCGCGCTCCGTCGCCGCACGATACCAAGGGCGAGCGAGGTGAGAGCGTTGACGGCTTTCGGGTCAAGGAGCCAGATAAGGGAAGCGTAGAGTGAAGTACCGCACAGGATGGCGAGAGCCAGAGTGGTGAGGCTTGAGGGGTTGTGGCCGAAAGTGAGAAGGACCTGTACGGCCGCCGCCATGAGGACGGATGCTAGCAATGGAGGCCAGATGACGCGGAGGTTGTGCAGGACGCTGACCTTTATGAATTTCGACACGGCCCACATATCTATTAGCACGCCAATTGCGCGCACGATAAGCTGACCCCAGGCAACGCCGATGATGCCGTAGTTGGCCGCCGCCCACCATAGGGCGGGCACCAGCATCACCAGCTTGATCAAGCTGAGGAAGTTGAGCATATCGGGCCGCCCCACCGCTTTGTAGACCACTCCGGGCCAATGGCTGATGCCGCCAAGCACCATATAAATGGTGAGGATTTGCATCACCGGGATTACCGGGCTCCCAGCTAGGCGAGAAAAGGAAATGTACCAGCGGGGGCGTGACGGCATAGAGGCCGAAGCCGAGCGGCGCGAGTATCACCAGCATATAGCGTTGCATCATCAGGTAAGCGTCGCGCATGGCTTCGCGGTCGGCCTGCAGGCGGGCAGCTACCGGAAAGGCAACCGTTGAGACAGCCTGAGCGAGGTTCTTTATGAGCAGCTCAGGTATCCGAAATGCCAGCGTATAAAGGCCGAGAGGAGCGTCGCCAAGCAGGCTGCCCACGATAAAGTAGTCGACATCAGAGAGCAGAGTGCCAAGGCCGCCCGCCACCATTATCTGCGTCCCGTACGTCACCAGCGGCCTCAATAGTCCCCGGTCAAAGTTTCGGGACGGACGCCAGGGCATCACCACCCAGAGCAGAACCGTGGCCGACGCCTCGCCGATCACCTGCCCTATTACAAGGCTCCAGGCCCCGAAACCCATCAGCGCCAGCACGACCGACAGGACGCCTTTGATGAGAGTGCGGCCCACTTCAGGCACCATCCTGCGCCGGTAGTTGATCTCCCTTTGCAAAAGCGCGTCGTGCGCTGAGCCGAGCGATGAAAATAAGAGGCTGGCCCCGAGCACCTGCAGCAGCGCCACCAGAGTAGATGTCTCCTCTGGGCTTGAGGTCTTGAAGAAGCTCGCGGCGAGCGGTGCGAGGAGCAGGTTGGCTACAAAGAGCACCACACCGATGCCAGCGCTGAGGAAGAAAGCCATATTGGCAACGGCAGCGCCGTCCCGCTGGCGGTAAATCAAGGCCGAGCCGATGCCGAAATCGCGCAGGATGTCGAGCAGGGTGATAATGAGCAGGGCCATGCTCACCAGCCCGAACTGGGCCGGAGTGAGAAGGCGCGCCAGCACCAGGGTCGCCACAAAGAGCAGCCCTTTGCTAACCAGAAACGCCGAGTAATTCCAGAGTGCACCTTGCGCGGCCTGGCGGCCAAGGCTCATTTTATGCTCCGTAGGGGCTTGTCAGAAATTAGAATTAGGAAATTAGAAGCAAGCACTTTTTCCGGCTTCTAATTTCTTAGTGCCTGCATCATAAGTATACCATCTCAACCGACCTGTGTAGTCACCTGACAGAGGGATTATTCCTGTTCAGATGGGGTAGATGACCGCGCCGTGATTGCCCCATGCCTGGGGCTATGTTAAAATGGGGCGGTGAGCGAAGAACAGGTTCCCCCGGCACCGCAAGGTGAGTGTACTTGAGAGGGGGTCGGCTCCTCAGGCAGGCAGTCTACGAGAGTATTTATTGCGCAGGCTTGCCGTTCCGTGACGGCGGGATTACGATCCTGAGCTACCACTCACTCGATGACTATGGCACACCTCTATCGGTTGCCCCGCGCCTTTTCGCCGCCCAGATGGCCACCCTGGCGGGCGAAGGGTGTACCACCCTCACTATATCACAGGTCGCTCGCCACCTTGAAGCAAGGCGGCCTTTCCCTCCACGCGCCGTGGCGATAACTTTCGATGATGGTTTCGCGTCGTTGGTCGATGTCGCGCTGCCTGTGCTGAGGCGCTATAGCCTCAAGGCCACAGTCTACGTGATCACGGGCATGGTGGGGCGGCGAACACGCTGGACCGACCGCGGTGTGCCCCTTCCCTCTCTGCCTGTGATGTCCTGGCAGCAGATTGAAGACGCTCAAAGATCGGGGGTGGAGATAGGCGCGCACTCCATTACGCATGGATTCCTCACGCAATACTCTGATGCACAGCTTGAGGATGAATCGGAGGCACCCAGGGCTCTGCTGCAAGAGCGCCTTGGCACGCCGGTGAGCGCATTCGCCTATCCACAGGGCGACTACGACGACCGCGTTGTACGGGCCACCCGTAGGGCTGGATATAGTACGGGCACCACTATTGATCAAGGGCGAGCGTCGCCTCGCAGCGACATGCATCGCCTGCCGAGGCTGCTGGTGAGCAACAACACGTTGGTTCCTGTGCTGCGGGCATTCATGGTGCCTTCCATCGGCCCGGCATACCGGCTTGTCAATATCGTAATACGCAAAGCAATGGGCAAGAAGAATTGGCCGCGCAGGCAGCCTGGCGAAGTGGACAGCACAGGAAGTTATGAATAGAGTGTTGCAGGCGATCCGCACCGTGGACGCACGGCAGACCGGGGGAGCCGAGGAACTGGTGTTGCTTCTTGCTCCCGCGTTGCGCGAGCGCGGGCATTTCGATCCGCTGATTCTCCTTCTGCGCAAGCCGGACCCTGACGCCGAGCCCACCAGAGATTTCGGCACGCGCGCAAGGAGGTCAGGGCTGAAGGTGCTTCCACTTCAGGATATGAAGTGGCGATACAGGTGGTTGAAGGCGCTTCCAGGGCGGCTCGACGCATCGGTCATACATATGCATGGGCAGCGTGCCAACTATTTTATCTGGCTGATGCGCCGCCTTTTCCCGCGCACCTGGGGCGGGGTGCCTCTCGTTGCGACAGTACACGGCTGGGTGCAGGACAACTTCGTGCGCAAGGTAGTTACGAGGCTGGAGGTTGGCACCTTGCGTGATTGCGATCACGTCATCACAGTCTCCGAGCAGCAGCGTCAGACCCTGCTGAACAAGGGTTTCGCGCCCGACAAAGTGAGCGTAGTGCGCCCGGGCATCCCATATCTGGCGGCGGGCAGGCACGGCCCTGCCACCACGGAACAAAAGCGCCAGGCGAAAGCACGCTGGGGCTTGCCCGAAGACGCATTTGTCATCACCGCTGTGGGGCGGCTCTCCACAGAAAAGCGCTTCGACCTGTTCATACAAGCGTGCTCTCTATTGTCAGAAAAGTTGCCCGAAGCCAGGTTCATGCTAGTGGGAGGCGGCAAGCAGGAAGCCAACCTGAAAGAGCTTGCCTCCCAGCTCGGCCTAATCGAGAGCGCAACGACCGAACCATCGGATAACTCAAAATTCAAAATTAAGAATTCAAAATTAATATTCACCGGCCTTACGCGCGAGATGGAGAGCGTTTACGCGGCAACGGACCTGCTAATGCTAACGTCCGACACGGAAGGCACGCCTCATGTGCTGCTAGAAGCGATGGGCAGCGGCATCCCGGTAGTATCAACGGCGGTTGGAGGTGTCCCTGAGTTCGTAACAACAGGGGTGCACGGATTGCTGGTCCCGCCCGGCGATAAGACTGCCCTGGCCGAAGCGGCCATCAGCCTACACGACGACACAGCGCTCAGGGGCCGTCTGATAGCCGGAGGGAGCGAGCTAGCCGCCCAGTTCACAGTTGCACGTATGGTGGAGGGGGTCGAAGATGTGTATCGGAAAGTTGTGAGAAGTGAGAAATGAGAAATGAGATCTCCCTGCTGTCCCCATTTCTCATTTCTCATTTCTCACAACCCATAGCTCTGCTGGGCGATGCGCTTTAGAAAGGTGAATGCTGAGCGTCCGAGGGCTGTGCGTGCAAGCAGACCCACCTTGTTGTGGGTCTCGTAGAAGGGATCGAGCAAGGCTGCGCCGAGAGCGAGCACGAATGCCTTGAGACGGTGCGCGGGGTGATCTGCGAAGGAGGCCGCTATATAGTACAGGGTCATACTTCGAGATGCCACCGTCAGCCGCACTCGCTTGAGAGGAGAGTGTACCGTGCCAATATGTCGTCGCTGTATCTCCCTGTTGGAAGCGTAGCGTTTGGCCGAGATACCGGCGGTATAGCTCTGCGCGTGCCTGGTAAAGTCGATCAGTATCGCATCCACCACGCCCACCCGGTACGCGCGGGCGATGCGTATCCACAACTCCCAATCCTGCCCGAGACCCACCTTTTCGTCAAAAAGGCCCGCCACCTGGAAGCATTGGCGCCTTACCATCGTCAGCGAGGAGTTGCCAATGGTGTTCTCGACTAGAATACCGGGGTAGAAGGAGGCTGCGTCCACCGGCTTGCGGCGAAGAACGAAGGGCGTTGCTCCGGACTCGTAGACCTGACACTCGCCGCCTGTCACGATGCCTGCCGAGGGATAGCGCTCGAAGTGGGCCAGTTGTAGCGCGGTCTTCTCTGGCAGCCAGCGGTCGTCCCCGTCAAGGAAAGCGATCAGGTCACCCTTGCTTGCGCGAATACCCGTATTGCGGGCCGCACTGACACCCCCGTTCTGCCGGAAGATGTAGCGCACTCCCCTGTCAGCATAGCGACCCACCACCTCGGCAGTGTTATCGGTCGAGCCATCGTCTACAACAATAATCTCCTCGGGGACACGTGTCTGAGCAAGCACGCTTTCGATTGCGGCGGGCAGAAAGCGCGCATAATTGTACCCTGTGATAATAGCAGAGATCATTTCCCTCCCAACCTCAGCACGACGGCAACCGTGCGCAGAAGGATCAGTAAGTCGAGATAGAGCGATGCATTCTTGATGTAGTAAAGATCGTATTCGACCTTGCGTAGGGCATCCAGCAAGGTATTGCCATAGCCGTGGCTCACCTGGGCCCAACCGGTAAGGCCGGGGCGGACCGCGCGTCGCGCTCGATAGAATGGTATCTCGCGCTCCAATTCTTCATCAAACTCTGGGCGCTCGGGGCGAGGACCAACGAAGCTCATGTCCCCTACCAGCACGTTCCAGAGCTGTGGAAGCTCGTCAAGGCGGCTCTTGCGCAGGAATTTACCGACACGAGTGATGCGTGGATCGCTGTCGGTGGCCCACACGGCGCCCGTTTTTGCTTCGGCGTCACGGCGCATGGTGCGGAACTTCACTATCCTGAACAGCCTGCCGCCCATGCCTACGCGCACCTGCCGGAAGAAAATCGGGCCTGGCGAGTCGAGCTTGACAGCGAGAGCTACCAGCGGGATGACCAATGCCCCCACCACCAGGGCCCCAAGGGCCAGCACAATATCTGTGGTGCGCTTTACCAGCATATAGGTGCGGTTATTCTGCTTCACGTGCGCCGGCAAAGCGACGTACCAGTCGTCGCCCAGATGCGACACCGGCACGCGGCCTGTCAAATCCTGGTAGATGGCGAACATAGGCGTTATCTGCACACCGCGCTCATGGAGCAGCGACAACGTATTGAGCAGGCCCACGGTCTGCACGGGGTTAGCTAACACCACCTGGTCTACGCCGATATTTTCGTGGATGGGCAATAGCTCGGACGTGGGCCACACAAGCTGGGATATTCGCTCGCGGTTTCGCATAGCGGAGTGAGGTACCCGCGCGTCGACAATGCTGGGCGAGCGCGTCTCATCGTCGAAATAGCCCAGAAATTCGTAGGTCTTACCATCGTAATGAGCCAGAGCGTCACCCATCTCGAAGCCATCACGGTTCGCCCCGACGACCACCACACGACGTCGCAATGGAGCGTGCGTGAGCAGAGATGAAACGAGGCTGCGCTCGACAAGGAGAGGCAGGACCAGCAGCAGCGTCTCGAAGGTCTCGCTGATTCGCGGGCGTATGACCGGAAAGCTGCCGCCGGTTATCCATGCAACCAGGGCATAGCAACTGACCGTAAGCACTAGCACCTTGCCTACAGTGTACCCACTCCTGAAAGTAGATTGAATAACGGGTATTTTGTAGGCTTCGAATGCATCGGCGAAGAAGAACCATAAGACGACACTGATACCGAGGCTCAGCAGGATGCTCCCCGAATCGTGGAGTTGCCCGCCTAGCGACTCTATAGCCAGGCCGCCGGCTCCAAGTACTACCCAGTCGCAAAGCATCTGGAAGAGCCTACGCTCGCCCATGCCCAGGCCGGCGCGCTTGGGGCGGGTCGCCGCCGGGGCGAATGGCGTAGCTGTCGCAGCCTGAGGCACGGTAGCGTGTGAGGGTGCAGGCAGAGGCACCGGCGCCACGTCGGTCTGGGGCAACAATGGCTGCTGAGTCAGGGTGTAACCAACCAGGGGTGAGCGAGTTCGAGTTGAGCGGAGATTGCCCGGGAAGAGGCCATTCATCTTTTTTATATCAGGCAGTTGGGCCATTAAGGGATACACTTTCGGGCAGGATTTCGTTGCGCTGTGTCGCAGTTCGATGTCGGGCAATTGAAATGACAAAAGTCCGGAGGCGGCTAGAATCGACACCTGGATATCAGCATCGTGTACCCGAGCCAACCGAGAATGCTTGTGAGTTGTGATTTCTAAGCACTAATGAATGAAGCTTGGAGTGCAGTCGGCCCGAGGGCCTCATTCTTGGAGTTCGCTTCTTTCTATTGGATTATTCGGTTCAATCTAAAGACAAAGGTACTACTACCAACCACTTAAGATAATATCGCAATCAATGGGACGGGCAATCACCCGAAAGTGTTAGTTAGGTATGAATAGAGAGATTATCTCCGGCAGATAATCCCCCGATTTCCGGTCCACGACAACATTCTCACTCTCGTAAGAGAGTGCCGGCGCGTCCGAATTATAACTGAAAGCGTTGATAGCGACCAGCAAGAGCGGGGCTTAACAGTTCAGAATGCGGGAGCTTACTGCTGCTGCAGCCGGTCGATGAGCGAAGCGAACGATCGCCAGGCGTCGGTCGCTACCTGTTTAGAACGAGCCGCCCTGTATGCTGGTTGGAGTCCACTTCGACGTAGCCGTGGGTGAAGTCGCGACGCCAGACTCCGGAGGTGGTGGCCTGGCAGGTGCCCAGGGGGTTACCCAGGGCGCGAGCAGTATCGTATTCGGGGTAGAGCCACAACTGCTCGTAATATGTGTCGTAGCGGGTGTAGCGGAAGAACGCGTTGTTGTTGGCGACCAGCATGTAAGATGCCAGCGTGAAATCGAGGCGCGCGGTATCATCCTTCGGCCCCTGGCCCACCATCACCAGCCCTTTCCCCATATTGAGCCAGCGCTGCGCTCGCTGCACCTGCCCCTGCCATTGAGCGGACGAGCGCCAGTTATTGATCCAGCTTACCGCGAACGATTCATCCATCGCGCCGTCCAAATATGTCGCGTAAGGATCCCAGGACGTTGCACCGACGCCGCCACCCACCAGGTTCGCCCATACAGGATAGCTATCGCCCACCTGGGCGCGCAGGCCCGCCAGCCAGCCTTCTACCGCTTGCTGCCACTCGCCCTGTGTTTGGTATTCCGCAAGGCCGCCATCGCTGTTGGTGACGCCGCTCCAGGCGCGGCTCATATCAAGATCGACGTTGTCGAGCCAGATGCCATCGTAGAACCAGGTGTTCTTGATATATGCAAGGCGAGACCAGGCGAAGGCGCGCCACCCTGGATCCCCAGGGTTCATCAAGTAGGAGATGCGGCCTGAGCCGAAATAATCGTCGTAAAGTCTCTGGCCTTTGCTATTGTGCAGGAACCACGATTCATTGGGGTGGATATAGGTGCAGAAATCGCCCTTGTTGAAAGCAGTCTGGTTGTCGCGTCCCTGGTAGCCGGCGTCGCATTGGGCAGACGCATCCTTGTAAGGGCCAGGGCCTTCCACGGCGTCCATTGCCACGTACGTGAGGATGGGGCCCACGTAGCCCGCGGCGCGCAGGCTGTTACGAAAAGGTATATCCGCTGCGCCCGTGAGATGGATATAGCGGTCGTCGGCGGCAATGTCAGCAGCAGTGCTTCCATCTTGAGGCGGCTTGTGGAACCAGGCCAGGCCGAACACCGATTGCGGGTTGCCGATCGCGGATTGCGGATTGGGATCCGCTGAAGCGGGGAGACAAAGGGGAGCGCCGGGGATGGTCAGGCTCTGGTCCTCACTTAAGCTGGTCTGCACGGAACGGAGCGACCTGTCGATGAAAGAGCCGAATAAGCCGAGCTTGTAGGCCGCGAACAAGAGGCCTGCAACTACAGCCATGAGCAAAATTGCCAGCGCCAGCCGCCTGAGAGGAAAGCTGCCCAGGGGCCTGGCGATTTCACTTTTCATAAGGTCTATTGTACACGATTTCGGCGGCAAACCCGGTCACCCGAAAGGATTATTAGGTGACCGAGTTGTCAGTGTGTGACCAAGTTGTCAGTGTGTGACCAGGAAGTTGTCAGTTGTCAGTTGTCAGTTGTCAGTAGACGACGGGCAGTGCCTAGTGCCCGATAAGCAGTGAGCAGTGACCAGTCGTCCCTCGTCCTTCGTCGCGTCTACTGACAACTGACAACTGACAACTGACAACTTCGTCTGGCATATCGATTGCTTCTCAAGAAGGCTGAAAGGGCTGCGAAAGACTGATTGCGGTTATTTAGAAGAATAAGGAAAGAAGAGATGTCAATGCAACAATTATCCGGCAGCACGCCCTTCTCGAATGCCGGCGATGTACCGGTAGGCTTCGTGCTATCCCACGAGCAATTTCCCGTCCCTCAGCTTCTTGAGCTGGGCATCGCCGCGGAGGAAGCAGGCTTCAACGCGGCGTGGGGCAGCGACCATTTCCAGCCCTGGCAGGCCAATCAAGGCCACGCGGGGTTCACGTGGGCCACGCTGGCGGCGCTCACCCAGCGCACCCGGCGAATTGCTTTAGGCACAGGCATCACTTGCCCGACCTATCGCTATGAGCCCGCTATTGTAGCGCAAGGCTTCTCCACTCTGAGCCTCCTTGCGCCTGGGCGCATCTTCCTGGGCACGGGCACCGGCGAAGCCGTCAACGAGCTTGCCAGCGGAGGAGGGTGGGGACCTTATAAGGAGCGAGCAGCCCGCCTGATAGAGGCGATCGACCTCATGCGCAAGCTCTGGACGGGCGAAGCGGTGACCTACAGGGGAGAATATTACAGCACGGAGAAGGCCAAACTGTACGACCCGCCCGCGCAACCTGTGCCGATCTATATGGCTGCTGCCGGTAGGAATAGCATGAAGGCGGCGGGACAATATGCTGATGGTCTCATCACTGACGGCAAGAGCCTGCAAACGGCAGAGCTGAGAGCAGCTTTCGAAGAGGGAGCGAAGGACGAAGGACGGAGACCGGCGGGCAAGGAGACGCGACAAATGCCCATCGTCATCGAGCACTGGGCCTTGTTCGGAGACGAGGCCGAAGCAAAGCAGTTAGCCGAGCTATGGCGCTTCAACCCCAAAGCCTGGGAGAAATATGTACATAACCCTGACCCTGCGGATATAGAGCGCCAGGCCAGGAAAGACGTGCCCATAGAGGAGGCCTACAAGGAATGGGCCATCGGCAGGGACCCTCAGGTGCATATTCAAAAGATCCGCTCGTTGCTGGACGCCGGCGCGACTCAGGTCTTCGTGCACTCGGCCCAACCCGATCAAAAGGCATTCATCGACTTTTACGGACGCGAGGTGCTGCCCAGGATTTAGCCTGGCCCTGCCCTAAACGTCTTACAGGCTCAGGAGATGTACCTGGCCGGATTTGTCCCCGGCTGCCAGCCGTCGCCGGTACGGAGTGCGGTCCGCTCACCTGCGCCTGGCGCGACGGAAATCTACGCGGCGGGCGGCCACGCTGCCGAGCAAAAGGAAGAGAGCGGGGGCAACCGTGTAGGGCCAGAGCGGCTCGCGCTGGGGCGAGTTGCCTGCCAGAGCTGACGGGTCGAGAGCCTGGGCAGGCTGTGTGAGATAGGGCTTGCCGCTGTTCAGGCGCTTCAATAGCTGGTCGTTGGTGCCTGCGTTCAGGTACTCGGCGGCTGTGGGCACGGTGAAGCCTATTGTCTCGGTCACCGGTGGATCACTGCCGTTCTGGCTCCCCGCGCGCTGCACTCGGACTTCGTATGCGCCAACCTCACTGACCGGTACGTCGGCCTGGTAGTGGCCGGGTGCGGTTTGCATGAGCACGGTTGTGGTCACCACGCCGGAGGGCGCACGCAAGCCGGCCGTAATGCTAGCCAGGTCGGCGAAGCTGTTGTCAGCGTTGAGGCTTTCCGCAGATATGTGGGCGAGTCCAGTCGAGGCGTCTGCGGAGGCGCTGTAGGCGATGGACGGCTGCAGCAGGTGGCTCACCGGGCTTGACATGCTCCAGCGCAGCGCCTGGTCCCAGAATTGGGCGAAGCCATCCCAACTGAGCCACTTCTGGCCCCAATCCGTGGCCACATCGGATGTATAGGCCACCACGCGGCCCAGGCCATAGTTCCAATGGGCCAACAGCGGGTCTCCCAGATCGGTGGTGAGGGCAGTGACCGCAGCGTCCTTGGCGACTGTGATGTCGTAGCCGCCGATTTGCGGTATATCCTGCGGCTTGAACCCGTTCAACAAGGGACTCGTTGCCGATAGGTGCGGCTGAACGGTGCCTTCGAGGATCGCTTGCTTCAGGCTCAGGTCCACTTCTTTGAAGACGATCTGGGGGATATTCTCCGGCTGCTCGGTGAAGTAGTAGCGCCCGTGGCCATCCTGCGCAAGATGGGTGAGCAGTTCTTTATCTGCATCGCTACCGATGCCTATTGTCGACAGGTTGATGTTGTTCTTGTTCAACTCCTGAAGGATGCCCGGTATAGTCCTCTTGCGATTGCTCCCTGCCATCAGTAAGAAGCACCAGGTGGCGGGTGGGAGCGGTTACCTGCTCCATGGCGTGGGTAGCCTCCACCACGGCGGGATAGATGGCGGTGGTGCGACCAATTTCGATGGCGGCAATCTGCTGGTCGATGTTAGCCTTGTCGCTATCGCTGTTTATTTGCTGCACGGGCACGGCCCATTCGAAGTCGTTGTCGAAGGCAATCACTCCCACCGTATCGCCGTTGCGCAGCGAGTTGACCGCCAGGCTGGCGGCCTGGATCGCCATATCGAATTTGCTCGTGTAAGTGTTCTCGCCGTAATCGCGCATGCTCGATGAGCGGTCAATGATCAAAATCAGAGCGGTCGTGCCTTGCTGCGGGCGAGGAGCGGGTTGCGATGAGACCGGCAGAACATCCTCAAAGACGCTGTCCAGATAGCCCCCGTTGGCGAAGCTGGTCTGCCCTCCAACAACCACAAGGCCGCGCCCATTGCGGCGCACGTACTCCTGTAGAGTGCGCTGCTGGTCAAGACTGAAGCTGGTGGCTGCCACGTCATCGAGCACTATCGAGTTGTAAGAATTGAGAGCAGACGAGTTGGGCGGGATAGCCGAGGGTTGTTCTACTTCAACCTGCATCTGCCGGGTGCGCAGCACATTGACTAACGGGGTAGCCTCGCCGGCACGCTCTTCGATCACCAGGACGCTCGGCTCCGGCTTGACCACCAGCGTGGCTACCGCCCTGTTATTTTCCTGGGAGGTGTCGGCGCTTGTATGGAGAAATGCCTCCACTGTATGAAAGCCTTCCACAGCCGCTGTCTGGTCGAACGATATAGTGTTCTCACCAGGTTGTAACGAAGCCACCAGGGCCGATGCGAGCGCACCGTCCACAGAGATGCTAATGCTGGCGGTCGTGACGTCGGTGCTGTAGACCTGCAGATCGCCTGTCACGGTGTCGCCCACGCGGGCGTACTGCTGCATATCCAACCGTTCGGCGATGACCTCCGGCTTGCCAAGTGCCGTAAGACCGATGACCTGCAAGTCGATGCCGCGGGCGGTCAGCCGCGCAGCTTCGTCCGCCGCCTGCCCTGTGGTCTCCCAGCCATCGCTGACGAGCACTACGCGCCTCCTGCCCGCATCGCCGAGCAGGCCGCCCGCCAGACGCAGTCCCGCGGCAAGGTTGGTTGCCTGTGTGTCAGGAGAGGTCTTGCCCGACCATGTGCCGCTGGTTACCTGGTCTGACGTGAGCAGGGACGCCTGGCTGCCGGTCGCGACAAAGCGGAGGTCGTACCCGTATTGGTTACCCGATTGCACACCTTTCGCGAAAGCAATGGCCTGCTGGCGGCTGGCGTCACTCAGGCTCTGGGAAGAGTCCAGTACCACTACAAGGCTGAAGCTGTTGTCGGCTCGCACGATGGCGGGCTGAGCGAGCGATACAATCAGCAGGAGCACGCCCATCACCTGCAAGATGAGGGCAGCGGCGCGCCTCCAGCGGGTGAGGAAACGAAGCCGTAACGAGGCAATTACCATGAGCGGAATTATGAATGCGGCAAGCCAGAGTAGCTCCGGATTGAGAAGGGCGACATTGCTCACGTACGCGCTCCCAACGCTACTAATAGCACAGTAGGACAGCGGTCAGCACAGACCAGCCGAGACAGCACCATCATATTGAGCCTCGTTTCCAGCAGTAGATTAGCCATTCTCCACCGAAGAGCGCGAGGGCAAGCGCCGCCAGCGGCAGCCAGAATACCTGGCCGGTAATCTGCCCGGCGGCTGCTTCTACCGGGTGATTTCAGTTCGGGATGGGAGGTGGATTGCGGGTTGTCTGTTGAGGACTGCGCGTTATCGGCCATGTTGACGGCGAATTGTTGGGGCGTGGTATTCGCCTGTGTGGAGGACCCGGGGCCGAGAACCCGGTAGATGCCTTCCTCGTCCGTGTCCGTGAAGAGGCCAGGGGCACCGACTACAAGGGTGCGCCCCGAAGGGGTTTGCACGGTAGAGCCGGGAGCCAGTTGCAACGTCTGACCGGGATCGACCGCCTGGGTGCCTGCCAGGGGATCAAGCCAGTCCACAGCGTTCGCCACGAGCAACGGAAAAGCAGCCAGCTTGGGCAGATTGGACTGTTGTGGGTCGAAGGTTAGCACGACAATGCGCCTGCCGTCTTGCCCGCCTGCGAGCAGGAGAGGGCCTTTTGGCGAGTCGACCAGCGTTTCGAGCCAACTGGGCGGTTGGTAGACGTTTGCATCGCTTACCAGCAGCGCATTCAGGTCGATGCCCTCAAGTAAGGGGTGGGAGACGTCAACCACGGTTGGCCTGACGCCTGACATGGTGCCGGACGGGTTGATGAGGTCGCCGCTGGGTACCACCAGCAACAGGTTACCCGCCGGAAGCGGGGTGGGCAGCTTCCCCTGAATGATGCTGAAAGCAGGCCCGGGTACTGTCGTATTTGTGAATGCCTGAAGGCCGTCAATGGAGGCCAGGGCGCGTGCATAGAGGTCAGGTTGGGAAGACGTTACGTTTACCTGATATTGCCCGGCGACAGGGAGGAATATCACGGCACGGTCATCGGCAGGCAGGGCGTCGGAGGGAGTGACATTTACTGTGAAGCGGGCAGTGCCGGCGGCCACCTGCCAGGTTATGCCTACGTTGCCCCCGGCGGGCACGGTCTCGCTGCGCGTAGGCAGCGGCACCGTGTCGGCCTGTGCGGCCACCTGGATGGTAACGTCGGACGCTCCCAGGTTATCGATACTGGCGAAGGCAACGTACCCTGATTGGCCGTCGGGAGGACGTCTTGCGCTCAAGGTCGTAATCGCCACATCGTCTACCGGGCTTCCAACCTGAATGTAACGTAGCGAAAAGTCGAGGCCATCGACGGAAGGCGGCGCGAATTCTCCATCGGAGATTACCACTGCGCTCAGCGAGCCGGCCCCATTACCCGCGCCCTGGGCTGCATGCGGGGCCAGCCCTGAAGCTACGGCGAGCGCACCCGCGATGTCCGCGCTTCCGGCCCCCGGCGTCAGGGCGGACAAAGAACGCTCTGCATCAATGCGATTGCAAGCCGAACAGACGGCCGTAACGTTTGCACCCGCGCGTAACAACGTCAACACGTCGCTGCTGCTCATGGCGTCCACGATCTTGCGTGCCTGGTCTACTGCTTCGTTGAAGCGACTTTCATTCTTGTCCAGCGCCTGCATGCTACCCGAAGCATCAAGAATAACCACGGTGCTACGCGAGGCGGGCGCGGTGAGGGCAGGCTGGGCGAGCGCGAACGCCCCCGCAGCCAGCGCTATGATCTCCAGGATCAAAAGCAGGGAGAGGGGCGGGCGGCGCAAGTTCGTATGCGTGCGCTCCACGCGCGGGATGGCGTGCCACAGGCGCAAGCTCGGCACCTGCTTGCGCACCCGCAGCGGCCTCAGCATATACAGCAAAAGGAGCGCCGGCACCACCAGCAGCCAGAGCAGTCCTATCCAGTTCAGTAGGTTCATGTGTTTGTGACCAAGTTGTCAGTTGTCAGTTGTCAGTGGGTGACGGAGTTGTCAGTTGTCAGTTGTCAGTAGACCGTAGCTATCGTCGTTCGTCGTTCGTCGGTTATCCGTCTACTGACAACTGACAACTGACAACTGACAACTTCGTCAAGCAGTGATTCCTCGCCTTCTAAACATATCGAGCAGGATGCGCTCGATGTCCCAGTCGCTTTGCAGGAGTATGTAGTTTGCGCCCTGGGAGCGGCACCAGGATTCGCAGTTGTCGAGCCAGGCGTGGAGCTGTTTGATGTATTCGGTCAGTCCTTCCTTGCCCAGGTAGATGTCCATGTTGGCGTTAGTTTCGCTGTCAATCAACTCTAAGTCGCCAAGATCAGGCGGGGCAAGCTCTTCAGGGCTGAGCAATTGCAGAACCACCACCTGGAAACCCGCGGCGAGGAGCTGCTTCACCCCCAACCGGTAGCCATCGAGCAGGAGATCGGATATCACGATAGCGATGCGTCCCTGGCCTCGCCCGGCGGTCCACCCGGCGAGCAGCCCATCGAAGTCGGCGGCCGAGCCGGTGCGCAGCCCTTGCAAAGCTCTGAACATATCGCCCAATTCGGCACGACCACGGTATTGCAATTGGGGATTGTGGATTGCGGCTTGCGGATTGGACTCGTCATTAGTTCGTAATTCGTAATTCGTAATTCGTAATTCCATGGCTCCCGGTGTTGTCATGACGACGGCATCAAGATGGGTCAGCGCGACGTAGCCGAGGGCGGCGGCGAGTCTGCGGGCCACCAGGAACTTGGTGGGCTTGCCGAAGGCCATCGAGGGGCTGCCGTCAACGAGGACATAAAGCACGGTATCGTGCTCGGCCTGCGATTGGCGCACATGGAGCGTGCCGAGGCGGGCGTAAGCGTTCCAGTCGACGCGGCGCAGGTCGTCGCCCGCGCTATACTGGCGGTAATCGGAAAACTCGATGCCGGAGGTGCGCCTCGTGGCGGCGTGCTCGCCCATCAAGCCGCTGATCAGATCAGGGCCAAGCTGCAGGGACAGGCGATCGAGCTTTTGCAGTAGATCGCCATCCATCACCGCACCGGTATCCTGCGCAGCCGAACGTCCGCCGCGCAGGAAGGACGAGGGACGAAGCGACCGGCTAAACCCCTGCAAGGTCGAGCGCAAACTCATATCGCCGCGCTCCGAAATTGCGAATTTTGAATTCCTGAATTTTGAATTCTCAATTGATTCAAAATTAAGAATTACGATTTCGACATTCATAATTCACTCCCGAATGTCTCCCAGGATTTGCAGGAGAATGGCATCGGCATCGACGTTTTGCAATTGGGCTTCAACGCTCAGGACGATACGGTGGCGCAACGCGGGCAGCAACACCCGGCGAAGGTCGTCATAAGAAACGTTGTAGCGGCTCGATAGGATGGCGTTCACCTTGCCGGCCAGCACCAGCGCCTGAATTGCGCGTGGGCTTGCGCCGTATCTGACGTAGCGCTTAGCGGACGGCGGGACTGTTCGGCTGGTCGGGGTGAGTCGCCATAACAAGACGGGCCGCGTAATCAAGCACAGGCTCGGCCACAGGCACGTCGCGGATCAGCTCCTGCAAGCTTTGCAAAGTCTCGGTGTCCATTACGATTCCGGCGCGGCGTTCTCTGTTGCCCGTTGTGCGGCGGGCTATTTCTTTGAGCTCGTCCGCCGTGGGATAGCCGACCAGCAGCTTGAAGAAGAAGCGGTCAAGCTGCGCCTCGGGCAGGGGATATGTTCCCTGAAGGTCTATGGGGTTCTGAGTGGCCAGCACGAAGAAGGGCTGCGGCAGGCGGTGCGTTTCGCGGCCCACCGTTACGCTGTACTCCTGCATCGCTTCGAGCATGGCCGACTGCGTACGAGGGGTGGCGCGGTTGATTTCGTCAGCCAGGATCAGATGAGCGAAGATGGGGCCTGGTTGGAAGGCGAAGCCGCGCCCTTCACTCCCCTCTGTGATGATATCGGTGCCGATGATGTCGGCAGGCATCAGGTCGGGCGTGAACTGGATGCGGCTGTAGCTGAGGTCCACCCACTCGGCGAGCGTCCTCACCAGTAGCGTCTTGCCCAGGCCGGGCACACCCTCAAGGAGTACGTGGCCCCCCGCGAGGAGGGCGGTCAACACGCCGCGCACGATATTGCGCTGCCCAACGATCACCCCCGCAAGCTCTTCTTCCAGCGCCACCATCAGCCGCCTGACGTTGTCGCCAATCTGCGTATCTGCGCCCGTGGAGCGTGTAGCTATTGGTCCGTTCAATTTCACTCCTTATGGATTCTGCGTAGGTTGCTGGCTGGGCTGGCTCTGCTGGCTGCCACCGCCAAAATATTTCTGAACGATACCCCAACGCGAGGCCGGCGGGCTATTGTTCTCGCTGTTGGCGGTGACCGGGCCGCCCTGCGATGGCGCGGTTTGTTCGGTAGAGCTGCCACCCGGGCTACCATTGATGGTCATGGCGGGCGGGCTCTTACCGTCACCAGGCTTGTTAGCGTTGGGGTCAGGGTTGCCGTCGATCACGAAAGGGTTGCCAGGCACGTTCAGCTTATTGGCGGTAGGGCCCTGCACCTGGCTGCCTTCGCCCGGCAGATTGCCGGTCCCGCTGCCCGGCTGACTGCCTTGCTGGTTTTGCTGGTCCTGCTGGTTCTGCTGATTTTGTTGGCTGTTCTGCCCGTTCTGGCCATTGCTATCCTGCCCCGACTGCCCGTTCTGGTTCTGCTGACCATTCTGACCTTGCTGACCTTGCTGGCCGTTCTGGTCTTGTTGGCCGTTCTGGTTTGACTGGCTCTGTTGCCCATTTGGGCCGGATTGGCTATTTTGGTTTTGCTGGCCTTGCTGACCTTGTTGACCTTGTTGGCCTATTCTGGTCAGGGAAGTCTTTGCTGAGGTCTTGCTGGGGGATCACCTGGTTCCCTGTGTCCTTAATTGCCTGGGCCAGCGCGGCCAGCGCATCAGAAGTTACGGCATAATCGCCCTGGTTGAGAGCATTGGCAGCGTTCTGCTCGGCGTTCTGCAATTGGGGTGCGGCGGACGAGTCGGCGGCAGCCCCGCTGAGCGCACCGGCCATTGATTTCTTCGCCTGGTCGGATAGCTGGTCGTTGTTTTTACCCAGGTCGGTGAGATCGTTTGCGGCACCGTTGTAGTCGCCCTGGCGGATCGCGTCGGCGGCTGCCTGCGTCACACTCTGCTGGTCGAGGGCCTGGGCTAGCCGCTGCAGCGCTTTCTGCGCGTCACGCGAGTCGGCAGCTTGCTGTTGAGCCTGCTGAGGTGATACCGCCCCTGTACCTTGCGTGCTGCCCGCCAAAGGCGTTCCCGACGACTGGCCCGGCTGCGGTTGTTGAGATTGTTGCTGGTTTTGTGGGGCGGCTCCCGGCAGCGAGGACTGCGGGGTGGAAGTAGCCACCGATTGTGTTGTATTCGGGTTGGCAGGAAGGTTGCCCGCCACCAGGGCTTTGTCATCGCTCAGACCCTTCAGAATAAAGAGGCCAAGAGCGATAAACAGCAACCCGCCCGCAAGCATGAGCTGAGGCACCGGCAGCCGCGCCGGGTAGAGCTTGCGCGGGTTCACCCTCTCCAATATCCCTGCTGAGCTGGCAAGCTGCGCTTCGGTGATAGGCCTGTCAGCGCCTGACGCGAGTAGCTCGACCGATGTAATCATCCTCTGGCGGTTGTCGAGCAGCCTGTCGAGCGAAACGGCGGTTTGCGCAAGAGTGGGCGCGCGAACTCGCTTCGTACAATAGCGCGGCTCCCGGGATCAGCAGCGTCAAGCCGGCCCCTGCAAGGATCATGGAGGGCGAAGCGAGATTGAAGAAGTTGAGCACTGCCAGGGCGAGCCAGACGACGCTGACGGCCAGCGCGGCCCAGCCCAGGTAGCGCCGCCTGCGGTCCTGCCGTATGAGGCTGCGATAGCGAATAAACTCTGGGGCGAGTTGGTCAGCCGCGCTTTTCAGTCCGCCTTCTTGTCCTATGGTTACAGCCAAGATGCGCTCTCCTCTCCAGCAGGTCTGCTTGGAGACGTGCTTTTTCTGCGGCGTGACCGCATTATTACGATCGTTCCTACCAATACTACCAATATTCCGACCCCTGACGCTATGAATCCTGTCACAGTGAACGCAGACGAAAGGTCCTGCACTATCCGGTTGGCCTGCTGGGCGTGGGCAGTATCGCCCAGTTGCGCGAAGGTCCGGCTGGCGAAGCGAGCGTCGTTGCGAGCGCCCGGAAGATTGAAGCTGTTAAGCTCGTCCTGGGCATTCGCGAGGGCCGTGATCGCGGCCAGGCCACTCTGGGCCAGGCCAAGCGTCTGGTTGGCGGCATCGCTCTGATCTTTCAGGCCGATGCCGGCGAAGGTCTGCACCGCCTGCACGGCGTTGTCGTGGGCGGTCTTGTAGTCGTAAGCTTCCAGCGATTTACGGGCGCTCGCCGCGATGGTGGACGCGCTATCGGCCTTCTGCGCTTTAGCGAGGTAATCGCCTGCCTGGTTCGCCCGCTCGGTGCGGCCCAGGTCCGAGTAAAGCTTCTGCGCTAGGCTGAAACCGTCGGCAGCATCCTTGAACCGGCCCGCATCATAGAGGGCAACCGCGGGGCTGAGGTCGTAGGCGGATAGCAGGTTTTGCTTCCAGCCGTCCTGGAGGAAGCCAGGCAGGTAGCTCTGCCACTCCGCTTGTAGCTGGTCTACCGTCTTGCCATAGGCATCATCGAGCGCCTTCGGCCACGCGACATTGCCGCGCAGGCCCGTCATGAAGTGGGCGAAGGCCGCCATGCCATATTTATCGGCCAGGAAAGCCATGACGCTGTAGCTTTCGGGATAGGCAAGGGCGGCATCGCTCATGAAAGCGGCAGGGTCGTTGAGGTCGGTCCAGGAGAAGAGCCTGGTGTTAGCGGCAATGGCGCTCGTGAGGGCCTGCGCGGATTCCTGGGCTCGCTGGGTGGAAAGCTCGTTGTATTGGGCGAGGGCCTCCTGGAAGCCGACCGGCAGGTTCTGGTTGGAGAGCGCACCCGCGACGATATGTGTCATCTCATGCCGAAAGCTCTGGCGTGCAACCTCAGGGTCGACCTGTCGCAGCCGTTCCACTGCCACTCCCACCTCTTTGCTCGATGGCACCGAGTGGGCCATGATGCCCGGCTCGCTCGCTGCTGCAGGGTTGGCCGAGATATAGTCGGCTTCCGTGTCGTAAATGCGGAGGGTGATGCCGGAAACGGGATCCTGGCCCAACAACTCTGAGACAGCCGCGTCCACGTCGTCAGCGAAACCTGCGTACCAGGAGGCTGTGTCTTGCTCGCTCTTCGAGTAATAGATAGTAAAATATTTGGTCTGAAGCTGCTGGTCGAGGGCGGATTGGGCGAGCGCGCGTAAGGGCAGTAGCACCAGCACTACTGAGGGGAGTACCAACAAGAGAATGAGCGTCAGGTGACGGGGCCGAATGCGCATTCGGGAGCGCTGCATTGTGCCGTGCTCGCAATCTAGAGAGGAACCGTGGCCGCGGAATGCTTGCCCTAGGTTGGCCAATTATAACAGCCGGAGGGATGCGCTGCCAAGTGCGCCTGCTCTACAGTCAAAACCGCCCGACCCGGCAATGTCCAGGCAAGCCGCACAATAAGCAGTAATCGTTCCCGATCCAGCCGCGCACCGATCCAGGTCCAGCCTATTTCGGAAAAGCTGTGTCATATAGGTGTGACGCATGGCTATCCCCTTTCCTTACGCATGGAGATATGCTGCTGACTGTTATGGTTGGGCTATGCCAATCCGGTACAGCCGCGTTACGCTACGCACTTTATGGTATATTGTCCGTGAGCGCATTCCCGGCATATAGCGCCTGGGTATCGGCTGTGGCCAATGCAGAGAAAAGAATGGCTACAGCTAGCGTACGAATTTTTCGCAAAGGGCCTCATGAAAGGAGGCCGACCCCGACAATATTGGTATTGGTGCAATGTTGAAACGACCTCCTATCCAATAGGTTCTGCCGGTGGCCAAACCCGTTCCACTTATTCAAGTAGCCCGCCCCGAAGACGCCCGGACCTGGGTGCAACTCGGCTACCCTGGAAATAGCGCGCCGTCGTCTGAAGCCCTCGAAAGAGCCGTGGCAGCTTTCAGCGCCCCGCCACCGGACGTTGATGAAAACCGCTTCATCGCATGGCTGGACGGCAAAGCTATCGCGCGCGCTTCGTTCAGTAGGCTTGACAACGTGATCGAGCTAGGCGACTTCGCCATAACCGACGGCTATATCACAGACTATGGCATCGACATACTGATGAACATAGCAGAGGTCGCCCGCCCTCGCGGCAACCTTCTCACAGTGGATTTCTATCTGCCCGCGTACAGCCGTAGCTTCCTGGGAGCGGGCTTCAAACAAAACACCCGCACTCGTATGATGAAATCGCTGGCGGGCCATACCACACAGCCAATAAATGTGCCTGACGGAGTCACCATTCGCCACCCGATTCACAGCGACGAACCAGCGCTGGCCGACATGGTCTACTTCAACTATATAGGCACGCCGGACGACGAGATGGTAAGTGGAAGCCGCGCCCAGGCCGCCGCCATTATCCATGCGATGCTGCACAACGACTACAATCTTCTGCTACCCAACGGCTCTTGTCTGGCCGAAGATGACACGGGGAAATTAGTAGGCGATGTCATCCTGGGCGATGCCAGCGGCGACCGCAACGATCCCATCGCCTGGATAATGGATATCTCTGTTGCGCCCACCCAGCGTGGAAAAGGATTAGGCAAGGCCCTCCTCCTGAGCGCCATCAACTCGGCTCATGCACAGGGCTACCCCCGCATTGGCCTGATAGTCACCATCGGCAACACCCCCGCCCAATCACTCTATCGCTCTCTCGGCTTCAAGGAATACGGCAGTCTCATGTACGAGGCAGCGCTGAGGCTGGAATAGACGACCGACGGCCGTATTTTACCTCACCGCAGAGGGAGTTCGCGGCCCAGAGGGCACCCCGCTCATGAGCGCAGAGTTACGCAGAGATTTTCATGGTTTGTGGATTACGGTAACTCATCACGGAGGGGCAGAGAATGTTATTGATTCATTACTCCAAAACTTAAATTATCTCTGCGTAATTCTGCGCTCATGAGCGGGCTGCCGCCCCATAATTGACCACCCAGTATGAGCGGGTACCCTTTGGTTGCGAACTGACCGCGAACTCCCTCTGCGGCGAGTTACGAAGTCCTAGTAATCTCACTGCTTTGTGCATTACTCTGTCGTGGGTCGTCGGTCTACTGACAACTGACAACTGACAACTGGTATAATATCCCCATGCTACGCTGGCTTCGGGACGAAGCTTCGATCATTGCGCGCCTACTGGTGCACCCACTGCTCTGGCTGCTGCTGGTCTTCGCTTTGGTGGGCGCTGTGGCTGCATACCAGGTGCGGCACAGCTACGATGTAGATGTAGGTGTCGGCAGAGGCACCGACCGGCTCCTCCTCAGCAACTTCCACGATCCACGCACCGAGACGGGCACCAATCGAACGTTCCGGTGGTCCGACGCCTACGGCTACATCGACCTGCCGGGCACAGGCGGAGGCGTGCCGTTCACGGTCACCCTCACACTCAATACGGGCAGGCCCAACGTGCCCGTGACCATCATCATTAACGGCGAAACGTTTCTGCAAAGCACCTTTTCGGCGGGGTGGCGCACGCTTGTCTTCTCGGTGGATGCAAGTCACACGCAGGCGCTCTCTCCGCGCGATCTGGTCGTTGAGATACGCACGCCCGGCTACCCCGCGCCCGACGAGCCGGACCAGATTCAGGGCGTGATGCTCGATAGCTTCCAAATTTCCGCGACGGGTCCGGGCTTCGTCACGCCCTCCATCATACAGCTCGTCTACCTTGCTGTCGCCATTATGCTGGTTTACCTCTTCCTGGGACGCATATTCTTCCCACTTCACCGCCCTTCGTCTTTTGCCGGTCGTCCTTCGCCCTTCGTCTTTCGTTCCCCCCGCTGGCTGCTTCCCTCGTTGCTTGGCGGGCTGGTGGCAGCTATTGTTCTCGACGCACTCCTCGCATGGGAACACCTCTCTTTCACCTCGGCAACCGGCGAGATGGCAGGGCCTGTCCTCGGCGCGATCGTTTCTTATCTGCTGCTCGTTCTGGTAGAACCTTTTGCTCGCCGGATTGTTCCGGGGACGAAAGACGAAAGACGAAAGACGAAGGACGATGGGAGAAAGGACGAAGGCCGGAGATTGGGAGCGCGTGTGATTGCGAGCCTGGTGGGACTGGCCTTCCTGGTGCGGATCGGCGCGGTGCTCCTGCCCCAGGTAAATATCATCGACCTTCCCTGGCACATGAAATGGCTGCGCGAGCTATTTAACAGGCAACTGGCAGGCCCTCTACTTCCCCGGCGCGTTGAGCAGGGTGCCCGGCGAGTGGGGACTTGACGTGCTGATCCCCAAGTCGCCCCTTTTCTATTTCGTGGCGGCTCCCCTGGCGGTACTCCCCTGGAGGCTGGAAGATTCGGTGATGGTATTTGCCTGCCTGCTGGACGTGAGCCTGATGCTCTTTTGCTACTGGCTGATGGCGCGCTTTGCACGCGAGCTTGGCGGCTGGCGCGCGGGTTTATGGGCTGCCTTCGCTTACGCGGTCAACCCGCTCAGCTTTCGGTCTCTGGCCTATGGCATCCTGCCAACGATCCTGGCGCAATGGCTGACCGTGGCATCCTTTACGTTGCTCGTGGTGATCGCGTCGCGGCTGACGGCTTCGGGCAAGCATAGCGGGGAACGGGCGCGTATCAGGGGCTTGCTAGTCCTCTTCTTCGTATCATTGGCGGCGTCGCTGGTGGCTTTCCCCACGATCGCGGTGTTCAACACGATGATTCTGGGTATCCTCACGCTCGTATGGCTCTGGAGGCGGCTTCCTCAGACCAGGCGGCTCGGCTGGACGGTTGCGGGCGCGACGGTCGCCGCCTGGGCGTTGGCACTTGTATCGTATTACGGGCAGTATGTGAGCATCCTGATTACCACCACCCTGCCCGACCTGCTCAACCCCGCGTCGGCATCCGCCCAGAGCACGGGCACCACCCCCGCCGATATCGCCCCATCGGCTACGCCGAGCACTGTGCACTGGGGCAATCCGCTTGACCTGCTCGGCTGGACGGCAGGCTACCTTACCAGTCTGATCCCCTTGCTGGCCGGCCTCGCGGGACTGGCCTGCCTCTGGTGGGCAAGTCGCAAGTCGCCTGGCATGGCGGCCTTGAGCGCGGTCACGGGCGCGTGGATGGTCGTCCTGCCTGTGTTCCTGGTGGTCAATTACAAAGTAGATATGATAGGCAAGCACCTGTTCTTCACAGTCGTGCCTCTCTCTATAGGCAGCGGAATATTCTTCCTGCAACTGGCTCAGAGAAGGGGCAAGGCGCGGCTCTTCTGCTTTCTGGCTGCAGGCGCTCTGGCCTGGACGGCCCTGGCGTTCTGGGTGCAGCGACTTGTGCAAGCCAGCGGCTGAGCTGCCGCCGATTGGGCGACCACATCAGCCGGTACCATGATATAATGACTCCTAGTCGGTCGCACTTGCTATTCGACGGTGACGTTTTGACGCTGCCTCGAGTAGAGCGTGAACGCAAATACTTATTCGGGAAAGGAGACATCGATGGCTGATAACTCGATCACAGCAACCGGAGGAGGTTCCACGACAGAAATCGTGCGTGATGACCGCATATTACCTGAAACACGCGTGGTCGCTTTCCTGATACCTCCCTTCCTCATCGTTGCTTTCATCATGCTCTTTTTCTTCCCCGGAAACGGCGTCGCGTTCAATGATACCCCATTGTTTGCCTGGACTATCAAACCGGATATGACCCCCCTTCTTATGGGCGGCGGCTACATCTCCGGCTCGTACTTCTTCGTAAGGATGATCATGGGAGGTAGATGGCACTGGTACACCCACGGTTTCCCTTCCATCGGACTTTTCACATGGTTCATGGGGCTCGCCACTCTGCTCCATCTTGACAAGTTCAACACAAGCCATGTATCGTTCTACGCCTGGTCTATTCTCTACCTGGTAACTCCTTTCCTCGTCCCTATAATCTGGCTTCGCAACAGGGGAGCAGACCCTGGCACCCCCGATCCCGACGACGTGGTTGTGCCGCCAATGATCCGGCTGGTGGCGCGCATCGTGGGGGCTGGACTGCTGCTGATCGCCCTGTTCATGTTTCTCTTCCCCAGCACCGCTGTCAGCATTTGGCCATGGACCCTGACACCCCTCACGGCTCGTGTGGTCGGCGGTTGGTTTGCGCTGCCCGGCATGGTCGGCATTATGACCAGCACCAACTCGCGCTGGAGCTCCTGGAAGATATTGATCGAGAGCCAGGCAATCGCACTGGTGCTCATCCTCATCAGCGTCGCCCGCGCCTGGTCCAATTTCAACACGTCCAACGCGCTTACGTGGGTCTTCATCGCCGGCATCGCTTTGCTGCTCATCGCGGCCGGTACCCTCTACTTTGTGATGCAGTCAATGCGTGGCAAGCAACCTGTTCAAGGGCTGGGAGGCGGAGATTAGGGGCAATATCGGCAGCTAATCCAGGCAGCGAGCCCTGGCTACTAAAATAAAGGAGAGAGCATCTATGCCTCCGCTGCGATTGCCATCTGAAGTTGACGAGGCTCTGGGCAGTATTTACACCTGCGAGTTCACGACTGTGAATACGAAGGGCCAGCCTATGACCTGGCCCTCTGTGCCCTATTACAACCGCAACGAGGGTCACCTTGTGATTGCCGTATCGGTGGCATTCCCGATCAAGGCATATAATGCCCGCAAGCACCCGCAGGTCTCAATGCTTTTCTCGGACCCCACCGGCAGCGAACTCATGGATCCTCCCGCCGTGCTGGTGCAAGGCGAAGCTGTGGTCGCTGAGGTGCTGGATTACACGCCCGACATAATAGGCATCTTCAAGACGGTAGCCAGGCGGCAACCTGAAAGCTCCAGGTTCACGTCCAACAAGGTGGTCCGCAATCTATTCGTGGCCTATCTTTTCCAGCGTATCTCGCTTACCGTCACTCCCCGGCGAATTCTGTACTGGCCACATCGCGATTTCAGCGCAGATCCTCTAATATTGGAGCTGAACGAGGTGGGGGCAAGCCATGTGGGATCATAAACTGGCAGAGCTGGCGAGCAAATACCCGACGGGCATTCTCACCATCGTTGAGCCGTCCGGCTATCCGATCAGCGTGCGCTGCACTACCCACTTCGATGAAGCCGGTGAGACCATTCATTTCCCGGAGCCACCCCAGGTAGCAGTAAGCTGGCGTGGCAAGGCATGCATCCTGTTCCATCACCACGACGAGCACCTGGAAGGTCTACGCCAACTGGTAATCAAGGGCGAGCTGGTGGACGACGGTGACAGCGGCAAGCCGGCCCTGCATGTGACCGAATTCGTCACCGCGAATGGTCGCCCCGATACGGACGAGATGCCCCACGCCGGTGCGCCACTGTACATGTTTCAGTTCCTCATGCTTGTAAGGCGCAAGGCCCGCGAGTACATGCAGAAGCGCGGCGCGCCCTGGCCTCCGATTCCCTTCGACGAAATCGCGCGTAAGGCTGCAGAGTAATTGTTTGTTGTCGGTAGACGGACGAAAGACAACCGTTATTTTCACCGCCAAGACGCCAAGATCCGCCAAGGTCGCCAAGGTTTTTATACGATTAATACCATAAAGTCCTCCGTGATCTTTATGATCCAAACCATTAATACCCTTCGTGATCTTCGTGCCCTTCGTGATCTTCGTGCCCTTCGTGATCTTCGTGGTAAAAACAATAGAAACCCTGGCGACCTTGGCGTCTTGGCGGTTACGTTTCACTCCACCTGACCCCTCGCGGCATCTGATATAATCAGAGCGTGACAGAGCAACCTGGCGACGAGCATAATCTCTCGGCTGCGGAGAAGGTTGGAAGAGTATACGATGCCCTGGCCGCCTACTATGGCGATCTTGAATGGCGTCCGAGCACCGATCCCCTTTCGGAGCTGATTCTGACTATCCTTTCGCAGCACACGTCGGACCTCAACCGGGACCGCGCATTCAGCGCGATGAAGGAGCGCTTCCCGACCTGGGAAGAGGTGCGCGATGCCCCCACGAACGACCTTGCGGACGCCATCAGATCGGGAGGCCTTGCCAATGTCAAGGCCCCACGTATCCAGGAAGTGCTACGTCAGATTTCCGACGAACGATCAGAACTAAGTCTTGATTTCCTGTGCGAGACGCCGGTGGAGGAGGCCAAAGCCTGGCTGGCGGGTTTCAAGGGCGTTGGGCCCAAGACTGCCGCTTGCGTGCTGATGTTCGCCTGCGGTATGCCTGTGCTGCCTGTGGATACCCATGTCTATCGAGTATCACAGCGCATCGGCCTTATCGGCTCCAGAACTAATGCTGAGAAGGCGCACACCGAGCTGAAATGGTTAGTCGAGCCGGGCAAACGATACAATTTCCACATATACCTTATCAGCTATGGCCGGGACGTCTGCCACGCGCAACGTCCGCTTTGTGAGCAATGCGTGGTGGCTCAATTGTGTAACTATTACGCCCATACAGTAGCCGGAGGCCGGAAGCCGGCTATCTCATAGGCGAGATCAACGTGCATCGAAAACGTCAGTTACTGAAACTGTGAAGTCCGAAAGCAAGGCCGAAGTTGCCATGTCGCCTCGATGGAAGATACCATGCTCGACATACCGGTGGCCCGCCAGCCGCAGTACCGCAATGGTTTCATTTTCGGGATTTACAATCCAGTACTCAGGTATCCTGGCTTCAGCGTAATCTAAACGCTTTGTTTTGATATCCCGCTTTGGGTCATCGGGGCTGACGATCTCGATCACGAGGTCGGCCCCAAGCCAGTAGGCCTCCTGCGTGCGTGGATCGTCAATATCAAGAACAAGCAGCAGATCAGGCTCACGATACTTTCCTTCGCAAATTTGCAACCGTAGAGGAGCATAAAGCACTGTGCCGCCAAGCCGTTGCATAAGAGGAAATAGAGCCAGGAACAAGAACCGAGAGATAACCTGATGTCTATATGTAGGCATGGGTAAGACCTCGATAGAGCCATCGGTGAACTCAAGTAATCTGTGACTGTGATCAGTCATCCGCAGATACTGCTCAGAGGTCCACAGCCCTTGCATTAGGTCGAGGTCCAGGACAGTATCGTCATCAGAAGACACTACGCGAAGCTCCGGTACCGGTATGTCAACTGCCATCGTCGTCACTCCCGCTCGAATTGCTGAAATATCCTTAGAAACTAGAAATTAGAAACCTGTTTCTATCTCTGATCTCTATATTTGCAGTATACCGGACAACCTGGCGCGTCACAACGATGATTGTCGGGCGCAATACAAACTGGAGGGCTATATGTCGACCCTGATTGAACGGTTGGACAAATGGTTGGCAGCGAACCGGCCGGACTATTATAAGGAGCTTGAGCCTGGCGCGGCTGAGGAGCAGGTGGCGGCCTTGAGAGTCCCGACTGGGTGTGAGGCTGCCCGAGGAGTTCGACGCTATCTATCAGGAGATTAATCCCGGCTATCCAATAGATAATGACGCGGGCTAACGATCTCTATACAGAATATATTTTCTTATCTAATAGAGAGTTGATGCCGGCGCTGCGCTTCCCTCTATCGAATAAAAATCAGGGAAGACCCGGCAAGGGCGGCACGCCAAGCTTAACGATGTCCTGATATTGCTGGAACTCCGGTGGGAGCATGGCCAGTATCACAGGCACATAGCCACTGAACCAATGTGCCACTTGCGAACTGTGTACTGCATCGCTCAAGCCTGGTACGGGGAACACTGTGGCAACAACCAACACCGGCATCACCAGCGTTATAGCCATCAGGAGGCCAAGCAGGCCACCCAGCAAGTGATCGAGCCACCCAAGGAAGAGTATCTTCGCCAGCACGCGCAGCAGTGAAGCCACTGCTCCCAACGCCAGGCTGAATATGATTAGAATGCCTACGAACGCGATTATGCGCGCCCAGTTGGCGTCCGCCACCAGTCCCCCGCCGTCTTTGCCATGTAAGAACTCGGACACGGGCTGATAGAAGCGCCCTGCCAGAACAATCCCTCCCACCAGCCCAACGATGGCAATTATCTGCCTGATCAGGCCCCAGAAAATGCCCAACATGGTGCTTGTGATGATAAGAGCGAGGATTGCTATGTCAAGCCAGTTCATGCAAGCTCATAAGGTATAACTATCCGCCGGCTCTTGCAGTAGCTCGTCGGGCGCGCTGCTGGGATAGGTGCAGTAGCCGGCTGGAGGGCCGGCGACAGACCCGGAGAAAGTGGGCAGACTGAATCAGTATTCTGCATCTCGTACGAATTTCGAGTAACGAATGTGATAGGTAATTCGTACAGGAGGCCAGTATAGATAAAGGAAAGGTTAGGCGTCAAGCCCTACATGAGCCAGCCTGAGCTTGTCGCGCTCCGTTCGGTGAGATGGCGGCCAGACTTTCGGCTGTCGTCCGGCAGCGCGGGATGCGCTTCAAGAAGCTGGCGAGCGGCCGCAGATGGCAGCGGCTTAGCGAAAAAGAAGCCCTGGCCCCAGTTACAGCCAAAGTCGCGCAACTGGGCGAGTTGCTCGGCGGTCTCTATCCCTTCAGCGACTACTTTCAGGTTCAATATCTTCGCGAAAGCCACCACCGCGTGGATAATTGCAGTATCTTCAAGGTTGTGCCCCAGCCCGCTCACGAACGACCTGTCGAGCTTAAGGCTATCTATAGGGTAGTGCTTGAGATAGCTAAGAGCCGAGTAACCTGTGCCGAAATCGTCAATTGCGATATGTATACCCGCTGCCTTCAGCCCTTTCAGTGCGTTGACAGTCGCCTCGGTATTGTCCAGTCCGATGCTTTCGGTGATTTCCAGTTTCAGGTTGTGAGAGGCAAATCCTGTCTCTTCAAGAGCGCGCTTGATATCGTCAACGAGTTGCGGGTGCTTGAATTGGCGCGGTGAGAGATTGACACTCACCACCAACTCCGAAGCTCCGGGCACTTCCTGCTGCCACTCGCGCACCTGGCGGCAAGCCTCGTGCAACACCCACTGACCGAGCGGCAATATCAAGCCTGAACTCCTCGGCCAGTGAGATAAATTCTGCTGGAGGCACCAGCCCACGCACAGGGTGCTGCCAGCGGACCAGCGCCTCCATCTCGACAATCTCGCCCGTCTGGAGTTTCACTACGGGCTGGTAATAGACGACCAGCTCATTATTTTCCAGTGCCCTGCGTAGCTCCATTTCGCTTTGCAGTCGCGCCCAGATACGCCTGTTGAGGGCCGGCTCATAGATGGCATAGCGAGCCTTTCCGCCGTTCTTGGCCTGATACATGGCAAGATCTGCATTGCGAAGTACGTCGTCCGCGGGCTCGTCACCGCCACTGATGGCGATGCCCACGCTGGTATTCAGAAACACATCCCGACCCTCCAGTATGAAGGGCCTGGTAAGAACGGCGGCAATTCGCACGGCCAGGTCGGTCGCGTCTTCCAGGCGGCGCACCCCTTCAGTCAGCAGCGTGAATTCGTCTCCGCCAAGCCGGGCTACCGTGTCAGAGGTGCGTACGCAGGTCAGGAGACGCTCACCAACTGCCTTGAGCAGTTGGTCACCGATTTTGTGGCCCAGGCTATCGTTTACCACTTTGAAGTTGTCCAGGTCCAGGAATAGCACAGCCACGAAACCACCGTCTCTCCTGGCGCGGGCCAAAGCCTGGCCCAACCGGTCCATGAAGAGGGCACGATTGGGCAGTTGAGTGAGCGCGTCGTGAAAGGCCTGGTCTTTTAATTGCTCTTCGAGCATTTTCCTTTCTGTGATGTCCAGGACCGTGCCCTCAAGGACCGGCGTCCGCGTATCTGCGGAGCCGCCGTCCAGCAAAGCAATATTCTCTAAACCCCACATCGTGGTACCATCACTACGCCGGTAGCAGACCTCGAGGTTGGTAAGCGCGCCATGCTCTTTCAGCTTCTCAAGAAGCAGGGTTCGCTCAGTCGGATTCGCAAAGAATGCTGAAGCGGGCCGGCCGAGTATTTCTTCCTTGGAATAAGTACCGAACATCTTTATCAGAGCCTGGTTGCAGTCGAGAATAGTACCGTCCCACGAGGTACGATAGACGCCGACGAGATTGTGCTCAAAAAGCTGGCGGTATCGGTGCTCCGAGGCCTGTAGCGCCTCTTCGACCTGCTTGCGTTGCGTGATGTCAATCAGGCTGCCCTCGAGCACGATAGTGCGGCGGTCCTCGCTGTCGCTGCGGCTGGCGTTCTCCAACACCCAGATGGGGGAACCATCCTTGCGCCGCAGCTTTAGCTCCTTGTTGGCCATGCCAGTGTGAGCTCTCAAGCTGGCTCAGCACGTCATTACGGTCGGACAGGTCAAAATAGAAATCTGTCGCCAGGGTGCCGAGTAGCTCGTCGCGACTTTCGCAGCCAAGTATGCGGGCAAGAGCGTCGTTGCAGTCCAGGATGCGCCCGTTTGCATCGGAGCGATAGAGACCAACCAGGTTGCGCTCGAAAAGCCGGCGGTAACGCTGCTCGGAAACGACCAGCGCCTGTTCGGCACGTTTGCGGTCGGTGATGTCGCGCACGATAGCGCGTATCGCCAGAGGGTCGCCGGCCTTACTGTATATGAGGGACGCGCTCAGCTCCGCAGGAAAGCTGGTGCCATCCGGACGGGGCAAGTCGCAATCGATCACGCCGACCGAGCCGGTACGAAATAGGGTCTCCGCCTGCTCCAGGACCATTGCAGAGCTTGCCGGCGAGAGCCGCTCAAGGGCATAGCGGCCCAGCATGGAAGCCGGATCCTCATAGCCGTACAGCACCGCAGCCTGCCGATTGGAGAAGAGGATTCGGAAGTCGAAATCGGTCACCACGATAGCATCCGGCGACATTTCGATGAGCGCGCGGTAGAGGCTATCGCCATCGACTATACCGCTCTCGCCGGCGGTATCTTGTGCCACCGAAGATAGAAATGCTTCCGCGCTATTCGAGGAAGGTTGTCGCAACAAAGCCTCCAACGGCCATCATCCACCTCGTAGAATCAACTCAGCGCAATCCTCTGAAGTACACGAACGTGTCGGGCTGACAAATGCGCCTGAGGCAGCCCTGTGCTAAGCGTACAGGGAGTAACTACCGGTGACAAGTGCCATTTAGTCCTGATTGTTATGGTACCCCTGGCACATTAATTTCGGGACGTACGGCTACCCACGCTCAAAAATAGCGGTGAACCCAACATTGATGCGTGACGGGTACAAGACCGCAAGAAAGAGCAAACCGGTCACCCTAAGCGACCGGTTTGCTCTTTCTTGCTTCCTTATTCAATTATCCCTGAGATCGCGCTGGTTCACGAGCCTCATCTACGCCACGCACGGCGTGGCCCGGTTCCTCGCACCAGCAAGCCAAGTACAACGTCAACGATCATCGCGCCAACTATGCTGGTGAGGATCGGCACGCCCGCAACCATGAGGTCGCCGCTAAAAGCTAAATGCAGGACATTCAGCATCAACCAGATGCCAATCAAGCCCACGATAATATTCCCGATCAGGCCCCATGGGCCGGAGCCGACGAGACGTTCAGCGATTATGCTCACCACCGCCGCTATTAGCAAATATACTATCAACTGTGTGATTGTCATTGACTTAAGACCTCCGCAACGCCGCAAACACGGCACGTCTCATTTGTTCTTCTAAGAATTGGAAGCAACAAACATGCCACAGCGAAGGTTTTGCTCATTATTGGCGTTGTATTCATCGCGTTGGACAGTTATTCAAGCCTGAAATAAACCGTCAAGAAAGGCTGAAACGTTGACCGCCCAGGCGTCACATGGTATGATTTTGCCCAGGCGGCCCACGGTGGTTTCGGGGCACCGCGCACCGGACCGTTCCCACCGTCAGATAATCCCTTACATTCAGCAAGGCGCCCACTTGCTCATTCACCTGGAAAGCCGGCTCTCTATCCAGTGGAGCAGGCTTTTGCCTGGCAACTTACACCTGCAGCAACACCTCGGGTAAGGATGATAAGCAGGAGGAACTAGAAGCATGGAAGAGATTGAGAGAGTCGTAATCAAGGCGATGGACGAAACCGCCGAGCGTGAGAGCGAAGAGGCATATGAAAAGGCCGAGAATAATGACGAAAAACCGGGCGACGGCGGGAAAGGTAAAACCGGGAAAAAGGAAGTCAAAAAGGGCGAATGGTTCAAGAGGGTCGTCTCGACGCTCATCGCCATCGTAACAGTGATGGGCGCGATTGTGGCCTGGCGCGCTAACGTGGCAGGAAGCGATAGCGGCAACAACGACTCGAGAGGCTTGCTGGCTCTGCAAAACGCCGAGGAAACCAAGGCGGTCAGCGATATTCAGGCCAATGGCGACGAAATGGGTTATGTCAATTACCTGCGCAATCGCACTATCGGCCAGGATATGCTGAACGACAACAGCGTGGGCAACGCCCCGCCCGACATGCAAGACTACATGGCCCGCCAGATTACCGAAACGCTCGACCTCGGCAACACCAGCAAATTCTACTTCTTCCCGGATAACTATCTGAACCAGAACAACGATTATGATTACCAGCGCCAGGTAAACGAAGCGTATGCCCAGGCCCAGGAAACCGAGGACCTGAACTACCAGGGGCATTTCGACACCTCGGATGCACTCAGCAACAAATCGATGTTCCTCCTTGCGATGCTGATTGTGCTGGCGATTGCATTATGGCTGCTCGCCCTGTCCGAGGTCATCAGTAGCACTGTCAAATTTGTCACAGCCGCTGGAGGCGTCCTGTATATGATCCTGGGCGGCCTGGGAGCCTACCTGGTCGACTCCGGCCAGGCGTCGCAAGGGGATGCCGGCGCAATCATATGGCCCACCGTGTGGGCTCTAGGCGGTCTGACGCTGGTAGCATTCCTGGCGGTGTGGGCGTTGCCGTCGCTACGAGCCCGGCGGCCGAAAACCGCCCCCGTATCCCCGCAGGCAACACCACCTGCGGCATCGATGCCCCCACAACCTGTGCCTCCCCAGCAGCCATACCAACCCTACCCGCCTGCAGGCTACGGACCACCCTCTGCTCCGGGCGCCCAGGGTTACGCGCCTCCTCCGCCCGCCTATGGACCACCTCCACCAGCTTACCCGCAGCCCCAAGCGCCTCAGGCTCAGCCTCAGGCTCAGCTCAAGCTCCACAATCGCCTCAACCGGCAAACCACGTCCGGTCAAGCACAGTTTCTACCGGCATTGGGCGGGGCAGAGCGATAGCCCGGCCTGCAACGGTAGCTTCGGCCAAGAAGAGTGAAGGCAAAGAGGGTGCGGAAAAGGAAGAGGTAGAGGAGCCGTTCAACCGGATCGTGACCGTGCTTATTGCAACGGTTGCTCTCATCGCAGCGCTGATCGCATATCTGCAGGCCGACGCCTCCAACCAGTCTAGCAGTGCGAACCGCAACTCTCAACAATATGCCACTCAAGCGCTAGGCGAGCAGACCTACGGCGCGTCGGAAATGACCTACCAGAATCAGGCAATCGTGCAGACGTGGAAGCAGCTTCAGGTGCTTGCTGCTTCAGCCACCAATCACGGCGACGACGCGGCAGCCAAACGTTACCAGGACGCGGCGGACCAGATCAAAGGCTTGAGTGGCATATTCGACCCGAAATATTTCGATCCCACCACACAGGACTTGCCCAGCACGGATGCGTTCGCCGCGGACCTTTACAGCGCGGAAAGCATTGGGCTATCGGAGCGGTCGATCATCCAGTTGGGCGTGCATGATGTCTGGGACGGCAAAGCGAGCGCTTACGTCGCCCACCTGACCCTGCTGGCGGTAGCCCTTGCACTGTTCGGCCTGGGCCTGGCTACGTCCGGCTTCATTCGGTATGTATTCGCAGGCGCAGGTGTGCTGATAGTTGGTGCAGCCATCGTGTGGGCAACAATTACCTATACTCAGCCTGTTTCCAGCATCAGCGATCAGGCGGTAGACGACTACGCTAAAGGCGTTGGACTGGCACAGGGCGGAAGTTTTGACGACGCCATCAAGGCGTATTCCGACGCGCTCGCTATCCAGCCCAACTATGCCAACGCGCTGTACGAGCGAGGCCAGGCCTACTTGAACCAGGGCACCGGTGCGTACACGACAGGATATTACCAGGATGAGGCGGGCAAGAGTAGCGATGCACAAACGAGCTACCAGGAATTGACGAGCAAGCTGGAGGAAGCAGCGAAGAACTTCGAGGCTGCGCGCGCCGTGGGCCGAGACAACTCTTTCGTGGGATGGGAGCTTGGTTGGACCTATTATCTCCTCGGCAGGTTTGATGACGCTGTGAACATAGACCGCCACGTTCTCGATAAAAACCCTTATGTGATAGCTGTGCATTTGAACCTGGGTCTGGCGCTTATCGGGCAGGGCAACGATGACGCCGCCGAGCTCGAGTATAATACAGCCATCGCCCGCACCAGCGACGTGATCAATAACGCCCGCGACAAGGGCCAGACAGTATCTTCCGATTTCTGGCTCTATCTCGATGAGGGTGCGAGCGACCTGTATAATCTGCTGTTGCGAAGCAAGAGTATCAACTTTGCATTCATGCAAGCGCCACCCCAGGACAAGATTGCAAACCATGACGCTGCCGCGCAGGAAGCCTTCAATATGATGACTAAGTTGAGGAACAAGATCGCAGCGTTTGAGTACCTGGCACAGAAGGGCCAGATGCCACCTGACGAACAGATTACCGCCAGCGTAGAGCAGCCGATTTTTGGGGCGGTCGAAGAAGGCCAGCCCAACCAGGTGGAAGGTCTGCTTTTCCCGAACACTACCAAAAGTGTGACAATGTACTACACCTACACAAACATCCTGAAGGGCCAGACCGTATCGTTCAAAATCTACAACAACTACAGTCACGTCCCGGAGTACGATTACACCATCGATAACTGGCAGAACGATGCATCAGGGAGTTGATTCTTCGTAGTCACCGACCCATACGAGTTTATAAGCGAATATTATGACCTGGGGCCAGGTCTATGGACGGTAGAAATGTACGTTGACCGCCAGATGGTGCAGATCGGAGCCTTCTATATACAAAACACGACCGAAACTGCTCAGAACCAGTCCGCAGCCACCAGGGTCTCCACCTGCAACGCCATGACGTAGTTGTCAGTTGTCAGTTGTCAGTTGTCAGTTGTCGGTAGACGGACGATGGACGATGGACGATGGACGAACGGCTACTGCTTACCCTTCACTGGTCTACTGACTGACAACTGCACGACACTGACAACTGACAACTGACAACTACATGTTATTCGATGCAATCATAAATCCGAACAGCCCAGGTGCGGCGGCGGGTATCGCGGCTGGAGCGGAGAAGCTTGGCTTCGACGCCGTATGGACGAGTGAGACGGCGCACGACCCGTTCCTGCCGCTTGTGCCTGCGGCTATCGCCACGTCGCGGATCCGGCTGGGCACCGCGGTCGCAATCGCATTCCCCAGGAGCCCGGCGGTGACGGCTTACACGGCATTCGACCTGGCGCGCGAGAGCCGCGGGCGCTTCATCCTCGGCCTCGGCACGCAGGTGAAGGCCCATATCGAGCGGCGGTTTGCCACGCCCTGGGATGCCCCGGTAGAACGCCTGCGCGACTATATCGGCGCTGTGAGGGCAGTCTGGCATTGCTGGCAGACCGGCGAGCGGCTGCGCTACGAGAGCCGGCATTATACGCTCAAGCTGATGACGCCTTTCTTCAGCCCGCAGCCGCTGCCCGATGCGGCATGGACACCACCTATCTTCATCGCGGGCGTAAACCGCCATCTTTGCAGGCTTGCGGGCGAGGTGTGCGACGGCTTCCACGTCCACCCGTTCCACACGCCTCGCTATCTGCGAGAGGCCGTGATTCCCTGGATCGAAGGTGGCCTCGAAGCGACGGGGCGCAACCGCCGGAGCTTGCAAATAAGCGCGAGCGTCTTTGTGATAACAGGCAAAGGAGCCGAACGTGACACAATGCGCGGCGAGGTGCGCCGCCAGATTGCCTTTTACGCCTCCACGCCAAGCTACCGCACCGTGCTTACGCTGCACGGTTGGGATACGCAGGCTGAAGAGCTTAGCCGCCTGGCAAGGCGCGGGCGCTGGGAAGAAATGGGCGCACAAATCTCCGACGAAATGCTCGCGGAGCTAGCCATCGAGGCTAACGATCTGAGTGAGGCCGCTTCACTGCTCCGTACGCGCTATCAGGGTATGCTTGATCGTGCCGCCTTCTATCTCCCCTTCGTGCCGGGCGAGCGCGACGACGAATGGAGCGCGGCTTGCATTTCGGCTACAAACCTGTAATATAGGCCTGGTTGCAGTTGCCAGTTGTCAGTTGTCAGTTGTCAGTTGATGGACGACCGACGATCGACGATCGACGATCGACGACGAACGAGCGCGTAACACCATAAAAAGCTTCGTGCTCTTTGTGTACTTCGTGATCTTCGTGTTTCAAAAGCTGATAGCTGATAGCTACGGTCTACTGGCAACTGACAACTGACAACGAGGAGGACAGATAATTGGCTCTGGAGACAGGCCCGCATGCGGGAGCCGACGTGCTGATCATGGGGCAGCCGTTGGCGAAGGCAACTGCAGCGATGATTATGGTGCATGGGCGTGGGGCAACCGCCCAGGACATCCTGTCACTGGCAGTCGCACTTGACAATCCTCACTTCGCATACATTGCGCCGCAAGCCAAGGGCAACACCTGGTATCCCAACCCCTTCCTCGCGCCCATCCACAGCAACGAGCCGTGGCTCTCCTCCGCTATTTCGGTGCTCGAAACGTTGCTCGCACAAGTAGAAGAAGCGGGTATACCTGCAGAGCGAACTATGCTTCTCGGCTTTTCGCAGGGTGCGTGCCTCACCACAGAGTTTGTGGCTCGGCAGCCCCGGCGTTATGGGGGTGTTGCAGGCTTGAGTGGCGGCCTCATAGGCCCGGACGGCACGCCTCGCGATTACCCCGGCTCGCTCGACGGCACACCCATTTTCCTTGGGTGCAGTGACGTGGACCCTCATATCCCCAAAGCCCGCGTCCTCGAAACCGAGCGAGTGCTGACCAGCCTGGGCGGAGCAGTAACGGCCCGCCTCTACCCAAACATGGGCCATATGGTCATTGATGACGAGCTGGAGTTCGTGCGTATGATGATGTTGGAGCTAGGGGATCAGGGGTCAGTGACCAGTGGTTAGTGGTTAGTGGTCGTCCATCGTCCATTGTCTGTCTACTGACAACTGACAACTGACAACTGACAACTGACAACTTCGTCAAGCTATGGACACATTCAATTTCATATCGAGAGTACTGGCTTTTATAGCCGGAGTTTGGCTTGTGCTTGCTGCTTTGAATTCGGCGGTGGTCACTTTTGTGCTGCCGCGCCAGAGGGGGAGTCTCATCACGCGCTGGCTCTTCCTGGGGTCTCGGTTCGTTTTCAACCTGTTGGCACGAAGGCATAAGGAATACGCTAGACGCGACCGCATCATGGCACTTTATGCGCCGGTCAGCTTGTTGCTGCTTCCGGTGACGTGGCTTGCCACGGTGCTGGTGGGGTTTGCGGGTATCTTCTGGGCGCTCGGCATACCCACGGTGGGCGATTCGTTTCGCGAGAGCGGGTCGGCCCTTTTTACCCTCGGCTTTGCCTCTCCGCCTGACGCCGCGACCACGGTTGCTTCGCTCGTGGAGGCGCTGATCGGTCTCACATTGATAGCGCTGCTTATCGCTTACTTGCCCACCATGTATTCTGCCTTCTCGAAGCGCGAGACGCTTGTCACTTTGCTGGAGGTGCGGGCCGGAAGCCCGCCTTCAGCAAGCACGATGTACAAGCGGATGCACAGGCTGCAGCAAATGGACGGCCTTACCGATATGTGGAAAAGCTGGGAGATATGGTTCGCTGAGCTTGACGAGACCCACACCTCGCTGGCCGCGCTGGCCTTCTACAGGTCGCCCAGGCCGGAGCACTCGTGGGTAACGGCAGCGGGCGCTGTGCTCGACTCAGCCGCTATCGCCGTCTCCTCACTCGACATTCCACGCGACCCGAGCCAGGACATCTGCATCCGCGCAGGCTATCTCGCGCTGCGGCATATTGCCGATTCCTTCGGTTTCCCTTATGATCCCAACCCGACGAAGGACAACCCTATCAGCGTCACGCGTGAAGAGTTCGATGCAGTCTACAATGACCTCCGGGAGTACGGCATAGCCATGAAGCCTGACCAGGATAAGGCCTGGGAAGACTTCGTAGGCTGGCGAGTCAACTACGATTCCGTTTTGCTGTCTCTCGCGGTGCTCACGATGGCCCCCGATGCTCCCTGGTCATCCGACCGGGTGCGCCATGAAAATATCTTTCCGAAGGTCAGAGAGAGCAATACGAGGCCGCGCTGAGCGGCCTTATCCGGTTGAGGTGATAACCGGCCAACCGCGCCGAATCGCCTCAGCATGTAGCTCCTCGTCGGGGTCTACTGCGCGTGGGAAGCCAAAAAGGCTGAGGAAAGGGATGTCGCTGCCTGTGTCGCCGTATGCGTAGCAATTCTCAGGGTTGTAGCCCATCTCGGCGCAAATGGCAAGGGCGCGCTCCGCTTTGCCCTTGCCCTGGCATACGGGTCCATCGAATTGCGCCAGGAAATGCCCACCTGCCTTCTTATAACGTGTTCCCTCACCCCTGCCTCCCAACTCCTCACCGAGACGGGATATCAGGTCGTGCAAGCCTCCGCTCATGAGCACCAGCGGCAAACCGTCGCTTTGATGGCCTTTAAGTCGAGCCAGGCTCTCGGGCTTGATACGCTCGATTACGCGTGGCAGCACCGCCTCGACAAGCTCATGCACGTCTTCCTCTCTCTGCCCAGCCATGGCACGCCGGATACCTGTAAGACGCGCCCGCCCCTTCATGTTGCCAGGCAACACTTTCCCAAGCATCGAAAGGGCACCAAGCTGCGCGATCTGCCACCTCGAGAAAAGGCCCATTTGCCTCCCCAACGCCACCGACATTCTGGGCAGATTGGCATCCACCAGGGTGCCCTCAACGTCCGAGAAAACCGCACCCGACATTCGGGCCTCCTACGGGGAATTACGAATTACGAATTACGAATTACGTTTGGCTCATTCGTAATTCGTAATTCGTAATTCGTAATTCGTATCAGAGCACCGCGTCTGCCAGCAGATCAAGCTGCTCTATGCTGGCTATGGTGGGGTTGAAGATCAGCTCGTCGAAGCCTGCGTCTTCGAAGCTCTTTGCAAATGAGCGTAGCGCCTCGGGGGTGCGCGGAGTGCCGGCAGCCAGGCTTGCAGCCCAGGGTCCGATGAAGCTGTAGTAGTCGCCCAGGTAGGCGGCAATGCCTTGCTCGGCGTTGGGCCCCAGGCCGAAGTAATTGAGCGCGACGAAGCGCGGCTCCCCGGCTTTGCCTGCGGCCGTCCACGCCGCGCGTATTCTCTCGACAAAAGGCACTGCTTGATCCGGCCCACCGCCGCCTGTTGTCCAGCCGGTGCCGTAGCGGATAACGCGATCTATGACGCTATCGGCCGTTCCGCCAATCAACATGGGCACACTCTCGCCGTTCGTGGGTTGCGGGCCAACCGGCTTATCCGTGCCCTCAAGTGGCTCACCTCGCCAGGCTTTATGCATCAATTCAAGCGCACTATCCCAAAGCCTGCCGCGCTTGTGGAAGTCCACTCCTACCAGGGTGAAATCGTCTTCACGCCCTCCGACCGAGGCACCGAGCGTGAAACGCCCGCCCGAAAGCCTGTCAAGGCTTGCGGCTTCCTTCGCCAGGAGGACGGGGTTGCGTGTCGGCCCAAGCAGCACGTTGGTCAGCAGCCCAATTCGCCCGGTCGCACCTGCCGCAGCCGCCAGCACTACCAGCGACTCGTAGCTTGGATAAGCGATCCTATCTATTGTAGTCAGCGTCGAGAAGCCAAGCTCTTCGGCGCGATGTGACCATTCAACTATCATTCGTCCGTCTGCCCCAGGTATGGTGCTGGGTAATCCTACGCCGATCTTCATTTGCTTATTTTCCTTTACTCCGGTTCGTATTCATGTGGGGATTAATTGCCTGCCAGGAAGGCCGGTATCCACCATTATAGATGATATTAGATCATTGCATTAGTGATACCCTTGCAAATTGGATGCTGTGGGGCTATATTATGCATGACGTTTTCCCACCGGGCTTCTATGCTCAGGGCATGACGTGTTTATTCATGAGATCTAATAGAAACCACAGGCTGCGCATTGCGTAACTAGAGTGTATGCTCTGAGGAGTAAGTAGCGCGCTATTAAAAACCATTAAACAGATAACAGAAAATCAATTGACCGTCTGAACCGGAGGGAGGAGGAAATAATTTGGAGACGGGAGCTATATCAGGACACACTACATTCATGGACGGCCGTACGGAGAATAAAGGCCGGCCGGGGATGCCTGGTCCCAAAGTGTTGCCGGGCATCGGCTGGTATTTGTACACACTTCCAAAGGTCAATGATCCTGTCAAAACGCTGCTCTATCTGCAGGCCAAATATGGTGACATTGTATCGCTAGGGCCGGACAAGAACGCACCTGTGCTTATTTTCGGGCCCGAGTACAACCACCAGATCATGAGCGATCCTGATCTGTTCTATTGCCTCGACACCAGCAACAAAGATTCGCTGATCCATATGCCCGAAGGCTCCACGGCAGTACGCTTACTGTCGGGCGTTACAGGCATGAACGGTCCCAAGCATAAGCAGCACCGTCGCCTCTTGATGCCTGCCTTCCACAAGAAGCGGGTGGAGGCCCTACGCGACACAATCGTTGATCAGGCAGAGCAACACGTCGCCCGGTGGCAGCCTGGTATGAAGATCAATCTCCAGCATGAAATGCTCGACCTCAGTATGTCCCTGGCTGTGAGCAGCTTGCTTGGCCTCGACCCTGTGAAAGACGGCCAGCGGGTACGCGAGTTGCTGGAAGTGTGGTCCAAACATGGCCTTTCGCCCCAGGTTGCCCTCCTGCCGTACGATTTGCCGGGCCTACCATACCGCAGATTCCGCCAGATCGCTGAAGAGCTGGAGGTGGAATTCACGAAAGTGATTGCCCACAAGCGAGCACAAGGAACGGAATCGGGCGATGCGCTGGCGATCCTGCTCGACGCCAGAGACGAAGTGGGCATGTCGCTCACCGACGACGACCTGCTCGGCCATCTGAGCACCCTCTTTACGGCGGGTCACGAAACGACTGCCAGCTCTCTCACCTGGACCCTCTTCCTCCTCTCGCAGCACCCGCACGTGATGCAGGACCTGATGGACGAGATGGACAACAAGCTCAAGGGCGCAGCGCCCACTATCGAGCAGATGTACAGCGAGCTACCCGTGCTGGATGGAGTGGTGAACGAAAGCCTTAGGATGTTTCCGCCCGGCATGTGGATTTATCGCACCAGCAGCGCACCCTTCAAGCTTGGCCAATTCAATCTGCCGAAGGGCACGCATATCATCTTTAGCCCCGCCGCAACCCACTACCGCCCCGATATCTTTGAAGACCCGCACAGGTTCATGCCCGAGCGCTGGCGCACTATAAACCCCAGCACTTACGAATATATGCCCTTCGGCGGCGGTCCCCGGCGCTGCCTGGGCGCGACATTCGCAAATACGGAGCTGCGCCTGGCCCTCCCCGTCATCCTGCAGCGCTACCGTATCGAAGTGCCGCAAGGCGCTCGCGTGGACAGGGGAGGCACGGTTCTATCGTTCCCGAAGGGCGGCCTCGATGTCTATATCCGCGAGCAAGACCGCCACTTCGTGTCTAGCAACGTGCGTGGGAACGTACACGACCTGGTGAGGTTCAACTAGGACGAGTTCTGAGTTCTGAGTTATTCATAGCTAGCTTTCAACTCAGAACCCTTAACAGGATACCTATCCCAGTTCTCTCTCCTGGCCGGCTTGCTCCTCAGCTAACCGGTTCAGATCAGACAGCACGCCGGCTTCTGCTCGGCGGTCTCCGTTGTCTCTGAAGATGGCAAGGCTATCCTGGTAGAGTTCACTTGCCCGCTCGTAGTTCCCACTGGCGTGGGCTATCGATCCGAGCTTATGTTTGACAGTGGCGATACCCCATCTATCCGCGGCGTCAGTAAACGTGGTGAGGCTCTCTTCCAGCAGCAGCCGTGCGGCGCTACCGTCGCCTTCCTCAAGCCTGATGGTGCCCAGAGTCAGCACTGCCATCGCGATGCCATTTCTATCACCGGAGCTTCGCGACACCGCCAGGCTCTCCTCGCAAGCTGACACCGCTCGGCTGAAATCGCCATAGTCACGGGCCGCTTCTGCGAGCTTATATAGCGTGTACACGATGCCCAGCGTATCGCCTGCCGAGCGTCTTAGCTCCAGGCTTTCTTCGTACAAGGCGGCCGCACGAGCGTAATCTCCCTGGCGTTGCGCTGTCGCGCCGAGATTGTTGTAGATGATGGATATGCCCACGGTATCATCAAATCGGCGAAAGATTGACAAGCCTTGCTCATATAACTCGATTGCCTGGTCATAAGCGCCCAGTTCCCGCCGGGCGTTTCCAAGGCTAGTGAGCAAGGAGGCGCGTCCAAGCTCATCGTCAATCTGGGTATAGAGTGCCAGGCTCTCTTCACAGATCCGGACCGAGCCCTCCAAGTCTCCCTCGTAGAAAGCCAGCACTCCTGCGCTTCGTAACGCCTGAGCGCGTATCCCAGGGGCAACCGGCTCAGGGCTGCCGAGGAGCATTTCCAGCCATTGTCGCCCTTCACCCACGTGCCCGCGCGACTGCCAGAAACGCAACAAAGCCGCTCCTGCGCTCAGGGCAAGCTCTAACCCGGATTGCGGATTGCGGTTTAATCCCTGGTCACTGACCCCAGACCCCTGGCCCACTGCCCGCTGCCCACTCGGCACGTCTCTTGCCCATCCGAGCGCCGCACGAAGGTTTCCTTGTTCGATCTCGAAACGGTCCATCCACTCATGCTGTCGCGGTCCCATCAGATCGCCTTTGGCAACTATCACCATATTGAAATAATACTCCGCATGCCGGCGCCGAGCATCCGCCAGGCTGTTGGTGTCAGTGTCTACTTCCGCCAGTCGCGCCAGGGCATATTCTCGAACTGTCTCCAACATTCCAAAGCGCTCTTCTCCGTCCGAGCGCCTTTCACGCCTCACCAGGCTACTGTTCACAAGCGCCGACAAATGCTCCAGTAAATCATCTGAATGCGGAATGGGGAATTCGGAATTCGGAATGTTCCCGGCTTCGTCTTCATTCCGCATTCCCCATTCCGCATTCCGCATTCCACAGACCGCCTCCACTGCTTCCAGGGTGCAGCCGCCGGCGAAGACCGATAGCCTGGCGAAAAGCTCTTTCTCTTGACGGTCGAGCAGGCTATAGCTCCACTCAATAGTGGCTCTGACGGTCTGCTGGCGCTCCGGCAGGTCGCGCGGTCCGCCTGTCAAGATACCAAGCCTGTTGCCGAGCCGCGCCAGTAGCGCCTGGACCGGCATTATGTTCAGACGTGCGGCGGCAAGCTCTATTGCTAGGGGCAGACCCTCCAGCCTGTGACAGATTTCGGCCACCACTCGCGCATTGGCGTCGGTGATAGCGAAATCGGGCCTGGCGAAGCGCGCGCGCTCGGCGAACAGCGCCGCAGCCGGGAAGCTCGACACTACCTCCGCAAGAGCAGGATCTTGCAAAGGTGGGACCGCCAGGGGCACGACCTCGTATACTCGCTCGCCCCGCACGTGAAGGCTCGCCCGGCTGGTGACCAGAATCCTGAGCCCCAGCAGGTCGCCGGTCAGTGCGGCAACCTGCGGAGCAGCAGCCAGCAGGTGCTCAAAGTTATCGAGCACAAGCAGCATTTGTTTGTCGCGCAACGCGACCTTGAGGCTTTGCTGAACAGTTTGCTCTGAAGTTGCTTCAACACCGAGCGCGCTAGCTATAGTGCTCAGCGCCAGTTCGGGGTCGCTAATCGAAGCCAGTGGCACAAAGAAAACCCCATGCTCAAAATCGCCCGCTATGTCGCTTGCTATCTGCAAAGCAAGGCGGGTCTTGCCCACACCGCCGGAGCCTGTAAGGGTAACCACGCGGTTGACCGGATCTTCAAGGAGCGTTTCAACCTTAGCGAGGTCAGCTCTCCTGCCGGTCAGTTGCTCGTACTGGATGGGAAGATTGCCTGCGGGCGCTTGCGGGGTGGGCAACTCAAGCTCCCCGGCACGGATACGTCTGTAGAGGCTCGTTGTCTCCTCCGAAGGCTCCTCTCCGAATTCCTGGGAGAGCACCCGGCGGCAAATCTGATACTGAGCAATAGCAGCGTCGGGCTTGCCATCGTACGCCAGCAGGAGCATCAGATGGCGGTGCGCATCTTCCCGCCACGGGTCCAGGCTTAAGAGTTGTCCAAGATAACCGGACGCGGCTGAATACTCTCCCCTTGTGGAATGATACGCGGCCAGATTATGCAAGGCATCCAGGGCCATCTGCCGCAACAGCTCGCGCTGAGCCGTCGCCCACTCGTCGAAGTCGGGCGCGTCGCGCACATAGAAGCCATCCAGGAAGTCGCCTGCATAGAGCCCGACGGCCTCCCTCAACCTTCTATGAACGCCAAGGCTTGCCGATCTCTTTCCGGCTTCCGCCTGCTTGAGGAGATTGAGGAACGCTTCGGTATCCACATAGCGGGCAGCGGACAGGTTGAGGGCCGCAGTCTGGCGGGTGATCACGAGATGCGAGCCTACCAGCTTCTGGAGATTGGAGAGAGCCTGTCGCAAGCCGTGAGCGGCTCGCTCTTCCGGCAAGTCTCCCCATAGTAGCCCTATGAGCAATTCGCGCGAGTGGGTGCGCCCGGTGACTGCCAGGTAGCAAAGTAGCGCTTGAGTCTTCGATGAGATAAAACCGCGTACCGGAGACCCATCCAGCGTAATGCTGAGGCCACCAAGCAGGCGCAAGCGCAACTCACCTTGCACGACCGGTTCCTGATCCGAGCTCATTTGTAGACGATCAGTAGACGATCGTGACTTATGCTCACCCCGTTAGCCGATTTCATACAGCTCAATTATACACCAGTGACCAGTGACCAGTGACCAGTGAGTCCAGTGACCAGTGGACTAGCGGACAAGTGACGAAGCTAGGACAACTGACAACTCGACCAATCCGCAATCCGCAATCCGCAATCCGCAATTACAAAGGGGGATCTGAAACTTGCCGGACAAGTTGACAAACTATCAAGCGTTCATGCTTCGGTGCTGGATAGACACTGGCGATCATTTGGAAGGAGAGGCATACCGCTTCATTCTCGAGGACCCGCATACAGGCGAGCGGTACAGTTTCACCCGGTTCGATCCTTTGGTAGATTTCCTGCGCGCTCGGTTGACAGATCATCAAACCTCAGAGGATCTCCCGGCGAGGCTGGAGCCCGATGTCACTCGGTAATCCACACTATTCAACGCACTCGTATTTGCAGCCCAAGACGTATTCGGAACCGACCAATGGCAACCTAACTAAGAAGGAGAAACGCGATGAAAGGCATAAGGGACATCAAGCGCACAATCGTATCGGCAATTGGCACAGGTATCCTGGTGGCAACTCTGCTCGCCAGCACTCCCGGCACGAGCCACGCGGGTGTTGACATAGGCGCAGGGGCATCACCGGAGCTACCACAAACTCAGGTTGGCAGCGGATTCACCTACCAGGGCAGGCTGCTCAACGGTGGCTCACCAGCCAACGGACAGTATGATCTGCAATTCACCCTCTACGATGCGGCCACCGGCGGCAACCGCGTAGGCACAACTGTTAGCCTGACAAACCAGGCCGTGACAAACGGCCTGTTCACCGCAGGCCTCGATTTCGGTTCGTCCGCCTTCGCAGGAAGTGCGCGATGGCTGGAGATAGCTACGCGCCAGACAGGGGGAGGGACGTACACCACTCTCACGCCACGCCAGGCTCTGACAGCCACGCCTTATGCACTCGGTCTGATGCCGGGAGCTGTGATTACTACGACTTCAACTTCTCCCGCCTTCAGTGTGACTAACAACGGCGGCAACGCGTTGGAGTCTTATGTGGGCAATGGCGCTACTGCCCTGAGCGGTGTTGCCAACGGCAGTGGCAACGGTGTAGTCGCCACCAGTATTAGCGGCAGCGGCCTGTTCGCGACCAGCATTAGTGGCAAAGCGGTTTGGGGAACCAGCGGCAGCGGGCCGGGCGTGGTGGGCAATAGCACCGACAGCCAGGGCGTGCAGGGCACAAGCGACAGCGCCGCAGGCGGCTACTTCAGCAGCAACTCAGGCAACGGCCTGGAGGGCCACGGGCCTAACGCTATAGGCGTGGCTGGCTACAGCACCTGGAACTTCGGCGTGTACGGAGAAAGCACCAATGGTGCGGGCGGCTATTTCACGAGCACAAATGCTTCTGGCGTGCGCGGGGTCGGTCTCACGAATACCGGCGTGGGGGGCCAGAGCGATAGCGGTCGCGGCGTGTTCGGATCCAGCAACAGCGGCGTCGGAGGTAACTTCACCAGCATCAGCGCCGATGGCCTCGCCGCCAGTACAATCTCCGGCACCAACGGTCTTACAGGCTCATCGGCGTCCCTCAATGGTAATGGTGTTGAAGGCGTTGCAAACAATGGCACCTCTGCCTATGGCGTGTTCGGAGTTAGCGGCAGTGGCGACGGTGTTGTCGGTACTGGCCCGCTCAATGGTGTGTATGGACACAGTCCACAGTACGGTGTGTACGGATATAGCAGCGGCTCTTACGGTGTATACGGATATAGTAATGATGATTCCGGTGTGGCAGGCAGTGGCCAGACGAATGGTGTGCTTGGCTATGGGCAGATGTACGGTGTGTACGGGATCGCACCTATCGATGGCGTATATGGTTCCACTCTAGGGACCAGCAATGTCTCAAGCATCTATGGCGCTGCTCCGCCTGCCGAGTGTGCCGTCTGCTGGGCCGGGTATTTCAACGGTAATGTGAACGTCAACGGCACCCTGTACGCGAGTGCCAAATCTTTCAAGATAGACGATCCCCTTGACCCGGCGAACAAATACCTCAATCACACGTCTGTCGAAAGCCCCGACATGCTCGATATCTACAGAGGCCACGTCACTCTCGACGCGGCAGGCACGGCGTGGGTGCAGATGCCCGACTACTTCCAGGCGGTCAACATGGACTTCGACTACCAACTTACGGCAGTTGGAACGGCCCAGCCCAACCTCTATGTGTCCCAGGAAATCAAAGACAACAAGTTCCAGATAGGGGGCGGTGTGGCGGGCGCAAAAGTATCGTGGCAGGTCACGGGCGTAAGGCACGATCCGTACGCACAAGCCAACCGGACCCCCGTTGAGCAGGTGAAGCCGCCAGCAGAGAAAGGCCTCTACCTCGACCCTGGGCTTTACAACCAACCGTCATCAAAAGCCATAAGCACGCTCTATGATCGGGGGAAGCCCGCACAGCTACCACAGCCAGGACAGCAGTCTCAGCCCGGCAAATAGGTGGGCTAGTGGCTAGTGGGCTAGTGGCTAGTGACCAGTACTTGGTGCATAGTACTAACCACTAACCACTAACCATCAGCCATCAGTCATAGGTCAGGCCCTTGTGCAAAGCGGCTTCGGACGGTGTCATGCAGCAGCCAGGATGCCCCCAAGAAAACTAGATTACCAGGCCATAAAAAGCTCAGGAAGGGAAAAGGAGAAAACCATGCGAAACATCTTCAGTAAGTTCAAGAGTTCAACGAGACTGCTTGTCATTGTAGCCATTATGCTGCTCGCCGATATAGGGCTGGGCGGTCCCACCGGAGCGCAGGTGGGTGGCATCTTTACGCCGTCGAGCGCACAGGCCGCAGCCCCGTCGCTTGTGAGCGGGCAGGTAGTGGACCAAAAAACGACCGGCAACGGGCAGCGAACGACATCCGGGCAGTCCAATGCACTCGCCAGCGGTTTCACATACCAGGGCAGGTTGAGCTCCGGTGGCGGCCCGGCGGAGGGGCAGTACGATCTCCAATTCACCCTCTACGATGCCCTGACAGGCGGCACTATAGTGAGCACGCCAATTATCCTGACCAACCAGACCGTCACGGATGGGTTGTTCACCGTCACGCTCGATTTTGGAGCTTCTGCTTTTGACGGCAACGCCCGTTATCTTGAAATAGCGGTCCAGAGTCGCAGGACAGGGCTCATACATCACCCTTGACCCCCGGCAGGCAATTACCCCCGCGCCTTATGCCCTCTTCGCCTTGAAGACCCAGGGGTATAAGAACGTCGTAACGGTGGCGAAGTCGGGTGGAGACTTCACCTCTATCCAGGACGCTCTCGGCAGCATCACGGACGCATCGCCCACCAACCACTACCTGGTATGGGTAGGGCCGGGCGTGTACAGCGAGCAGGTGACAATGAAAGAGTATGTCGATATAGAGGGATCGGGCGAACAGGCAACAAAGATCACCTGGACAGGTACCGACGATTACTACTATGGCACAGTGATCGGGGTGGACCATGCCGAATTGCGCTCGCTCACTGTAGAAAGCATAGTCAGCAGCGGCAGCCTCTTTGCCCTGGCTATCTCCAACGAAATTTCAGCACCAAGTCTGCGCAACGTTACTGCCATAGCTTCCGGCAACATGGACAGCTACGGCATCTATAACAACTCATCGTCGTCGCCCTCTATGAACAACGTCACCGTAATAGCTTCAAGTAGCCTCACCAGCGGCTATGGCATCTACAACGCCAACCATTCGTCACCGAATATGACCGACGTGACGATTACCTCCTCGGGCTCAGGCAACAACGTTGGCGTGTACAACAGTGGCTCGTCACCCACCATGAACAACGTTACGATTACGGTTGCACCGTCTAACGGCTCCTCAGGAAGCAGTCGTGGCGTCTCCAATGACCACTCTTCACCTACCATGAACAACGTTACAGTTACGGTTACAGGCGGCAGCGGCTCCTTCAACGGGGGCGTGTACGACGACATCAACTCCTCGGCCTCCATGAACAACGTTACAGTTGCGGCTTCGGGCGGAAACTCCAACTTCGGAGTATATAACGCCGCGTCCGTAATCACCGTAAGCAACTCTACCCTCACCGGCAGCACAAGCTCCATCCTCAGCACTTCTGGGAGCACGGCGCGAGTAAGGGGCTCCCAACTGATCGGCGGGCACGCCAGTGCGGGCGTGATCTGCGCCGGAGTCTATGACGCAAACTTTGGATTCTACGCCAACAGTTGTCCTTAGTATAAGTAAGCAAGCTACAAGGAGTCACAAGGAGATGAAAGCGACCAAACATCATAGAGTAAATGGATTGCTTTGGACACTGGTTGGGCTGGTGCTGGCATTGCTCTTCAGCGGGGCAGCCTATGCACAGGTGGGCGGCGGCTTCGATCTGTCGTGGAATGCAATAGCCGGAGGCGGCGGCACTTCCAGCCAAGCCGGCTCATACTCGCTGGGCGGCACCATTGGCCAGGCAGACGCCGGCACGCAGGCGGGTGGTGGCTACAGCCTTACCGGAGGGTTTTGGAGTGTAGCCGACTTGCCATCGCCAACAGCCACCCCGACCTCCACAGCTACCAACACGCCCACCAACACGCCCACCAACACGCCCACCAACACGCCCACCAACACGCCCACCAACACGCCCACCAACACGCCCACCAACACGCCCACCAACACGCCTACCAACACATCCACCCCAACCCTCACAGCCACCAACACTCCTACGTCTACCGACACACCTACAAGCACACCTTCTAACACCGTCACTAACACCCCTACTGCTACCAACACGGCATCACCTACCAACACAGCGACTCAGACCGCTACGGATACGCCCAGCAACACCCTAACACCCACCAGCACGCAAACAAGCACTGCTACGTCTACCAACACAGCGACTCAAACTCCCACGAACACCGCTACCGGCACGCCTTCTGGAACCGCCACTAGCACAATTACTGATACCCCTACAGCTGCCAACACGGCTACGCCTGCCAACACGGCGACTGAGGCCGCCACCGACACCCCGACTTGGACCGCCACGAGTACCACCACGAGTACCGCTACTGCCACGCCCACATCAACCGGCACTCAAACGGGTACAGCTACACAAACCAGCACCAGCACAATAACCGCGCTTCCCAGCGGCACGGCAACATCAACCCCAACTGTGATAGGCACGAGCACGGGCACTATTACCATTACCGCCACCATCTCGCCCACTGCAACAGATACTGTCACAGGAACTCCAACAGCCATAAATACAGCCACCAGGACGTCTACGACCACGGCTACCTCTACCACACTCTACAGCCAGTACTCGAACAGCTACCGTTACGAGTCTGGGACAGCTACCCCTACAGCCGTTGTGCCAACGACCACCACAACCGAGACACCCCGCAGTACGTCTACCGCTACTGCGCTCTCTACGCCTCTGGCGACAGGAACTGCAACGGCGACTGCAACCACAACCGCTGCTGCCACCAGCACAAGTACAAGCACGATAGTCGCGCAGACAGCCACCGCTACGGACACGGCCTTTGTCCCGCCCGCCTCTCCCACCTCTACAGCTACCGGCACGTCGCAGCCTGTGTCCTCAGTTACAGCTTCCGCTACGCCTACTGTTTGCCATATCACCTTCTCGGATGTGCCTCCATCTGACCCCTTCTACGCTTACGTGACCTGTCTTGCATGTCATGACGTAATCTCCGGCTACTCTGACGGTACCTTCCGCACGGGCGCGGATATCACACGAGGCCAGATAAGCAAGATGGTATCACAGGCGGCAGGCTTCAACGACGATCCAGGCCAGCAAGTCTTCCAGGACGTGCCACCGACCGACACCTTCTACCCATGGATCAACCGCCTGTCTCATAAAGGAATTATGAGTGGCTACCAGTGTGGTGGGAATGGGCCGGAGACGCCAGGCTCACTTCAGGGAAGCAATGAGCCTTGTGTGCCTCCCGCAAATCTCCCCTACTTCCGCCCTTACAGTAGCGCGAGCAGAGGGCAGATTGCCAAGATAGCTGTAAACACTGCAGTTATCGTCCAACCATCCGGGTGGGCGCTGCTCGATCCCAGTACCAACACCTTCGAGGATGTAGCTACCGGCTCTGCATTCTTCAGGTTCGTGGAGACAGCGTACTCCCATGGCGTGCTGAGCGGTTACCCATGTGGTTCTGCGCCCGCAGGGCCGTGCGTGCGACCTGCCAATAAGCCGTACTTTCTGCCGGACAACAATGTAACGCGGGGGCAGGCATCGAAGATAGTCTCTAACGTCTTCTTTCCCAATTGTTCTGCTACGCGGTGACATTGTGATCGGGCCGGGCAACCAGAACTCAGGTTAAACGTAAGCGCCAGCCAAATCGGCTGGCGCTTACGTTTATTCACTTATTTTTTCCCGGTCGCCTTGTTAACCGGCTTCTGAGCTGAGGGCTTCGAGGGCCATCGGGAGACTCTGAGGGGGCTGGACAGGAGATTGGGAGGCAACAATCTTACCGTTCTCGTCTATGATGTACTGGCCGCGCACGTAGCGAATGGCTTCGCTGCCATCCTCACGGGTGACGGTGCTGGTATTGCCCCATTGCTTAGCTAAAGAGCGATCGCTATCTACCAGGAGGTGAAATGGCAAGCCATGCGCCTCACGAAACTTGCGATGGCTGTCTACCGTATCCGGGCTTACACCAAGCACGATTGCATTGGCCTCCTCAATCTGCGGATAGCCGTCCCGAAACTTGCAGGCCTGTAATTCACACCCGCTTGTAAAATCGGCCGGGTAGAAATAAAGAACGACTTTCTTTCCCCGGAAATCTGACAGCTTTACTTTCTTTCCCTCATCGTCCAGCAATTCGAAGTCGGGAGCTGTTTCTCCAGTGTTTGGCATATGAACTCCTTAGTTACCAAGTTGTCAGTTGTCAGTTGTCAGTTGTCAGTAGCTATCAGCTATCACCGTTTGAATCACGAAGACCACGAAGATCACGAAGCGCACGAAGGTTGTTATGGTTTACGTTTGGCCCATCGTCCGTCGACTGACAACTGACAACTTGGTAAGTCATTATCAATAGCGGATCAGGGTCAATATGTTATAACCCTCAAGGTACTCGCGTGCTCCAAGCTCGGTCAGCTCAATGAGAAAGGCCAGGGCAGCGATTTCGCCGCCAAGCTTCTCTACAAGCTCGACCGTGGCGCGGGTGGTGCCGCCGGTGGCAAGCAGATCGTCAACCACAACCACGCTCTCGCCGGGTTTGATGGCGTCGCGGTGCATCTCGACCGTGTTGGTGCCGTACTCGAGGTCATACTCGGCACTTATCGTGTCGGCGGGGAGTTTGCCCAGCTTGCGCACGGGCACGAACCCGGCATTCAGCTTGTACGCGATCGGCGCGCCGAATATGAACCCACGGCTCTCTATCGCGACCACCTTATCCACCTTGAGACCTTGCAGCCTTTCGCAAAGCTGGTCGATCACCTGCACAAAGGCAGGTCCCTCTTTGAGGAGTGTGGTAATATCACGGAACAATATTCCCGGTACCGGAAAGTCAGGTATGTCGCGGATCAACTCGGTCAGGTTCATATCCATGACAGGCTCCTTTGTGACGAAGTTGTCAGTTGTCAGTTGTCAGTAGACCGGTGGGTAGTGGGCAGTATGCAGTACCCGGTCGTCGATCGTCCGTCTACTGACAACTGACAACTGACAACTTCGTCACAAACTGACAACTTCGCCCATTATACCCTAAGTCCTGCGATAGCTACGACCCCTCAGGTAACGTGCCAGCAGAATTACCAGCAGGATCAACAGGGCAAGTACGAGCGGGAAAGAACCACCTGTCTGCGGTATTGATGAGACCGGCTTCTTGGCAGGCGTCTGCGGCTGGCTCCTGGGCGGAATCGCAGGCGGAGCTTTTGGCTGGCTTGCGGGCGGCTCGGCGGGCTGGCTCCCCTGAGGGTTGCTTGCAGGGGCCTGGGGTTGCGATTGAGATGGCGATTGAGGCTGCGACTGCGAAGGCGATTGGGGCTGGCTCGCGGGAGGCTGCTGTGGGAGCGTCTGTGGAGGCGAAACCGGGGGGCCGGTCTGCGGCGAGGCTACCTGTGCGATGAACGCATTTGAGCTTACCGGGGCGGGCGCGTCCTGGTACTGGGCGCTCGCCTGGTTGCTCACATTGCTGCCGGCACCCTTGTTTACGCTGACCGGGATCTCGATGACAGCTTTGGAATTAGCCGGGAGGTCTCCGAGCTGCACCGTTACGTTATTCCCCTGGACGGCAAGACTGCCTGTGGTGCTGCGAGCGGTGGACGAATTCACGGTCACATCCGAGGGAAGATTGTCGGTGACCACCACGCCGGTCGCGACCGTGCTGCCCTGATTGCTGACCTCAATCTTGTAGATCATCGTATCGCCCTGTTGAACCTGAGGGTGGTCAGCAGACAGGCTCAACTGCAGGTTTGGGTTGCCGCCGGGCGATTGGGGCTGCGTTTGAGGTGGTGCCTGTGGCGCAGTTGTCGGAGTAGAAGCCACAGGTACAGCGGTAGGCTCTACTGCCACAGAGGTCGGTGATTGCGCGCCAGTGGCAGAAGGCGATCCCGGCTGGACACCACCTCCGGTGCCGGGTTGCTGGCCCGCACCCTGGCTCAGGCCGGGGGCGCTGTTCGGGGCTTTGCCTACTGTGAACTGGAATTGGGTGCGGCTCTGGCCGTAACCCACTATGGCGTCTCGCACCTGCACAACCGCCTGGTACGAGCCGTCCGGGAGCGAGCCTTGCGGCAGGGTGAATGCGGTGCCCATGCCCAGACTGCCGCTATCGAGCACAGTTTTTGAGGTATCGCCTTTTGAATAGACAAAGATGCGGTATGTCTCCCCTGAGCGGCGGGCTTTCCATTGCAGAGGGGTAGGCAGGCTGACAACTGAATCGAGAGGCTGCATCTGCACATCGGCCATCTCGACAGATGGCACGGTGAAGTTACTGCCCGAAAGGTAGATAATAGGGAAGGAGTACCAGTCAGCCAACGTGCCCGTGCCTCCGGTGAACTTGACATAGTAGAAAGCATCGTTAGGCGCGCTGCCCTGCCCTGCGAAGCTGTAGTTGCCGGTTTCGTCGGTAGTGGCAGTGGCCAGCACTTTGTCAGTGCCGCCATTGGTGCGCTGGCGCAATTCTACTGTGATACCGGCGGCATTCCCACCTGTAACCGTAACCGTGCCGGAGATCGACCCCGCGCTGCTGATCTGGTTCGCACTGCTGCCAAGACCGGCTCCCTGGGCCGGAGAAGCCATAGCCAGCCCCAACCCCAATGCTACAGCAATTGCCAGCAGGAAGAATATATCCCTGACTGTTCTGCTTTGTGGCTCGATAGATTTGTAGCTTGTCATATGGTCCTCCAAGTTGTGTGACGTAGTTGTCAGTTGTGTGACCAAGTTGTCAGTTGTCAGTTGTCAGTTGTCAGTAGACCTTAGCTTTCAGCTTTCAGTTATCGGTTATCAGCTGTAGTCTTTCGTCCATCTTCCGTCTACTGACAACTGACATACTGACAACTGACAACTACGTCACACTACTGCTCCAATGTCGCGATCACGATCAGGCGCTGAGTATCTATACCTATGGGCGTGCAGGTAATCAGCGTCAGGCGACGGTCGGACGTGGGATCCATCACCTCGGTATGGTCGGGGCCCACCACAAGGCTCTCGCGCACGATATAGTGGTAGTCTGCCAGGCTGTTGCTTACGTAGACGTCATCTCCCGGCTTGAGGCGGTCGAGGTCGCGGAAGAGGGCAGAATTGATGTCGCGATGGCCTGCCAGCACGACGTTGCCAACCTCACCGGGATTGCCCGAGCCTTCGTGATGGCCGATATCCATCGGCGATACCTGCCACTGCCCGAAGTCCAGCTTGACCTCCTGCACCGGGCTATCCAGGAACATCGCCGGTATTCGCAACCGGTCAGGCAGGAGGGCCTGAGGGTCTACTGTGGCTGTGGCTGTGGCTACGGCGGTCGCGGTTGCCGCATGAATGTCCGACGGCGATTCCGGGATGGCCGTAGGCGCCGGACCAACCCCCGTGCCGTCGTCAGAGCCACCTGTTATAGGGGGCAGCACTTCCTGGAAAAGGGTGGGAGTGGGCTTGACATCGATCCGAGCCGTGGCCGTGGGCGTAAGGGTGGGAGTAGCGACAGGCAAAGGTGTGGGTATTAGCAGCACTCCTGGACTCAGCCTGTGCGGCGTGGTATCGAAGTAGACTGTATATATGTACTGGACCGCTATCCAGGCTACGATAAGCGCGCAGATAATCTCAACAGCCAGCAGCACTCTGTCCATGGTGCGGGCAAAACGAGATTGTGGCCTGGCAGAGTGACCTTCTCTTGACCTGGGGGAGAAGCGACGAAATAGAAAGAAGCGTTGGCGACTTTCGACCTGGCTCAACCTGGATGCCCTGAAGCGATTGGAACTCGACCCCAGGAGTTTGCATAATAACTCCCTTTGACGGATGCAGAATGCCCGACACGACCCATGACTCGAGCTCAGTATAGGCACTTATCCCGGCCATGACCGCCTCTATCCACAGCGTTAGGGCCGCAAGTTATCCACAAAGGATGCCTGGATGGAAGTGCGGAGAAATTAGAAATTAGAAATTAGACGTGAGAAGCGAGAAGCCGGAGCGATTTTCAACTCCTCAAATCTAATTTCTAATTTCTCGTCTTGACACACTGCCCAGGCGCAGGTATAGTAGCCGTGAAGTCTCCCGGGCTGCACGCAAGCTCTATGTCCAGTGTCCCTACTATGAGTAAGGCTAATCGCAGCACGCCTGTCCTGATGACCGTGCTGCTAACGCTGGTTGCAGTGCTGGTAATAGTCGGTGCGTACACCTCTTTTCTGGGCCGCCAGGCCTATTACAACATCCAGGCTGCCACCGATCTCCTGCTTAATGAGCGCGACGCCACCAGTTTCCTGATTGATATGGAGAGTGGCACGCGCGGCTATATCATCACCGGCGATTCTCAATTTCTCCAGCCTTACAACAATGCCGCCAGCCAGCTTCCGGGCATTTGGTCGAAGATGTCAGTACAAATCTCGCAGCTTAGCGAAAACACGGCTGTCGAGAGCGAATTGGATGGGCTGATCACCACGGCAAAGAGCGACGCCCAACGCTGGCAATCGAGCTGGGCAGAAAAGGAGATCGAGCTCCGCGGCTCTGACCAGACCACACAGGCTATGTCCGGCACCGAGAACCTGCTGGGAAAGCAACTGTTCGACACGGTGCGACAATCCACACAGCAGCTCGATGCGGCTCTGAGCGACCGGTTGCGCAGCTATAGCGCCGACCTCAACAGCATTCGCCAGGCACAATTGGGGCTACTGGTGGGTATCGGTATCATTGCTCTTATCAGCGGAATATACACCTTACGCGTGTCGCGGCGCGAAACAAAATTGCAAGACGATGCCACCAGGCAGGTGGACGCCGAGCGCCAGAGGCTGCAGGCCGTGATAGACAACCTTCCGGTTGGCGTGAGGCTTGTTCGGACGCCGGATAGCCATGTAATCCTTCAGAACGACCTGGCCGAAGAATTGTTTCCCGCTGAGATTTGGAACGGAATGACGCGACCGGAACGAATAGAGTTTTTCAAGATGTCGAAGCCTGACGGCACGCTCCTTTCTCCCAGCGAGGCCCCTATCGCCCGTGCCATCGCTGCAGGCACGACCGTGCACGACATAGAATTCAGCATCGACACAACAAAGAGCGCGAGCGTGGCTACCGGCGGGAGGCGGCATCTGCTCGCCAGCGCCTCGCCAATACGCGATGACCAGGGCAATATCACTGCTGTTGTAGTCGTAATGCAAGATGTGACGCGATTGCGGGAGATTGACCAGCGGAAGGACGAATTTATCGCCACCGCGGCCCATGAGCTTCGTAATCCTCTGGCCGCGCTCTCCGGGTACAACCAGCTGATCCAGCGGGTCATATCGAAGGGCATAGCAAATCAGCCGATGATAGAGCGCAATATCGGGGAGATGAGCAGGCAGATCACACGCCTCAATAACCTGGTGGAGCGACTGCTCGACGCCTCTCGTATCCAGCTTGGACGACTTATTCTCGATAGGTCGGCGCAGGATCTGGTAGCGATCGCAGGGACGGTTGTGGATGACCTGAAGGCCGCCGACGGTAACGCGCATAACGTGGTGCTTACTGCACCCGAACGGGTGACCGGCTGCTGGGATGCGCATAAGATTGGAGCAGGTGATAACTAACCTGCTGGGCAATGCGCTGCGCCATACACCACCCAACAGCAATGTAGAAGTGAAATTGCAAAAGGTTGGCAGCTACGCGCGGGTAGAAGTAATAGACGAGGGGCCGGGTATTCCCCTCGAACAGCGTCCTCACCTCTTCGACAGATATTACCAGTCAACCTCTCTCGCGCCATCAATAATCCCAGGCGAGCACCCAGCGGTCGGTGACGGTCAAACAGGCACCCACCGCCCTTCGACTGCTCCCCAGAAGAGGCAGGGCCTGGGCCTCGGCCTCTACATCAGCCATGAGATCGTGAAGGCGCACAAGGGCCAGATAGGTGTCGACCCAAACCCCGAAGGCGGTAGCATCTTCTGGTTCACTTTGCCGCTGGGAGATTGCTAGGCACTACCGGGCAGTAGGAGGACGATCGACCACCGTATTTTTCAACGCCAAGACGCCAAGGATTCTACGGTTTGAACCACAAAGACACAAAGACACGAAGATCACGAAGGTTTTTGTTGGTTGAATCACAGAGAGCACAGAGGACGCAGAGACCACAGAGGCTATTGTGGTTTTACGTTTTAGCACGCTCACTGCCCACTGCCCACTGCCCACTGCCCACTGCCCACTGCCCACTGCCCACCGGTCTACTGACAACTGACAACTGACAACTGACAACTTGTGACCAAGTTGCGCTTCCCCTTCCGATGCGGTATCATGCCACCATACTGGCGTAGCTACTGTCATGGTGCGGAGGGCATACCGTGCATATCGTGGAAATCGAGGACATCAACGCGTACGAGATACTTGACTCGCGCGGCAATCCAACATTGCAAGTGGAGGTCCGGCTCCTGGGAGGGGCGACGGGACGTGCGTCCGTGCCGTCCGGGGCCTCGACCGGGGCGCATGAAGCTGTCGAGCTGCGCGATGGTGACAAAGCGCGCTATGGCGGCAAAGGCGTTCTGAAGGCGATCGAAAACGTCAATATGGAGATAGCCGAGCAAGTAATCGGCGCGAATGCTTGCGACCAGGTGGGCCTGGACCAGCAGTTGATTGCGCTGGACGGCACTCCAAATAAGGGCAAGCTGGGGGCTAACGCCATCCTCGGCGTGTCGCTGGCCACGGCCCACGCGGCCGCCGCTCACTTCGAGATGCCCCTTTACCGCTACCTGGGCGGCATGATCGCGCGCACCCTGCCCGTGCCTATGTTCAACATCCTCAACGGGGGCAAGCACGCCGCCGACTTCACCGATTTCCAGGAGTTCATGGTCATGCCCACAGGCGCCCCTACCTTCCGCGAAGGCCTGCGCTGGGGTGTCGAGGTCTACCAATCACTCAAGAAGACCCTGCACGACAAAGGCTACGGCACCGGCATCGGCGACGAAGGTGGCTTCGCACCCTCCCTCAAGAGCAACCAAGAGGCCATAGAGCTGATTCTCGAGGCCATCGAAAAAGCCGGCTATAAGCCAGGCGAGGACATCTTCATCGCCCTCGATCCCGCCGCCACCGAGTTATATGAAGATGGCCGTTATAACCTGGCTAAAGAGGGCCGCAAGCTCACTACAGACCAAATGATCTCATTCTGGGAAGATTGGGTCAACAAATACCCCATCATCTCCCTCGAAGACGGCCTCGCCGAAGACGATTGGGAGGGCTGGCAGAAGCTGAATGCGCGCATCGGCGGCCGCGTCCAATTAGTGGGCGATGACCTACTGGTAACAAACACCGAGCGCGTCAAGAGGGCTATAAAAGAGCACTCCTGCAACTCACTCCTCACCAAAGTCAACCAGATTGGCACCCTCACCGAGGCGATCCAGGCCGTGCGCGACTCCCAGCGGGCGGGCTGGACAGCGGTCATCTCCCACCGCTCCGGCGAGACCGAAGATAGCACAATAGCTGACCTTGCCGTAGCCCTCAATTGCGGCCAGATCAAAACAGGCGCTCCGGCCCGCGGCGAGCGCACCGCCAAGTATAATCGCCTCCTTCAGATCGAAGACGAATTGGACGACAGCGCCGTTTACCCAGGATTGGCCGCATTCTACAATATAGCGAGATAGGGGCCAGGGCCAATCTCCGGCTCTAGCCCCTAGCCCCTAGCCCCTACCATGGACACACTAACAGGCAAACGCCTGGGTAAGTACCAGATAGAATCCCTCATCGGAAGGGGCGGTATGGCGGCGGTTTACCGGGCGCATGATACAGCCCTCAACCGCTCTGTGGCCATCAAGGTGCTCGATCCTGCTCTTGCGGTTGACCCCAAAGCTGTGGAGCGCTTCCGGCGCGAAGCCGTTACTTCCGCCAACCTCGAACACCCCTCTATCGTGCGTGTCTACGACGTCGAGCAGTCGGGCGATCTCCATTATATGGCGATGCGCTTTGTGCAAGGCACGACCCTGCGGGAGATCTTGCGGGATAACGGAGCGCTGCCGGTTGATGTGATCGTCAATATCGTCAAACCAATCGCCGCCGCCATCCATTACGCTCATCTGCATGGCGTCATCCACCGCGACGTGAAGCCCGGCAATATTCTCGTGGAGCCCGATGGCACGGTGCTGCTCACCGATTTCGGCATCGCCCGTGCCGCCGATAACACACAGTCTTCTCTCACGGCTCACGGTCACGTCATGGGCACCGCCGACTACCTTGCCCCTGAACAAATCAGCGGCAGGCCCGCTACTGCTTCCTCGGATGTCTACTCTCTGGGAGTAGTATTGTACGAAATGCTCACCGGGGTGACCCCGTTCGCAGGGGAGAATACCGCGTCCGTCCTCTATCGCCAGGTGCACGACAAGCCCTCGCCTCTGCGCTCCATCAATCCTCGCCTCCCGTCCGAGCTACAGCCTATCATGGACCGCGCCCTCGCCAAGAACCCCGCCCTTCGCTACGCCGACCCACTCGATCTGGCCCGCGAGCTGGAAGACACCATCCAATGGCTCCCGCCTGGCTCTCCCTGGCTGGTGCCGCAAAGGCGCTCACCGCCGAGCGCGACCGTGCTTGGGGGCAGCCGGAACGGAGTGCGACCCCCAACCGGCCCTCTGAACGTGCCGCCCCGCGCCAATGCCGGAGCCCAACCCATCAGCAATCTCCCTTCAGGGGCCCTGTGCAATCGGACACGGCAACCGGCTCCAGCGTGACGGTGCCCACCGGTCCCCTCGTCCAGCCGCCGGCATCCGAGCCATATCTACCCGAGACGAATGAGCGGCGCCGCGAGGTAATAGCCCCGCCGGGCGTTAGAAGCCGGTACTTCACGCTGGCGGTTGCGCTTGTGCTGGTCGTGGCCGGCGCGGCGGTGCTATTCGCCGCCACAGGGATCTTGTCGGGAAACAAAAACAGCGGCCCCCACTTTCAGGCTCCAGGCCAGTTGCAATACGCCGGCCCACTGCGCAGCCAAAATGGCCCCAACATCAGCGTCCCCCAGGCGCTCGTGCCGCTCAAAATCGACGGCAACCTGTCCGACTGGCAGGGTGCGTCGCCCGGCCCCTTCCAGGCCCCCTATCCTCACCTACCAGAAGGGTCGCACCTGGGGAGGCCCCGACGACCTGAGCGCCTCCTTCTATTTCGCATGGGACAAAGACAACTTCTATGTCGCCTCCACAATCACCGACAATATCCACATCCAGAACACCAACACGCGCGGCTACGACCTCTATTACGGCGACGATATCGAAATCTGGTTCGATACGGACCTTCCCGGCGACTTCAACTCGGCCGAAGGCAACGCGGACGACTTCCAGCTAGGTCTATCGCCCGGTGATTTCGCCGGCCTGGCTCCCGAAGCGGTCTTCTGGAAGCCTGACCGGATGGACGCCCGCAACAAGATGGTGACAGTGGCTGCCCTCCCCCGCGTGGACGCGCACGGCTACACCCTCGAGGCCGCCGTGCCCTGGGCCGTGTTCGGCACCTTCCGCCCCCAGCCCGGCAGCGCCATAGGCTTTGGGGCCTCCGCTGGCGACAGCGACCGCTCCACCAGTCCCTTCCAGGAGCTAATGGTCTCCACAGCCCCCACCCTCCAGTGGAACGACCCGCTGACGTTCGGCAATCTCTTCTTCTAGGCATGAAATACAGCAAGTGGATTCGAGAAGGTCTGGCAAGGTATCTGTGCTGAAGCAGAAAATGGACCTATGGGTGCTCGATGGAGCGCCCTGGTATCTGACAGGTTCCTTGAGGCCATTGGCATATTCAACTTGCGAATGCTGGGTGATGAAGAACAAGAGGCTTTGCTTGCCGCCGTGGATCAGGCTGCCGTATTCCTGAAGGATAAGAGTCTTATTTAAGATAGAAGAGAACAAGCTAACGCTAACGGACCGAGGCACAAGGTACAAAGGGCTATCCCCTCTATACCTCTGGCGCGAAGCCGAAGTAAGTGATAAAGCCGGTCAATTCCTCGCGGAAGCTGCAGCCAGGCTTCTGATCATCGGTCCCAACGATTTGTTCGTCCTCAAAGGATCGGGAGGCATAGTCCAGGTAAGGGATTTGTTTGCGGAGCTTGGCTGGGATTATTCTGACGGCCGGTGGAAGCAGCTAAAAAGTGAATTGCTCCGATACTTCCTCATCGAGCCTGTTCACTCAGCGACGACATAGAGATAAGAATAACAGAACGAGGGATGCTATTTGCTTCATATGTAGATTGAGCAGTCAGCACAAGCAGGAAGACGCTCCGTACTCAATGTAATAGGCACCTGCGACCTGCCAACGGCACCGGCCGCTGTCCTTGACATCCACCCCCTCAAAACCTATACTGGGACCATATATTGCAATCACTATCGCGCTCAGGGGAGCGCATTTTTTGAGTACACAATCAGTTATTTTGAATTCTTACTTTTGAATTCTTGATCGGGTTAATTTAGATTTCAAAATTATGAATTCAAAATTCGAGACCTAATTAGCTTATGGCTTCTCAGCACCACATACGCAATTTCTGCATTATTGCCCATATCGACCACGGTAAGTCCACCCTCGCTGACCGCCTGCTCGAGATCACGGGTACAGTCGCCAAGCGCGACATGGTCGAGCAGCTTCTCGACTCCATGGATCTTGAGCGTGAAAAAGGGATCACTATCAAGGCCCGCGCCGTTCGTATGAGCTATACGGCCGACGATGGCGACACATACGAGCTAAACCTCATAGATACCCCCGGCCACGTGGATTTCACCTACGAAGTCAGTCGCTCACTTGCCGCCTGCGAAGGCGCTTTACTCGTGGTAGACGCCACTCAGGGCATCGAGGCACAGACCCTGGCCAACACTTACCTTGCCCTCGAACACGACCTCACTATCGTGCCGGTCGTGAACAAGATCGACCTCCCGGCAGCCCAGCCTGATGTGGTGGCCGAAGAGATCGAGCGAGTGATCGGCCTGCCGAGGGAAGACATTATCTTCACCTCGGCCAAAGAAGGCACAGGCGTCAAAGAAATCCTCGAATCGATCGTCAAGCACATCCCCCCGCCCACCGGCGACCCCGACGCTCCCCTCCGCGCCCTTGTCTTCGACAGCCATTACGATTCGTATAAGGGCGTGATCGCCTACTGTTCGTATCATGGATGGCGCAGGTCAAGACTAACGATCAATTGCTCGTTATGTCTACTGACATCTCTACCGAGGCGCAGGAGCTGGGCACCTTTGCGCCGCTCATGTCGCCCAAGAAGGAGCTTCTGACGGGAGAGGTGGGCTATATCGCCACCGGCCTCAAGATTGTGCGCGACTGCCAGGTGGGCGACACCATCACGGCTCTGCACAATCCCGCCGAGCACTCCCTGCCCGGATACCGCGCGGTCAAGCCAATGGTGTTCGCCGGGCTCTTTCCGGTGGATAGTGAGGACTACGAGAACCTGCGCGCAGGCCCTGGAGCGCCTTCATCTCAACGACGCCTCCCTCATTTATGAGCCTGAAACCTCGGTGGCCCTCGGCTTCGGCTTCCGGTGCGGCTTCCTCGGCCTCCTGCACATGGAGATCATCCGCGAGCGTCTGGAGCGTGAATACGCCCTCACGCTGCTGATGACCGCCCCCAACGTCGAGTACAATATAACGCGCACCGACGGCGTCAGCGTGGTGGTGGACAATCCTGCGGATATGCCCCCTGCGGGCAACATTCGAGCCATCGAAGAGCCCTGGATGGAGATCAGCGTGGTCGCGCCCACCCGCTATATTGGCCCTATCATGGAGCTTGTGACCACCCGCCGAGGCTCGTACAAGAAGATGGATTACCTGGACGAAGAGCGAGTGGTGCTCGTCTACGAGATCCCGTTGGGCGAGCTGATCGTTGATTTCTACGACCAGTTAAAGTCGCGCACCCAGGGGTACGCTTCCCTGGACTACCAGTTCGCGGAATATCGCGAAGCCGACCTGGTCAAGCTCGACGTGCTGGTGAATGGCCAGCCGGTGGACGCCCTCAGCATCATCACCCACCGCGACAAAGCCCAGTACCAGGGCCGGCAGCTTGTGGACCGTCTGCGCCGCCTAATACCGCGCCAGATGTTCGAGGTGCCAATCCAGGCGGCCGTGGGCAGCAAAGTAATCGCCCGCGAGACCATCGCGGCAATGCGCAAGAATGTGCTCGCCAAGTGCTACGGCGGCGACATCACTCGCAAGCGCAAGCTGCTGGAAAAGCAGAAAGAAGGCAAAGCCCGCATGAAAATGATAGGCAGCGTAGAGATCCCGCAGGAAGCCTTCATGGCCGTCCTATCACTGGAAGAACCAGCGAAAAGCTAGCTTTGAGTCAGTTGTCAGTTGATCAGTTGTCAGTAGACGGGCAACTGACAATTGACAGAATAACAATTGAAAATTCCCGAAGGGAGACGTCTTTGCCCGCCCCCGGTCCAAATCCTTATGAAGTATTGAAAGTGACTCGAAACGCCTCCGTTGAGGAAATCGAGGACGCATACGACGCCTCTTTGACCGGTACGAGGCCGCGGGCGCAGGCGGGAGACCAGGATGCTATTGAAAAGCTCAACACCCTCAACGATGCACGCGACGTGCTGGTTGATCCCAGGCAGCCGTGCGGCGCTGGACAGAGCATTGTCCCGGCCCCCGGTGACCGGGGAAGCGGCCCGTGCGCTCTCGTTGTGGCTGAGCCGGCCAAGACGAGTCTTGGCCAGAGCCCAAAACTCAGACGTCAACGCCCACAAGCGGGTACCCGAGAACTCGGAACTCAGAGTCCATCAGGACCCGGCGGCGCTCGCGGTATAGTGAAACCCGACCACAACGCACCCTTGCATCGCTTCTACCATTACTTCATTATCATTGCATTCCTGTTATTCGCGATTGCCGTGGCAATCACTTATCTTCTAAATGGGGAGCCCATGGTCACCACAGCAGGGATAGCAGCCGGTATCGTCGCCACGGTTAACACCCAGCCGATCTACCAGGACGATTACAAGGACCAGGTGAACAAAGACAAGACCAACGCGCTCAACGACCCGCTGTTCGGCACGCTCTTCAACAACTTCCAGGGCATCACAGGCACGCGTGCCCTCAAAGAGCTAAGGTTCGATTCGCTCGATAAGGTGATCAACATGCAAGTGATAGTGCAGGAGGCCAAGAAAGAGGGCAATCTACCCCACCGAGCGCATGATCGACACGATGGTCACGCAGGCCCAGCAGGGCGATCTGCAAGCTGGCCAAACGTTCACCAGCTTCTTGCAGCAGCACAACCTCACCGCCGACCGCTATCGCCGCGCCGTTACTGACAATGTCGTCTACGCGGTGATGGCGAACGAGCACGTGCCCAAGACGGGCACCGCCGACGAGAAGACGCAGGGTTTCGTGGATTGGATTTGCACCACCCGCAAGAACTATGACGTCAAGATCCTCATGACCTTTACGATTACAGACAATCCCTCTTGCACCAGCGGTCTGCCAAGCGACCTGCCTCTGCCTGGCGTGGACCAGACGCAGGTGCCCGGACCGGAAGCTACCACTGGAGCCGGACGTGACACCGGGCATACAACCCACGCAGCAAGCGACGCCACAGGCAACTACGAAAGCGCCGTGACATCCGAGAATCCGACCCAAAAGGAGCTACTCGGGGTGGCCGAGGAGGCCGCTAGAGCAGCAGGCGCGGTTGCCTTGCAGGGCTTCCGCACGCCGCTGGAAATTCGGTCCAAGGGTGGCAGCGACATCGTCACGCAGTATGACAATGCGGCCGAGGAAGTCGCAATCGCAGCCGTTCGAGCCCACTTCCCCACTCATAGCTTTCTGGCCGAAGAAAGCGGTGCATCAGACGCACCCCAGGATGCCGGCTCAGCAATGGATGATCTCGCTGAAGGGGACCCGGCGCATAGAGCATTTCGCTGGATAATAGACCCGATAGACGGCACACATAACTATGCCTCGCAAATACCGTTCTGGTGCGTGTCTGTGGCAGTGGTCGACCTGGCTACCAACGCTATCCTCGTGGGCGTGGTCTACGACCCTCTTCACCAGGAGCTTTTCGCTGCGTCCCTGGGCAAGGGCGCAACGCTCAATGGCAAGCCCATTAGCGATCCGACTAAGATGCGACATTTCCAGGGCCATCGTGGCTTACGACATCGGCCACAACCCCGCCATCGCAAAGCCCATGGTGGACCTGGTCGCCTGGGTGCAACCGCGCGTCGCTAAAGTGCGCCACCTGGGCTCTGCTGCCCTCTCGATGACCTATGTAGCCTCGGGCCGCCTCGACGCCTATTACCACCTGAGCCTTCAGCCCTGGGATGTCGCCGCTGCCCTCCTTCTGATTCAGGAGGCAGGCGGGGTGGTCACAGATTGGCACGGCGCACGGCGCACGTCGGGTGCGGGCAGCACCGTCGCCGCCGGAAAGCTCCTCCATCCAGCCCTCCTTGAGCTTTTGCACGCAGGTACCAATGGCGTCAAAGATAACAGGGCGTAACGAGATCAGGGCGTAGATTAGGGCAGACAGGTTGGGGCCGCCACAACCGTCGCCACGCGGTAGAGACGCATTGCAATAAGTCTCTACAACGCACCCGCCTTCATACCGATATTTGTCCCACTAGATATACCGCAGAAACCTTCCCCAGGACCATATCCTTGCTGTTTAATGCGCTCAGAAACCATAAGACTGGAAATGCGATGCAATCCGCAATCCGCAATCCGCAATTGGAATTTGGCCCGGCGTCGCTTCTAGGTTATAATTAGCATGCTGTGCCTGGGCATGGATTGTGGCAGAGCATCGATGTAGCAGGTCTATCAAGAAAGAGGAGGAACTTAGTGAAACAGACAAAGGCAATCGTATTGACGTTCGTTATTATGGTGCTAGCTCTCTTCGGGCTATACGCCTGCGGTGGCGATACGTCAACCCCTACCCCGGTGCCCCCCACGGTAACAGTCGCCCCCCCAACCGCCACTACCGCGCCGGCCACCCCCACAACCGCCGCCGTTGTAGTCCCAACAGATACCACAGTCAGCACTGCGGCTGGAACCGCTACAACCTCGTCCACATCGGGCAATAGTGGCGATAACGCCCTTATACAGCAGGCCGTATCAGGCGTAAACAGCCTGACCAGCTACCATTTCATCCTTGATATCGCGGCCTCCGACTATGTGACCCAACCGGTCCATGCCGAGGGTGATTATGTTGCACCTAACACTACTTACGTGAAGGGCACCATCGGGAGCCAGCCGTTCGAAGAGGTTGTAATCGGTGACCATCTCTTCCAAAAGGATGCCAGCGGCAACTGGGCTGAGACGCAGAAGAGTACGAGCAATGCGGCCTCGGGGCTATTCGACCCCCAGAGTATTGCCTCAAGCGGTAATCCCCTTGGTGGTATCGACAGCATGTTTACCAGCGTCAATACCTACTCCAACCAGGGTACCGACACAGTCAACGGCACCAGCGTCAACAAATACGGCTTCAACCTGGATATCAGCGAAATGCTGAAAGCGTCGGGCCAGGACCCTTCGAGCCTGGGAGTGGACCTCAGCAGCCTAGGTAGCCTCGGCGGCGGCACTCTCTATATCGACCCTCAAACCAAGTATTTCCACAAGCTTGACCTGCAGCTGAATCTCGGTCCGCTCCTGAATTTGATCGACTCTGGCATTCGCCGGGCTGTCAGGCACTCCCACCCCTGGCGGGGCTGCCTCAACGCCCCTCCCGCAGTTGCCCGTCAATATGTCCATGACTATCTCTAACCACAATAACGACACCCTTCCTGTGCCCCTGACCGACGCAATGAAGCAGGCTCAACAAGCAGCTTTGCAAAGCCCAACTCCTCAAAGTCAGGCGACGGTGGAGCAAGTGGCCACGCCTATAGACCAGACCACACCCGCCGCACAAGCGACTACAGGAACGAGCGGCCAGGTAGTGACCGGCAATATCGGGAATGCCCTCACGCTGGGCAGTGCCGTGCTGACAGTCAATGGTGTCAGCCGCACAACCGACGGCAACCTACCGCCGGCCACTGGCAACGAGTACGCGATCCTCAACGTGACCGTGGAGAACAAGGGCACGGACGACCTTACCCTCAGCGGACTGCTAAGCTTCGATCTCCTTGATAGCACAGGTGCCAACCAGCAGTATGCTATCGGCGCGAAGTACAACAGCATGTTCGATACGGTGACCGGAGGCAACGGTATCAAGGCAGGCTCGAAGGTCACAGGTGAGCTTGGCTACGAGGTCAAGCAGGGTGACAAGAACCTTACCCTCAAGTTCACGCCTGATCCCCTCAATAGCAGCAACTATGTCACCGTCAAAATAGACCAGTAAGCCGGATCTCCGTTCGTAACAAACAAGAGAGCGCCCCATGGGGCGCTCTCTTGTTTGTTACATGTTACAGCTCAAATTCTTAGCAGCCTGGCCGCGTTGCCACCCAGCACGGCTACCTCTTCTTCCGGCGTCAGGCCGCAAGCCCTCACTCGCGCCAGGAACTTGGCCTGCGACAGGAGCGGCCAATCGGTGCCCCACAGGGCCCGCTCCACCCCGATCAGGCGCGCTGCCACCGGAAAGACATCGAACCTGTACAGGTAAGTGGACGCCGCGGTATCGTACCAGACGTTGCGAGTCGCCTCGTATACCTCAGGCATCAATTCATAGAAGGGCAGCCCACCGCCCCAGTGTGCCAGCACGATTTTCAGATCGGGGAAGTTCTGTGCCAGCTTGAGCAGCTTCCACGGGAAGGTCTGCCCTTTGCCCTGGTACTTGTGGCCGATAGGCTCGCTACTGTGGGTGAGTAGGGGTCTATCGTAATGCTGAAGCACCTCGGCAGATGCCGCCAGTATCCGCCCGTCCTCTATATCGAACTTCTGTCCATCGGGCCCGAGCTCTCCCAGGCCCATCAGCCCGGCGTTAAGGCAGCGCTCAAGCTCCTGCGCGTCTTTCGCGTCCAGCGGCTGCACGCAAGCAAAGCCAATTAGCTTATCAGGAAACCGTCTAACAGCATCGATGATGTAGTCGTTGTGCTCGCGGCATAGCCCCCCGTCCTTCCAGGGGAAACCGAACACTACCGTCCTATCAACCCCCGCCGCCTCCATCGAGGCCACAAGCTCCTCAGCTGAGGCCAGCCTGTGTTTGGGGTCCTCGTAGAGCGTGGCGAACCAGGCATCGCGCTCCAGATACTCCTCGCGGTTCGCCCTCATCTCGTCCGAGAATATGTGGGTGTGGAAATCGATGATCACGGCGCAAGTTTAGATGCAGCGCATGTCGTTGTCAAGAGTTTGCCCCGATCTGAAGAAAGAACAAGTGGGCTGCCCGGGCAGCCCACTTGTTCTTTCTTCAGATCTACTTATCTAGTGTCGACTATTGCGCGCCGGTGCTCGTAGCTGCAGCGCGCTGGTCAGCGATTTGTGCCTGGGGGAGCGACACTCGGATACTTTGCAGATATCCAACGAACATTACGACCACGCCGATCGCCATCGGGATGTAGTTGAAGTCGGGGTTGCCTGTGATGCCCACGAGCGTGCCCCCGATTGCTACTATAAACGTCCCGGCGGCGATAAGCAGCACGCCGATCATACGCTGCTTCATGATGTGCTTGCGCCAGAATATATAGGCCGACCAGAGCGCACCACCTACCACGAGCAGAGTGCCTATCGAGTTGCTCAAGGCGGCGAAGAGCGGGGGCAGGAAAGAATTGGCCCTGACCGCTTTGTATCCCGCCACTACATCGTGCAATGCAGCCGCATTGACCGGCACAGTAAACATTACGACCGTGGCGACCACCGAGAAGACGACCATAACGCCAAGTGCGATGTTGGCTGCCCGGCGGGACATTATCAGGTAGATTGTGCCTACGCCCAGGAAACCCACATTGAGGGTGGCACCCATCAGATAGTATAGGCGAGCAGTGAAATCACTCCAGGTGCCTGCAACATCAGCGTAGACCTGGCATGCCCCTGCCGCAGCGAACATCAGGAAGGCCAGACCCCATATCAGCTCGTGGGGTCTCTTCTTCCCGGTAATATAGCGGTTCAGCAGTAGACAGGCGAATACCGCCCCAACTATAGTCACTGACAAAGGCAAGAGAGTGAGAGCCGTAAAAGTATTCATCATGTCACTCCTGGAATAAGGAAAACACACCAGCGCCCCATCGTGGCAACGCATTCCTCAGTTTACATCCGCCAACTTACAACAGCAAGAGACACGCCCTTAACAATACATATAAATGCTGACCAAGTTGACAGTAGAGCCCCGATTCGTTATAGTCTTATATTGTGCTGGAAACTCTCGATGCTGGGAGAGTCACTATTTGAAGAATCTATCGGGGCGATTAATGAGCAGGCCCCTGGACGAGCTTAGGGCCATTTCTACGACCTGGGGCACTCTCACCAGGGACGCCAATCCCACACAGAACGACCTCGCTATAGCGGTCTATCATACGATGGTGGACCCCTCGGCTATGAGGGGAATCTGGGAAAACCTCGATCTTGAGGAGAAGGCCTTCGTCTCCTGGCTGCTCAACCAGCGCAATATGCTGGCCCTCGTAGACGACCTACCAGGTCTCCTGGACCGCCCGCCCGATGAGGTAACGCCTCTACTCGAGCGCGTGCGCCGCGCCGGCCTCGTTGACGTTGACGAAGTGATGGTTCGCGGCTCCCGAGTGGTCTCGTCGGGCGACAACCTCTACGCGTGGGCCTCCCGCAACCAGCCCGAAGCCACAGCGCGCCGCGTGGTATCTGTCGCCACCGAGGCTGCCAAGGTGCTGCGCGACGTCATAGACGAAAGCAAACGTCCGCCCCCATTCGACGAGCCTTTCCCCTCCCTTCTGGGCAACCTTGAACAGGCCGACGTGCAGCGTATCGCTTCCACATGGAAGCTGCCTGATGCGGCCCGCTATTATAAGTCCGAGCTGATCGGCGTCATGAGCGAGTTTCTCGCCACCGGCCAGGGCAAGCAGCTCCTCCTCTCCAGCCTCTCACCTACCTCGCAGAGCCTCTTCACTTACCTCGAAGAACAGGGGGGTAAGGCGATGGCTGGAGCCGTCAAGAAGCACTTCAAATGGACCGAGCGCGAGTTCCGAGCGGCTACCCTCGGTTTAATCCAGCGCACTCTCCTGTGGGACGTGCTGGACGGAGAGCGTCGCTGGATATTCATCCCCCGAGACCTCCTGAGTGGGAGTAACCAATCCGGACCGGTCAGGCTCGCAGCCCATATGCAGCCGAAACTCGATGCGCCTGCGCCTTACACGATTATTTCCAGGCTGCCGTACGAGCTAGCCTGGGACTTGCTCACTATGCTCGCGGAAGCATCGCAAGGAGAATTGCAGCTTACGCTCCAGGATACGCGCATCACCAAGCGTGTCGCCAAGAAGATAAACGAGAGCTTCATCCACCCCGAAGATATAAAAGCGGGCAGCGAATATATCGATATGGTGGTGCACCTGGCCCAATCGCTCGGCCTGCTGGTCGAATCGCGTGGCGAGCAGCCCGCCCTCACTATCACGAGCAAGATAGACGAGTGGGCCCTGCACAATTTCGATTTGCAAAGGCGCAGGCTCTTCGGCGTGTGGCAGGAAGATCGCAAGTGGGCTGAGCCGGCTACCTACGGCACGATCTACTGGTGGAACAGCGACCTGACGGGGGGACGGAAGCGCCTCATCAAGCACCTGCTTGAGTTGCCCACCGATAAGTGGATTTCGGTCGAGGGCTTCCTGCGCCTGATACATCTCACCGAGCCGTTCCTCATCTGGGACCAGGAAGAGCTTGTGCGCCGCTACGGATTGCGCGCTCTACAGGGCTTCCGCAACCACTGGTTCGAGATCGAGGGTCACATCATCGGTGATATGCTCCGCACGATGCTCAACTGGCTCGGCGTGGTCGATATCGGCAAGGACAAACAGAAGCGATTCGTGGCTTTCCGCCTCACGGAAGAGGGCCGAAGCCTGCTCGACCCGGAGCACCGATTGCAGGAGCAATCAGGCACTCTCCCCAGGCCGCTGCTCGTCCAACCCAACTTCGAGATCCTCGTCCTGCACCCGGATAGCCGAGTGCTGTGGACGTTGCTGCGCCTCTCCGACCTTGTGCGCCACGACCGCGTCAGCGCGTACGCTATCAATAAGGAAAGCATCCTGCGAGCCGTCGAATCGGGACTCTCCCCGGAGACTATTACACGCTTCCTACACGACAACACCGGCAAAGAGCTGCCTCAGAATGTTTCGCAATCGGTAAGCGATTGGGCGCGCCTCATCAAATATACCAACGTGAATCGCGTCACCCTGATTGAAGTGGAAGACTCGTCCGTGCTGGACGAGATGGCATCTTCTCGCAAGACCAGAAAGTATATCGCCCGACGCCTGTCGCCGACTATTGCTGTCGCCAATCTCCCCGAAGTAGGCGATTCGGCTCGCGACGACCCCTGGCAGCGTCTGATGAAAGACTTGAGGGCGGCCGGCTACGTGCCGCGCTTCCAGAGCGAGCTGATGGAGAGCGGGACTATACGTGTCGGCAGCAACGGCGCCGCCGAGACCCACGAGCTGCACCATACCAACGGCGCGTCTGCCGCTGCGAGCACAGCCGCTGAGCCAAGAAAGCGCCGCGCCACGGTAGGACGGCCGTCTCGGCTGAGCAGTTAGGACCAGAGGCTGGTGGCCTGGAGCGTAGAGAGCAAGGGGGTGCAGGGGCGGCTAACCCTGCCGGGCATGGGTGTCCCCAAATCTCCCACTCCGAAGTTGGGGAAGAGGGGTGCAGGAGTGATCCCTGCCGGGGCATGGGTGTCTCCAAATTCTCTCTTTTCTCACGGATTGCGTAGAGGGGTGCAGGGGCGCTCCGCTGCCGGGGTTTGGGGTGTCCCCAAATTCTCATATTCTCTAATTTGCTGGTGGATGCCACACTAACCCCTGATACTAACCGGAGCAACACATGATAGCTGGACTTGAGGGCAAAATCGCCGCGCAGGGGGCGGACCATATCGTGCTGAACGTGTCGGGTGTTTACTATAAGGTATTCATGCCCGGCTCAACGATCTCCCAGATGGGCCGGCTGGGCGAGACAGCGCACGTCTATACTCACCTGTACGTGCGCGAGGACCAGATGGCCCTCTACGGCGCGCCCGAAGAGCGCCAGCTAAAGATGTTCGAGACTTTGCTGGGCGTATCTGGTATAGGCCCTAAAGTCGCTCTCTCTATACTCAGCACCATGCCGATAGATGCCCTCGAAAGCGCCATCGGGTCAGGTAACGTGGACCTGCTCACCAGGATCCCCGGCATAGGCCGCAAGACCGCCTCGCGCCTGGTCCTCGAGCTGAAAGGTAAAATCGATATAGTGGCCGCCGCAGGCATACTCGCCAGCCCCACCGCCGCCTCCGAGGTTGTGGAAGCGCTCAGCGGCCTCGGCTACAGCCCCGCCGAAATCCAGGCCGCCCTCTCCGGCCTGCCCAAAGACACCGAGCTGACCACCGAAGATATGGTGATGTTCGCGCTGAAACGGCTGGGGAGATAGTGATTACTGCTTACTGCTTATTTCTTTACCGCCAAGATCGCCAAGGTTTTATGGATATAAGCAGTAAGCAGTAGACCCGTGCCCGATCTCATCCTTGCTTCCGGCTCTCCACGCCGCCTGGAACTTATCCGCCGCATCGTCCCGGCATTTCGCTCGCTTGCCAGCCCGGTCGAAGAAACCGGTTCGACACGCATGCCCGATATCACAATCCCGCCTCTTTTCCTAGCTCCGCCCTTTCCTGTGCCCGCGGAACAGGACCCACGTCTGTGGGCGTGGCGCAAAGCCGCCGATATAATCGAAAGCAACGGCGATACCATTGCCGCAGGTTCGCTGGTGCTTGGCGCTGATACTGTGGTAGTCGGCCCAGGTCGCCTGCTCGGCAAGCCAAAAAGCCGCGAACAGGCTATCGAAATGCTAGAGTTGCTGCGCGGCATCTACCATTATGTGGTCACGGGTTTCGTCGATCCTTCGCGCTGCCGAAGGCCGCGCCCAACCTGAAACTCTAGTCCACCAGGCCGCGGTCTCTACCGTCTTTATGCGAGATTTCTCGGAGTTAGAGCTTCAGGGATATGTCGCTACTGACGAGCCTTACGACAAGGCCGGAGCCTACGCTGTTCAAGGCATGGGTGGGAAGCTGGTGAGCAGCGTTGAAGGCTGCATTACGAATGTGATTGGTCTGCCGGTCTGCGCGGTCAGGCGAGCCATCGCCTCATGCGGCGGGGATGTCCTGCCTTATCCTTACGGGGGATTTTGCGAGCATTGCTCGCTTGTGGAGAAGTGAGATCTTCCTGCTCAAAATAAGGCAAGTCTGAAAGGACGCATTCACTTTTGGGCTGTAGAAAATATCAGGGTGGGACATCCCTCGTGAGTGACCTGGTGGATAGAGAATCCGGAACCAACGAGGGCACCAACGGGGAGCGCCCTTACCCTGATTTACACCTTAAATGCTTACGTCTGAGGATGGTCAGATTGTGCAAAGGGTCAGGCCTAAATAAACCGCTCAAACACCTCGTTCCCTAGCAACCGTCCCCGAGCCGTCAGCCTGATCCACACGTCCGCCTGTTCCAACAACCCGAACCCGTATAGCTGGTTCAACTCGGCACCGTATACTTCTTCGACCTCAACGCCGAACCGCCGCCGGAACTCTACCCTGCTTATCCCCTCGTTCAAGCGAAGGCCAAGCATCATGAACTCGCCTTGCTCGCCCTGGCGCGTTACTGTGTCGACGTCGGCCAGAACGCTTTCGCCTTGCTGTATACGGGCGATATAGTCTGCCGGGCCCAAAATGGTGGTGTAGCGCGTGTCACCCCAGTAGCCGCTTGCGCCGGGGCCGAAGGCCAGGTAGCGCTGGTCGTGCCAGTAGACCAGATTGTGCGCGCATGGCTTTCCGCGGCTGAAGTTGGAGATCTCGTACTGGCGGTATCCGGCCTTCTCCAGACGCTCGCCGATCAGCTCATACATATCGGCGACTTCGTCCTCGCCTGGCACCGTGATCAGCCCGCGCATCACGCCGATATATAGCGGGGTGTGCTCCTCAACAATCAGCGAATAGCACGAAAGGTGCTCCGGCAGAGGGTCCACTGCCAGCAGCCTGTCGAGCATCTTGTCGAGGTGCGCCAGGTCCTGGCCGGGTAGGCCGTAGATGAAGTCGAGGTTGATATTGTCGAAACCCGCCTGCCGCGCCAGCCTGTACGATTCCAGCGCGCCTTCAGCGCTATGAATGCGGCCCAGCTTTTTCAGCATCACATCGTCAAGTACCTGCACTCCCATGCTGAGCCTGTTCACGCCGGCCTTCCGGTAGCCCTCGAACTTCTCGAGTGTGATCGTGCCGGGATTGGCCTCCATCGTGATCTCGGCGCCGGGTGCGATGTTGTACCGCCTGCGCGCTGCATCCAATATGCGGGCGATCTGTGCGGGCTGCAAAACGCTGGGTGTACCCCCGCCGAAGAAGACCGTAGCGACGGGTGCGCCGGCGCAATCGTCTTCTCCTGGTAGGAAGCGGCTGACACCACGCTCGATATCGGCGCAGATCGCGCCCACGAAAGGCTCGAACTTATCGTCCATGTGGGCGTAGGAGTTGAAATCGCAGTATATGCACTTTGACTCGCAAAATGGCACATGCAGATAGAGGCCGGTAGGCTCCTTGTGCCAATCGTACCCGGCATACTCTTTGCTACTTACTTTCGCTTGAGCTTTTTGTGTTGAAACCATGATTTGAGTTAGCCTTGCGACCTTATCCTTTATAGATCTGATATTATTATTGCCTGTATCAATTATTATAACCGAGAGGGGCAGGTAAATGAGAGAGGACATGGAGGGGCAGCATTTATACGCCGGATCCGGGGAGCAACGCGCCGTGCTTGAGCGCTTTGTTGAGGCGTGTGTGGCGGATGAGCGTGTGATCGCAGCCTTCATCGGCGGTTCCTTCGCCGCCGGCAGGGCGGACGATTTCTCCGACCTGGACCTTTATCTTGTCACCGAGGACGAGACATACAGCGACTTCTTCGCAGAACGGCAGGACTTTATGCGCCACCTGGGCCAGCCGGTCTTGCTGGAAGATTTCAACGAATTCGGGTTCGACATGGTCGTGTTCACTTTTGTTGATGGTGTCGAAGGCGAGCTAGCCCTGGCGGGAGCAAGTAACTTCGACCACATCCACGGTGGGCCACATACGGTGCTGGTAGATAAGAGGGGTCTGCTGGCCGGAAAGGCTTTCCCACTTTACACCCTCACCGAGGAACAGCAAAGCCGGACCCTGCGCAAGCTGATCGTTGGATTTTGGGATTCGCTCTCTTGTTTCATCAAGGTAATGCATCGCAGCCAGCTCTGGTCGGCTTATGGATCTCTCGACCAGATGCGCATGACATGCCTGAAGCTGGCGCGCTTGAAGCACGATTTCTCATCTGAGCAGACCGCCTACTCGAAAGTCGAAGAAATCGTTCCTGAAGAGGAGTTGCTTCCACTCACGCAAACCTGCTGTCCTCTGGAGCCGGGGCCCATGCTTGAGGCGGCGCGCGTTCTCCTTCAGTTCTACCGGCAGATGGTTCCTAAGCTTGCAGAGGAACACGGCATAACACGCCCGCTTGACCTGGAGCGTGTTGTTTCAAGCCGCCTGGAGGAGCTTCGCATCTTGTGAAGTTACCTGGTAAGATTGTGATAAGATTGACAATCTTTACCCTGGCTGCTATACTCCAGATAGTGAGGATTTGCTCTCTCTTTTCGTGAGCCGAGCAAAACCATGACAACATCCGCGGTGTCCCAATCCAAATTGAGCCTCAAGCATATCCTCGCGCCGGTTGCTGACGATATTGCTCTTATCGACGATACCCTCCGCTCCACGAGCATGCTCGACTACCCAATGATCCAGCAGGGTGTTGAGGCTATTATCGCCGCAGGCGGCAAGCGGCTCCGTCCCGCTATCCTCTTTCTTTCGGCGCGCTTTCACAAGTATGACCTGGACCGTCTCGTGCCCATGGCAGCCGCAATTGAGCTGCTCCATACCGCATCACTGGTCCACGACGATACAATAGACAACGCCTTGATGAGGCGCGGCTTGCCCACTCTGAATTCGATCATGGACGAAGGGACGACTGTGCTGGTGGGCGATTATCTTTTCGCTCGCTCAGCAGTGCTCAGTACGATGGGCGGGGTCCTGCGAGCCACTCGAATCTTCGCCGAGTCGCTCGTTACGATCTCCCAGGGCGAAATCGAGCAGAAGTTCGCCACGCATCACATGACCTCCACTCTGGAGCAGTATTACAAGCGCATTTACTCCAAGACGGCTGTGCTCTTCGCAGCGGCGGGCGAGATCGGCGCTGTGCTCTCAGAGGCACCGGAAGACGATGTGCAGCGGTTGCGCCGCTACGCCCACCAGCTTGGCATGGCTTTCCAGATCGTGGACGATATCCTGGATGTACACTCCACCAGCGAGCAGCTTGGCAAGCCCATAGGCGGCGACTTGCGCCAGGGCACGGTCACTCTTCCGACTATGCTCTACCTCGAAACGGCAGACGACGAATCACGCGCCGAGGTACGCCGGGTCATCGAGGGCACTGACAGGAGCGATGAGCTAATTCAGCGGACTATCCGCCGTATCAACAACTCAGACGCCCTCGAGCGGGCCAACGTGGTGGCAAGACACTTCGTCGACGATGCCAAAGCTGCATTGTCAGGCTTACCGGACGCTCCTGCGCGCCAATCTCTCCTACACCTGGCCGATTTCGCGATCCAGCGAGATTACTGAGGCTCTGCACATAACCCTTTGGAACAATAGCAATCGGGTCGCCAGAGGCGATCCGATTGCTATTGTTCTGACATATCATAATGGCTACGATATGGTACAATTAACGGGGGAGTGCGCCGGCAAAGTAGCAACGAGAACCGGGGCGGGACGGCACTCCAGAGGATAGATGGACCACGTACTTTCAGGACTTCGACCTTACAACGATTTGGATATTGAGCCGCTGGCTCGTCTCCTTGATGTCACACACGCCTGGCCCCCCTCCGGGCCCCCTGCTCCTGAAGATATAGTCATGCGCTGGAAGCGCCGCAACGTCAATCCGCTTGACGACGTTAATGTCCTCCCCGGCCCAAACGGCGAGCTTATCGCCTTCTCGCAAACAGCTTTATTCAGGGACGGCACACCGCGTCTGGCGTTCGAGATCGGCGTCCACCCCTCTGACAGGTGCCAGGGCATAGGCTCGGCCCTGTATAAGCTGGTGCAGCTTCGCGCCGAAAGCGCCGGAGTGCTGCACCTTACCTCGCCGGTCTATTCGGCCGCGGGCCTGGCACGCGGAGAGTGTGTACACTTCCTCGAAAAGCGAGGCTTCCGCGCCGACCATAGCTACTGGCAAATGCGCATAGACAATATCGAGAATCAACCCCGGCCTATATGGCCGAGGGGAATAGACGTGCGCACATTCAGTGACATGGAGCGCGACGCGATAATCTGGGCGCAACTAATCATCGAGGCGTTTGTCGAGACTGCTACCCCGCAAGGCGTAAGGGCGCAAATGTCCGAACCGGGTGTGAGCAAGGAAGGTTACTTCTTCGCAGTGGACCAGGCGACGGGGCGCGAGATCGGCACGAGCCGCGGGCGCGTGGACAAAGTGGCGGGTCAGCCGGTGGGCTACATCGGCACAGTAGGTGTCCTTCAAGAATACCGTGGGCGCGGCATCGCCAGGGCGCTAGTCCAACAGACCCTTGCCTACCTGGCAAGTCTGGGCGTCCATTCTGCCACTCTTTTTGTGGAAGACCATAATATCTCGGCGCGCAGCCTGTATGATAAGCTCGGTTGGCGGCAAGTGTACAGGACAGATCATTATTGGAAAAGAATTGGTGCGTAGTGCATAAACACGGTAATAGTCTTGGCGGACCTTGGCGGTGAAAACTACGCACTACTCATTCCTGTGAAAATAGGGGGCTTGGGGAAGTTCCCCCAGGAATCCTCCCCTATTTTCATTGGTGATGGTGGCTCGCAGAGTCATTATTACTCAGAAAGAGAAACTAATGGCAAGCAAGGTTGAGGAGCAAATAGAGACAAGGGTCGGGCAGAGGACGCTTGTCTACCTGGTCAGACATGGCGAGACCACCTGGAACGTCGAAAGGCGCTTCCAGGGTCAGCTTGACGTTGAATTGAGCAAGACCGGTCTGCGACAGGCGGAAGCCGTTGCGCGGTGGCTGGCGGGACAGCCTGCCGGGTTTACCGCTATATATTCGAGCGATCTCAAACGCGCCTCTCGCACCGCTCTCATTATAGGCGCGAAGCTTGGCCTTGTGCCGAGGCTCGATCCCGCCCTTCGCGAGATTAATGTAGGTGAGTGGCAAGGTCTGGTCGCCTCGGAGATCGAGGAGCGTTTTCCGGGCCAGCTTGAAGAGTGGCAGGAGAAAATCGATAGCTTCACCCTGCCGGGCGGCGAGAGCATCCCTGTTGTGCAGGACCGGGTTTATGCTGCCTATCAGGAAATCGTCGAGCACCACCGGGGCGAGGCCATCATCATAGTATCGCACGGCGCAGCACTCGCCGCTCTGATGGCTGCTCTCCACGACTGGGACCTGGTGGAGACCTGGCACACCAAGCGAGCACGCATGGGCAACACCCATGTGTCGGTCGCCGTGTTTGACCACGAACATAGCAAGCATGAAATCATCATGATGAACTCAGGAGAGCACCTCGAAACACCTGGCGATACGGGCAGTACGCTTGACCGTAATCCCGAGCCACAAGCTCCCTAGAGGCACATGCGTGGGTGCTCTTTTCGTGTTAGGCTTCCCTCCCACTCGCCGGCAGGGCATCACTCTGCGCCTACAGGATTGACAAATGACACTTATGACCATCGAAGAACAGAACGAAGCAACAAGCCACCAACCCTTTGACGCCCCGATCATTATGACGGGGCGCGAAGTCGCTAAGCAGATACGCCTCCAGTGCATAGAAGAGATCAAAGGATTACAGGCGCGCTATACGTTACTTCCCGGCCTTGCCGTCGTACGTATCGGTGACGACCCATCGTCCGTCACGTACGCCGACCGCATCACCCAATCGTTCGGAAGCGCCGGTATCAAAGTGACCGTAATCGCCTTGCCTGCCAGAGCGTCCCGAGCCGGATTACAGGCCGAGCTCGAACGTCTCAACGTCCTCCCCGAGATGGCGGGTGTCATCGTGCAAATGCCCCTCCCCACGAATATGGGCCTCGACGCCGTTATCGACGTGCTCGACCCACATAAGGATGTGGATGGCATCCACCCGGTCAACGCCGGGCGGCTGGCCCTGGGGTTGGATGCTCTACGTTCCGGCCACCCCGGCTGGCGGCATTGCCCTGCTCGACTATTACGGCATTAGCATCCAGGGCAAGCGCGCCCTTGTTGTGGGCCGCAGCAGCATCGTGGGCAAGCCGCTGGCGCAGCTCCTCCTGGCCCGCAACGCCACCGTCACCATAGCTCACTCGCGCACCCGCAATCTCCCTGAGCTGATCGCAGAGGCCGAAATCCTGGCGTCGGCGGTAGGCAAGCCAGGCCTAATCTCAGGCGACAATATCCGCCTGGGGGCAGCAGTTCTGGATTTCGGAGCAGCCATGGTCGACGGCCAGATGACCGGCGACATAGCATACGATTCCGCCCTCCCAAGAGTATCGGCTATCACCCCCGTCCCAGGCGGCACCGGTCCGGTTACAAACGCCATGCTGCTCAAGAACACAATAAGGGCGATAAAGAGGTATCTGGCGTAGTTGTCAGTTGTCAGTTGGCGGTTGTCAGTAGACCGACGAACGACGATGGACGACCGACGACCGCTATAGCAATAAGCAATAAGCAGTAAGCAGTAAGTCTAGCCCCTGACCCCTGACCCCTGATCCCTATGCTCAATGGAGAGTACTTTCAATGAATGAACCGCGCCACGATCTTGAGATTGCACATGCTGCAACTCTCAAGCCGATAGAAGAAATAGCGGCGATGATGGGCCTTGGTCGAGACGACCTGGAGCTTTTCGGCTCGTACAAGGCAAAAATCAAGCTCGAGGTGCTGGATAGGCTCCGAGACAACCCCAACGCGAAGTATATCGTGGTGACCGCCATCACACCGACGCCATTGGGCGAAGGCAAGACCACTACCTCCATCGGACTTGCACAGGGGATGAACCGGATCGGCAAGCGCGCCACTGTCGCGTTGCGCCAGCCTTCGCTCGGCCCGGTGTTCGGCATCAAAGGAGGAGGCTCCGGCGGTGGCAAGAGCCAGGTGGTGCCCATGGAGGACATGAACCTCCACCTGACGGGAGATATACACGCTGTGTCCGCCGCTCATAACCTCCTCTCGGCTTTCCTCGACGCCTCAGTGTTCCACGACAACCACCTCGACATCGACATCACCCGTATCGAGCTTCGCCATGTGATGGACATCCTCGACCGCTCTCTGCGCGACATTGTGCAGGGGCTTGGAGGCAAAAACAACGGGGTGCCACGCGAAAGCGGCTTCGATATTTCTGCGGCCTCGGAAGTGATGGCGATACTGGCCCTTTCCAAAAACATCTTCGACCTGCGCGAGCGCCTGGGCAAGATCATAGTCGCCTATACGAAGAAAGGCGCTCCGGTCACCGCCGAAGAGCTGCGAGCGGCGGGTGCAATGACCGTCTTGCTGAAGGAAGCCATACAGCCGAACCTGATGCAGACCATCGAAGGCACTCCGGCCCTTGTGCACTGCGGCCCATTTGCCAATATCGCCCACGGCAACTCCTCGATCCTGGCCGACTATATAGGCATCAAATGCACCGACTATCTTATCACGGAGGCCGGTTTCGGCGCGGATATGGGCTTCGAGAAGTTCTGTGACATCAAGTGCCGCATGAGCGGCCTCAAGCCCGATGTGGCAGTGGTGGTCGCCACAGTGCGCGCACTCAAGATGCACTCGGGTCGATTCAAGATCGTGGCGGGCAAGCCGCTCGATCCGGGCCTTACGCGGGAGGATATGGCGGCGTTGGAAGAGGGCGTGGTCAACCTGGTCGCGCATATCGAAAACGTGCGGCGCATGGGGCTGCCTGTGGTAGTGGCCATCAACGCTTTCCCTACCGACACCGAGCGCGAGTGGGCCTTCATTGAGAAGGTCGCCCGCGAGGCAGGCGCAGTGGCGGCTGTGCCCACCACCAATTTTGCGAACGGCGGCGCGGGAGCAGCCGACCTTGCTCGCGCTGTGGTCGAAGCCACGACCATTCCTTCGGATTTCCACTTCCTTTATCCGCTGGAGATCGGCATCAAGGAAAAGATCGATGCGATTGCCACCCGGTTCTACGGCGCGAAGGACGTGGAATACAGCGAAGACGCAAACGCGAAGATCGACCTTTATACGAAGCTCGGCCACGGCAACCTGCCTATCTGTATGGCGAAGACACACCTCTCGCTCTCTCACGAGCCCAGGTGGAAAGGCCGGCCCACCGGCTACACTCTCCCTGTGCGGGACGTTCGTCTGTCGGCAGGGGCCGGTTTCATCTACCCGCTTTGCGGCTCTATGCTCACTATGCCGGGGCTACCTCATGACCCTGCAGGTGCTCACATTGATATAGATGAGATGGGCAATGTGGTCGGTTTGCATTAGTTTTGGCCATTCTCGAAACAAGCAAGTTGGCTAATCTCGTACGAGATTAGCCAACTTGCTTGTTAGTTTTGCGCATATTAAGAATGGCGCATTGGGATGCTCTTAACCCGGTCAGAGACCCTATAGCCCCCAGCACGCATCTCCTTCAGCGTTGAGTTGGTCCTGGCCTCGTAAGGGTAAGGGTTGGTTGCAAAAAGGAGGCCGGTGGCGACTAACCACCGGCCTCCTTTTTGATTCATAGGGACCACTAGCCAGCCCGGTGGGGACTTACGGCCCTAGCTACCGGTCTGCTATCCTGATAAAGTATGGGCATGCCAGACATATTGTTGCCAACATTCATAGCATTGGTCGTGATCCTGGGAAGCTGGATAGGCGCTCTCGCGCTGGCAGCCAAGTCCAGTAATCGCCAGGCTTAAGAAGCCGTCCATCATGATTAGAACGATCTTACCCAGGAGGCTACCTACACATGTCTACAACAACGAGCCAACGTGCCCTTATCGGGCACGCTGCTATCTTTCAGAGTGATGAATTTCTCGCTACGTGCCGGTTCGTAATTCCTGTAATTGATACTGTTGAAGCTGAGAAAACAAACGAAGTTGCCCCCGTCGCTGCCAAATGGGCAACCGACCATGGCGAGTTACTGATGGTTACACACCCTATTCCTTTGGGGGTGGATCTGACCCTCAGAACGATAGATGACGGTGAAATACCCTTCGTTGTCGAGAGTGTTCTCTCTACCCCGGCGAGGGGTTACATGATCATTCCAAATGTTGCGGAATCGAGTTATCTAGGCAACTAACCGGTAATCCATCTCCACAACTCGGCGTAGCTTAGCCATGCTATTATCCGGCTACATATCGAGCAATCTTCTCCGGCTCTTTGACCTTTTGGCTACACAACCCAATGCCGAAAGTTTTCCACTTAATGACATCCGTAATGAAAACTATGATGCATACGTCTTACAGAGTACAGCGGCTCGGAAGGCGTCTCTACAGTAATCGCCACCTGCGGGCGTGTGTGGGGACGCTAGTTGGCCATTCGCACATTGACTCTCAAGCGCAAATCTAGTATCATAGCCTGTGCGTGTGGCTGCCGCCTTTACGCGCTTCTCCACCTTTTACCTGGCGCAAAGGAGACCGCTATATCATGATGCGCCCATCTCGACGGAATCGCCTACTACGAACAGCCGCCATATGTCTGGTGCTTCTTACCTCAATTGTTGGCCTCGGCACGGCCACAGCCCAGCCTGCCCAGCAGGCTCCGGGACCGCACGTCTCTTCAAGCCCCAATGGTCTCGTCATCAACGAGGTAGCCGATAGCCAGACCCCTGCCCAGGAATATTTCGAGCTTTACAATACGGGCTCAACCAACATCAATCTCTCCACTTATGTCATCTATGACCACGACGGCAATACCCCGCTGAGCAACCTCGATGACACCAACATTGCACCTGGCCAGATTCGGGCTATCGGCCCAAGCCAGCTTCACGTACCCCAAATCGGGGCCACCGGCCTGGCCCGTACTGACTTCCTCGGCCTGGTGAATACCTCGCCCAGTGATACGGTTATTGACGTGGTCAACTGGGGAAACGCCCCCGATATTAGCTGGCCTAACTACGATCGTTTCGCCTCGTATTTCTTCGTCTCGGGCCAGCAGCCTACCCTTCCCGAAGACGGTACTACCGATATTCAGCGATGGCCCGACGGCTACGATACCGACCAGGGCAGCGATTGGAAGGTAATCACGCGCTCGCCCGGCACTTTCTCGTGCGACGACCCCTACGAGAACGACAATGACCTTGGGCATGCGGTCAACCAGAATATCAACACCACCGTCGAGCATCGTCTCTGCCCGGCAGCCGATAGCGATTATATCGCCATCAGCATGTCCAGCGCGTATACCTATACCTTGCAAGCGACAGCCGTCGGCACGAGTGTTGACCTGGCAACGAGACTTTACGATACGGGCGGCAATATTATTGTAGAGGACAATCCGCCCGGATCGCGCAACAGCATGATTAACTTCCGGCCCAGCACGGATGGCACGTACAAAGTGCAGGTATACGACGCCAACAACGGCGGCAACAGCGGACCCAATTGGCTCTATAAGTTCACAGTGACCCAGCAAGCAGCTCCGACAGCTACCCCCACGATCAGTACCAGCGCCACGCCTACCGCAATCGGCTGCAACGACCCATACGAGCCTGACAACAACATCGCTCAGGCCAAGAATATCGACCTCAATACAGAACAGGTGCATACCCTCTGTCAGAGCGGCACTACCGGAGCCGACGTCGATTTCGTGCGCTTCGCCGTTAACGGGGGCAAAGTCTACTCGCTATACACTAAAGACCTGAGCGGGCCTGTCGACACCGTCATTACACTCTACGACAGTGCAGGCCATGCTATCGATGAAAACGACGACTGCAGTCCAGGCCAGGGGCTTTACTCCTGCCTGAATGATGTCTTCCCCGGCACCGGAGTCTACTATCTGCGCATACGCGACAAGCGTGGCCTTAATGGCCCAGGCTACCAGTACACGGTCGGCTTCTCCTCGACCGGCGAGCTCCCACCCACCGGCACACCTACAGTCACACCCACCGAGAACCCCAACAGCCCCACGCCCACAACCGGCCCATGCGAAGACGCCTATGAAGGTGACGGTGTACCGGAAGACGCCAAAGTGATCCTGATCAATGATCCCAACCCGCAGCATCATAGCATATGCCCTGAGGGCGACGCCGACTGGGTGAGGTTCTATGGCCGCGCGGGCAAGGAGTACACGATCCAAACGAGCAACCTCGGCCCTGGCCTAGATACGTTCATGTTCCTTTTCGATAGCGATATGACCACCATCCTTGCCCAGAATGACGATGGCGGCAACGGGGTGGCCTCGCGCATAGATTTCTTCCCACAACGCGACGATTGGTATTTCGTTCAGGTGAAGAATGCAGGTGACCTCGGTCTGCCTGAGATGACCTACGACCTGACGCTTTCGGTTGTGCCGGGGGTACCCCAGCCGCCAGGCACTGCCACACCTATAATCGCCCCCATCGAGACCGTCACGGGCGAGCCTAACGTACCCTCTCCGACCACGCTTGTAGAGCCTACCAACCCACCTCTCTCCACGCCGACTGAAGGGGTGATCCCGCCCACGCCTGCCGCAGAGCCGATCAAGAGCACTCCTTTCCCGAAACCCACCGACGAGGAGCTGGCTACTCCGGGACAGCCGGAAAACACTCCTGCGAAGCCTACAGCCGTGCCGACCAGCGTGGTCGTGCCGAGTCAGCCCACGCAAGCGCCCGTACAGGTGCCGGCTGCGCAGGTACCAACGGCAGCCTTGCCCGGAGTGCCTGCCACCGGGAATAAAGCCCCCATTATCGTAGCGGGCGCGGCTCAGGGTGTGCAGCCTCCCTCCGGTGAGAGCCTGGCACCGATACTATTCCGTGTCTTCTATGACAGCAACAAGAACGATGCGTTCGATACAGGCGAAGGCATTCGCGGCATCGGGATATACTTCCTCGACACAAATAACAACCTTGCGCCTACAGGAAGCCTGACCACTTCTCAGTCCGGCGCGGGCAACCTTGTGCAGATACCCCTCGGTCCGCAGCGTGTGTACGTGCCTTACCTGGACCTTAGTTTGCCGCTCACGCACTTCCCTGAGCGCGAGCTGCATTCGCTATGGCTTCCGCCTGTGCAATTGCCTACCAGCGTGCCGTAATTCGCAATTAGTAATTCGCAATTTGCAATCCGTAATTATGGTAAAATAGTATCATCAGTTTGTGATGATTCTAACTAACCGAGGCATTCGAGAATGACTCACGACCAGTCAGCCGAAGAGAACGACCAGACACATACCGCCGAAGGCAATGTTAGCGAATCCGCTCCTACCGGAGCGGATGTCCACGACCACAATGGTCACGGTGGGCATGACGACCATGGCGCTCATGACGCTCATGGCGCTCATGGCGCAATTCCTCCGAGCAATCAACTCTGGTGCCAGTCACGTGGAGGCAGTTGGTATTCCCGGCGCTGATATTGCTGCTGGTGATCATACTTCTGATCGGCCCTGTGAGCAGTGCCTTCGCACCACACCCCGCCTCATCCACCGGTCTACAGGCGGTGCCAACGGCCCCGCCGACCGCCACACGGGTTCCAGCCTCAACGCCCGCAGGCGCGAAGCCGCAGAACACAGTTGCCGTCGTCCAAAATCCCACCGTCGCCGTTGCCATCGCCACCAGGCCGCCCGTCCAGGTTGCTCAGCCTGTGCAGCCGACCGCTATCATCAACAATCCGGATGAAGTAAGCCCATCTGCAGCCGCCACACGCACGGCCGTAGCCGCGCAAGGAGAGAACGGCCAGGTAGAGCGAGCGCCCGTTCAGCTTGAGTTCGAAGGCGCGCTCTTTACGGTGGACGCCGCCAATAGCGGTATCCTCCCCGATTGGAAGCCTTCGGGTGATGCCACCCACGCCACATGGATCGAGGGCACGTACGCCAACCATATCATTTATATGCCTTACAGCGACAGTAATGCCGCTCTCTTTGGAAAGGTCAAGAGCGGCGATACCATCAAGCTGACGATGAATACCGGCCAGGTGTTCGGGTTCCAGGTCACACGCTCCCAGCGCGCCTCAAACGGCCCACCTACCAGCAACGACCAGTTCACAGTCACCACCGCCATGAGCCAGGACCATGCCGGCGTAACCATCTTCCTCGTCGGTGACCCCGCTCCCGATCGCGCGGTCGTGCAGGCTGATTTCAACGGCAATATTGAGTGACCAAGTTGTCAGTTGTCAGTTGTCAGTAGACGGACGAACGACGACGGCTTGAAACGTGAAACGTGAATAAGCAGTAAGCAGTAAGCAGTAATCCTGACCCCTGACCCCTAGCGAACGTGACCGACCAACCAGGCAGCGAATCCCGGCAGAAGCTACAGCCGGGGCAAACTCTCATTTTCCTCGGTGACCATACATCACCTGATGATGCGGGTTATGTGCGCGTTGTGCAGAAGGTGCTGTCTCATTTCTACCCACAGCTTCAGGCCAATCTCATCAGCGCAGGCTCTCGCGGCCAGACAGCCGGTGGGTTGCGCCGCAGTGAGCTGATGCAAATCTTGACCTCCAGTAAACCCGATTGGATTGTGATAGGCGTAGGTCTGGGCGAGGCTATGCACGAGCCATCAGCGCGGCGCTTGCTCGATGAATACCGCAAGCGCCAGGCCGAAAAGGAGAGCGACGAGGCCGAATTGACGTTCGGCCCCGAATTTCGCGTGAAGCGAGCGGCTCTGGGCCCTGTATCCGACATCGGGCGCGAGCTGGAGGTTCAGCCTCTCAACCTGGAAGGCTTCAAGACCAATCTCGCAGCCGCCCTGAGCGAGATGCAAGCGGCAGGAGTGCGCGTCGCGCTGCAAACCACCATACTTGTCGGCAACGACCTTGAGAACCCTGCCAACGAGCATCCTGAAGCGATATAACCGCGCCATCAGAGAGGTCGCGGCCGATCACGGCGCGCTTCTTGTAGACGCCGAAAAGGCATTTCGTGACGTTTTGGACCGTGCCGGCAATTATAAGCAGAGAGTAGCCCTCACAGGCCCTGATGGTGAGCTAAACGCCCAGGGACAAGCGCTTCTTGCGCGCACCTTCATGGCCGCCTTCGGAGTGCTCCCCTACCCCGGCTACCGGCCTTAATCGGACCGGAACAGAGGGGCCGCATAGTAATTCGTAATTCCTAAGGTGTACCGGCTTGCTCTGTGGCCGCGTAACGGGTCCTTGCAGCCTCGATCTCTTCCCGATGCTGCGCTGTCCAGTGGCAAAGCTGGACCAGCGGTTCGATCAGGCTTTGCCCTAGCGGGGTCAGCGAATATTCTACCTTAGGTGGGATCACCGGGTGGACCTTGCGCTCGACGATCCCATCGCGCTCCAGCCCCCGTAGCGTCTGCGAGAGCATCTTGTGCGAAACCCCTCCCAATTCTCGCCGCAGCTCGCTGTACCGCCTGGTTCCACTCGCCAGTGCCTGCACGGTGAGTGCGGTCCACCAATTCGCGATCCGCCCCAAATTCTCATGCATTCCTTTTTGTTCATCGTCCATAAACGCACCCCAAGGGTATATACTAACCTAAAGGTTAGTATATACCCTTGGGGTGCGTTCTTGCCAACTATAGCACCCTATGCTATGGTTATGTAATAGGGCCTGGCCTTGTTGAGTAAAGTGCTTGCAGCTTGCTCCCCACAATCCCACACAATTGTCGCGAGAGTTATTTCCATTATTTAAGTTGGAAAGGAGGTGCAGGGGTGCTCCCCTGCCGGGGGTTTGGGGTGTCCCCAAAATCCCTCCATTTCCCAACAGATGCGTTGAAGGTGCATTAGAAGTCCCAGAGCGGGATTATGCGCTGCAAGGAAGTCATAGAGAGAAACCAGACGTAGGGTATCAAGGAGAGCGTCATGAACGAGACAGATATAGAATGGGCTGAAAGCTACCAAAGAGAGCTCGGCGGGCACGCAGCCCAGCAGAGTGGCAGCACAGGCAGTGCAGGTACCCTCGAAGAGTGGCCTAACCTGCCGTACGAAGAATGGAGAGAGACCTATGAGACGCTCCACATGTGGACCCAGGTCGTCGGTAAAATCCGCCTGACCCTCAGCCCCAGGGTAAACCATTGGTGGCACGCGGCGCTGTACGTTACGTCTCGCGGGCTTACAACTTCACCGATCCCCTACGGCCCCTATGGCAGCCGCACCTTCGAGTTAACGTTCGACTTTATCAACCACACCCTGGTTGTGCAGACCAGCGACGGCACAACCAGGTATGTGGCACTCTATCCGCGTTCGGTGGCCGACTTCTACCGAGAGCTCATGGCCGTACTGCGCTCGATTGATATCGACGTCAGGATAAATACCACTCCTCAGGAGGTGCCCAATCCTATCGCCTGCGACATAGACAACGTGCACCACTCGTACGACCAGGAGTACGCGGGCAGGTTCTGGCGCATCTTGCTTCAGACAAGCACCGTCTTTCAGGCGTTCAGAGGCCGCTTTATCGGCAAGTGCAGCCCGGTCCATTTCTGGTGGGGCAGTTTCGATCTCGCGGTGACGCGCTTCTCGGGGCGGCGCGCTCCTGAGCGGCCTGGGGCAGACCTGATGACGCGCGAAGCTTACTCGCACGAATGCAGTAGTGCCGGCTTTTGGCCGGGCAACAGCATCTTGCCCACGACGATCTTTTACGCATACATGGCTCCTGCCCCGCCAGGCTTTGAGAAAGCTGCTGTACAGCCCCCGGAGGCGTATTACGATGACCACTTCGGGGAATTTCTGCTACCCTACGACGCGGTACGCTGTGCTGCCGAGCCCCGGAAGGTTCTGATGGACTTTCTCCAGAGAACGTATGAAGCCGGGGCGGATCTGGCGAGCTGGGACCGTGAGGCGCTGGAGGCACAGGAGCAGGCCGACTAACCGAGCAGAGACGGCGCAGTCACCAAGATGTGAGAAATGCAATGGAGGTATCGTCATGAGTAATATGCAAAACCAGGGTCCGGATGAGCATCTGACCCCGGAGCACGTGCGGAATGTGCAGCCAAGCGCCTTAGGGTGCGAGGACTGCCTTGAGACAGGCGGACATTGGGTTCACCTTAGAATATGCACCGAGTGCGGGCATGTGGGCTGTTGTGACAACTCACCGAACAGACATGCCACCAGGCACTTCCACTCTACCCAGCACCCCATCATTCGCTCGTTCGAGCCTGATGAGGACTGGGGTTGGTGCTACGTTGACCAGCAGTATTTGGAGTCGATGGGACCACCCGCTAACACCTACGGCAGGCACTTTGGGTCAATACTACCCAGCAGCTAAGAAATCAGTTGACAGGAGTATATCAACGTCACGAGTAGAATTTGAACACGTTAGCCACTCGCCGCCTGTGGCGTCGTATCAAAACGTGGGAAGAGCCGTTCTTGGTGGGGATTTTGGGTAAACTCAGGGCAATCAGTGCGCTCCAAAAATATACCTGTCCAGGAAGGCGTTACGGAATATGCCCTGTGGATCGTAGGAGCGCACAAGTCGTCTGAAAGTCGGCCAGCTTCGGATAGAGGGATTGCACTCGCTCTGCCGGCATCGTAAATAGCTTGCCCCAGTGCGGACGCGCATTTAGGGGCGCGAGTGCTTCTTCGAGCAGCAGGGAGCAACTGCCTGACCGCACCCCAATTCTTTTTCCAGGTAAAGTGGATCCCGACGCACGCTTGCCCGTAGCACGGGCTCATCCACAGATCGTCCTCGGCGATTGTGCGTATCTCGGAAATCTGTAGCAGCGGTGCCACGCGATCCCGCAAGCGATGGATAGCACGCAAGGCCGTGATGGCGTGCTGGCGAGGCACCAGGTATTCGGTTTGCAACTCCTCTCCGCTGCTTGGCGTGAAATCCATGCGGAAGTGCGGCAGGCGCTCATACCAGGGACCGGGTATGCCCATCTGTTCGGTGCAAGCTTCCGCCGAGAGTTGCCGATGGGGTGCAGGCGTCTTCGCGCCGGCGTCGCTCCGAACAACTCCTGTTCCAGACTCGAGTCCAGAGCTGTCGACATCTGTGATGCGGCGCTTCAACCAGACCTGGTTCACCCGTTCGCTCCGCCAGTCGGTAAATAAGCTGACGCTGTAGGCGCTGGATTCGATTTCATCAAAGTGCTCTTCCAGTTGTGGCAGCGACAGGTTCTCATACACGTCCTGGCGCATATTAAACGTCGGGACAATATCCAGGGTAAGTTTGGTGACCACTCCGAGCCCGCCCAACCCGACGACCGCTCCCTTGAAATTGCTCGCCGTCTCGGTCGCGGGACAAAGAGACCACCTCTCCACCGGCGGTTACAAGTTCCATTGCCGACACGGCCGTGGCCAGATTGCCATTGCCTTCGCCCGAGCCGTGCGTCGCTGTAGCACATGCACCTGCGACAGAAATATGCGGTAACGAGGCCAGGTTGTGCAGCGCATAGCCTTCTCTATGAAGCTCCGAGCAGAGCTGGCCATATCTGACACCGGCATCGATTGTCACCGTGTGACGCTCACGGTCTATCGCCAGCAGGCGGTCGAAGTGGTCGAGTGAGATCAGGTCACCCTGCGAGTCGGCGATGTCATTGAACGAGTGGCGCGAGCCGAGCACCTTGAGCTTGGAGGAGCTGTTTACCAGTTGCTGGACTTGCTCGATCGTTTCGGGAAAGTGCAATTTGCGGGCGCTGTACGTGTAATTACCTGCCCAGTTGCTTAGTTTCTCAATCATCCTGGTCTCTTGTCCTTACGATCCCTAAGAAAACCGCATCATCCGCAAATGGGTTCAATTGCAAAGCGCGGGCAACTAACTATAACTCATGACGCATTGGCTGCTAGACAGAGGTTTTGGAACAGGGTGTAAAGAAGCAAGCTCTATGCTATTCTATTCTAATGCAGGACCTCTCCGATAGTAAGAATCTGTTGGTATTGAGCTTATGAGCTTAGCTGTTCCATCACAAACCGCGCCAACCGCTTCAACCTGGGCACCGCTCCGCAATGGAGTGTTCCGGGCTCTTTGGATCGCGGTCCTTGCGAGCAATATCGGCATTTGGATGCAGACCGTAGGTGCGCAGTGGCTCCTGGTGGACCAGCCGAATGCGGCCCTCCTGGTGGCGCTGGTGCAAACAGCTGACACATTGCCTGACTTGTTGTTCTCCCCTGTTGGCGGTGTGCTGGCTGATATATTCGACCGGCGTAAGCTCATCATCATCGTTCAGGGCTGCCTGACCGTCACCGCACTGGCGCTCACCGGACTCACGCTGGCAGGCCAGATGTCGCCTCCTCTGCTTCTCCTCTTTACCTTTATCCTGGGTGCTGGGTCTGCGTTTACTTCGCCCGCCTATGGAGCCCTCGTTCCTGACCTGGTTCCTCGCTCCCAACTTCACTCCGCTTCCGCCCTCAGCTCAATCAGTATCAACCTGGCGCGAGCGGTCGGCCCTGCCGTTGCGGGGTTGGTGATCGCCTGGGTAGGGGTGTGGGCCGTCTTCGCCCTCAACACTGTGGGCCTTCTCTTCTTTGGGTTAGTGGTCATCCTGTGGCGCCCTCCTGCTGAGACGGTTGCGCCTCCGGCCTTTCCCGAGCCGTTCGGGGCGGCGCTACGTGCTGGCGGCCGGTACGTGCGCTACGCCCCCGTGGTCCGCCGTATCCTCTTACGACTGGGACTCTTCCTCGTGCCTGCCACCGTGCTGTGGGCGCTGCTGCCCATCGTTGCTGCCGAGCGATTGGGACAGGGGGCTGAGGGCTACGGATTGCTGCTCGGTGCGCTCGGCGTGGGAGCCATAGCGGGCGCTGTCGTCCTGCCAAGGGTGCGAGCCAGGCTTTCCGACAATGCCCTGCTGGCGGCAGCAAGCATCTTATACGCAGCCTCCCTGGTCGCGCTGGTGCTCGTGAGCAACTTCGCTGTGATCCTGGCAGTGCTCCTGGCTGCCGGTATAGCATGGGTCGTGGTCCTGTCGAACATGAATGCGACGCTACAGCTCTTCCTACCTGCCTGGGTACGCGCGCGAGGTCTCTCCATCTACCAGGTGGTGCTCTTCGGTTCCCAGGCCTTCGGTGCTGTGTTCTGGGGTCTCATCGCGGGGCCGTTGGGGCTGGTGCCTGCGTTTCTCGTTGCGGCCGGATGTATGCTCGCGGGGGCAGCCACGATTCGATTCTGGCCTCTAAGCGACACACGAGGCATGGACCGCAACCTGGCGGTCTACTGGGCGGAGCCGAAACTCGCCATTGAACCCGACGAGGAAAGCGGCCCCGTAGTCGTGACGAATAGATACACGATTGCTCCAGAGAAAGAGCATGCCTTTCTTCAGGCTATGGCACGCGTGCGCCAGTCGCGGCTGCGGACGGGGGCGACGCAGTGGGGACTATTCAGAGATGGGGAAAGAGAGCACCGGTTCGTGGAATTGTTCGTGGTTCCCTCCTGGGAGGAACACCTGCGACAGCACAGGGAACGACTAACCGGGGTCGACCGGCAGTATGAAGATGAAGCCAACGCCCTGTCCGAGCCACCACCACAGGTTGAGCATCTGATCGCTGCCAATGTAGAGCCGCCTGACCGCGAATAGATTCTGACCCAAGGACATTGCATATTGACAGGGTGCCTCCACTGTGGTACAAGTGGGGTCAGTCCCGCATCCCGGCGGTCCGTTCTTCCACCGCGTAACAACCTTCAGCCGAACATTTCGGGGGCACACAAAACAGTAACGCTCCACGCGGCAAGGTCCATCCGGTCCAGGCAATCCATCTGTTTGTCTCATGCCGGTTGGCACTCGCCCATTATGTGATGGAGCGACTCTGCCGGTCAGGAGTTCGGGCGCAAGCGCCAAACACGCTAATCGCACCGATAGACTCCCTTCTTGCCTAAATGGAGGGCCACATGAGCGCAATTACCACCCGTGAACAGCAAGAGATCGACAAGGCGAACGCCTCGGGATTGCAGCCGGTCGTATTCGTACACGGCCTGTGGCTACTGGCAAGCAGTTGGGACAGCTGGCGGGCTTTGTTTGAAGAGCAAGGCTACACCACTGTCGCGCCGGGCTGGCCCGATGACCCGGAAACGGTGGAAGGGGCAAAGCAAAATCCGGACGTCTTCGCCCACAAGAAGATCAAACAGGTGACAGGTCACTACATTGACGCTATCCGCCAGCTCAAGACCAGGCCGGCCATCATCGGCCATTCTTTTGGTGGGCTCATTGCGCAACAGCTTGCCGGGGAGGGCGTGGCCGCCGTGACGGTTGCGATCGATCCCGCCCCGTTCCGAGGCGTGCTCCCGCTCCCCCTATCGGCGCTGAAATCGTCGTCGCCGGTACTCACGAACCCTCTCAACTTCAGCCGTGCCGTCCCACTAACCTACAAGCAGTTCCGGTTCGCCTTCGCTAACGCCGTAGATGAGGACGAAGCACATCAGCTCTACGAGACTTACTCGGTGCCAGGTTCCGGGGCACCGCTCTTCCAGGCGGCTACTGCCAATGTTAATCCGTGGACGGAAGCCCGCGTTGATACTAAGAACCCGAAGCGTGGACCGCTGCTTATCATCTCGGGCGAGCAGGACAACACCGTGCCGTGGTCAATAGCTAACGCCTCCTACAAGCAACAAAAGAAGAATCCCGGCCTGACCCAGATCAAGGAAATACCCGGCCGTGGACACTCTCTCGTCATCGACCACGGCTGGCAAGGGGTAGCCGATACCGCACTGGCGTTCATCGGGCAACAACTGAAGAAGGACTCTTAACCGGTCTCGTTCGTCCCTTCCATGCCCACCGTGTGCAAAGTGAGTTGCTTCACCAGATCAGTGCGATCCATATAGACTTTATTCATAGGCGGCGTACTTGTCAGCCGTTGGCACGCGCGTATTCATGCGCGCTATTTCCGTATGAAGAAGTAGTAAATCAGCAGCAGCACCGAGATCAGCGCACCAAGCGGCACCCACGGAAACGAGGCTAGCGCGGCCGACGCTTGTGTGCGCCCAAGGTGGTACGGCACATCTGCCACCACGGTGTTTCGCCTGAAAAGCAGAGATGCTTTCAGCCTGAGCGCACTCTGGTTGTGCAGCAGGTATTCCCAGGGACGGGCGGGCAGGAACTCTGGCAGCACTATCGTAACTGTGTCGTCAGGGCTTTGCCGGTCCAGCGCATCAATATATGAGAGCAGCGGGCCGATCAGCGACCTGTATGGTGATTCGATTATCACAAGTTGAATGTCGCCCTCCGGGTATAGCTCGTGCCATTGCCGGTTGAAGCGCTCGGCCTCCTCGGTGTCTTCTCCTTCCACGATGTGCACCGCGTATACATTCGTACTGAGCGAGCGGGCGTAGTTGAGCGCTGTCCGGGTCACAGCGTTGAGGTTGGACACCGGCACAATGAACGTATGCTTGTAAGGCATAGGGTGCATCACATCGAGCGCGGCCACTTCAGCGGCAACACGCCTGTAGTGCCGGTTGATCGCCAGAAACATCGTGATCAGGATAGGGATCAGCAGAAGCACGATCCATGCGCCCAGCAGGAACTTGGTGACAGCCGATATGATCAGCACAATAGCCGTCGCCATGGCCCCGAGCGCGTTGATAACCAGACTACGCCGCCAGCCGGGCGTGCGTAGGGTCCACCACCTCTTCACCATGCCCGCCTGGGACAGCGTGAACGAATTGAACACTCCTACTGTATAGAGCGGTATGAGTGCAGTTGTATCGCCGTTGAAGGCAATGAGAATGATGCAGGCCAGTATCGCCAGTGTAACGATACCCCACGAGAATGCCAGCCGGTCGCCGCGGAACGAGTACTGGTGCGGCATGAACCTGTCACGTGCCAGGAAGTATGACAACCTCGGAAAGTCGGAGAATGCGGTATTGGCAGCCAGCACCAGGATGAGCGCGGTGACAATCTGTATGTATAACCAGAGTGGGTTGGAGAGTGGGTTGGAGAGCGGATTAGAGTTGCCGAAGGACGGGAAAATGGTCCTGGCAAGCTGTGAAAGCACAGTTTCCTGATCGCTCGGCTTGATGTTGATTTGAGAAGCCAGCAGTGTAATGCCACCGAACATGGTGATAGCAAGGGCAGCCATCCAGAGAAGCGTAGTTCGGGCGTTCTTCGCCTCGGGGGGCTTGAAAGCAGGGACACCGTCCGCTATAGCCTCCACACCTGTTAGCGCGGTACAACCCTGTGTGAAGGCTCTCAGCAGCAGGAAAAGAGTTATTCCTTCGGCGCCCACCTGGTTGACCTGAGCAGGAGGAATATACACGAGTTGCCCGCCGATTCCCAGGTACGTGCGTAGCAAGCCATACGCAACCATCGCCAGGATGCCGACTACGAAGAGATATGTCGGAACTGCAAATATATTGCCCGCCTCACGCACACCACGCAGATTGGCAATCGTCACGAGAATGACTATTCCCACACAAATCTCCACCCTGATGCTCTGCAAGCTCGGGAATAGAGAATAAAGAGCTGCCACGCCTGCCGTGGTACTCACCGCTACGGTCATTGTGTAGTCTATTAGAATGGATGCAGCGGCTGTGAGGCCGGGCAGCGTGCCGAGGTTGTCCTTTGCCACGATATATGAGCCACCGCCACGCGGGTAGGCTGCTATAGTCTGCCTGTAAGAAATCGCTACGATCGCCAGCAGCAGCATGACCGCGAAGCCGATAGGCAAAGTGAAGCCTAGCCCTCCGGCTACTGTCGCGAGTATCAGCACCCGTAGGATTTCTTCCGTAGCGTAGGCCACCGAGGAGAGCGCATCCGAGGAGAGCACTGCAAGCGCCTTCACATTGGTCAGGCGCTCATGTAGGGACTGCTCGGTGCTGAGAGGTCTGCCTATCAGCACGCGCCTGGTGCGGTAGAAAAAGCGGCCCCAGGCACCCCGAGGCATTGCGGTCTCCAGGGATGCTGAAAGCACCCCTCCCTGACGCCTGAACGCGCCCGCGTTGCGCCCATAGCGCACATACGTGTCGCCAGGGTGGCTTCCTTTGACTACTTCCTGGGTGCGTAGCAGCGGGTCAGCCTTTTGTGGCGACTTGGTAACCGAGCGCAAAGACGCTGCAGGAGTCGGCTCACTTGTGGGTGAGGGGCGTGACGTTCTATCGTCCTCTTCGCCCGGCTCAGCTATTATCCTCACCTTGTGATGGGTCGGATCTGCGTTGGGAGCCCCATCAGGCGGAGCTTGCACCGGCGTGCTATCTCCCTCATGCGTCGCAGGCGGCGCTTCCTCTTTCCCATTTCCTGCCTGATTATCTTGTCGAGATTGAGACATATTTCCTTCTTGCCCGCCAACTCGGACTAAGATGCTAAGAAAAAGTAATAAACGAGCATAATAATCGCAATCAAAACTACGATCACAACCAAAGGGGCGACCAGAAAAGACGATCGCTTGAGCCTAGCCGCTTGAGCCACGTTATTTCTTCCAAGCAAGTATGGTACGTCCGCCACAACCGTGTTGGGCCTGAAGAGGAGCGCCGCCTTCAACCTCAACGCGCTCTGGTTATGCAGCAAATACTCCCATGGCTTGGCGGGTAAAAACTCCGGCAGCACAATTGTAATGGTATCGTCCGAATATTGCTGGTCAAGTGCATCAACGTAGGATAGCAAAGGCCCAATCAGCGATCTGTAGGGCGACTCGATTATTACCAGGTTTATGTCAGTGTCCCCCATTAGTTCGTGCCATTCCTTGTTGAACTGCTCGGCCTCTTCTGTTTCCTCTCCCTCAGCGATATGCACCGCTGTCACGCTCGATGATAACGAGCGCGCGTAGTCGAGGGCCTCAAGTGACACCGAGTTCAGGCTGGAAACCGGCACAATAAACGTGTGCTTGAATACTCTGCGCCGCGTCGCGACTATCGCCGCCACCTCCTGCTGGACTCGCTTATAATGCCTGTTTATCGCGAGGAAGAGGACCATTTGCAGAGGGATAAATACGATAACCAACCATGTGCCCTGGTTCAATTTTGTGAGGGTGGCTACCAGAAATACCATTAACGTAGTGGTCGCACCAACGAGGTTCATGGCAAAGTTGCGCTGCCAACCCGGCGGCCGCTTGCGCCACCATCGGACCACCATGCCCGACTGGGAAAAGGTGAAGGCTGCCATTACTCCAATTGCATAGAGAGGGATCAACGTCGAAGTATCGCCGTTGAACGCGACAACAAGCAGGGAGGCCAGCACAGCCAGCGTAACAATGCCCCACGAGAATGCCAGCTTGTCGCCTCGGAATGAGTACTGGTGGGGCATGAACTTGTCCCGCGCCAGGAAGTACGACAACCGGGGAAAGTCAGCGAAAGCAGTATTTGCTGCCAGCACAAGTATCAGTGCGGTAACGATCTGTATGAAGAACCAGAGGCCGTTCGCGCCGAATATGGTGCGCGCCAACTGCGATACTACCGTCTCCTGATCGCTCGGCAATATGTTCAACTGAGTGGCGAGGTAAGTTATTCCTCCAAACATTACGATAGAGAGCACACCCATATAAAGGAGCGTCTTGCGTGCGTTGACGAACTCGGGCGGCTTGAAAGCGGGCACGCCATCTGCAATTGCCTCTACGCCCGTGAGCGCCGCCGACCCTTGCGTGAATGCCCTCAATAAGAGGAGTATACCCACGGTCTGCCCGATCTCAGGTTGTATGGTGGTGGCGGGCGGAACATATTGCAGCGCTCCGCCGACGCCCAGGAACAACCTGAGCAAGCCAAAACCTATCATCCCAATCACACCTATTATGAAGAGATAGGTGGGTACGGCAAAGATATTCCCCGCCTCACGCAATCCTCGCAGGTTGGCAATTGTGATAAAGATTATCATGCCCACACATATTTCTACCCTTATTGGCCGCAAATCGGGAAAGATTGAGTAAAGTGCAGCCACCCCGGCTGCCACGCTCACAGCAACGGTCAGCAGATAGCCGATAAGAATGGACGAAGCGGCAGCCAACCCCGGCAGAGTGCCGAGGTTATCTTTTGCCACAATATATGTGCCGCCGCCACGTGGATAAGCCGCGATAGTCTGCCTGTATGAGGCTACCACAATTACCATCAATACTATGACGGCAATCCCGAGCGGCATACCGAAACTGAGCGCTCCCACTCCTGCCAGTACCAATATGCGTAATATCTCCTCTGTCGCATACGCTACAGACGAAAGCGCATCCGATGAGAGCACGGCCAAAGCTTTTACATTTGTTAATCGCTCGTGCATCGAATGCTCGGTGCTGATGGGTAGGCCGAGCACCACGCGCTTCACTCTGGTGAATACCCGTCCCCACCGTCCACGAGGCGACTCGGTCTGAAGAGATGCGGAGAGCATCCCGGCACCCTTACGCCGGAACGCACCCACAGTTCGCCCGTAGCGCATGTACTTATCACCCGGATGGCTTCCCTTCACCATCTCCTCGTGGCGCAAGTCGGATTTAACCTTGTGCGGCTGCGAGAGGGGTTGGACCGTGTCATGCCCATCCGGCTTGTTATTATGCTCAGACCTGGGTGGTGCGTCCCTTTGTGTAACGCCGTAGCTCCCTGGGCGCGTTTCCGGCTCAGCTTGGTCGGTATTACCAGGCATTATTCGCCGGGGATACCGGGTGCCTTTTTGGTTATCGGCGGGGAGAGCCTTCGCCTGCTCGAGGTCGGTGGGACTTGCGGCGTTCGCTTCCGTTTGACCGGAACCTGTGGGATGAGAGTTGGTAGAGGGCGAAGCCTCTTCGCCCTCAATAGTGTTATCCATAAGTTGTTTGGCCTCGCTAGACCTAACGTCTTACCAGGTTGCTTAGTACGAACATGACGTTGGCGGGCCGTTCGGCCAGTCTCCTCATGAAATAAGGGTACCATTGTTGCCCGTACGGCACGTACACACGCATATTATACCCCTGCTGGGCCAATTCCAATTGCGCCTCACGCCTCACCCCGTACAACATCTGGAACTCGAACCTGGAGCGGTCGATGCGGTGCCTGGCAGCGAAGCGCTTGGTGTACTCGATCAGGCGGCTGTCGTGGGTGGCTATACCTGGATACGTGCCTTCGCGCAAGAGGAGCGCGGCCAGTTTCGCATAGTTGGCATCCACGTCTGCCTTTTTTGGAAAGGCAACCTCCGCAGGCTCATTGTAGGCACCTTTGCAAAGACGCACCCGCGCGCCCAGCGAGTTCATCTCTTTCACATCTCCCTCGGTCCTGTAGAGATATGCCTGCAGTACCATTCCCACGTTTCGATAGCCGGATTCGTGCCACAGCTTGCGGAACATATCGAGCGTGCGGTCGGTGTAGGCCGAGCTTTCCATATCCAGCCGCACAAAATTATCCAATTCTTTGGCCCGTTGGCAGATGCGCGACACGTTACGGAAGCAAAGCTCCTCGTCTACGTCCAGGCCCATCTGGGTCAACTTCAGCGACACATTCGATTTTATGTGCGTTCTTTCGATCTGGTTCAATACTTCAATATAAGCATCAGCAGAGGCAATAGCTTCGTCGGCGGTGCTGACGTTCTCGCCCAGGTGATCGAACGTCGCCATGATGCCCTTACCGTTCAAAGCCATTATTGCCCTGGTTGCCTGGGCGAGCGACTCGCCAGCCACAAACCTCAGCGCAAATCGCCTGGCCATGCCGTTGTGAAGAGCTATGTCCTGCAAGTCCTTGCTATTGGACATGCCCAAGAATGTATTCCGAAGCACCTTTGTTCCTCCTCTTTGAGGACCTTTGAATGTGGAATGTGGAATGCAGAATGCGGAATATCGTTTTTATTCCGCATTCTGCATTCCACATTCTGCATTTGACACTCACGGGCTGACGGTGGGGGTTTTGACGGGATCTTTGTCGGTGAAAATCGTGTCTGGTGATACCTGGTAGTCCTTGAAATCGCCCACACCCGTCGCGACTACCGAAATCGTGGCGCTTTGACCGCCGGCAAGCCCGTTGGGGTCGTAATAGTTGCCTATGGCGCTCCCCACGATCTGTCTGCTCGGATCTGACGCATCTTTATCGAAGAAGATCACCTTCACGGTTGCGTTAATGATTTTGGCAGGCACAGGCGCGGGTGTAGGGGCGCCGGGGGTGGGCGTACCCTGGGGGGCGGGGGACTGCTTCAAATTTTCGTTTGTAATCTTCACCTGAACAGTGACCTGGTTATCGGTGCCACGGACCGGCGTGCCCACTTTCTCTACCTTGACAAAGGCGGCATTAGCAGAAGAAGGAGTCACAGAGCCGGCCGGAGGCTGGGTGACACCTCCATTAGTCGGCCATATGTTGGCGAGTATGATGGCCAGGGATCCGAACACGATTATCAAGACAACAATGAGTAATACCCAGGTAATAGGGTGAATAGGCCGCCTGGCTCGTACTCTGCGCTTCCTGACAATGTCACCTGATGCTGTAGACAACTACGCTCCCCCCTTCGAATTGCGGATTGCGGATTGCGGATTACCAAAAACGTGTCGAACTCTTGGCGATCTTGGCGTTGAAAGTTAATCCGCAATCCGCAATCCACAATCCGCAATCGGTATGCTGCTCGCAACGTGCACATTATAGCACTGCATAATTGGCCCGGCAAGCACCGGGGAGGGACGTTTATGCTATTTTGATTATGAGGCCTGGGAAGAGGACTCGCCGGCAAGCTCGCGCAATCTGTTTATTACCCGCTGAGCCCTCGCCTCGGTGAGCTGCGACAGGGTGCTTACTGCCAGGCTGGCGCAAAGCTCGGCCACATCCATGCCGGCCTGCCCCGCAAGCTTGCTGATCTCACGCCACTGCGCCACCGAACAAAGGCCGTTGTTGCCTCCCGCAATCTTGCCGATTTCGGCGCCAACATCTATAACCTGAGGCGCATCTTTAGGTACCGGAGTGGGCGATGGGCGGGCAGCCTGGCTGGCTTGCTGGGCTTGCGGCTCGTCCTGCTCATAGGGGCGATCGCGACCGTACAGGTCGAGTCCAATACCAAGCAGCGAAGCACATTTCTTGAGGGCGTCGCTGGCAGCCGCTTTGTAGTCATCCGCGATGGATAGTGGGCGTCCGCTTTTCGCGCCCGAGGCATGACGCTTGATCTCGGCTCCTCCGAATTGCGTCTTGACGATGGTCTGGCCTCCCGGTGTTCTAACGGTAAGTCGAGCCTCCACTATCACCTCGTCTTCGAGAATTTGCTTGTCGATGACCTCGTAATCCCAGTTGAATCCGAAAACCAGGTTCAAGCGCTCGGTAACATAGCCGTGCTCGACGTAGGAGAACTGCATACCACCGCGCCCCGGTCTGGTTTTGATTTCATGCCGGGGTGTGCGCTGCAAAAGGAAATCTACCTGCGCTTCGCTAAGTGTCTGCATCAGCAGTTTCTGCTGCTCGTTCTTCGCCACAGGTCCAGGCTCGTATCTGGCCAGTTCGCCGCTAAACAAAGAAGGTTCACTGTCGCGATCCATAGCACTCCTCGCTTCCTAATCGAACAAGATTATGCCCATATTAGCACTTTTGTTCTAAGAATGCAATAGCGCTTATGTTTTGCGCCTCCCTTTCACCTTTTTCGGCGGCTTGCCTTCGACCGTGGTCTTGCGCTCTGTCTCAAACGCAACCAGCAACTCACCTGCGCGCAGAGTGTTATACCGCACGCCCTGAAACTTGGCGTCGCGGACCTTGCGCCGGTGTTCATCCCGCCGCTTGGCTTTATCTATTGGCGGCATGAATGCCCTCCTTGTAAACTATGGTCATGCCCCGTATCAGCTTCGATATACATTTATTACGCACCTTTATCATCAACGGCGTCAACGCCGGCGTTGCGCTCGGCCTTATCCTCAATGGGCGCAGGAACCCGGAGCTCCAGCCCACGCCATGGCCAAGTGACCGGCAGGCTCCATATGTGGAAATCATTATCCCAGCAAGGAACGAGGAACGCAATATAGCTCCCCTGCTCGAATCCCTCCTCCTCCAGAGCTACCCACAGGGTCGCCGGCGCATTACCGTTGTAGACGACGGCTCGACCGACTTTACCGCAAGTATCGTGGCGGCAATCGCTCGCGACCACGTCGACGTCCGGCTGGTGAGTGCGCCGCGCCTCCCCACAGGCTGGACCGGCAAGAATCACGCCATGCACACCGGCTTGCTGGCTTCTTCACAGCAAGCCAAATACCTGCTTTTCGTGGACGCCGATACGCGACACACACCTCATATGCTGTCGAGCGCAATATTGCGCGCTCAGGAGATGAATGCAGATCTGCTCAGCCTGGTGATAGACGTCGAGATGAAGAGCTTCTGGGAGCGGGTGCTTGTCCCTCAGATGGGCGAGCTCTATACGCTTCTGGTTGGCACGATGGATCGCGTAAACCGCCCAGGGGGAGCCGCGGCAGCGAACGGCCAGTTCCTTTTGATGCGGAGAGACCTTTACGCACGAGTTGGGGGGCTCGATAGCGTGCGTGGTGATGTAGCAGAAGATCGCGCCATCGCCGCGGTGGCCAAAGCGGCAGGCCATAACATTCGCCTCGAATATGGTAGGCTGCTTACTCGCGCCCGCGTCTATTCTTCGCTTCCCGAAATGTGGGCAGGCTACTCCAAAACCCTTTTCTGGGCAACCGGACACGACACAGGCAAGACCCTTCTCATAGCGCTGGCGCTTGCTCTTTATGCCATCTTGCCGCCGGCCGCCCTCCTTCACGCTCTGCTTCACCGTAACTTCCCTGGTCGGAAAAGCGCTCTACGAAATGCACCTCTGCAGCTTTTCCCCACGCTCGCCTTGCGAGTTGCTGTCTGCGGTCAATTAGGCATTCCCCCCATTTACGCGCTCACCTACCCTGTCGGTGTAGCGATGGGCGATGCCATCCTCCTCTACTCGGTCTACCGGGTTCTGTCCGGAAGAGGTGTGCGATGGAAAGGGCGTGTTTATGTGTAGACAACCGACATTTCATTATTCAACTATTTCAATGACGCAGGAAACAAGCAAAAAGAAGCCGCCAATCCATCGGGACGGCGGCAGTTTTCTCTTTTTTAAGGACAAACCCCGGCGGTTTGGGCGATCCGCCGGGGTTATCCCAAAGGAGGAAAGTTCTTCTACATAGAATAACGTTCCAGCATCCCATTCGCTTCACTGAAACCATCCCAGTTTCGTGATCATTTCTTGCAAATTCAGCGGGAAAACCAGCACGATCCAAACGAGGTACCAGATGCCTGCCAAAACAAGCGCGGTGGCAGTCAGCCTTTTCCAATAAAGGATCGATCCAAAGAGCAGCGCGGCGGAAATGAGGGCGATAATGGCCTGAGCAAACGCAGGTACATATTCAGGAGACATCCTCCAATCGGTAAAAACCATCCCGAACGACACTGGCAGTGTGCTCTGAAAGACCATCGCCCCGGTCACGTTCCCAAGCGCAAGCGTATCCTTGGATCGCCGCACCCAGAGCACGCTGTTGAACTTTTCAGGCAGCTCGGTGGCCAGGGGTACCACGATCAGCGATAGGATAAGAGGTGTGATCCCGATAGACCCGGCGACATCGCCCACATACTGGACAAAGAGGTACGCCGATCCCACGATCAGCCCCAATCCGGCGAATACTTGCAAAATGACGATTGAGAGAGGAGGGTCGTCGTTCTTACGAGAGAAATGGAGAGGCGAAAGATCTTCCACGTCCTCATCTTCGGTCTGCTCACTGGTATCCGTGGCGTGCCTGTATACGTAGAAAAGATAGTAGCCAACCAGTCCGATCGCAACAACTACTCTCGCGACTTCGTTCACTATGAAGCTCATCACGACAGAGATGGCGAACGCAGCCAGGAAAAAGCGGATATCTCGCGAGATAATGCGGCTATTTACCCTCAGTCTCGTGTCCGCTCGCCGGCCACTTCTCGTGTAGCTGAACACAGCTATGCCCGTCACGAACATTGCCACTGTTGCCAGCATGAACGGTGCACCTATGATTGCTCCCAGGCCCACATCGTTCGCATGTGTAGTGCCGGTAGATGAGGTCGCACCGAGAATTACCGCCACGATAGGTATAAGGGTCTCAGGCAGGGCCGTGCCGACGGCGGCAAAGATGCTGCCAAGGAGACCCTCGTTGAGATTGAGCTTTTTGCCAAGCCACTCGATGCTGTTGGTGAAAACGTCGCAACCGATCAAGATAAGGACGAGCCCCAGCAATAGCATCAGCCATGAAAACCACACTATACAAAGCCCCTGGAAAGCTTGCTCTGAGCACAACTACACACAAGATAGAAGTGTACCAGATGTAACGTTGGGCGGCAACGACGACCGATCTACCGCCTACATTCGTTTTCGGCTACACTGTAGGCGATAACGATACAGGAGGTCACTTATGGCTGATGCCAATAATCGAGGGTCCGGTTTGCCGCCGGGAGTGGTTGATATGCTCTGGCGGAAGGCGGGCGAGATGCAGGCGGGTATGGTGGACTTCGCCCGGCGGCTCGTCCAGATTCCCAGCTTGCCGGGCCAGGAAGGGGGAGTTGCGACGCTGGTCGCGGAAGAGATGAAGCGGCTGGGCTACGACGAGGTACGGATTGACCGCACGGGCAACGTGATAGGTAGGATCCAGGCTACCGGGCCTGCGTCCGCCGCCGGCTCCGGTAACGTCAGGCGGCGGAGCATCATGTTCAACACGCATATGGACCAGGTCGACGTGGGCGACCACTCGCGCTGGCCTCACCCTCCTTTTGCCGCCGAAGTGGTGGGCGACGAAATCTGGGGCCGGGGTACGAGCGACCTGAAGGGCGCGCTTGCTTGCCACGTATATTCGGGGGCTTTGCTCAAGGCGGTGGGCGAACCCATTCCCAACGACGTATACGTGACAGGCGTCGTGCAGGAAGAAATAGGGGGCCATGGCGCGGCCATGCTGGCAAGCGAGCTCCAGACCGACGTGGTTGTGGTCGGCGAGCCTTCGCACAACCGCCTCGCCCTGGGACACCGGGGCCGCTTCGAGATCCATGTCATCATCACGGGGAAATCGGTACATGCCAGCGTACCAGCTACGGGTGTAAATCCGTTGTATTCGATGGCGCGCTTTCTTCTGGGGCTCGAAACACTGACTTTCCAACCCGACCCTCAACACCCTGCGCTCGGCCCAACGTCGGTCGCGCCAACATTGATCTCGACTGACCAGGTGAGCGCTAACGTTGTGCCAGGCGAGTGCAAGGTGGTGCTTGATATACGCAATCCGCCTGGCGATGAGCCCAACACAATCCTCGGGAGGATAAATGGGATACTCGCAACTTCTCTGACTGATGGAGCCACCGGGGTAGCCGAAATACCCCCCATAACGATGACCAGCTACACGGGCGTCACCGAAACTTACGACATCCCGGCTGTTCCGTTCGGCATCTCTGAGGATAGCCCGCTTGTCATGAGCGCCAATGCCCTGCTCGATCAGGCTCTCAGGCGCAAGGTAGAGACCCAGCTCTGGCGCTTCGCCACCGATGCCGGCCATTTCGCAGCCCACGGTATGCAAGTCATAGGCTTCGGACCAGGCTACGAGGAGGTAATCCATACGGTAAACGAAAGAATCTCCATACCTCTTATGACCGAATGCATGGTAGCCAATGCCGCCCTTGCGCTCGGGCTGTGAGGGACGATATGTGAAGCGTGAAGCGTAAAAGGTAAAACGTAACCGCCAAGACGCCAAGTTCCGCCAAGGGCCGCCAAGGTTTCTGTGAGTTTAAACCCAAAAGAATCCTCTGTGATCTCTGTGGACTTTGTGATTCAAACCCACAAAAACCTTCATGACCTTGGTGTCTTGGTGGTTCAAACCGTAGAATCCTTGGCGTCTTGGCGTCTTGGCGTTGAAAAAACGCTTATCGAAATAAGGAGTAAGCAATGAGACTTGATCTTGATACCGAAATTCGTTTCCCCAATGGCGTGCGTGCAGGGATATTGCAGAAGGTGATAGTGGCAGACACAGGGCACGTCGACAGCGTGGTCATGTCTACGGACGAATTGGTTTCGCGAAACCTCATCGTGCCGGTCAGCAGCCTGTCGGAAGGGCCTGGGGACGTGCTTAACATCAACCTGACGCCGGACCAGGTGAGCGACCTGCCCGATTACAACGAAGAGTTGGTTCCCGCTGCACCCGAAGGCTGGGAGTGGAGCGAGGACCCGCTTCCTGGGGCCGACGTCTTCCCGGGCACCCTTTACGATCCCGGGATGATGCCGGTTACCGAGGCGGGTAACATCCCCGAAGGGTCGATAACTATCAGCCAGGGCACCGAGGTTTGGTGCGAAGGCGAGCGCTGGGGGGTCGTGGACGAGATCTTGCTTGATGACTCGGGGAATGTGGCCGCTTTCGTGGGCCGGCCCGACAATGTGGAGGAGCACGACCGCATCATTCCGATAGACCTGGTCAGCGAATATGGCCCTGATGCCGTTACCCTTAAGTTGCACTCTCCAGGACCTACCGAACTACACCGAAGAGATAACCGACGAACTGGAAGAACCCGACGCCGAATAGTCTCGCAACCACCTGATCGCCCGCCGTGGGTTTTGGCGTGCCACGCCCACGGCGGGGAAAGAATAACCACGAAGATATGAACGCCCAGCCAACGCCAACGCAAAATGCCATCACAGGCACACAGAGCAGCGCTGCAAGTATCACAATGCCACTAGCCATTCCCCCCGACAACGCCCGGCCTATGATCGAGGTACGCGGAGTGAGTAAGCGGTTCGGAAACGGCCTCGTTGTGCGCGACCTCAATTTTGACGTGCTGCAGGGAGAAATCTTTGGTTTCATCGGGCCGAGCGGCTCCGGCAAGACCACCACGATCCGCCTGCTTACCGGCGCGTACGAACCGAGCGAAGGGCAGGTGAGCGTGATGGGCGCCAGTCCCAGCCACCCTTCCAGGCGCGTGCAGGAGGACTTCGGCTACATGCCGCAGCTATTCGTCCTCTATCCTAACCTTACCGTTCGCGAGAATCTCAACTTCGTCGCCGCTCTCTATGGCATGGGCCCCAGAGAGCGCCACAGTCGAATCAATGCTATGCTAGACTTCGTGGAGCTTGGGGATGCGCGCAACCGCATGGCCTCAGACGTATCGGGCGGCATGCAGCGTCGTATCGAGCTCGCTGCCGCCCTCATCCACAACCCACCTCTTCTATTCGTGGACGAGCCGACCGCAGGAATCGACCCTGTGTTGCGCGGCAAGTTCTGGGACGAGTTCCGCCGCCTGCGCAACGAGGGCCGAACTATCTTTGTGACCACCCAGTACGTCAGCGAAAGCGAGTACTGCGACCGTGTAGGCGTGATTCGCAATGGCCGCATCATCGCCCTCGATACCCCTGTGGGGCTGCGACGCTCGGCTATGGGAGGTGATATTATCGATATTATGTCAAATGATTTCACTCCCGGAGCGGTGTACAGCCTTTCAAAGCTTGCCACTGTAACGGAAGTGCGACCCCGCTCACGCACCGAAGTACGGGTATATGTGCAGGAAGCGGGCAGCGCAATGCCGCAGCTTATAGACGCTATGAACGAGAACAACTGCTCCATCAGCAGTATCGCCGAGTATAAGCCCAGCTTCGATGAAGTCTTTATCGAGCTCATGAACCGGGACGCCGAAGTCACAGGCGAAGGAGCTGCAGATGAAGGGGCTCATTAAGCGCTTCATCAGGGCGGGTGCGTTCGTCGGCAAAGAGATCAACGAAGTGCGCCGCCAGCCCCGCCTGGTGCTCTCCCTTATTCTCGGCCCCTTCGCTATCCTGCTCCTCTTCGGCATCGGCTACCAGGGCGAGCCTAACAGCCTGACCGGAATCTTCGTGATACCTGCCACAGGCGGCTTCTCTCAGAACATCGCCGACTACCAGAAACTGGTGGGTGACCAGCTACATATCGAGCGCGTCACGACAGACCAGGCCTCCGCTCTCGCTGAGCTTCGCCAGCAGCAGGTAGATATCGTGGTAGTGGTACCGCCCAACCTCGACCAGCAGATTTCGTCAGGCGCTCAAGCCAAAGTGCCCGTCTACTTCAACGAGGTAGACCCCGTGCGGCGCGACTGGCTCACCTACCTTACATATATATACACAAGCGAGATCAACAAGCAGACCCTCGCCGCTGCAGCCAGCCAGGGCCAGCAAAACGCCGGTGACATCCATTCTGCCCTCGCCCGTATGCGCGCCTCCCTTACCAATGTCGAAAGCCAGCTCAAGAATAATCAGGTTGACCAGGCCAAAAAGCAGGCCCAGGGCGTGCAAGGCGATGCCACAAACGTGCAGCTTGCCGTCGTCTTAATGGCAGGGCTTTTCGCGTCCAACAGCCCAATGATGCCGACCTCGCAATCACAGAGCTCCGGACAGGCGACAATAAGCCAGGGAGCCGATGCGTCGAAGCGCCTGGGCAGCGACATTCAGGCGCTAAACGATGCACTCAACAATCCCAATGCGGCTGCCTCAGACACAGTCCAGAAAGTCGAGCGCGCTCGCCAGGATATAGACACGCTCGACAAGCTGACGCAGCAGTTCCAGAGCATCAACCCACTGGTGCTCGCCGCCCCATTCTTCGCTGAAGCACACAATACAGCCCCGGTCTCCCCTACCTTCACCTCCTTTTACGCACCGGGCGTGCTCGTCCTATTACTACAGCATATCGCCATCACACTGGCCGCCCTCTCGATGGTGCGCGAGCGGCTGTTGGGTACGGTCGAGCTTTTCCGCGTGTCCCCGGTGCGCCCCGGCGAGATAATCGCCGGCAAGTACGTGGGATTTATCGTTTTTCTGTCGGTGATAGCGGGCCTGCTCCTGTTGATGATGAGCAACGAGCTTAGCATTGGTGGAGTGCGTCTCAGCCTGGGCGTGCCGATCCTGGGCGATTATTTGCTGCTCGCTCTGACCCTCCTGCTAGTGACCTTCGCCTCCATCGGTCTCGGCTTCTTCATCTCCACGATTTCCAGGTCGGAGAGCCAGGCGGTGCAGATATCGATGCTGGTACTGCTCACATCGGTCTTTTTCAGCGGCTTCTTCTTACGCCTCGAAACAATCTGGCCGCCCATCCAGGTGGTTTCGTATCTCCTGCCCGTCACCTACGGCATCTCTGCCCTCCAGGTGATCATGCTGCGTGGCGGCGAGCCGGCCTGGTATCTGCTGGCCGGGCTGGCCGGCCTGGGTGTCGCCTTCTTCGGGCTCAGTTTCGCGATTTTCTCGAGGCAGTTCCGTCGGGGTTAACCTTGCCACCTTCCGGAAATAAATGAGGTGGGCCTCGCAGTACGGGCCCACCTCATTTATTTCCGGAACAAGAGAAGGAACTGTCAGGGAGCAGTAGTCGGCGACAAAAACTGGGAGGCGCACCAGCCGGAAGATGTGGGGTTCTTGGTGTCATAGCCCTGCACCTTCCACCAGGTGAGGCCATCGGCGGTCGTCGGGCCATCGACTACCTGCGCCTTCGTGCCATCCGGTATCACGAGAAGTCTCTTGCCGGCCTTGGCCGGCGTGCCGCGTACCACCAGACCGGAGCCCGTGCCCGCGACCTGCACCCAGCCGTTTATGCCTATCTGGTTTGGGGGTGGCGGAGCAGAAGTCTGCGGCGTGGTCGCTGCCGATGCAGGCACTGTCACTGTAGGATCACCGAAGCCTGTAGGTGTGGGCAAGACTTGCGCGACGGCGGTCCTGGTGGGGCTGGCCTGGGGCGCGAGCTTGCCGTTGTTGCGGGTCAAAAGCCAGTTGCCGCCCAGCAGCAAAAGCACCACAAGCACGACGCCTGCTATAAGCGTGAGTCGGGTCCGGCCGTTGCCCCAAAGGGCAGATAGATTTCCGGTCGGTAACGCCCGCGTCTTCCTGGATGCCTGCGAGCCTGTCGCTCGGCCCCGAGCCGAACGTCGGACCTGGTCAAGTGGCGCCGTGGTGCCGGCCTCGTCTTCCCCGAACACCTCGTCAAAATCGGGCGTCACAAGAGCAAGCGCGGGCTTGGCTGGTATATCGTTGGGACGTGGCTTGGGTTTGGAAGCAACAGCAGCCATCCCGGCGGCAGGTGTGTTGTTACCGCCCGTGACGGTAGTGCGCCTTCCCTGCGCATCCATCGTATCGATCGGGATCGAGGGGGCGATGCGGGGCCGAGCACTATGAGCTTGAGGCCCGGCTGACGGTGCAGGGCCGACCATAGGTTCCCAGTAATCAATAAAGGTCCGGTTACACGCGAGACTATCGGCCTCGACAAGATGATTGGTATTGCGATCGTAGAGCAACGGATTGCGGCACCAGCCCTTCCGCCACAAAGGTGACGGCTGGTAGTGCTTGCAGGTGCTACATTTGCGCTCTCGGTTCTTGGCGGGGTTCATACTCCCCTCCTCATCCGTATTATTCGGGCAAGCCGTTTCGGCCCAACTATACCATGTTCGCAAGCTGAGCCGTCAACTGAATTGCCACTTTGCGCAGTACTAAAGTCCCTTGCGTCGTTAGCCAACGCGTGGCTCAGTCCTTTTGCCAATCCTCGTACAGGTAATAATTGGCCGCCGCGGCAGCCATTCCACCCTCGTGCACTGCACTGCTTACCTGGTGGTTGTACAGTTTTGTGCAGTCGCCGGCGGCGTAGACGCCTTCGATATTCGTGACCTGCTCGACATCAGCAACTATGTAACCATTCTCATCGAGCATCACTCCAAGCTGTTCAGCTAATTGCGTATTTGGCTTAATATACTGGGTAACGAAGAGGCCGTCAAGTCCTATTTCAGTACCATCCTCCAGCAGAATCGAAGATAACTTCCCTTCGGAAGCGCACTGGTAGGTCGAGCAGGTCGAGTTGTACAGTGTCACTCCGTGCTCTTTGAGCGTAGCCAGCCGTTGAGATGTGATGTCGAACGGCTTATCCCACGAAACGACGGTAACTTTGTCGGTGAAAGTCAGCAGTTCCAGCGCGAGTGATGCCGCCCTCTCACTATGTCCCAGCACCACAACCCTCTTGCCTATCGTCTCATAGCCATCGCATATAATACACCAGAACATTGTCGTGCCTATACACTCCATACTCCCCTCGAACTCGGGAAAGCTGTCACTCACTCCTGTCGCCAGGATCACTGTACGAGAGACCAGAGGCCCCCTGGTGGTCTTGAAATGAAAGCGCCGCTCGCGCCCTTCCCCGTCGGCCCGCACTTCTTCAGCCGTCGCGCTCAAGAAGGTCACATCGTATTTCTCCACCTGCTGCCTGCCAACCTCGCGAAGCTTGTTTGCGTGTATGCCATCCGGAAAGCCCAGGTAGTTACGATTAACCTGGTGCCAGGTCGAGCGACCCTCGCGGTCGTCTATGACAACCACGCTCCGGCGCATCCTGCCCATGTACAGCGCCGCCGACAGCCCCGCAGGCCCTGCCCCCACTACCGCGCAATCATATACTTTCCTATCTTTACCTATGTTTGTATTCATCTAGATGCCTCCCATTTTGCAGACATTAACCTCAAACTTATAGTTTATTTCCGCAAAAAGAGCAACCCGCTCGCTGATGGCGAGCGGGTTGCTCTTTTTGATTCCGAAAACTTGTTTATCTCGTCGGCTCTTCAACGATGAGAAGGTGATTGCCTTCCGAGTCCTCGATCTGGGCGTATGTGCCCCATGGCTCTACACTGGGCTCCTGCGCAAACGTGACCCCTTTGGCTTTCAGCTCGGCATGTGTCGTCTCCATATCCGTGACAGTGAATGTGACGGCCTGTGATTTGCCCACCACCTGCCGGTAGTGCTCCCAGTTCTCGTCGGGCAGGTACAGTATCGCTTCGGTCTGCGCACCTGCCGGAGCCACGGCTATCCACAGGGAATCTGAGCCGGGGTAGAGCGGTGCCTCCTGCCGCAGCTCAAAGCCGAGCACGTTCACATAGAATTCCTTGGCACGTTGCTGGTCGCTAACAAAGATACACACGGTGCTTATTTTACTTATCATCCTCTGCTCCTTTCACCAGCGTTTGTCTGCTTCCATATATTAGCACAAATGACCTAAATTATCTAAGGGGAATTGGCTGCGGGGTTAAACTATTCAGGGCGCACCCAGGTGCGCCCTGATAGTTTAACCTGTTCTCTTTGCCTAAAGCTGCTTCACAGCCGACGCAAGTGCCGAGGCCACGTCCTTCGCGTCACCGAAGAGCATGGCGGTCTTCGGCTCGTAGAAGAGCGGGTTATCGATGCCCGCGAAGCCGCTGCGCATGCTGCGCTTCATTACGATCACGTTCTGAGCCTTGTCGACGTCTATGATAGGCATGCCGTAGATTGGGCTCTTGGGGTCGTTGCGCGCCGCCGGGTTCACCACGTCGTTCGCGCCGATCACAAGCACAACGTCTGTGCGCGGCATATCTGGGTTGATGTCCTCCATCTCGTAGAGCTGGTTGTAAGGCACGTCGGCTTCGGCCAGCAGCACGTTCATGTGACCCGGCATGCGGCCGGCCACCGGGTGTATGCCGTATTTGACCTCCACACCGCGAGCCTCAAGCAATTTTGCAAGCTCTTGTACAGCGTTTTGCGCTCGCGCCACCGCCATACCGTATCCCGGCACGATCACCACCTGGTTTGCATAAGCCAGCAAGGTTGCCACGTCATCAACGTTCAGCTCGCGTATAGACTTACCTTCGGCGCTCGTAGTCGACGCTTCCGTGCCGCCACCGGTGCCGAACGCACCGAACAGCACGTTCGTGACGGGCCGGTTCATCGCCTTGGCCATCAGCAGGGTGAGCAGCATACCCGATGCGCCAACCAGCGCGCCCGCGATCACGAGCACGTTGCTCTGCAATACGAAGCCCGTGAAAGCCGCCGCCAGACCCGTAAAGGAGTTGAGGAGCGAGATAACGACAGGCATATCCGCGCCACCGATGGGCATCGTGATCGCCACGCCAAGCACCAGCGCCAGTACTGCCATGACCACGAGCAGAGCTAAGTGCGTATCGCCCGGCTGCACGACGATGAGGAACAGCGCAAGCGCCAGTATAGCCACCGCCACGATAGCGTTCACTATCTGCTGGCCCTTATACGTTACCGGCCCCGACGAAATGAAGCCTTGCAGTTTGCCAAGCGCGACAAAGCTGCCCGAAAGGCTCAGGCATCCGATAACCACGCCCAGCACCGACGATATCGAAAAGTCGATATTGTACGACACATGCGAATTCAGCCTGCCGAAGAACTCGGAGAGCGAGGTGAGGGCCGCCGCCCCGCCTCCCATACCATTGAATAATGCCACCATCTGCGGCATGGCCGTCATCTGAACGGTGCGCGCAAGGTAGAAGCCGATCCCGCCGCCGATAACCATGCCCACGATGATCAGGATGAAGTGGTAGTCGAGGCCATTGATTGAGGAGGTTTATCAGGGTGGCAAGCAGCGCAATGCTCATGCCCGCAGCCGCCGTCAGGTTGCCCGTGCGCGCGGTGGCGGGGTTGCTCAGGCGATGGAGGCTGATGATGAAGGTAACAGCCGCGATCAGGTAGGCTATCTCGATATATAGTTGTGGAGTAGTAAAGTCCATATTCTTACTGCTTGCCTCCAGGTTGCGGCTTCCTCTTGAACATCTGCAACATCCTGTCGGTCACTACGAAGCCTCCCATCACGTTACCCGCGCCGAACACCACGCCAATGAAGCCCAGTATCAGCAGGAGCAGGTTATCGCCGGCTTGCGCCAGCACGATCATCGCGCCCACAAGCACGATGCCGTGTATAGCGTTTGTGCCCGACATGAGGGGCGTGTGCAGCAGTGTAGGAACGTGCGAGATTACCTCCACGCCCAGGAACACGGCCAGCACGAACACCACAATTATCATGAAAAGCGTGGGCAGCCCCGATGAGCTGTCCAGGTTCGGTGGCCACGGCGACGTTTGCGAGCGGCCCATGTGTGTCAATGCACCTGTAGATCATGTCGCTTACTCCTTGCGGCTGCGGCGTCCACCGCCGCCTTGACCGCCGTGTGCTTTATTTCGCCGTCGTGCGTGATGAGCGTGCCCGCCACGATATCATCCTCCATATTGAGGTTGAATTCGCCTTCCTTGGTCAGCATCAATGCCAGCAGGTTGGATACGTTCTTCGAGTAGAGCTGGCTGGAGTGTATGGGCATGCTGCTGGGCACGTTGAGCGGGCCCAGTATGCGCACGTTGTGCTTGATGAAGTCGCAGCCGGGCTCGGTCAGAGTGCAGTTGCCGCCGTTCTCGGCGGCCAGGTCGACGATCACGGAGCCGGGCTTCATGTCCGCCACCATATCCTCGTTCACAAGCTCAGGAGCAGGCCTACCCGGGATCAGCGCGGTGGTAATCACCACGTCCGAGTCCTTCACATGCTTGTGAAGCATCTCGACCTCGCGCTTGTGGGCCTCTTCCGAAAGCGCGGCCGCATAGCCGCCCTTGGTCTCGGTTTGCTCCTCGATCGGCATCTCAACGAACTTCGCGCCCAGGCTCTCCACCTGCTCTTTAACGGCGGGACGCACATCGAACGCCTCTACTACCGCGCCGAGCCGCCTGGCCGTAGCGATAGCCATCAGGCCCGCCACACCCGCGCCGAGCACGAACACTCGCACCGGCGGCACGGTTCCGGCAGCCGTCATCAGCAGCGGGAAGAACTTGCCCATCGAGTTGGCAGCCATCAGCACAGACTTATAGCCCGGCCACAGTGCTCATCGAGGAAAGAGCGTCCATGCTCTGGGCGCGTGTGGTGCGCGGGATGGCGTCCATGCTGAAGCTGGTGATCCTGGCGTCGGCAAGGGCGCTGCACGATGTCGTGGTTGACGAGGGGCGCGAAGAAGGTGATAAGCACGGAGCCGGGCTTCATCATGGCAATTTCGTTCTTGCCCGTCTGCTCGTTGACGAACGGGCGCTGGACCTTGCAGATCAAATCGCTCTGGCTGTAGAGAGTGGCGGCATCGGGCGACAATTTTGGCCCCGGCCTTCTCGTAAGCCTCATCCAAAAAAGAGGAGTTCAGGCCTGCATTGGTCTCGACCAGCACCTGTACTCCCTTCTTTACCAGTTGCGCCACGCTGTCCGGGATCAGCGCAACTCTATTTTCGCCCGGGACTATCTCTTTCGGGACACCTAATATCATCAGTGCCTCCTCCGTATTGTTTTTGTGCCATTTATTATTGTACAGTCTGGGGGCAAAATCGTCTAATCGCTTGCACGAAGGCGTTAGTTGATGAGTGAAGCAACCTTTTGCCTGCTGTCAAGAGGGTAATTGATTAGCACACGACTGATGCAAAGTCGAGAAAATACCCGGGCTATGCCGCCCGTCTAGGTGACACGCTGAGCACCAACTGTCCGCCAAGCCTGCTGATTAGCCTCCATATCACAACCTCTGGCGACTCGGAGACATGAAATGGGCCTGCAACTCCTCACAGAAGCTCTTGATCTCTTCCGGCGCAATTACGTCCCGTTCGGCCGGCTTCAGCATCTTGAAAATGCCAGGACCTATTAGCTCCGAAGCCAGGTCCTCCGCGCGTGCAATCACATGCATATGCACATGCTTAAAATGCTCCGCCTCCGCGAAGAGGGCCACATACTCTTTTTGGGTCCCGAGCACTTCATGAAGGACTTTGCTGGACTTCTCCATGAGCTGGCCCAACTCCGCGATTTCCGCACCGCTTAGCTCGTGCAAGGCTTCGGCATGCCTCTTCAGCACGATCACAAGCCAGCCTTTCATCCCACATGGATAAGCGTGATCAACTATCCAGTGCTCGCCTTCGTAGACCACCGGCCCTGGAGAAATCCGACGCTCTCCACTGATAGATTTGCAGCTATAACATTCCATGAATTACCCTACAGCAAGCGAGGATAGCAAGCGAGGCGGCCAAGCCTGGCCGCCCCTCGAATGCGCCTTTGCACGGAGGTGTTATCTCTAAAATCAAATAAAGGTCCCGGCGAGCACTCGCACCGCGGTTTCAACCGCGGTGCATCCCCTTTATGCCCTCACTTACAGAAGATCCTTCACGTCCTCGCGCTCCGCGATCAGCTCGAACTGGGTGGTATCGAGCTTCTTGCGACCGTAGGCGGAGACGTCTACGCCTTCGACCCTCTGGATATCGCCTTTGCCATCCGAGCGGCAGGGGAACGAGAAGATCAGGCCGTCGGCGATGCCGTAGTTGTTGCCATCCGAGATGATGGCCGCGCTGAACCAATTGTCGTCGGGCGTGGGGTTGACCATGCTTCGCACGTGGTCGAGTATCGCGCTGGCCGCCGACGCCGCGCTTGATTTGCCGCGCGCCGCTAGTATTGCCGCCCCGCGCTTCTGGATGGTCTCCACGAACTGGTTTTCGAGCCAATCGCGATCGCCGATCACTTTCGTGGCGGGCTGGCCGCCGATCAGGGCGTTCTCGAAATCGGGGTACTGCGTGGAGCTATGGTTGCCCCAGATAGTCATCTTCGTGACATCTGTGACCAGCTTGCCCGACTTGATGGCCAGTTGCGCCGCCGCCCGATTCTGGTCGAGACGTGTGAGGGCCGAGAACCTGTCGCGTGGCACATCGGATGCGTGGTGCATGGCGATCAGGCAGTTCGTATTGCAGGGGTTGCCCACGACTACTACGCGAATGTCAGAGGCCGCAGTCTTGTTGATGGCCTCGCCCTGCTCGCGGAAGCTGGTCGCGTTCATCGTGAGCAGGTCTTTGCGCTCCATCCCTTGCGTGCGCGGCGTCGCGCCCACCAGGAGCGCCCAGTTCGCTCCGCTGAATCCCTCAGAGTCGCTATCGGTGATTGTCACGTCGCGCAGCAGCGGGAACGCGCAATCCTCAAGCTCCATCTTCACCCCCTCAAGCGTGCTCACGAACTGCGGCACTTCCTTGAGGATCAGGCTCACCGGCTGGTCCATCCCGAATACCTCGCCGTTCACAACCCTGAAAATCAGGCTATATGCCACCTGCCCGGCCCCGCCGGTAATTGCTACTGTAATAGGTGATTTCATCGTTGAACCTCCTGTCGTCAGTTGTCAGTTGTCAGTTGTCAGTTGTCAGTAGACGGTGGGCAGTGGGCAGTCGACCTTCGTCGTCTACTGACAACTGACAACTGACAACTGACAACTACGTATGTCACCTATGTGCTCTGTGCCTGCGCCGTGTTCTCGAGCTATGACCGCCGTCCTCTTCATCTTTAGCGAGAACGCTGATCGTACCGTCCACTTCGAGGGTTGCCTTGCCGATCTGCGAGATGCGGTCCAATCTCGTGCTCGCGCGCTGCCATCAGCAGCTCATCCATGTCGACGCCTTCGTGCTTCATATGGTCGTAAGAATATGTGGCCGTCCTGCACCAGCATGCTCGGCTCACCTTCCAGCCACTTCCTTACAAACGGTACTCTCGCAACCAGGTTCGATAGGAGCCCAGTTCGCTGTAAGCAGCGTGGCCGCCGACACGATGCCACCCGTTAGTGAGGTATCCGGACCGGTCATGGCGTTCTGCACCGCGTTGCTCAGGGTCAGGATCAGCACCAGGTCGAAGGGGGTCATCTGCCCAAGCTCGCGCTTTCCAAAGAAGCGCAGACCCGAACACAACGACCAGGTAGACGATAAAGGTCCTGAGCACGATCTCGAGCAGCATTGTGCTTATCTCAATCATTCCGCGTTACAACGTCCTCCTACGCGTACCAGTGACCAGTGACCAGTGACCCGTTTCGTTTCTTCGTCGGTCGTTGCTCGTCGATCGTCCGTCCTGACAACTGCACAACTGACAACTGATAACCGACAACTGGGCTATTGCAGATCGCGCAGGGTAGACGAGATCAAATAGTCGACTACCGCGTTCATATCGCCCGTCTTGCGGTACACCTCAAGCTGCCTGTCGGCCCCGGTGCCCTCTCGCAGCAGGGTATGAATGTGGTTGACCGCTTCCCGGCTGCCCAAGCTCGTCAACTACGTCGTCCACGAACTCAAGCAGCTCGACGGCAAGCTGGCGCATGGGCACCTCGGCGCGCTTGCCAAAGTCTATCAACATGCCGTCGATGCCGTAGCGCGCCGCACGCCATTTGTTCTCCATGATGAGGGCCCTGTCATATAGTCTGAAGCCCACGTTCTGCTGCCGCAGCTTGTATAGCTTGGCCACAATCGCCTGGAAGAGCGCCACCAGCATGATCGCATCGTTGACAGTGGTGGGCATATCGCACACCCTGAACTCCAGGGTGCTGAAATAGGGGTGCGGCCTCAAGTCCCACCAGATTTTCTTGCCGTTGTCTATGCAGTTGGTCTGCACCAGCAGGTTGACGAACCCCTCGAACTCCGCCCACGAGTTGAACGTGGACGGGATGCCGGTGCGCGGGAACTGCTGCCACACAATCGTCCTGTACGATTTCAACCCGGTCGACTCGGCCCTGCCAGAAGGGCGAATTCGATGAGAGGGCCAGCATATGGGGCAGGAAATAGCGCGCCTCGTTCATGATGTCGATCAGCAAATCGCGGTCAGGTATGCCGACATGCACATGCAGCCCGAAAATGAGGATGGAGCGCACCACATCCTGCAGATCTTGCTCAAGCACCTTGTAGCGATCGTGTTCGGTGATCAGCTGGCTCTGCCAGTGCGAGAAGGGTGTGCGCCCGCGCCGACAATCGCCAGCCCCGTTGTGGTCGCCAGTTGCCCCAGGCCCTGAACGGAGCTTGACCACTTCCTGCCGCGCCTGCTCCACATTCTCGCAGATGGGGCTGACAGTCTCCACCATCGACTGTATCATCTCGCGCTTGATATTCTCCGTCAGCGCCTCGCCCCCGCTGGCAAGCATTTGCTCGACATGCGGCCTCAGATCGCGCGTCGAGGGGTCCACGATCTGGAACTCTTCCTCGACCCCGATAGTGAACATTTTCTCCATAGCTAGCTCCTGTACAAGAAATGAGAAATGAGATATGAGAACCTAGCGCACTTCTCATGTCTCATTTCTCATTTCTCACTTCTTCTCCACCACCATCGTCGGCACTACCGAGCCTGTGCCCGCGGTTACGTTGAGGAGGGCAGCTGACGATAGCCTGGTCAGCACGCCCTGGGTATCCGAGCCGAATACGAATGGATCGAGGTCGGCGGTGAGGTCGCGGAAGCTGACCCCGTGCGTCGGGTCGTAATACGGGTACGACTCCTGGTCCAGGTGAACGGCCCACTGGACCACGAAGGGGCTGGCAAGCGCTTCCTTGATGGCCCGCTGCCATTCGTCCTCATTCGACGCCCAGCCAATGGTGACGCCCTTTCCCGCCGTACTCGTCGTTCGGCTTCAACACCAGCCGCTCACGGTTTTCCGAAATGAAAGGAATAAGGTCGATTTGCCGGTCGTTGAAGGTGGTATGCCCCTCCGCGACTTTGCGCGTCCAGGGGATATGGCGGTGGATTATGTCAAGCTCATGGGCACTGAAGAGATGGGCGTTGGCGTCGTCGTGCAGCAGCCCGAAGCTCATCTTCTTGTGCAGCAGCTTGGCGCGGAACGAGTTGATGACGCACACCGCGCCCGCTTCGTAAGCGTCAAGGGTTGCTTTCGCTGCCTCGGGCTTCTCAAGCAGCTCACTGGTAAGCACTCGCTTGTAGTAGATGTCGATCACGAAATCGCCGTCGCGCAGCCTGCCGTCTTTGAACTCGAGCCGCTCAGGCGCGGTTATAAGCACATTCAAGCCTTTCGAGTGGAAGTACTGCTCGAAAAGCTCGAACTCGGTGGAAGTCGCCACATCCTCCCAATCCACGATCGCGATATTGGGCTGCTCGTTGAAGTTGCTCGCGCCCCTGTTGGCCCGAAACTCCCGCCAGACGTCCTCGATAGCCTGCATGAAGCGGTCGCGGGCATACAGCGGCCTGGACCCTGTACCCGCTCTTCGCCTGCCATTCTTTCATGACAGGCAATTCCTGGAATACCTCGGCAAGCACGTCTTCGTAAGCTATGGCAGCGGGCGATTCGGCGTTCATCTCCACAAAGCGCCAGTCGCGCTCCGACCAGAACGAGTTGAGGCGCGCGCTCGGGCGAAGGCTCCTCGAAGCCTGGATCGACCATAACGAGATGGCGCTCGGTTGGCGTCAGATCAAGCTGCGCGAGCAGGTTCTCGTCGTGCAAGGCGGCCCGCCGAAGCTTTATCATGGCCGACGCGAGCGTACCAACCACATCTTTTATGACCGAGTATTGCCCGGCGGTGACGAAGTGCGGTCTCAAATACCGGCTAAACGGCTCGCCACGGAACACCAGCAGACGCTCTTCGCTCAACCGAGCCAGCATCTCCTGAGAATCGGCAGCCACCCGGGGATTGCCTGCCAGAAACTCGTGATAATCTTCAATAGCGGGGTGCGCGCTCTCCGCCTCAATACTCGCATCTGGAACAAAGCTCATTGCACACCTCTTGCTGTTGCTGCTTGGACAAACGTTTTTCTTTCACCGCCAAGACGCCAAGATCCGCCAAGATCGCCAAGGTTTTTATTGTTTTTACCACAAAGACACGAAGATCACGAAGGTCACGAAGGTCACGAAGGTCACAGGATATTATTGTTTTGAATAACAGAGTACACAGAGGATTATTATGGTTATAATACCCATGAGAACCTTGGCGATCTTGGCGGATCTTGGCGTCTTGGCGGTTATCGTTTTTCGTTTTTCGTTTTTCGTTTTACGCCTTCCCGCTCACCTTTTTTCGCCTCCTGGGCGGCGCCTGCCACGTCCTCGTGGGCGAATTCGGTCCAATCCTTGATGGGGGTGCCCATGGGCGGAGGGGTCGAGTTGAGGAAGCTATCCCAGCGGTAGTTTGCGCCTGGAGTATAACCGTTAAGCGCGCGGTCGATTACGAGGTCTGACATATTCTCCACCACCCATTCGAAATAGCTGGGTGTGATCGAATGGTAGTCCATATCGGGGGCGGGGTTCAGCCAGTCGATCGCGTAGGGGATGTTGTCGCGCACGGCAAACTCTACGGTGTCCATGTCGTAGCCGAGGCTGCTGGTAAGGGTGATCGCGTCCCGCACGATCCTGTCGTGCAACTCTTCACCGAAGAAATGGGCCGGGTCTTCCACGACGTAGCGTAGGTGGAACGGGTTGCCAGGCTCGTACCTGATTACTTTGATATTCTTCTGCCCCAGGCAGATGCAGCGGGCATATTTATCGAACTCGATGCCCTCCTGCAAAATCATCCCAAGCTCGCCCGTCTGGTCGAAGCACCAGACCAGCTCGTCAAGATTGTGCGCCTTGTAGACGTTCTTCCAGCCCCCTCCCCAGAATGGCTTGAGAAAGCATGGAAAGCCCACATATTCGGAGATCGATTTCCAATCGAGAGGGTATTGCAGGTTACGCAACGATTCGGAAACCACGCCCTCAACGTACGATTTCTGAGGCAGCACGATGGTCCTGGGCACAGCCACACCCTGCTTGGTCGCCACACATGCCTCAAAGAATTTGTCGTCGGCGGCCCACCAGAAGGGGTTGTTTATGACCACACAGCCGTCCAACACCGCTTTCTTGAGATAGCCCCGGTAGTATGGTATCTCGTGCGAGATTCGGTCCACGATCACGGCGTAAGGGATAGTCTCGTCCATGCGGGTGCCGCCCAACCGGCAGAACTCGGCGCGCACGCCCATATTCTTTGATTTCACACGGTCTATGAAGGCGTGTGGAAATGTGTTCTCCCGACCCACCAGCAAACCAACAATCTTCTCTTCAGCCATACAATCCCCCTTTTCACCAGAGATACTCTTAACACCATCAACTTCCACCAGGGCCAATCGTGCCATGCCCCGCCCCATAAATCGAGGTTGTTGGGAACGGCCTTGTCCCACAGCGCACGGGATAATGCCTCGGTCGAGCCACGGGAAATATCTTCCGAGCCCACCGGCAGGATGATCTCCTGTTGTCTCATTCTCGACAGGTACCAGTCGTCGTGAAGGTTGGGCACATATTCGAGGGGAGAATTGAAATAGACCTCCGTGTCGTACCCCCCTCTCGTCAGGAACTCCAGCGAATAGGCCCCGCTCATAGCCAGTATCCGCCGCACCCTATCGGGGTGCCTGAAAGCCAAATTAATCGCGTGATAAGCCCCGAACGACGCTCCTGCCAGGTTTAGATCGATATCTACCCTCCCGTTCCTCTCTCGGAAAAAAGGGATAACCTCATACAGAAGATATTGCTCGTACTGGTTATGGCGCTGTGCCCTATCGTGGGGTGAGATGCCCCGGTTGTACCATGACTTGCCGTCAATGGCGTCCACACAAACCATTTGTAAGGCGCCGCTGTCGAACCTTTCGGAGAGAGTGCCGATTAACCAGAATTCTTCGTTCTGGTAGAAGTGGCCCAAGGAGGTAGGGAAGGCGATGATGGGACGTCCCCCGGTCCCGAATAATAAAAGCTCCATCTCTCGATTGAGATGGGGGCTATACCATTTATGGTATTCGCGATGCATAAAGTGAGTGCTCCCTTTTGACTGCTGAGTTGGAGCGCACATTCGCGTCCATAGGATCGAGGGGATGCGATGCGGAGCAATTTTAGCACGTTTACCCGCCCCACGCAACCTGCTTTTTGTCTGACATCCACTTATAACTGAGCCACCGGGGACCACTGACGGGAGGGACCACAAGTTGTGGTCCCTCCCGTTATCACGCCTTATCATAAGTGACCAGGGCTTTGTCAAAGTGGAGAAAATGGCCAGGGCGTGCCACCCGCCTGGACCTTGTCATTCTAAACGCAGTGAAGGGTCACTATCCCTGGCAGTGTGCGCTGAAGACAACTTCTTCACTCCGTTCACTGCCCGCTGCCCACCGGAAGGCAACCAATTCGATGGCCCTGTTGTGTTAACATCGGCTGTTTGATGCTGAGCCCTACGAACCCCGCTCGCTGGACAAAGCGGCCGAATTGTGCAATATGATGGAATGTCGAGCAGCGATCAGCCGGAGGTAATCGGTAATCGATGATTGTGGGTAACTGATAACGAGGAGGATGTCATGGCAACCGAGAGCGCCTATGAAATCAGCTCAATACCCGGCGGCGTAGACCGGGAAGTGGAGCGGCTGCGCGACCAGGCGCTAACAACCTGGCCAAAAGAAGCACGCGACCTCAAGTGGTGGGGTTTGCGCGACGGTATGTCGGTGATAGACGTGGGAGCCGGGCCGGGTTTCATAACCGGTGAGCTGCTTGATATGCTGCCTTCCAGCAAAGTGACTGCCCTTGAAATCGACCCGGTAATGATAGAGCGCGCCCAGGGATATCTGGCCGGCAAGAGCGGTGATAGGCTTGCAATCGTCCAGGGATCGGTCATGGGTACTAAGTTGCCGGACGATAGCTTCGATTTCGCGATCGCTCGCTATCTATTCCAGCATCTACCTGACCCGGTGGGCGCGGCTCGCGAGGTCAGGCGAATATTGAAGCCGGGGGGCAAATTCGTGGTGCTCGATATTGACGATGACGAGCACCTGTGGGAGCCTCCAGACCCGCCCGAGCTGAAGGCGATGAACGATAGATTAACCGCCGAACACAAAGAGAAGGGCGGCAACCGCTATGTCGGCAGAAAGCTGCTGCGCATTCTTCAGAAGGCCGGCTTCCGGAATTGCACCATGGAGGCCCTGGTGATCCACAGCGACGAGGTAGGCATGGATTTCATGGCTCCCCAGCTTAGCCCCGAAACACTCAGGCCCGATCTTGAGGCGGGCAAGATAACGCAGCGAGAGTTCGATCTCGTGGTCGAATCTTACGAAGAGCTTTGCGGCCCCAATGGGCTGATTATGCTGCTGCTATTCATGGTTTGCGGAGAGAAATAACCCCAGCTCGAATTCTAATCTTAATTTTGAATTCTTAGTTAACGACGGAAATCAAGAACTCAAAATTAAGAATTCAGATTCAAGATTGCGCCATGCAAGTACCATCTAACACACAGTCCTTCTACGACACCCTCTTCAACGCCGACTTCATGCGGAAGCTGGAGCGGTTGTCACTGGTCAGCCGCAAGCTGAAAGCAGGGCGGATGAAAGGCGAGCGCCGCAGCCCCAAGCGCGGGCAGTCGGTCGAGTTCGCTGATTATCGCAATTACACACACGGTGACGATTTGCGCCGGGTCGACTGGAACGCTTACGCTCGAATGGAGCGCCTTTTCATCAAGCTCTTTCAGGAAGAGGAGGATCTTACAGTTCACTTGCTGCTCGATGCGAGCAAGTCGATGGATTGGGGCGACCCGAACGATATCACCCTTACGGCACCGGTAGCTCCGGTCGATTCTGGAGGTGCGTGCGATCGGGGGGGTGGTGGCTCCTGCACCTGGCACGAACACTCACGACCAGAATAAGCTGGTCTATGCCAGGCGAATGGCAGCGGCGCTCGGATATATTACCCTCTCGAACCTTGATAGGCTGAGCCTCACCGCTTTCAGTCAGGCCGGGTTGCAGCGATTTTCGGCGGTGCGAGGGAAGGGACACGCGGTGTCGCTCTTGCGCTTCATCGCGGGGGTAAAGGCGGAGGGCACGACAAACCTCGATCTCATGCTGCGCCAGTACGCAAGCCAGGCACGCTACCCCGGCCTCCTCTTCGTGCTCAGCGATTTGCTTGTGGAAGGCGGCGGCATAGAGGGTCTGAAGGCTTTGCAGGCCGCGGGCCATGAGGTGAACGTGCTGCATATACTGGCCCCGGCCGAGATCCACCCCGAGCTGGCCTTGATTGGCGATCTTCGCCTCAAAGATATAGAGACGGGCGCGACCCAGGAGGTGTCAATAGATGGCGGCATCCTCGACCTCTATCGCGAGAAGTTCGAGGCATGGCAGTCCGAGATCGAGGAGTTCTGCCGCCGCCGAGGCATCAACTACATGCAGATAACAACCGACCAGCCCTTCGAGGACCTGGTGCTTCACTACCTGCGCAGGCGGGGAATACTGACCTGAATTCTTAATTTTGAATTCTGAGTTAATTTAGAATTCAAAATTAAGAATTCGCTTATGAAGCAAGTCGTTGCCGGCCGCTTTGCTGGTGACCGTGCACTGTGAGGGTTGCCCATTCTTCGTGACTGGCGACGAAAGGCCTGGCGCCAGGGGATGGTTGGGCTGCGAACTTCAGACCCGGTTGCGCCGGTGGGCTGTGCTATCACGGGAGCCGCTGGCGTGCTGCCGGTTGTCGGTTGATGAGCTTGCGAACTATTGCCGGTAGGCGGACCACCGGTCACAGGGCTACCGGCAATAGTTCGCAAGCTCATCGACTGATTGCTGGCTACCTGGTGTAAAGTATCACCGATAAATAAGCGAACGAGGTTCGGGGCTTCCGTAAGGTCGTACTTGCCTGCTCCGTACCCAACCGCTTCGATTTTCATGGCGGGAACGGCGCCGAAGGCAGATGCTATGGTGGTAATGATGGCTGCTCCAATGGGGGTGACCATCTCGCCTGCCATATGGCTGCCGTAGACGGGCACCGAAGCTGTCCGGAGGATCTCAGTAGCCACGGGCGACAGGGCGGGTCTGATGCCCACAGCGCTGTATGTCACTCCGCTGCCAACTGAATCGGCGAACATTCCACTCTGCCGATACCGAGCAGCGATAGCCCCGCCACTACCCCGACCACTGTCACCATGTCGGTAACCCGGCTCGGTTCCACATTCATATTGCCATTTTGGGGCGAAATTGCCGCCTCCGCCTGCTCGAGCCTGTGGAAGATTGCCAGTGAGGTTTGCTTAATCAGGTCAGGCAGAGAGCTTTTGCCTATAATCTGGGAGGTAGACAAGAGCTGCAAACTATTGTGCTGATCCGAACTTCCGGCCCTGTTGCCATTGCGCCGGGGCGGGCCGTTATGGGAGGTGGCTTTTTCAATAACGTTCAAATAAGTGCCCGACAGCTCTTTGCGGACGACGCCTTGCACGTCCAGCTCAAAGCCGCAGGCACATAGGCCGGATAGCACCCGCTGCAGCGCACCAGGTGATAACCCCGCACCAATCAGCGCGGCGAGTAGCATTTCGCCTGATATACCGGCGAAGCAGTCGAAGTAGGCGATACGCATCGGGTTCTTTCTAGCCTGGAGATTCGGTGGATTTTTGGACGTATGATTTTCGATTCTGGGTTGCTTGCTCAACCTGGAATCTGAATTTAAATCCGGGGAAAGTTCGCCTTATTATAACCGAGCAACCGCCCATGTAAACGGCCACTTTGTATAAGCGTTAGTTATGCTTGTGAGGCTGTGGTATTAGTACCAGTGGGCAGTGAGCAGTGGGCAGTGGGCAGCATGCCCACTGCCCATCCGTGCGTCACTGGCTCACTGCCCACTGGACTCGTACTCCCGCCTACAACTTCCCGTGTCGCTAGCTCTTCGAGGTCGTCGGTTGGGGGCAATTCTTCCAGGGGAAGACCGGCGGCGCTCTTTGTGTAAAGGCGATAATAGAGGCCGGCATGCGCCAGCAGCTCGCGGTGGGTGCCTATCTCCACCAGGCGACCGGCTTCGATGACGGCGATTTTGTCGGCGCGCTCCACGGTGGTGAGTCGATGGGCAATGATAAGAGTGGTACGCCCCTTCATCAGCCTGTCGAGCGCGTCGCGCACCAGCCGCTCGCTCTCATTGTCGAGCGACGACGTGGCTTCGTCCAGTATCAGGATGCGAGGGTCACGCAGGATGGCGCGGGCGATGGCCACTCGCTGGCGCTGCCCGCCGGACAGCTTTACCCCACGCTCGCCGACAATGCTCCGGTAGCCATCCGGGAAGTCGATAATGAAGTTATGAGCGTTGGCTGCGCGCGCAGCGTCCTCGACTTCGGCCTCGGTGGCGTCCAGGCGGCCGTAGGCGATGTTGTCGTATATTGTGCCGCCGAATAACTGCGGGTCCTGTGGAACGATAGCGATGGCGTCGCGCAAACTGTTCATTGTAAGGTCCCGCACGTCCTGGCCGTCAACGAGCACAGCACCATCCGCCACATCGTAGAAGCGCGGCACCAGGCTGGCAAGGGTCGTCTTGCCAGCGCCGCTTGGCCCAACCAGGGCCATGACGGTTCCCTCCTCAATCTTGAGCGATAACTCCTTGAGTACGTCCGGGCCGTTCACGTAATGGAAAGTGATATCGCGTAGCTCAACTTCGCCACGGGCCGGAGCCGGCAGAGGCACCGCGCCCGGCGAATCCTTGATATCGGGCTCGGTGTCGAGGATCTCGAAGAGCCTGTGAGCCGCGCCGCTTGCCTCCTGAAACTGGGCGTACACCCCGGTGAGAGCGCTGATTGGAGCGGTTGCCATGATTATGTAAAGTGGAAGTATGAATAACTGGCCGGGAGAAAGGTTGCCGTTCAGCACTTCGTTCCCGCCGAACCACATGATACCGGCCAGCGCGGCGAAGCTGATCAGGGTGATGAACGAGATGAAGACGGAGCGCGTGCGGATGCGCATGAGGCCCACATTGAACGACTCTTCCACGGCGCTGCCATAGCGCCCGATCTCGTAATCTTCCCGCCCGAAGGCCTTGACAACACGTGGTGCGGTCAGCGTTTCCTCAAGCACGGTTGTAGCGACGCCGAGGGCCGCCTGCGCTCTCTCCGACATCCCCCGCAGGCGCCTACCAAAGAGTATGCCCGTAAGCATTACCGGCGGTACCACCACGAGCACCAGCGCTATCAGCCGCCAATCGATGAGGATGATCATGGTCAAACCGCCCACCAGGGTAAGCACCTGGCCGAGCGGGCCGATCAGGTTGTTGGTGAGGCCGGCCTGCACCACAGTGACGTCGTTGCTGAGGCGCGAGGTAAGCTCTCCCACCCGCTGGTTATCGTAGAAACCGAGCGAGAGGCGCTGAAGGTGAGTGAAGACGCTCTTACGCACGTCGGCCACCAGCCGCTCGCCTGTATAAGAGATGAGATACGTTTGTCCGAAGTTGAACACAGCCTGTACCAGGAAAACGCCCACAAGCACCAGAGCGCTGGCGGTCATCATTCCCACATCCTTGTAGGTGATGGCGCTATCCACGATACGCTGCAAGAGCAAGGGGAAAGAAAGCTGCAGCAAAGTGGATACTGCCAGGCACACGGCCGATACAATCAGCAATTTCCAGTAGGGGCGGGCAAGACGGATGAGGCGAGCCAGCGTGGCGCGGTCAGGCGGACGAGCGTGGTCCTCGTCGTTGTCCTTGGCGCGCCCTCGCCTGTAAGAGCTTGGGCGAACTATCAAGTCATTTGTCCTGAGATGGTTATAAGATATGCCGCAGGGATTCAGGTGGGCAGTTTATTATACGCGAAGCAGGGGTCAGGGGTTAGTGACCAGTGACCGGTGGCTAGTGGCTAGTGGCTAGTGGCTAGTGCAGGATCAGACACGGTAAAGCGAAAGAGGGGGTGCAGGGGCGCTCCCCTGCCGGGGCCGGGGGTGTCCCCCGAAACTTCCTATTCCCTAATATCCCTCACGAAAATCCACTAGGGGCTGGCGCAGGATCGGGGGTGCAGGGGCGCTCCCCTGCCGGGGCCGGGGGTGTCCCCGAAACTCCCTATTCCCCAATATCTTTCATGAACATGCACCAGGGGCTAGTGACCGGTGACCGGTGACCAGGCGACGATCATCTACTGACAACTGACAACTGACAACTTGGTCATCATGGATCAGGGATAATAAGGTATTGGCCCGTGTAAATCGTCGTGCTGCCAAGGCGGTTGCGCCGCATGATGGCGCTCACAGTGGTGTGGAAGCGGACAGCCAGCCCTGAGAGGGTATCACCTCGCCGAACGTAGTAGGGAACATCGATTATCACAGCGGCCGGCCGGATTGCGGGCGGCGCCGGTACGGGTGTGGGCGGTGCAGAGAGCAAAGGCGTTTCAGTCGGTAGAGGAAGAAGCTGTGGGGGTGAGGCCTCCGGCGGAGGGGTGCCTGTGAAGGGTAGTGCGGCGGCTGTAAGCGTCGGCCGTACGAGCGTTTCGGTCGGTGGCGCAGGCACTGAGGTCGGAGTGGAAAGCTCTGATGTACGAGTAGGTGCGGGGGGTGGAACAGGAGTGTCTGTAGGCAGACGAGGTGGAACAGGCGTGGAGGTGGGCAGAACAGGTTGTGCGGTAGATGTGGCTTGTGGCGGAATGACAGTGACGGAGGTTGGACCTGCCAGAAAGCTTACAACTGTGGGCTGAGGAGTGAGGGCCTCACTCGAAACACCGGCGGAGCGATGCCCCAGCACCCAGGCCAGAAGAGCAGCTGCCACCAGCAGATTAAGCACGCTGAAAGCCAGGATAAGTGCAGAGCGGGGAGCACCCGGCGCAGGGCTAGGAGAAGGCTGAAAAAACATGGATTAGCAAAAGACCTGTACGAGAGTGCATCCTGATGGTCCCTTCCTCCACTCTAATTGTAAGCCAATAAGCGTATTCTGAGCGTGCTCAGAATGGGGTATATAAGGATTACCCCAGGATAAGGTTTGCAAGTAATACAGCCGGAGAGCCAGGAACCTAACCCCTTGACAGCCTAACCTTCGGGCAGATACTATGCTAGAAAGACCAGTGAACGTAATTCACGAATTACGAATTACGAATTGACGGGGAGCTGTGATTTGTAATTCGCAAAGCGCAGGGGTGGCGAAATGACAGATATTGCGAAAGAGACGCACCGAATAGGCGCGGATGGGAAGCATAACGGGCACAGAGGCGGGAACGGCTCATCGCCCGCTCATGCTACCGAGCACACGACGGGCACAGCTATCGAGCGAAATCCCGGCACGCCACTCGACCTCGACTGGGTGTACAGCACGCGCATCAACCGGAGCGCCGTTGAGCGCAGGGCCGCTACCCTGGTCACGCGCCGCACCGTCAAAAAGGAGTGGCAGGCAGCCTGGCTCCTCCGCGCCATTACCTGCCTCGACCTCACCACTCTCTCCGGCGACGACACCCCCGGCAACGTAATCAGGCTATGCGCAAAAGCCCGCCGTCCGGTGCGCGCCGATATTTTGCAGGCTTTGGGCGCCGAGCGGCTCAGTATCAAAGTTGGTGCGGTGTGCGTATACCACAATCTCGTGCCCGTAGCCGTTCAGGCCCTGGAAGGCTCGGGCATACCTGTAGCCGCCGTCTCTACAGGCTTCCCCGCCGCGCAAATCAGCTTCGATGAGAAAATCGAGGAGATCCACCGCTCCGTAGAAGCAGGCGCGAAAGAGATCGATATCGTCATCTCGCGCGCCCACGTACTGACGGGCAACTGGCAGGCGCTCTACGACGAGGTAAAGGCGTTCCGCGAAGCATGCGGGGAAGCCCACATGAAATCCATCCTGGCCACCGGCGAGCTTGCCACCCTCCGCAACGTCTACCAGGCCAGCATCGTATGCATGATGGCAGGCTCCGATTTCATCAAGACCTCCACCGGCAAAGAGACCGTCAATGCCACCCTGCCCGTAAGCCTGGTGATGGTGCGCGCCATCCGTGAATACCTTGACAGGACCGGCTACAAGGTCGGTTTCAAGCCCGCAGGCGGTATCCGTACGGCCAAGCAATCCCTCGATTGGCTCATCCTGATGAAAGAAGAGCTTGGCACCGAATGGCAAATGCCCAACCTCTTCCGCATCGGCGCCAGCTCCCTCCTGACCGACATCGAGCGCCAACTGGAGTTCTTCGTCACAGGGCGGTATTCGGCAGCATACCGGCACCCGATGCCTTAGGGACAAGCATGAACTTTGAAAGTCGAAATATAAATCCATAACAGAAAGGTCGATAGAAATAGAAATGGTACAAAAACTAGGAAACGAACAGAAACAAGAGAACAAAGAACCTACCAGGAGGCGCTCATTACTTGCATGACAACCCGGTTCCAATTCGAGTGGACAAAGGCGGTGCCGTACGCGTGGGGCCAACACGGGTAGACGCTCGATAAGCTTATAGGCACCTCGACGACGGGGCAAGTGCCAAGAGATCGTGCGTCGCTTTCCGACCCTGCGATTGGTAGATCATCTGAGCAGCATAGCATGGCGTTAGAAATGTCTTCCACAATGCAACCGGACGACCAACCGTCCCTATCGCAATATTATTAACACAGGGAAAGATCGGTCTGAGCAAAGCAGGTTAATAGAGACCTACAACTGAGCAAAACTGCACGAGATCAATACGAGGCAGCATCTACGACTTCCTAGGCGGGCAACGGAAGTCGATCGAGCTAAATGATAAAACGTTAAATCAACTTTACGCTGATCGTATAGTTGAGTAAAGGAGCAGACATTGAAAGTGTACGAATTCCCTGCAAAAATTGGCCCCAAGGCAGCCTTGAACTACCGGGAGCCCTGGTCAAGTCATTGGCAAACGAGGAGATGGTTCGCGTGATAATCGTGGTAAATGAAGCCAGAGACTGAAGAGGATACAGAATGGTCTCGGTTCGCTCTCGACCAACTCCTGAGCTCAATACGATGACGCCGACGGGATCTACGATAACTATAGCCCATGCCAAATACCAGCCTGGCGATGTAGTTCTAGATGACCCTCCAATTCAGTAGCCGGAACCGGAGCGAAGCGACGACCCGCGCTAGTGCTGCTAGAAACGGGGATGCAGATATAATTGTTGTGCCGATAACCAGCCGAACAGGCGATACCTCTTCGATATCACTAACAAGAGTGGCAAAGAGCAGGACTACTTTTACCGTCTGTTGTGCGCGTGCATAAGCCGCGACTGCTGAAAAGCGTTTGGTGGAGCGCACCTTGGAACCCTACCAGCGAATGATTGGGCACAGGTGCACGCAAAGGTGATGGAACTTAGGCAAGCATCTAAGGGAGAGCGACTATGGCAACCGTAGCCGACATATTCGAGACAATGGAATACGGCCCCGCGCCGGAAGCGGGCAAGCCGGGCCTCGACTGGATAGCCGAGCGCCAGCCTTTCGGCCTCTTCATCGGCGGCGAATGGCGCAAGCCTTCCGGCGGGCAGTACTTCGAGAGCGCCAACCCCGCCAACGGCAAGACCCTCGCCAGGATCGCCAAAGGCACGGCAGAGGACGTGGACATCGCGGTCGCCGCCGCACGCAAAGCCTTCGACGGCTGGAGCAAGACCCCCGGCCACGTCCGCGCCCGCTACCTCTACGCCATCGCCCGCCAGATCCAGAAGCATTCGCGCCTGCTCGCCGTGCTCGAGAGCCTGGACAACGGCAAGACAATCCGCGAGACCCGCGACATCGACATTCCCGCTGGTGGCGCGCCATTTCTATTACCACGCGGGCTGGGCGCAGCTGATGGAGAGCGAGCTGCCCGGCATGGTGCCGGTCGGCGTGGTCGGCCAGATCATCCCCTGGAACTTCCCGCTCCTGATGATGGCCTGGAAGATCGCGCCCGCCCTCGCGATGGGCAACACTGTCGTGCTCAAGCCCGCCAGCTACACGCCTATCACTGCTCTCGCCTTCGCCGAGATTTGCCGCGAGGTCGGGCTGCCCCCGGGCGTGGTCAATATCGTCACAGGCGATGCGCGAGACGCAGGCGAGGCTATTCTCAAGCACCCCGACATCAACAAGATCGCCTTCACCGGCTCAACTGACGTTGGCCGCCATATCAGGCAGGTGACGGCGGGCAGCGGCAAGCGCCTCTCGCTGGAGCTTGGCGGCAAATCGCCCTTTCATCGTCTTTGACGACTCCGGACCTGGATAGCGTGGTGGAGGGCGTGGTGGACGCCATCTGGTTCAACCAGGGGCAGGTATGCTGCGCGGGATCGCGCCTGCTGGTGCAGGAGGATATTGCCGAGCGGCTCGAAGGCAAGCTGCGCGAGCGAATGGAGCGCCTGCGCCTGGGCGACCCGCTCGACAAGGCTATGGACATCGGCGCGATCGTCGGGCCTGTGCAGCTTGAGCAAATTAGGCAATTGGTCAAGACCGGCGAAGAAGAAGGCGCGACCCTCTGGCAGCCGTCGTGGTCTTGCCCCACCGAGGGCAGCTTTCTTCCCGCCAACCCTCTTCACCAACGTGTCGCCCGCCGTCCACTATCGCCCAGATGGAGATATTCGGCCCGGTGCTGGTCTCGATGACCTTCCGGACGCCCGCCGAGGCGGTAGCCCTGGCCAACAACACGCGCTATGGCCTGGCCGCCTCCGTCTGGAGCGAGAATATCAACCTGGCCCTCGACGTGGCGCGCAAGCTGAAGGCGGGCACGGTCTGGATCAACAGCACCAACCTCTTCGACGCGGCCTCCGGCTTCGGCGGCTACCGCGAGAGCGGCTACGGCCGCGAAGGGGGCAAAGAGGGGCTGTACGAGTACGTGCGCCCGGCCTGGGAAGTGAGCGGAAGCGACGACCGACGATCGACGCATAAGACGACCCAAGACGTAACGGCCACGACCGGCCGCATAGCAACGAGGCACGATGATGAAAACCCTGCAATCCGCACTCCGCAGTCCGCAATCCCGGCCATCGACCGCACCCCGAAGATGTTCATCGGCGGCAAGCAGGCGCGGCCCGACTCCGGATATAGCATGACGGTGTACGGGGCTTCCGGCGAGGCTATTGGCGAAGTGGGCGAGGGCAACCGCAAGGATATCCGCAACGCGGTGGAGGCGGCCCACGCGGCGTCCGGTTGGGCTTCCACCACCGGGCACAACAAAGGGCAGATCCTCTATTACATCGGCGAGAATCTGTCGGTGCGCGCCGACGAGTTCGCCGCAAGCAACTGCGCCTGATGACCGGCTGCTCGGAAGAGGAGGCCGAGCGTGAGGTCGAGGCGCTCCATCGAGCGCCTCTTCACTTACGCCGCCTGGGCGGACAAGTACGACGGGTTGGTGCATCGCACGCCTCTGCGCAACGTCACTTTCGCGATGCCTGAGCCAATCGGCGTGATGGGCCTGGTCTGCCCCGAGGAAGCGCCCGCTGCTTGGCTTCGTGTCGCTGCGTCGCGCCCGCCATCGCCATGGGCAACACAGTCGTGGTCGTCCCCTCGCAGAAGCACCCGCTGAGCGCCACCGATTTCTACCAGGTGCTCGAAACATCAGACGTGCCTGCGGGCGTGGTAAACATCGTCACCGGCCCGGCGACACGCTCGCCAAAGTGCTGGCCGAGCACGACGACGTGGATTCGGTCTGGTACTTCGGCACAGCCGAAGGGAGCAAAACGGTCGAATATGCCTCGGCAGGCAACATGAAGCGCACCTGGGTCAACTATGGCCACCGAGCGCGACTGGCTCGACAAGAAGCAAGGCGAAGGCCAGGAGTTCTTGCGCGAGGCCACCAAGGTCAAGAATATCTGGACGCCTTACGGCGAGTAAGGCTAGACTGTGCACAGAACGGAACTTCTATGCCCACTCGATACGTCATTAACATAAGGAAGGCGTGTCACGCGCACACATCGGACTGCCCTTCGGGACAGATTATCCCTGGCCGATATTGCATCTGCGAGCCACGCAAATCCTTCGGTGATTGATACACAACCACATTCAATCAGGAGACAATAAGAGAAATGAAGCGAAATATCCGCAATACAATTTTGGTAGCGTTCGGGTTTTTGCTGGGACTATGCTACGCCATTCGCCTGGGGCACCATTGCCTCGCAGGCTCAGGGCTTCCGGCAATTGCCAGACCTTCCCCCAAACCGGCTATACGGTCTGCGGCAAGTTCCTCACGTACTGGCAGCAGCACGGCGGCCTCGCCCAGCAAGGCTATCCCTATCTCGGAAGAGTTTGTAGAAACAAGCGACCTGAACGGCAAGCCTTACACAGTGCAATATTTCGAGCGCGCCGTGTTCGAGATGCACCCTGAAAACCAGCCGCCCAACGACGTGGAGCTATCGCAGCTTGGCACCTTCCTCGGCAAGGAAAACTATACCCAGGGCTTCCCCACGACAGCAGGCCAGATACCCTTCTACGAGAATCAGACCGACCCGGTAAAGGCCCTCAAGTCGTACTATAACGCCATCAATCGCAAGGAATACGAGCGGGCTTACGGCTACTTCAATGGCGCGCCCAACCCCGCACCCAGTACCGCCCCGCCGTACAGCCAGTTCGTGCAGGGCTACGCCGACACTACTTTCGTCACCCTCGCGGTAGGCAAGGTTGTGTCAGACGCAGGGGCAGGCCAGATCTATGCTACCTTCCCGGCAGTGGTCACAGCCACCCACACCGATAACAGCACGCACGTCTACTCAGGCTGCTACACAATGCACAGGGTCAACTCCGGCATCTCACAAGACCCCAACGACGTGCTCTGGCATATCAACACGGCCAAACTGAGCGAAGTACCCGCCAACAGCAACGTCGACCAGTTGCTCGCGCAGACATGTGCGCCGTGATGGGCGACGAAGGACGAAGGACGAACATATTGTTCAACGCCAAGACGCCAAGACGCCAAGGATTCTACGGTTTGAACCACAAAGGCACGAAGAGCACAAAGGTCTTTATTGTTCTGAATCACAGAGATCACAAAGGTTATCAATGGTCACTGGTCAACTGACAACTGACAAACAACAACTACGACAGAATTGAGTATGAAGAAGCTGACGAGAGGCGGTGCTATCAGGTTAACGCTGCTGTTATGCTTCTTCATACTCGCCCTGAACAAGGATCAAACCACGGGGGCCGCGCCAACGCTTACGGCGAAGGTGTCGGCCCCTGTTCTGTATTGGCAGGCGGGCCCGGCATCCAGAAGTCGGCGAGCATGGCGGGGCACCTGATGGTCTACACGAGCTGTGTTGCGGGCAACTGCGACGTGCTCGCGCTCGACCTGGCCACCGGCAAGGTGACTCCTATAGCCGCACAGCCATGGAACGAGCAGCAGCCGGACACCGACGGCCAGCGGGTGGTCTGGCAGGATGGCCGCAGCACACCGGCACCAGCGCAGACAAAAGCACCGACAATCTCACTCAACGACTTCGATATCTACGGGGCGAACCTGGACGATCTCAAGCCATACCAGCTTACAGGCGCAAAGACAAGAGCAGAACCACCCTGTCGTGTGGGGCAATATAGCGGCCTGGGCCGATTTCCGTGATGCCCAGACCCCACAGGACCAACAAGCCGGCAACATTTACCTCTACGATATCCCGGCAGGCAAAGAAACCGCGATTGCCACTGCCCGCAGCGCTCAGGTGCGCCCTGTCACCAACGGCAGCGTGGTCGTTTGGGTAGACTATCGCAACGAGCCTGACCCAAACGGCACAAACTCCGACATTTACGCCTACGACATCGCAAGCGGGCAGGAGTTTGCTATCACCACGGCCCCCGGCACGCAGACCGACCCCGCAATCTCCGGCAACATCGTCGTGTGGGCCGATTACCGTAAGTCGGCGGACGAATTCCGACATTTACGGCTACGATTTGGCCACCAAAAAGAGAGTTCCTCATCACCGACGCGCCCGGCAGCCAGGTGAGGCCGGCAATCTGGGGCAACCTCGTCGTCTGGACCGACTTTCGCAACGAGCCGGACAAAGTCAACGGCACCAACTCCGATATCTACGCCTATGACCTGAACACAAAGCAGGAGTTCCCTGTATTCGTCGGGCCAGGACGCCAGGACAACCCCAAAACCGCGTCGGGCGTGATCGCCTGGGAGGATAGCACAAAGGGCAACAGCGACGTGGACATCATGGGCGCGACGGTGAGCGGCATCACGCTGACCGCGCCGCCCTGCCCCCCACCGATATTGCCGGGGAGCGGCAGCCGCTTCTTCCCTGAGACCGGGCCAAACGGTCACAGGCATCTTCCTCGATTACTGGAACCAGAACGGCGGGCTGGCGCAGCAAGGCTTCCCGATCTCAGGCGTCATGACCGAGACGAGCGACCTCAATGGCAAAACCTACCTGGTGCAATACTTCGAGCGCGCGGTCTTCGAATACCACCCCGAAAACCCACCGCAAACGCCAGGTGCTGCTGTCCCAGTTGGGCACTTTCCGCTTGAGAGAAAAATATCCCAATGGCCCTCCCCTTGTCCTACGCACGCCCCTCGACCCAAACTCGCTTTTCTTCTCCCGAGACCGGCTACACAGTGTCAGGCAACTTCCTAACATACTGGCAGCAGCACGGCGGTCTCGCCCAGCTGGGCTACCCTATCTCCGGCCTCTTCACAGAAGTCAGCGACCTGAACGGCAAGCCTTACACCGTCCAGTACTTCGAGCGAGCCGTCTTCGAATACCACGCCGAAAATGCGCCGCCCTACGACGTGCTGCTCTCCCAGCTTGGCACTTTCCGGTACAAGGCTAAATACGGGGGGCGAGTAGTTGTCAGTTGTCAGTAGACCGGTGACCGGGGGCTAGGGACTAGGGGCTAGACCTACAGTAACCTCGTGCACTCTATGCCGCCGTGCTCTTGTTCAGAACAATGAAACCTTGGCGGCTTGGCGTTGAAAAACCGTCGCCGTACCAGCGTTGCGATCACAGAGGTTTTGCACATCTTTTAGCCTCAACCATCTCCGGCTGGTATATTATAGGCATCTGTAGAACAGACTATCCCTGGCCCTGCAGAAAAGGAGCATCACGAATTGGTGTGGCTTGATAAACAAGGATGTCAGACAGCATATCAGGTGGCTGCTACTGCTAGCGGTAGCGGTAGGTATGTCGCTGCCTGCGCTGACAATGGCCCGGCCACTGTTGCAGACTGGGCCTTCCATCTCGCCTCCTTCGGTGCTGGCGGGAGACGGCAAAACCAACAGTGCCAGCCCAAGCGCCTCCGGCAACGTCATGGTGTACAGCGATTGCTCCAGCGGAGCTTGCAATATCTCGATGGTCAACCTGACAACCAAACAGGCCGCGCCCGTCACCAAAGCCGCCTATAATCAGTTCAACCCCGTTACAGACGGCACGACCGTGGTCTGGCAGGATGGGCGCAACTCTACCAACACCGACACCACCGACTATACGAACAATCTCGACCTTTACGCGGCTAACCTGAACGACAAACAGGAGTTCCGGGTTTCCAGTGGCCCCCAACTGGAGGGGCGGCCAAGCGTCGCGGGCAATATAATTACGTGGGCCGACTACAGAGACGCCAAAAGTAAGAACGATCCCAACGCGGGCGACATCTACATGTTCGACCTGTCGACGCGCCAGGAAACGCAGATTACCCACCTGCCAGGCTGCTCAGACGCGACCGGTAACAAATGGCAGCGTGATCGTGTGGGTCGATTTCCGCAACGAGCCCGACCCGAACGGCTTCAACGGCGACATCTACGCTTACGATATCGCCTCCAAACAGGAGTTTCCCATCACCACCGCGCCCGACCTCCAGACCGATCCGGCCATCTACGGCAATATTGTGGTCTGGCAGGATTATCGCAACGCGAAGGATGTAAACGACTATAACGCCGATATCTACGGCTACGATCTCTCCACAAAGCAGGAGTTTGCCATCACTACCGCCGCGGGCAGACAGGCAAAGCCCACTGTAGCGGGCAACCTCGTAGCATGGGTCGACTACCGCAACGAAACTGACCAGTCCGACAATACGGGCAGCGACATCTACGCCTACGACCTTGCGAGCAAACATGAGTTCCCGGTCTACCTGGGCGCGGGCACGCAAGACGCGCCCACGATAGGCGGCACCACGGTAATTTACGAGACCAACCCGGATGTGAAGGGCGGGGGCGTCTGGAGCATCAACGGTGTGACGGTGAGCGGCGTGCAGGGCGGAGCCATCCGGCCTATGGACCCTCCGGCGCAGCTTCCAGGCTCGGGGTCGCAGACCTTTCCACAAACAGGCAAAACAATGTCAGGCGTCTTCATGGACTACTGGAACCAGAATGGCGGGCTGGCGCAGCAAGGCTACCCTATCTCCGATGTCATGGGGGAAATCTCAGACCTCGATGGCAAGCCTTATACCGTCCAGTACTTCGAGCGCGCCGTCTTCGAGTACCACCCTCAGAACCAGCCTCCCTACAACGTGCTTCTATCCCAGCTTGGCACTTTCCGCTACAAGCAGAAATATCCCAACGGCGCTCCGGGCCAGAAGCCCGACCAGACAAATGGGCAATTGTTCCCGCAGACCGGCCACTGGGTGGGCGGCAAGTTCCTCCAGTACTGGCAGTCGCATGGCGGGTTAGCCCAGCAAGGCTACCCTATCTCGGACGAGTTCACCGAGGTGTCGGATCTGAACGGGCAGCCCTATCTGGTGCAGTATTTCGAGAGGGCAGTGTTCGAGTACCACCCTGACAACCAGCCTCCAAACGACGTATTGCTGTCCCAGCTCGGCACTTTCCAGTACAAGGCAAAGTACGGAGGGCAATAACAGCGCTAGTCGCATGATGCCCACGCGTCGCTAGACGCCAATTGTGCGAACATGGTAGACTTGCAAGTGAGCCGCAGTACGACGACACGGCTAGAACACGCCAGGAGGTTTTGTTGAAAGTTAGAATTGTAAGCGTAGTAATGCTTCTAGTACTAGCCACAACGCTTGTAGCTTGTGGAGGAGATTCCACTTCATTGGACCACATTCAGATTCAGCACATTCTTATAGGCTTCAAGGACGCCGTGGGCTTCAACGGATCACCGCCTCCCAAGGCCGCCAATCGCACGCAGGCCCAGGCGCAAACGCTGGCCTATGAACTGCTCAGCCAGGCCAAGGGGGGCGCCAATTTCGACCAACTGGTGGCGGCCAACACCGACGACCAGGCCCCGGGCATCTATGGGATGTCAAACACAGGCGTGACACCCGCCAAGGGGGAAACTGCACGCGACCGGGATGGTGCAGGCTTTCGGCGATGTGGGCTTCAGCCTCAAAGTGGGCGAGATAGGCATAGCCAATTACGATCCCACGACCAGCCCTTACGGCTATCACATAATTAAAGACTTAAATAAATTCTCAGGCAAGCAAAAAGGTCGCCACGAGCGTGGCGACCTTTTTGCTTGCCTGGATTTATCCGCCGGTCAACTTGAGGCGGCCTGGAACGCCTTGCCGTTGGTCAGGCGGTGCACGGTGAGCGCGAGCAGGCTGGCCGCACCCGCCCAGTACATCGCGAGTATCCACACATTGCCGCTGTCTGTGCCGCTGAACACGCCGTGCAGCAGGGCTGTCGCAAAGACCGGGTAGCTGAGGTAGTGAATTATGTGCCAGAGGCGGTTGCCCATTTGCTTACGAATATAGAAGGTGAAAGTAACCAGGATACTAAGATACAATCCGATCTGCCCCAGCGCTATCCAGAACGGGCGGTACGGAGCGTCCACGAACGGCACAAAGAGCTGTACGAGGTTGTAGGGCACGTACTGGTTGCCGAGCAGAATAATCACATGGAAGAACGCGAACCCCAGGCCCAGCAGGCTGGTATACTGGTGCAGGTCAAACGCAGTGAATGCTCCCGGCCAGACGCGGGCCATCTTGTTGGTTATGATCAGTCCGCTCGCCATCGACAGCCAGAGCAGCGCGAACGATACGAAGCCACTGGCCCTCGAAAGGTACCAGAACACTTTCGGCTCGGTGCTTGAAATAGAGGCGGCGAGGGTCGGCACCCAGGCAGGGATCGTGAGGAGCGCCACCACCGTGCCCACCAACGCCGCTGCCGTCAAAGCGCCAAGGGGCAAACTACCAAGAGAGGCGGGGCCGGGATCGGGCGTCGCACCGGCAACCGGTCTGGACCCAACAGGTTGTACCTGGTCAGGTATACTCTGTGCCTGCTCTACTTGCTCCTGAGCGGGCATTATGAAGGTTGGCCTGGTCTGCCGTTGATGTTCCTGATCTGCGGGCCAGACCGGTCTAGTTTCCATTTTCGTTACTCCAAACATAGCTATTAAACTGCCGGCTCCGCAAAACATTGCCACTATCCAGCACGAGCAGACCTGCCAGCGATGGCCGGGCTTCCAGCCACGCAAGCCCATCACTACTACCCAGCAGCATGACGACCTTGGCCGCGATTTCTGCTTCGCAGGCGGTAGGTGCGAGCACCGTAGCTGTCATGACGTCGGTTTCGGCAGGCTGCTCGGTGCGAGGGTCGATAATATGGTGACGCCACTTGCCTTCCTGCTGCCAGCGACGATAGTCGCGCCCGGACGTTGCCACGCCTCCGGACCGTACCGCTAATAGATCAAGAAGTCCATCGGGAGAAGCGGGGCCGGCGAAATCCGGGATAGCAGGAGCATCAACGCCCACCGGCCAATCGACCTGCCGGTCCTGCGTCCCGCGGACGGCTATGTCGCCTCCTGCGTCTACCAGCGCTGGGCCATATTTTGCCAGTTGCTTCGCAGCCTCGTCCGCCGCCCAGCCTTTTGCGATACCTCCGAAGTCGAGGCGGAGCCCCGAAGGCAGACCGACGGAGCGGCTTTCCGGGAAGGTCTTTATGTCTCGCCAGGTCACGAAGGCTCTCATATTGGGGCCGGTTCCGACATTACCTGCTTCTGCTCCGGGCGCGTTACTACCGGTCTCTTTTCTCCCCTTCACATCATCGAAGCTGGCGTCATAGCCCGCCCGTTCGAGGGCATTGAGCATAGTTGGAGTAACCAAACCTCCCGTGTCGTGCGCGGCCTTAAGAGCCAGTTGCAGCACCGTCCAGAGCGTTTCGCTGACCGGCACAGGCGAGGCAGCGCCACTTGCGCGGTTGAGTGCGCTAAGCTCGCTGTCGACTTTGAAGCGGCTCAAGGCTTGCTCCCACTCGGCAAACCAGCCCGGCACCTCGTCCAGAAGCCTGGAGATGTTTGGGTCGTCCGATTCCACGGCTGCGAGCATGTGCGAGCCCATGGCTCTGAACTCGATTTTCTGCACCCTGGCTTCGTCGGGTGCTGTCCTGTTATCCATCAAAGTTATCATCGAGAAGAATGGGTGCGGGTGAAAGGAAAACCGGAAGAGCTTTGCGGAGCTTGCACTTGCGGCAACTGGGAGTTGGGCGAGGACGGCACGAACTGGTTGTTCGGCGTCAAGCCGTCGTTCGGCACCGTGTTGGCACCGCCATCAGGCACGCTCAACGCGGGCGGTTGCTGCTGGCCTGCCTGGCTGCTTGCTCCGGCTGCGGCTTGTGGGTCGTTGGCGGGGAGCAAAGCCCACCCTGCGATTGTGGCTGCAACGGACGCTGTGGCGATCAGGGCTTTTACGCCCGCCACGCCCGCCGAGCGTCTATTTGTACTTCGTTGCTTCATTCACTATCTCCATCTCTATCATGTCTATGGCTAAATATCTATGGCTAAATAAAGGAACATTGGGGACACCCGTGCCCCCGCAGGGATGACGCCTGCGCCCCTACCTTCTGCGGAACCGCTGTCGCGGCGGGTTGCTCTGCGTGCCGTTGGCCTGGTTGTAGATCACCTGGCCGCTCTGGGCGTCCACGTACACGTATCCGAGATTGAGCTGTACCTCGTAGGCGACTGTGCCGTTGAAGTTTACTAGCCTTGGCTGCTGAGCAAGCGACGAGCCGGGCACGCTGCTCAAGGCGATATTTGCTGCATCGTCAGAGCTGATCGCATAGCCGGCCTATCCACCCGGGCTTCCGGCCCCCTGAGTACCGGGCGAGGTGGGTCCGCCTGGTGCGCTTTGCAGAGGCGACGATGAAAACGCCGTACCGGAGCCGTTCCCCTGCGACGCGAAAGCTGTACTATTTGTCGCTCCACCAAGAAATAGATAGACCCCCACAGCGGTGAGCGTCACCACGACGAAAGCCGCTACACCTGCGGATATTACAAACATGAGCCTCTGTGTCATTTGCTTATCCCTGGAACCCAAACAGTCCTCTCAATTCATACAACTACAATAATAACCGGTGGCACGCCGGTAGAGAGTGGTCTTTTAAATAGTGTAGCTGAGCCGGATTAAAGATGGCCCTCGAAAGTTAAGTTTCGATTAAGAGGGGAGAAGCCTTCTATGTTTAATGAAAAAGCAGCATCCGAGCGCATTGGCACCAGGACACTGCTTTTTCTCTGCGAGGTCACGCCAGCAGATCAGCCCTGAGCATCTCCTGCTCAAGTTGAGCCTCGGTCTGTTCGCCGGTCTCCTCCGGGCCGGCCGCCTCGGGCCTCTCAGGCACGCGCACTGCTTCCTGTCCTTTTTCGGCAGGCTCCTTTAGCTGCTGAGCCTCTCCCGCCATCTCAGGCTTCTGTTGGGGCCGTGCGCTCGACACAACGCCTGCGGCCACACCGGCAGCCGCAGCTACCAGTCCGGGTACGAGCACAATGCGGCGAGGCAGTCGTATGTGCAGGGCATTATCAAGGGAATACTTGCCCGGACCCAACATGCCGAGGGCCAGGGCAATAGCCATGTTGGTGATAGGGTATTCCGCCCCGCCTTTGGTAACCCAGATCGGTTTGCCCCAGTGCGCTTTGGCGGTAGCCATTCCCATAGCTCCCACGATTCCGAGCGTGCCGACAGGGCTAAGGAATCCGGTCGCCGTCAATACGCCGCCACCAAACTCCGAAGCGCCAGCCAATGCAGCCCACGGCTCACCCGGCTGCAGCCCCATCCCTTCCATCATCTTCGAGGTACCTTTAATGCCCCCGCCGCCGAAAGATCCAAATAGCTTCTGCGCACCGTGGCCTGCCATTAAGCCGCCCGAAACAATCCTCAATAGTAACAAGCCAAAATCCTTCATGCTCTTCTCCTATCCCGGGGACTCCGTATTCGCCCGGCCGTTCGTCAACTCGATTTACCTACTGCAACTCATATGCCAGCGGCAACGAGGAAAATGAGGTACCAGCCTAATTACCGTCTTTCGTCTTTCGTCCCGTTCTGCGTTATATTATCTCCATGCAGACCTCTTCTTTTTTTCTTCCGAAATACGAGATCTCGATATGAGGATTATTACTCTGAAGGCGCGGTTGGCAGTGTGCCTGGTCATTGTCTCGGTGATCCTGGCGGGGTGCGATAGCGCCGGCCAGGGGACGCCTACACCTGCTCCTACTCCCGGGGCAGCCGGCGCTCAAAACGGGCAGGTGAAGGACCTGTCCCTTATCCTAGCGGACGGGCCCAACTTTCAGGACCTCAAGTCTGATTCCGTCGCTGTGAAGATTGACACCACGATCCCGGTGGTGTGCGCCGCTGCTTACGGGACTACCACAACCTACGGCCAGCTTTCCACCGACACCACCATGGCGGGCACCGGGCACACCAACCACCTGCCCGTGCTGGACGGACTCAAACCCGATACCGAATATCATCTGCGCTTACAGGGCGTAGGGGCGGATGGCACTCTCTACCAGAGCAAAGACTACACGTTCCGGACGCCCCAGGCGCAACCTGCAGCGCCAAGCCGTCCGGAACGAACCTTGCGTTGCTATCAAATGGTGCGAAGGTGACAGGGGTGAGCAGCAACTACGGGGGTGGGGACAACACCGGCACTTATGGCGCAAACCACGCCTTCGATGGCGACCCGTCCACCGCTTGGTCGAGCAACGGCGACGGCAACAAGGCCTGGGTGGAGATAGAGCTTCCGCGCCAGGCCCATATCACGACTATCGGCTTCTGGACGCGCACGATGGGCACGTCGGCGCAGATAAACTCTTTCCAGGTGGTAGCCGACAACGGCAAGACATTCGGCCCGTTCAAGCTGAACGACGCTACCGGGATCCACTACTTCCCGGTCGACTTTACCGCGCAAAAGCTACGCTTCGAGGCCGTTGACACCAGCGGAGGCAATACAGGCGCTGTGGAAATCGAAGTCTGGAGCCCGTAGAGCAGGTTCAGCCCACCTGTCAGGGAACAGAGGATTATGGGGGACACCCCCAAACCCCCGGCAGGGGAGCGCTCCTGCACCCCCTCTTTACTGGGAACAGAGCATTATGGGGACACCCCAAACCCCCGGCAGGGAGACCCTTGCGCCCCCTTCCCAACTTGGAGAATGGAGGGATTTTGGGGACACCCCCAACCCCCGGCAGGGGAGCGCTCCTGGACTCCCCTTGCCCTAACAAGTGTCCTGATCCTGCACTAGGGAACTACGAATGCACGTCTATCTATTTATTGGCAATTCGTAATTCCCGTCAGTGGACGACAGCCCCTGCGCGTTGCGCTCCTGTGGGTTCATTCTCTCCGTCGTGCAGCACCAGGATAGGGAGGGTGAAGTAGAAAGTGGTGCCCTTGCCAACTGTGCTCGACACCCAGATACGTCCCCCCTGCGCCTCAACCAGCGCCTTTGCGATGGCGAGGCCAAGTCCCGTTCCGGCGGCTTCGCCGGTCTCGGCCTGATTTGTCCCTAACTTGCGCCCTTCGACCCGGTAGAACTTGTCGAATAGGTGCGGCAAGTGTTCAGGGGCGATACCCGAGCCGTTGTCGTCCACGCTGATAACCACTCCCCAGTCGCCATCGTAGGTGGCGCTCACACGGATGACCTCGGCCCCCGAATAGGTAGCGGCGTTCTGAAGCAGATTCATCAGCACCTGTTCAACGCGGCGCGGGTCGGCCTCTACCATAGGCAGACGGTCGCTCACTTCACATTCGAACTTGATGCTGGGATAATGCAGGCTTATCCGGTTCACAACGTCTGTGCAAAATCGCCCCAGCAGCACGGGCTCAGCCGTGATGCGCAGCCGTCCCCCCTCGATGCGGGTCATCTCAAGGAGGTTCTCGACCAGCTCAGTCAGTTTGTCGCTCTCGTCGGAGATAATATTGAGAAAATCGCGGCGTGTCTCATCGTCCCAATCGGCGTCACGCGCCAGCAAGGTGCGCGAATAGCCTTTGATAGAGGCAAGTGGCGTGCGCAATTCGTGTGACACCATCGACATGAAATCGTCCTTCAGGCGGTTGGTCTCACGCAAGGCAGTTGTCTCGGCAGTCTCGGCGATCAAGCGGGTATTCTCGATTGCTACGGCCAGTTGGTCGGCCACTCCCTTCAGGATTTCAGCATCCTCATGGTCGAAGGCGTTCTTGCGCTCGCTCGTGAGCGTCAGCAGGCCAAGGCGTTTTTCGCCAAGCGTAATGGACACAAGCAACAGTGAGTTATAGTCCTTCGGTTGGCTCCCATGAGCTTGCGAACTATCGTCCTCTAGGGCTGTGTGTTTGAGTTCTGTCCCTTCGCCTGGCTCCGGCCTTCCCTCGCCGGGTCGGGAGCCTCCGGGGCTATCGGTTTGAGTTCCGGCAGGCAGTGTCTGGGTGTTGCCGGATAGAAATATATCTGACTTGCCGAGCAATTGGAGCGACCGTTCGATATCGAGCCTGGCAGCGTTGACGGCGGCACCCGCCGAGGAAGAATAAACTGTGTCCAGCGCTTCGCCGGTTCGCTCATCGAGCAGCGTTATGCTTGCCCCATTATGCGAAACAATGCGATCTATGCCGCGCAAGGCTGTCTGGAACACCTCGTCAAGATCGAGCGCCGATTGGTTGACTGAGCGCGCAAGCTCGTTCACAACTTCCAGGCGAGCCGCTTTGCGCTGTGTGTCAACCAGCAGAACCTCGTTCTCGTTACTTTGCCGGACTATACGCTGCGACGCGGTGCGTACGATAGTAAAGAGGGATATGTAGAGGAACAGGAAGCCGAAGATAATGCTTCCCCACAAGAACTCGCTGGTGGCATTGATCTGCTGGCGCAGGGTCCAGATGTCGTAATAGCCTTCGAACACGCCCACAATATCAGGCTTGCCGCCCTGCCTGAGAGGTGTGTACACCTCCAGTAATTCGCCAAATCCCTTTTCATCGACGTTCTCGGCCTTATCGAGGCTCGAAATGTCGGCTGACGTCAGGCCGTCGAACGCCTGGTTCAGCTCGTCGCTTGTAGGGAACTTCTGGCCTACAAGCGAGGGATCGTCCGAGTAAATGACTGTGCCGGAGCGATTTCAGATTTTCACTCGCACCAGCCCGGAACCGCCCAGGTTTGCCAGCGCCCCCTCAATGCTCGTATAGTCGCTGCCGTAGGCGCCATTTGCAAGCACGCTGTTAGTTATGCGGTCCCCGATCACAGGCGGCACGATGTCGCGCACGGCATCTCGCTGCTGCGCCAGCGCCTGCATCTCGAAGTAATGCGTGAGGCTATATCCCAGGATCGCGCCGATGGCAACCATCAACACCAATGTGAGGATGGAGAAGCTCGATAGCAGGGTGAACTTGAATTTGAATTTGCGTTTAAGTTTCGGCATCAGGTGTTTGCGAGAAATGAGAATCGTAGTACCAAGTACCAAGTAGCACCAGGCACTTCGTTTCTCACATCTCGTTTCTCATTTCTCGTCTCTCATTTCTCGTCTCTCGTCTCACGTCTCTTCCCTTGGTACTTGAAACTTGTACCCAAATCCCGGCTCCGACATGATGAATTTTGGATTAGAGGGATCAGGCTCCAATTTCTGACGCAGCGCCCTTATATAGACCCATAGGTAGCCGGTTTCGTCGCGATATTCGGGACCCCATACTTTCGATAGGAGGTCAGTATGGGGCACCACTTTGCCTGCCTGCTGGGCCAGTTGCTGCAACAGCTTATATTCGGTAGGGGTCAATCGTACCGGCTGGCCGGCGTACTCAACTTTGCGCTTCAAGAAGTCTATAGTTAGATCGCCCGCCTGTATCACATGGCTGCTCTCGTCTGCGCCCTGCAACTGGCTCCTTCTGAGCACGGCTCTTACTCGCGCCACCATCTCGTCGGGGTCGAATGGCTTGGTGATATAGTCGTCGGCTCCCAATTCCAGGCCGCGCACCTTCTGGCTCTGATCGCCCATCGCCGTCAAGATTATTATGGGCACATGCGACACCTCGCGTATGCGCTGGGTGAGCGTGAAGCCGTCCATACCGGGCATCGTCACGTCCACCACCATCGCATCGGGCACTTCGGTGTCGAATTGCTCAAGAGCTGCAGTTCCACTCGAAGCCGTCGTGACGGCGAATCCTGACCCTCTCCAGATTGACGCGCACCAGCCTCAACAGACGTGGATCATCGTCCACGACCAATATAGCCTGCTTGTTTTTCATCATATCTTAATAATACCACCATGGGTAACAGTGGGGGATCGAGAAGAAATAGAAATAGATCGTACCGTTGGTCGAAACCTCAGTTTCTAATTTCTCATTTCTCATTTTCTTTAATGCCATCTTAAGGGCCTATCATGACCCCTTCAGGCGATTCTCAGGGAGGAGACGGTAGGATTATGGCGAACGACATTGCAGCAACAAAATCGCTAGAAGGGCGGTCATCGCTTTGAACACTTACACAACCGAACATCAAAATATGGCCTCGCTCCATATAATAGAGGCCCCGGTCGATCCGCAATCCGCAATCCGCAATCCGCAATCCGCAATCCGCCAGGCCGCCCTTCAGGCGATCTACGATGCTCATGTGGAGCAGATATACAAATTCGTCTTTTTCAAAGTAGGCAACCGCGAAGATGCCGAAGACATCACGTCGCAGGTGTTTATGAAAGCCGCCCACTCGCTCGATATTACACAGCAGGAGCATACTCAGCTTGCCTGGCTCTACCAGGTAGCACGCACTACTGTCACCGATCACTGGCGCAATTATTACCGGGGCATCACGTCGAGCCTCGATGCCCTGGAAGAGGAAAGCCCACAGCACCTGGCAGCCGAGCCCTTTCACGCAGATGCCCCGCAAGACGAGATGGTCGACCCGGCCATCGAGAAGGTGCGCGCCGTGCTAGCCCTGCTACCTCAAAATTACCGGCGTGTGCTTGAACTCCGCTTCCTTCAGGGCTGCTCACAAAAAGAGACTGCTGCCGCCATGCAAATCACCGAAGCAAACGCCAAAGTAATACAGCATCGCGCTATCCAGAAGGCTCTCAAAGTGGGCGCGGGGATCGTTTAGTGCTTACTGCTTAGGCTGGGGGCTAGGGGTCAGTAGGACCACGAAGGAGCAGTAAGCAGTAAGCTAGCCCCTGACCCCTACCTCGTCCGTCCCTCCTTTCATGCAACAAGGCCATCCAGCGGGGACGGCCTTGTTGCATGCTCTCAAAACAAAACAAAGTTTCTGTTTTCCCCTTGACCTCGGCAAGCTTGCCAATTATAATCAGGCTAGACTTGGCTGCCGCCCATCGCCATCGCCTTCGGTTTGCTGTTCTGGGCTTGGTAAGCAGTAAACCGCGTTAAAGGCTCATGACGTCCTCCCGGCTAAATCCTCGCACCCATTTCGGACGTAATAAATAGTGTAGCTGGCTGACTATACAAAGGAGCACCCGCTCGTACCTTCATGGCACCAAGTCCTCAATCACCCATGGCACCCCAAGGAGGGAAAGTGTGAAAAAGAAAGTCTTCTGGTTAGCGACATTGATTACGCTCAGCACAATATTGACGGCCTGCGGCGGCGATGCCACCGCCACGCCACCGGCTGCGGCCACCGCAACCACCGGCGCAGTGGCTGCACCCAGCGCCACTACCGCCTCAATTTCAGCCACCGACACGCCACCGGCTGCGGCCACAGCCACTACCGGCTCAACTACGGCCAGCACCCCGGCGCCTCAGGCGGCCAACGGCCTGTGGTGGTCAGCTCCAAGACTTTACTGAAGAGTTCCTGCTGGGCGAGATGTATGCCGATATGCTTGAAAACGCCGGTGTGCCTGTCACGCGCAAGATGAACCTGGGCGCGTCCGACCTGGCGCAGGCTGCTTTGCTCAAAGGTGGCGCGAGCGATGGTATAGATCTTTACCCCGAATACACGAGCACGGGCCTAACCGATATCCTGAAGCAGCAGCCTATCTATGACCCACCGGCGGTGTATGCTGCTGTAAAGCAGGCATACGAGCAGCAGTTCAAGCTGACATGGCTGGACAAATCGCCCATGAACGACACCCAGGCGTTCGTGACCACGTCGGACGTCTCCACCTCGATGGGCATCAAGACCCTCGCCGATATGTGCGCCAAGGCAGGCCAGTTGCGCATCTCCACCACCCCTGAGTTCAAGACCCGCCCGACGCCTACCCTCGACTGGTGCAGGTGTACGGAACTTGTAACTTCAAGGAAATGAAGTCGATGGACACCAGTCTCTTCTACACAACCCTAATGAATAAGGACGTGGAAGTGACCCAGGCGTTCAGCACCGATGGTCCAATATCCGGCGATAAGCTTGTGCTCCTTGCCGATCCGAAGAACTACGGTCTCCCGTACAACGTGGCCCCTGTGGTGCGCGACGATGTGCTGGCCATGTACCCGCAGATAGCCGATGCCCTCAACAAGCTGGCGCCCAAGCTGACCAACGACGTAATCTCCGGCCTCAACTGGCAGGTCGACGGCCAGAAGAAAGATTACGCCGATGTAGCCAAGCAGTACCTGAAGGACCAGGGACTGATTAAATAATCGCGGAATGCGGAATGCGGAATGCGGAATAAAACAAGGGTATTAGAGCAACTATGCAAGAAACAACCGACATGGAGATTCCGCATTCCGCATTCCACATTCCGCATTCAGATGCTCCTGCGATCGTTTTCGAGCATCTAACCAAGCGCTTTCCGAACTCCACCGTGCCGGCTGTCGACGATGTCAGCCTGGCAGTGGAGCCGGGAAGCTTTGTGGTGTTGTTCGGGCCGTCGGGCTGCGGCAAGACCACACTGATGAAGACGGTGAACCGCCTTTATGAGCACGATTCAGGTCGTGTGCTCGTGGAAGGGCGAGAGGCGCGTAGCTTCAAAACCACCGATCTGCGCCGCCGCATCGGCTATGTGATTCAGAGCACCGGCCTCTTCCCACATATGACTGTGGAGAAGAATATCGCCACTGTGCCCGAGATGCTGGGTTGGGATAAGGCTCGCATCGACAGGCGCATCGACGATTTGCTGGAGCTGATAGGGCTTCCTCCCGCCGAGTATCGCAAGCGCTACCCTAGCCAGCTTTCGGGCGGACAGCAACAGCGAGTGGGGCTCGCCCGTGCTCTTGCCGCCGATCCGTCTATCATGCTGATGGACGAGCCATTCGCCGCCATAGACAACATCACCCGCCGCCGTCTCCAGGATCGCTGCTGAATATCCAGAGCAAGGTGCGTAAAACCATCCTCTTCGTCACCCACGACGTGGACGAGGCCATCCGGCTGGCAGATAAGATAGTTGTCATGCGTCTCGGCAAGGTTGTGCAATATGACACGCCACTGCACATCCTGACGAGGCCTGCTGACGATTTCGTAGCCAACCTCATGGGTGCCGAAGACGTCTTGCGCCGCCTCAGCCTTCTGAGCGTGCAATCGGTTATGGTGCCCATGCCAGTGAAGCCAGGAGCAGGGACGAGTGCCGGCCCCACAATACCGGCTACAAATACCCTCCAGATGCCCTAAATCTTCTCCTGAGTGGCAGCTCCCACTCCCTGACCGCAACCGACGCCGCAGGCCAACCTGTTGGCGTCCTCGATCTGAACGCGATCCGGCGGGCAACGCGGGGGACGTGATTACGAATTTTGAATTCATAATTTTGAATTACGGAATTACCCTTTTGAGGAAACCGTAATTCAAAATTCAAAATTATGAATTCAAAATTGCTGAGGCCATGTTCGACTATCTCATCAACAACTTCGACCGGGTCTGGCCTCGCATCGTTGAACATGTGACGCTTGTTGGAGAGGCGCTGTTCTTTGCCATCCTGATTGCGCTGCCGCTCGGCCTGCTGCTAAGTCGCCTGTCATGGCTGGCGACACCGGTGCTGGGCGCGCTTGGGGTCATCTATACGATACCCAGCCTGGCGCTCCTCATCTTTTTCGTGCCCTACTTCGGCATTGGCCCAAAGCCCGCCATTATCGCACTGACGGCCTATGCCCTTGTCGTGATCGTGCGCAATACGATGGTTGCATTCAATGGCGTGGACCCTATGGTAAAAGAAGCGGCGCGCGGTATGGGCATGAGCGGCGCGCAAATTTGTGGCGTATCGAGATACCACTCGCTCTTCCGGTCACTGTTGCCGGCCTTCGAATCGCCGCGCTCTCCACTATCAGCCTCGCCACTATCGCCGCCTGGATAAGCGCAGGTGGCCTCGGCCAGCTACTCAAGGATGGCATCAATAATCCGCCCAAGCTCGTCGCGGGCATAGTTTCGGTAGCCGCTATTGCCATTCTGACCGATATCCTCTTCCGCGTGCTTGAGCGCACGGTCAGGGTACCGGCGTGACGACGAATGACGAATGACAACGGCCCACTGCGACCGGTCTAAACTGACAACTGACAACTCGGCCTATGGACACTCTTCAACAAGCATTTCAATACGCTATCGACCCCTCCAACGATTTCTTGAAGGCGTTGGGTACGCATCTGCAGTTGAGTTTTATTGCGCTTTTGCTTGGGGGACTGGTGGGCATTCCGCTGGGGATCGTTGTGAGCAGGTACCAGCTGTTGTCCAGGTTATCAGTCGATCTGGTGGTGTCCTGCGTGGCATACCTAGTCTGGCGCTCCTCTTTATTTTTATTCCTATTCTGCACACGGGCTTTGTGCCCTCGGCTGTGGCGCTGACTATCCTGGCAATCCCACCGCTGGTTATCAACACAGAAGCGGGCATGCGCGGCGTTGACCGGGCAGTGCTTGAAGCGGGACGTGGTATGGGCATGACGGTGTGGCAGTGCTACGCAAAGTGCAGATACCCCTGGCACTGCCCGTCATACTGGCAGGCATCCGCATAGCGGCGCTTGAAGTGATCGCGAGCGCGACACTCGCCTCGATTATTGGTGGTGGGGTCTCGGTGATTTATCTTCAGCGGCTTATCTCTTGGCTCCAGCTATTCATATCTCCTGCCGGTTGGGGCCATTCCGGTTGCCGTCCTGGCTCTGTAGCCGAGATCGCCCTCGCCTACGTGCAGCGCACCGTGCTGCGCAGACAGCATGGCACATAAGCTCTAAGGCAGTTCAGGATGAGGTGCTGATATGCAGCATAGAAAACCACGCGCCCGCGACCTGGGCGTGCCTTTTGATGGTACGCCGGGACAGCACAACGCCATCACGGACGTGGCAGGCGTCGAGGTGGGTTATGCCACCCTCATATCGGGAGAGGGTGCCCTGCGGGTAGGTGATGGACCTGTGCGCACCGGCGTGACGGCCATCCTGCCGCACGGCAAGCAGTCGGTCGACCCGGTATTCGCCGGGTGGTTCGCCCTCAACGGCAACGGCGAAATGACGGGCACAACCTGGGTCAGGAATGGCTTCCTCGAAGGCCCTGTGATGATCACTAACACCCACAGCGTGGGCGTGGTGCGCGATAGCGTAATCGCCTGGCAGGTGGAAATGACGAAGGACGAAGGACGAAGGACAAAAGCGGTTTTTCTTTCGTCCCCGTCAAATGGGTTCTGGTCGCTTCCTGTGGTCGGCGAGACTTATGACGGCTTCCTGAACGACATCAACGGCATGCATGTCGAACAGGAACACGTTTTCCAGGCCTGGACGGTGCGCACTCCGGCCCGCTGGAGGAAGGAAACGTCGGCGGCGGCACCGGCATGGTCTGCTACCAGTTCAAAGGCGGCATGGGCACCTCATCAAGGACGCTGGACGACGAGGCAGGAGGATATACCCTAGGAGTAATAGCCCAGTGCAATTTCGGACGCAGAGGCCAGCTACTCGTGGCCGGAACGCCCGTGGGCATGGAGATCCCGGACGATCTTCCCGCGCCGATCGCTCCCGGCAACAGCGCTGCAAGGGGTGTTGCGGACGGTGACGTAGGCTCGGTCATCGTGGTGGTGGCCACCGATGCGCCCCTACTGCCTCACCAGTTGAAGAGGCTTGCACGGAGGGTGAGCATGGGCCTTGCGCGAACGGCAGTCTGCGGCGTCCAATACCTCAGGGGATATCTTTATCGCTTTCTCCACGGCCAACCGAGATGCGGCACAAGGACGAGTGACCCGGATAGAGATGCTCGACAACAATGCTATGACCCCACGCTTCGACGCCACAATACAGGCAACCGAGGAGGCGGTTATAAATGCGCTGGTGGCCGCCGAAACAATGGTAGGCCGCGACGGCAATCGCGTCATTGCGCTGCCGCACGGTAGGCTTCAAGAGGTGCTGAGAAAGTATAACCGCCTGTAATTGCTCGACCGCCACGAGCAACACGCGTAAAACTCGAAGTCGTAGACAGGCGCAAGGCCATGGCCAATCCCCCTACACCAGCACCATGTTGAGCCATTCGATGTGGGCTACGTGGCCGCGGAACGCAGACGTCGACCAGGATCGCTGGCCGGGCCAGGGCGACGGGACCCCAGACACCTGTCGAACGGTGGAGTCGGATGAAGGCGGGGGCGAGAAGCACCAAGGCCACGAAGATGGCCAAGAACCACAGCGGCGACAGGATCAGCATCACCGTGGCGTTGAGGTGGGGGACCGTGACGGGCCCGAAGCGCAGCACGGACCAGATGACTGCCACTATTGCCAGGCAGATGCTGGTGGGCAGGAGCAGCCGCTTGAGGCGCCGGGCCAGGAACTCGCGGTACCCGCCCCCGGCCCGCTGCACCGACTCCCAGGTCACGAGATGGGCGAAGCCGCCGACGAAGAAGAACAGGGGCATGACCTGCAGCACCCAAGTGAAGGCCCACAGTCCGGTCGTCGTTCCGATGGGATTGGTGGTCCCCGGGCCGGGTTGCCAGGTGACGATGCTGAAACCCAGTGCCACCCGACGACGACCAGCAGACTGGCGGCTCGCAAGAAGTCGATGTAGGGGTCCCGCCTGGCCGGGTGTCAGTTGGCTGCGGTGCTACGTCGACGAGCGGCGAGGTCATGGCACCACGGTGCGCTTCTCTGGGCACGACCGCGATCCGGGCTGGCCCCCATTTTCCCCCGGGTGACCCTTATCGTATGTCGTGGTCGGCGGCCCAGCGGATCAGCTCGGCCCGCCGGGTCAGGTGGAGCTTGCCCAAGATGTTGCGGACATGGTTCTCGACCGTCTTCTCGGCGATGAAGAGCTCGTTGCCGACCTGGCGGTAGGTATAGCCGCGGGCGACCAGGTGGAGCACCTCGCGTTCACGCTCCGAAAGCGGGTTGGTGGCCGTCTCCGTCGGCGACTCGGCGGAACTCGCCCAGCAGCAAGGTCGCCAGCTGGGGCGCGAACGGCGGGTCACCGGCAGCGGCCCGGAGCAGCTCGCGGTGAAGCTCCGGCCCGCGGTGTGACTTATCAGGTAGCCGAAGGCGCCGCACGCGACCGCGTCGAGCAGGTCGCGCTCCTGTTCCGAGACGGTGAACATGATCACCTTCACCGCCTCGCCGTAGCGGGCGCTCGTCTCCCGGACCACACGAAGGCCCCCGCCTCGGGCATGTGGAGGTCGCACACCACCAGATCCGGGCGGTGCGCTCGATGGCGGCGAGGGCCCCGCCGCGTCTCCTGCCTCGCCCACCACCTCAAAGGGCGGCCCGAGGTCGGCACGGATCCCGGCCCGCACCGTGGGGTGGTCGTCGGCCAGCACGACGCGGTACGCCGGTGCCGAAGCTCAGCACCGGCGCTTCAGCCACGGGAGGCTCGGCGCTTCGGGACCGGGGGTAGGTGATGCGGACCTCAGCGCCCTCGCCGCCCGCCGACGCGAACTCGACCCCGCCTCCGACCTGGTCGAGCCGGCCCCGGATGCTGCTGGCCATGCCCGCCCCCTCTCGCACACCGACGACATCGAAACCGGTGCCGTCATCCTTGATGGTCAGGAACAGACCGCCTCCCTCATCGATATCGGCAAAGACGACCACCCGCTGCGCTCGGCCGTGCTTGGCCGCGTTGGTGAGGGCCTCCGCCGCCGCACCGGTTGCCGCCATCACCGGTCAGCGGCAGCGGCGGGACGTCGTCGCTCACCGTCACCGTGACCGCCAGGTCGGGCCAGGTGCGCTCGGCTCGTGCCGCCACGGCCCGGAGTCCGGCCGCCAAACCCTGAGGCCAGGCTGTCGCCGAACAGGTACGAGCGCAGCTCCCGCTCCTGCTCGCGGGCCAGCCGGGCGATCTCGCTCGACGGCGAACGCCGTTCGATCAAGGTGAGGGTCTGGAGCACGCCGTCGTGCAGGTCCCGGGCCATTCGCTCCCTCACCGCCGCCTCGGCCAGCTGGTCCTGGCTGTCGCGCAGGACTCCGATCATCGTCCCGACCGCGGCACCGACGACGATCCAAAGCATGACCGTCGCGCCGTCGCCGTCGCCGTTGCGCCCGACCTGGCCGGGTCCGACCCCGGCGGCGACGACCGCGACGGCGCGGGCGGCGCCGAGCAAGGCGCCGATCGCTGCGCCCCAAATGGCCCCGCCCGCCACGGCGGCCACCAGGACGGCGGCCAGCGGCCAGGTCCCCGCCAGGGCCTGCCCGGTGATGCGCCCTTGTCGGACCCAGCCGTCGGCCGCCGATCGCGATCGCCACCACGACCTCGGTGCCGATGAGCCGGGGCCGCAAGGCGGCGCGCCATTCCGAATCCCACGAGGACCAGCTGGTCGGCTGCGGTCATCGCGGCCGTCGCCGCGATGGCGAGGATGACGAGCGCCGGGTGATGGTCGCGGTGGAGGTTGACCAGGGCGACGACGGTCAGGCCCACCCATGCGGCCCACCGGAGACCGGCCAGGCCGATCAGCACGCCTCGTTCCACCCCTTCACCAGCGCCCTACGGGCCGGGGTGGCGCGTGCAACCGACGCTTCCGGGGCTGGCGCCAGTACGTTCGGGGTGATCATATGAGGGGCCAACCGTTGATGGCCGTGGCGCCTGATGATTGGGTTCCCCAAAGACCGGGTACAGGTGAAAACGCAAACCCGCCGAGAGGAGAGATTACTGATGGCTGATGAGAAGCAAGAACGAGCTGAAGGCGTCAGCCGCATGCTCACTGGAGAGGACGCCCCCGAGGACACCAACGTCGAGAGTCTGACCCGGCCCCCATCGGTGGTCTCGTCCTCCAGGACGGTCCTCAAGGTCGCCGGGGCCGAAAGGTCGAAGGCGTGACCGGCGGCGAGAGCATGATCGACAAGGACGGCAAGGAGCCCGGGCGCCAGGACGCCGGTACCCAAGGCCCGACCAACCGCCCGGTTGGCACGTCCACCGCCCGTGAACTCAAGTGGGCGTTCAATCCCCAGGAGTCCGTGACGGACAGTTCGACTGCCCCGACCGGTAATGGCAAGTGCCAGCTAACCCCTCAAGCAAGACCTCAACCGAACGAAGTACAGGACAAGAAGAAGATCGCCGCCA
>CAWINE010000003.1:0-50192 GCA_963837315.1 uncultured Chloroflexia bacterium
GATGGGGCCAGGGGCTAGCGCACGCACAAGAGCACTGGCTAGATTGAAGGGATAAAGAGGCACGTCAGCGCTGACGTGCCTCTTTATCCCTTCAATCTCACATCCGCCTGTATCAGAGCTAACTATTGGCAATCCGGGAAGAAAGTGTTTGAGACGACCTCGGGGCTCCGTCCCCTTGTTACCTTATTGCCGGGCCTGAAATATGACCTGTTCTCTGGATCGCAAGGCTCGACCGGCCCGCCACAAGGGTAGCCCTGCATCACGCCTGGCCGGTTCAGCACGAGGCGCTCAGTATAAGTGTAGAAGGTACTCCCTTCAGGTACGTCGGTAAAGGTTTGTGTGTCAGGGAGAATATTGTCGTTAAAATTTGCCGCGTTCGACACTATCTTGGCGAGTTCGCCTCGTGTGGCCGTACTGTTGGGGCGGAAGAAGGGTAGGTTGCCTGGAGGAACGCATGGCTCGCCCTGCCCGCCGCATGGATACCCGGCCATTTGGCCCGACAGCAAGTATATATAGTCAAAGAATGGGCTTCCCGGCGCTACATCCTCGAAGACCTGGTCATAGGAAGGTGCTTTTCCAGATGTAGACTTCGAGTTCTGTCTGCTCGTTCCGTGCAAACTCGATAGAGCAACTATTTTAGCGATTTGTCCGCGCGTGACGAATTTGTTAGGGCGAAAGGTTCCATCTGAATAACCGGAGACTATTCCTTTGCATGCCAGGCACGTAATGTGCGGGTAAAAAGTGCTTCCCTGGGGCACATCGGTAAAAATGGTGCTCGCGTATTCCTTAGCCAACGTGCTTGCGGGACCGTAGCCGCGCTTCATGCCTACAGCCCATAGTGTACCATCGGTTAAACCAGATACAGAGGATAGAAACTCGAAGGCATAAAGGCGGCCGTCGATTGGGTAGACATTCGACCAGGTAGAGCCATCCCAATGCATAGCAACGGTAAATCCCCCTGCTCCATTTTCAGCACCGCCCACAGCCCACACATCGTCGGATGCGAGCGCGACTACAGAGTTCAGATTTGTTCCCGCAGGTGGTGATGGTGATGCACGGGTACCGCTTACACTCCACGTTGTTCCATCCCAATGCATTAGGAGGGGACCATAGTTAAAACCGCCTTGATATATGGAGTAATAACCTACGGCCCATATGTCGTTTGCCGATATCGCTGTCACTCCTTCCAGATAGTTGTCTCCAGCGCCTGCGTCCGGGCTTGGCACGACGCTCCACTGCGCACCATCCCAGTGCATCGTAAACGTCTGCTCAATGCCTCCGCTTGAAGTTGAGCCCACTACCCATACGTCGTTCGCTGAAACTGCAGAGATATCCGTAAGTTCGCCTCCGGCTGGATAAGTCACCAAGATCCATTGGGTGCCGTCCCAGTGGAGGACAGTTGAGCCTATAGCCCAAACATCATCGCCTGAAAGACCACCCACCTTGTTAAGGCTGCCACTACCTCCAGGATCAGGGCTTAGCACACGGACCCATTGGGTGCCGTCCCACTGTATCGTAAGTGTTTGTGATACCTGGCCGATCACATACGATCCAACAGCCCAAATATTGCTAGGAGATGCGGCCCATATCCCATTCAATATGGGATTGTCACCTTCGATAGCAGGGGCCGGCACAATATTCCATTGTTCTCCATCCCAATGTTCTATAAGCAAGCTTTGGGTGTTCGAAACATCGGTTGAAAAGCCCACAGCCCAAACATCGTTCGATGCCACCGCTGCAACCCCGTTCAGCAAGTTGTTGCCATAGATGACGCCGTCCGGGATATTTACGTCATGCCATGCCATCGTGCAGGAAATCCCATTAGTCGGCGTTGGGAATGGCGTTGGTGGTGTACCTGTAATGGTTGCGGTCAAGGTGTTCGTTAGGGGAATTGAAGTGACTGGCGTGAAGGATTTCACTGGCGAGACACCGCCGGCTTGACTGTATTTCCCTGCCTGGGCCGAATTACCGGACAACAGGACGCTAAAAAGGAGTCCCGCCAGGCAGAACAGCGCGATCAAGCTCCAGCCCAGGGATTTCAGCAGCGTGGTTCGTGTGTGAACCTGCTGATCGTGCAGGAAGGATGTGGTGGACATAGCATGTTCCTTCTCTAGCTTGTGCCGGCATGATGCCGCGACTTAAGATGGGCATAAACAGATTAACGGTGTAACCCAACACCGACTTAACCTGCAGTATACCACGTACACTTCACAAACTACGTCGATTTAAGTGTCGATTAGGTGAATAAATATGGGAGTTATGGGCGTTCCTGCGTCTACCGCCCGTCCAGCCAGTCCGCCACCTCGGTCGGCAGGTTGGCGGTTGGGCCGCGCTTGATGGTGCATTCGGGGAGCGAGTTGAGGAAGGCCTGGCCATAGCGCTTGGAGATAACGCGGCGGTCGAGCACCACCACCGCGCCCCGGTCCTGCTTGCTCCTGATAAGGCGGCCGAATCCCTGCTTGAACTTGAGAATAGCCTGTGGCACCGAGTATTGCAGGAAGGCGTCCTCGAAGCCCTCGGCGCGGGCGGCGAATACCGGGTCGGTCGGCACCGAGAAAGGCAGCTTCGTGATCACCAGCACCGAGAGCGCGTCGCCTACCACGTCGATTCCTTCCCAGAACGACGAAGTGCCGAGCAGGACGGTGCGCGGATTGCTCTTGAACCGCTCAAGCAGTTGCTTTCGCGAGCCGTCTATATTGTGCCCCAACACCATTATGCCCGCCTCTTCCAGCGGACGCTGTATAGCCTTATAGGTGGCACGCACGGCACTATGCGACGTGAACAGCACGAGCGCGCGCCCGCGCGATGCCTTGCACATCTCGATCAATGCCTGCTCTATGTGCCTCTGGTAGCCGGGCATCCCTGGCTCAGGGACATCCTGGGGAATGTAGACAAGCGCGGCTTTCTCGTAGTCGAAGGGCGATGATAGCTGCAAATCCTCGCCCGAATTGAGGCCCAGTCGCTCGCGTATGTAGGAAAAGTCATTGTCGGTGGAGAGTGTGGCCGACGTGAGCACCACAGTCTTCTTCTTGGAGAAAAGATAGCGGTCGAGCAGATCTCCCACGTGCAAGGGCGCGCATCGCAGCGCCACGTCGCCCCCTTTCACCCGCGCTTCCATCCAGTAGACCGCTCCCTCGTCGGGGTTGGTAATAGCCGCGTTGGTGTCCGCCCTCATCTTGTGGACGGTGGTGCAGTGGTTGCGCAGCTCAAGCAAGATGTCCGAGTACGACGCAACGTCTTCTCCCGCCGCTCCTCTGGGCATGTTGTCCCAATCAACGTCGCCCAGGACGGTAGCGATGCGCTGCAAGCCGTCCTCTATCGTCTTGAGCTGCAAACCCAGGTTGTCCCACACCAGCTCTAGATGCCCCCAGTTCGGGTGGTGGCGCACCGAGTCGGTGATACGCTGGCGCAGGTCGTACAGGTTTTGCTCGTCGTGGTAGACGTCCAGCAGGGTAATGAGGGTTGCAAATAGCTCCGATGCCGAACCCTTGGCTCGGTCTATGGCAGGGCGCAGCCTGGCCGCAACGTCGTCCACAGCAACGAGCAGGTTGCGTGTCGCCCCGGCTTTGCTTCCCGAGCCTTGCTTTGTCTTGAGGTTGACATCGCTCGCAAGCGCCCCATGCAGCTTGCTCAGGAAGTCGTCGGCCACCCCGTGCGCGTCGGCTGTGGCGCTAAGCTCGCCCAGGAACTTCATCACCAGCGGGCGGTCTACCGTGAAGCCAAGCGCGTCGGTGGCCTCTTCCTCAAGGTTATGCGCCTCGTCGATGATCAGGTGGTCGTATTCCGGCAGCAAGCCCCCGCCCATAGCGATGTCCGACATCAATAGCGCATGGTTCACCACCAGCACGTTGGCCGAGCGTGCGCGCCGCCTCGCCCTGTCAAAGAAGCAAAGTCCTTTCTGCTTCACCTGGCACTCGTAAAGAGGGCACCCCTCCTCGCTCACACAGACATGCCCCCACACGTCGTTTTCCGCGTTGAGCAAGAGCAGCTCATTACGGTCGCCCGAATTCGTCTCAGGCAGCCAGATAAGCAGTTTCACCATCACCCGCAACTGTTCGATAGACGACGGCGAGCTACGCCTGAACGAATACCACCTCCGCAGGCAAATATAGTTGCTCTTCCCCTTAAGTAGTGCAGAGCGGAAAGGAGGAAGATGCAATTGCGGATTGTGGACCTCTCCATTGCGGATTGCGGACGTTTCAATTGCGGATTGCGGATTGCGGATTGCGGATTGACCGATGGAGGATTTCTTTGGTCTACTTTCGTCCTTCGTCTTTCGTCCTTCGTCCTTCGTCTCGCCTTCCAGCACCCTATGCAACACCGGCAGGTCTTTCGTGAAAAGCTGGTCTTGCAGGTTGATGGTGTTGGTGGATACCAGCACGCGCTCTCCTGTGCGAAGCGAATAGAGGATAGCTGGGAGGAGATAGCCGATACTCTTGCCTGTGCCGGTGCCCGCCTCAACCATCAGGTGGTGTCCTTTGTTGAAGGCGCTGGCGACCGCTTTTGCCATCTCGACCTGCTGAGGGCGATATTCATAGTTGCTGAAAGCCTCGGACATCGCCCCGCCCGGCTTGAGGATGGTCTCGATCTCTGTATGGCTGACCGGGTATTTGCCCTCGTACCCGATGCCTTCAGGCTCAGGCTCGTAACCGTTATCCGGAACGCGCAGGAGGCCCACGTCCAGCACGGCGTCCGAGATCCCTTTGGAAGATAGTTGCGAGCGAATGGACGAGCCTGAGGAGGTAAAGGCGTTCCTGGCCTTGTCGTATTCCACCTCTCGGAAGAGGTGGCGCAGCGGCCAGTCGCTCCGCTCCACGGCTTTGCCGATTTCGCTCAATACCTCGAGCGGTATCTCCTCGATCCTCTCGCGCAGGGCGAGGAACACTTGCATTGTAAGCTCGGCGTCGGCTGTAGCCCGGTGGGCGCGCCCTTCATCCTGGTTGATGCCCAGCTTGGCAGCCACCGCGCGCAGATTATATACGGCTGCCTCGGGCACAAGCAGAGTGGCAAGCTCGAACGTATCCCACGCCACATTCTTGAGCTTGATCCCCCCGTGGACCAGCATCGCCAGGTCCAGCTCCACCGACTGCCCGATCACGGGCGAGTCGCCAACGAACTTGATGAAGTCCGCCGCCACTTTGCCGATAAGAGGCGCGTGGGCCACGTCGCTGTTCTTTATACCCGTTAGCTGGGTCACTTTGTACGGCACAGGCTGAGAAGGGCGCACGAAGCTTTCCCAACGGCCGATAATCTGCCCGTCACGGAACTTCACGGCCCCAATCTCTATCACCTCGTCGCGCTCAGGCTGCATCCCTGTCGCTTCGAGGTCGAGTGCGATGTAGCTTCTCAATATCCCCGCTCCGGCTCGACCCTATTCCTCAGCGGCTGTCCGGCCAGGTAGCGTGCCAGGTTGTCGCAGAATATCTCGGTGAGGCGGCGGTTGTAGTAGGGAGATCGCACCGGAGTTATGGGGAGTGATAAGCACGTTCGGGAAGTCCCAGAGCGGGCTGCTTTCGGGGAGCGGTTCCTGCTCGAAGACGTCAAGCCCGGCCCCACCCAATTTTCCTTCGCGCAGCGCTTCGACCAGCGCCGCTTCGTCCACCAGCGCGCCCCGGCTGATATTTACGAGCACAGCGCTTGGCTTCATTGCAGCGAGCTGCGCTCTGCCGATCATCTTTTCGCTCTGCGGCGTGCGCGGCGCAGCCACCACGACATAGTCAGCCTCCGACAGCGCCTGGTCCAGGTCGCTCACCGGATAAAAGCGCTCTACTGTGCCGTCACCCGCCGCCTGCTCCTTGAGCGAAGCCCGCACCGACGTTACTTTCATGCCAAGGGCGTTGCAAAGTCGCGCCGCCCGCCGTCCAATCGAGCCGTACCCGATAATGCACACGGTGGCACCACCGGCTTCGCTGAGCCAGTAGCGCTCCCACTTATGGAGAGGCTGGTTGCGCACGGCTATATTGAACTTGCGGCTGAAATGGAGGATCATCGCCAGGATATGCTCGGAGATAGGCACTTCGTGAACGCCGCTGGCGGTGGTAACCACAAGATCGGGCCGCTTCTCGAACAGCCCTGCGCGCAGCATATGGTCCGACCCAGCGCTGGACAGTTGCAGCCACTTCAGCCTGGGGGCGCGGTCCAGCCATTCGACCTGGAAGCCGAACCCACAATATATATCGGCCTGCGCGAGGAAAGCATCTATCTCGCTTTGTGGCAACGTGCGCCAGCCGTCCAGATCGTCCCAGTTAGCCCCGCCGCGCGCCACAAGCTCTTCGTTCTGGGGCTCCATTGCGCGCATGACCTGGACGCGCGGGTCCACGGCCTCGATAGCGTGAATATATTCGGTCTCCAAAGGGTAATTTACCAGCACGCCGACCGTTTCGGGCAGCGAGTGACCTGCACCCTGCGGCTGTTCGGCGTGGCCGGCCTGAGCACTATTCTCAAGCGACATGTTATGGGGTGGCCCTTTCTAGGTGCATCGACCCGGGCAAAGTGGGGATTACGGGATCATGGATAATGTGCCGAGCCGGATTTGCCTCGATCATGTCCGGCCGTGCGCCGCAATTCTACTACAAACCGGATGTACGCGCAATACTCATTCCTCAGAGCGGCGGAATGGAACCAAAAAGGCACGGAGGACTCAACACTAAGAACGGAATGAACCACAAAGGCACAGAGATCACAAAGGAAACACGAAGACAATTATGGTTTAGCTTGTTGAAGGGGAGACGGCGCAAACTGTGCAGTAAATACACAAACCCTTACCCTTCTCAGCGGGTCCTTTGTGCTCTTTGTGCCTTTGTGGTTCAATCCGTCAGATCCTTTATGCCTTGGCTATGCAATGAGTCGGGCGGCGATGTACAATGTTAGCGCGACGTGCGAGCTATGATCACGACAGATACTTGCGCCGGCAGGCCGCGAGCTGGCGAGTAGAAAGGTTGCAAAGGTGCGACATATCCCTTTAGGCTGCATTTTGCTGGTAGCGCTGCTCTTTGCAGGGGAGTCGCCGGCCTCGCCGCTTTTGCGCGTTTCATCTTCCTCGAACGACGTTGGGCCGAATGGCGGCGAAGCCAGGCTGGTCTTCGTGGGCGACCTGATGATGGGGCGGTACGTAAACATGGCCATGTCGAGAGGCGGCTTCGACGCGCCTTTCAAGAATATCACCCCATATATCTCGTCGGCGGACCTCGCGATCGGCAACCTGGAGGGGCCCATCGTGCCTCCCAACGTTATCCCTATCCCGCCCGCCTCGCCTAACCAGCTTAACCTGACGGGCAACCAGAAAGCAGCGCCCGCCCTTGCCCGCGCCGGCTTCGACATACTCTCGCTCGCCAACAACCATGCGTTCGATGACAGGGCTGTGGGCATCGCCTACACGGCAGCAGTCTTGCGCCGGTCAGGCATCAGCCCTCTGGGCCTCAACTCCGGCAGAGGCCAACAGGCGGTCATCAAGCAGGTGCAGGGCCTCAGGATCGCGTTCCTTGGTTACACCGATGTGCTCAATATACCCGGCACTACAGGCATCGGTTACGTCAACCCATATTCGCCCGCCGGCACCGCGAAAGTGGCACGCGAAGTGGCCGCTGCAAAGAAGAACGCCGACCTTGTGGTCGTGATGATGCACTGGGGCACCGAATACGCCGTCCAGCCCGACGCGGGCCAGCGCGCTCTCGCTAAAGTGCTGGTGGACGCCGGGGCCGACCTCGTAGTTGGCGCTCACCCACACGTCGCGCAGGGCATGGAGCTTCTAACCCGTGACGGCCATTCGGTGCCGGTGATTTACTCGCTCGGCAACGCCCTGTTCGACCAGGAAGCAAGGCCGGAAACCCGCGATGGCCTCTCCCTCGAATGCACCGTTGACAAAGATGGTGTGAAAAGCGCTCGCCTCATCCCCCTCGAAATTACCAGTGCCAACACGGGCTATGTAATGAACCTGGACGATAACGCCGCCGGCCAGTTCGCCTTGCAGCGCGCCGCGCAGAGCACAACGGACCCCGACCTGAAGTGGAGCGCTTTGTGGGACGCCTCCCAGCCTTCGCCGGGGCTGGCTCTCGCCTACCGCCGCCCAGCTGGTACCGACCGCTTCTCAATGGAAAATCTCGGCATAGGCGCTCCCACCCGCGTTGACCTCACCGCCGGAAAGCTAACCGTCAGCACCTATGTAACCCCCACAAATTCGCCTGGCGCGACCTCGACCTCCGACCCACAATGGCGCACCGTCTGGTCCACCGAGGCGGATTGGCGCGTGACCGGGTACTCGGTGGGCGACGCCAACGGCGACGGCAAGCCCGACCTTATATACACCCTCTGGAAGCACCGGCAAACCTGGGAGCGCCCGCCCGATGGCGGCATGAGGGTCAACCCGGAAGGCGGCGACATATTGCCGCACATCTTCATCAACAGTTGGGCGCGTGGCGCGCTCAATCCTCTCTGGCAAGGTTCGCCCCGCCCCGCGCCCATCTTGTCTGCTGTCCCCGCTCCCATTGGTCCTGGCGGCAAGCCGCTGCTCGCTACCCTCGAAAGCAACGATCCCACGATCGAGCGCGCCCCCGGCCCCATCACCCTCTGGGATTGGAGCGGCGGCTTCGGCTACGAGCTTGCCTCCACCCTTCCCGGCACATACTCCGACCTGTGGGCCGACGGGCGTGAGTTGATGTATAGGTAGACCAAGTTGTCAGTTGTCAGTTGTCAGTAGACGGAGGGCAGTGGGCGGTTGTGAGGATGTAGATACAACCAGTGCAAAGGAGCGGTTGCCAGAGCCGGCTTGCCCTTGTCATCCCGGGTCTCTTGTACCTGGCAATCCAGTTTGAGCGCTTATTTGAGCGCTTAAAGGTTCATCAAGCAAGTGAGTGCAAGGTCGTAGGGGCAGACCCGAGTGTCTGCCCTGGTCGGAGAACGACCAATATCCTGGCCCGATAAGAGGGCAGACCCGAGTGTCTGCCCCTACGCTCATACCCAAAATGTACACGAGCTTGCCGGGTGCACCACTCACAATGCCAGGATAAAGTTGGCGGTCGATGCCAGGTATTGCACTCCGATTACGCTTCGCTATTCGTAAGTAATCCATCGGTCGCCCTGCACCTGCATAGGAGAATAGAAAATGTGTAGAATAGCGAAGCGGAGACTTGCGCTCCTTCTGTCCGGGACTCATCTTCGTGGTTAGCGTCGCTGCGTGCAATTCAGGTAACCCCACTGTTGCGCCCATCGTAGACCCGACAAATACTCTGCCACCGAGCACGTTTGTGCCACAGCCACAACCTACAACAGGACCCATAATGAACACAACACCAACCTCTGGAAATGGCCCCAACGATAGCTCAGCCACGCCGCAAGGCGACCAGACCCCTTCGTCTCGCGAGCTGGTGACTTTCGCCGACTACAACCCTGAGCCAACGTCGGTAAACCCCTCTGTGCCCTCTTACAGTGTGCAGCCGGGATTGGCGAACGTCACGAACGCACGTGATTTTACCCTTTCTCCAGCAATGCAATCGCTCATCGAAAAGAACGATTTCGCGGCCCAGTTCTCGCAAAGGACCCAGTACAAGCAGCTTTACCAGCTTTACCAGGATTTCGGCTTCAAAAAGTATCCCGCCTTCGTTACCACCAACTCGCTGCTCCATGTCTACCACCTGATGTTCGATAAGCTGCTGCGCTCTATCGAATCAAAATACCTGCTCACCGACCTGAAGGAGCTGAATGCCGCCATGTTGACGGCCTCACAATCCCAGTACACCACGCTGAAAGGCACTTCGGCTGAGAATGCTGCCAAACGCAACCTCGCATATTTCTCGGTAGCCGCACGACTGCTCGACCCCGGTGCTGCTATATCGAGCGATGTGCAGAGCCAGGTGAGCGCCGAGGTCGTCCTGATCGACAACCATGCGGGCCAGGCTCTCTCGCCCGTGATGAATATCGGCTCTTCTACCAACGATTTCAAAGAGGACTACAGCCAGTATGTGCCTCGCGGCCACTACACGCGCTCCGAAGACCTCATGCGCTACTTCAAGGCCATGATGTGGTACGGGCGCATAACATTTCGCCTCAGCAGCCTGGATGAAACGCGCTCGGCCCTCCTCATCACCCAGGCTCTCGACACGGCCACACTTGGCAACTCTACGTCGGCAGCCGATCTTTGGGCCGATATTTACGATCCAACTTCCTTCTTCGTGGGCGGCGCGGACGATCTCACCTACCGCGACTATGGCCCCGCGATGCAGCAGGCGCTCGGCACCGGCGACGATCCCAAAGGGGTAGCCGATGACGCCAAAGTAGCGCAGTTCCAAACGCTGGCGAGGTCGCTCGCCGCGCCGCGCATCAACTCGATGTTCGTCTACGTCGACCAGGATACGCAGCAGGTAAGCCAGGGCCTGCGCATGATGGGCCAGCGCTTCACACTCGACGAATACGTTTTCGGCCAGCTCACCTTCAACAAGGTCGGCACACTCGATAAGCCGCGTTCGCTGCCCAACGCTCTCGATCTTCCTGCCGCTTTCGGCTCGACCGCCGCGTACGCTACCCTGGATACGATAGGCGAAACGCAATACGCGAACTACAGCGCGCAAATGGACAAAGTGCGCAGCCAGGTTCAGAGCCTCCCAGAATCACAATGGACCGAAAACCTTTACTGGTCGTGGCTTTACACCTTCCAGCCCCTCTTGCCGGTCAAAGCGCCCGACAGCGGCTACCCCAGCTTCATGACCAACGAGGCATGGGCGCGCAAAGACCTAAATACGGTGCTGGGAAGCTGGACCGAGCTGAAGCACGATACTATCCTGTACGCCAAGCAGTCGAGCGCCGTGGGCTCGGCTGCGCCTCCACAGCCTCCGAAGGGCTATGTCGAGCCGGAGCCCGACTTCTATGCTCGCGTGGCCGCTATGGTCGCCATGGCCCGCGACGGTCTCCTCTCTCGCGGCCTCATCGTCCAGCCTGCCGGCGGCACCTCTCAAGCCGACGCCCAGGACTACCAGGCCCTCGATACCCTCGAGACGCTCGCACTCAACCTTAAGCATATCAGCGAAAAGGAATTGAGCAACCAGGACCTGACGGACGACGAGTACAACCTGATCAGGTACTACGGCGGCACCCTGGAAAATATCACGAAGATGGCAGCCGACCCCACCGACCCCAACGCGCCTTACGCGGACGACCCGAGCGACGAGGACGCAGCGGTGGTGGCTGATGTGGCGACGAGCCAGGATACGGCCCTCGAAGAAGGTACCGGCCGCTTCATGGAAATTTACGTGGTCTTCCCCCTGGACGGCCAGCTTTACCTGGGGCGAGGAGGCATCTACAGCCAGTACGAATTCACCCAGCCCGCCGGAAACCGCCTCACCGACCAGCAGTGGCAATCCCAGCTCAACTCCGGCCAGGTGCCTGCCCTGGGCGATTGGAAGACTTTTATCGCAAAGTAGCTTTCTGCTAATCCGAGAAGACACTTACTTTTGCATAGAAAATGAGCAATCGAGCCACCTGTAGGCGGCTCGATTGCTCATTTTCTATGCAGGCATTCACGATCTGCTTTTGCTATCGGAACCCTCAATCGAGTGGTCCGTTATACCTCTGTCATTGCAGGCAGGTTATGCACACTGATTGACCTGCTTCCATAGCTCTCCTATAATGCGGGCTTACAGGGCAGCTTCCTTTTTGCTTGGACTTAGCCGCATTTGCCCTGCGCGTTTAATGCTATGGCGTCGTTGCAGTGCGGGTCGTTGGCCTACTGACAATAGTTCGCTTCGCTCATCAACTGACAACTTCGTCACAAGGAGGAACAGGATGAAAGCAGACCAGGAGAAGAAATACAACCTGCCCAGGTGGGCGCTAGTGACGCTATCGGGTGCGGTCGCCCTGGCAATTATCGGCAGCGGTCTGGGGAGCGCGTCGGCCTCAACCCAGGGCCAGGGAGGTCGCGGCGGGCATCGCGGGCGACCCCAATAACCCGGCTGCCGGCGTCCAGCACTTCCAGGACGTCCCATCCACCAGCCCCTTCTTCAGCTACATCAACACCGTCTATCTTGAGGGTCTGGTGGCAGGCTATGCCTGTGGCGGCACCAACGAGCCATGCGTACCGCCCGGCAACCTTCCCTACTACCGGCCCGGTGTCAATCTGACAAGAGGGCAGATGGCAAAGATCATCAATACCTCCCAGGATATGACCGTACACGACCTGGCTATACCGTTCAGAGTTGTCAATACTACGTCAGCAAGCGTGGGTGTATGGGGAGGGAACAGCGGCGTGGGGCCCATCCGCGACCCGAACAATGTCAATGCCGGTCTGTATGGCGATGCGACAGGTTCCACGAATAGCATCGGCGTGCTTGCAATAAGCGACCACGACAATGCTGCCTGGGTGCTATCCAATTCCCCCACTGCCTACAGCCTCTATATCCCGCATAACGGCGCTGACATCGAGCAGGGCGGCAGCGGCCCATCGGACGCTCTCCACGTGGGCGGTCACATAACCATAACGGGCGGATGTACGGGCTGTACGGCAGATATGGTAATGATGAACACAGGGACAAGCGACCTGCACCCCGGCGATGTGGTGACTTTCGGTGCAGCCGCTCCTGAAGGCACAAGCGTCAACGGCAGCCCCGTAGCCGGGGCGTCTACATCGAGCCAGGCCTACGATACAGCCGTAGCGGGCGTGGTCAGCGCACGCTACTTGCCCGGCGATCCCAACGCCCCTGCCGGTACAGCGGAGCGCACCGGTGGGCGCGACGACACCGCCACCTCCATCAAGCCGGGGGACTACATGACCGTGGTCACCCAGGGTGCCTATAATATGGTAAAGGTTGACGCGGGCCAGACCGGCATCCACGCCGGCGACCTTCTCACCACCGGCAGCACCGCCGGTGTCGCCATGAAAGCCACCGATAAGCTGTCCTCAATCGGCGCGACCATCGGCAAAGCCATGGGCGATCTAAAGAGCGGCGTGGGGTACGTCCCTGTGCTCGTGACGCTCAGGTAGAAAAGAAATGAGAAATCGAGAAGTGAGAGCCTGAAAACCAGCTCTCACTTCTCATTTCTATTTCCGGTCCGCGACGAACGCACTCAAGGCCTCGTTGAGCTTGCCGGGCTGTTCGAGCATCAGCATGTGGCCCGCGCCCTCGATGGCCAGGGCTTCGAGCCGCGAATATGGGAGTGGAGCGTGTCGGCTTCGGCGGCGGGCATGATGGCGTCCTCAGCACCGTTTATGACGAGAGTTGGCACGTTAATATCGGCCAGCCCAGGCGTCGAATCGGGGCGGGTCGCCATCGCATTCAGGGCCGCGATTATCCCGTGGCGGTTCTGGTTGAGCATCGTCTTGCGAACAGTCTCGACAAGCTCCGGCCTCTGCTCGTAAGTAGCAGGGGCAAATAGCTTGGGCAGCATGGCGTCAACCACCGCCTGCGCGCCGCGCTCTTCCACAGCCGCCGCTCGCTTGTAGCGCCCTTCGCGGCCCGCTTCGGTATCAGCCCCCGCCTTTGTCGCCACCAGCACAAGCCCCTTCACCATATCCGCGTGGCGGCGCATGAAGGCGAGGCGATATATCCGCCCATCGAATGTCCCACCACCACAACATGGTTTTGCCCGTTGGCTTTCAGCACTTCGGCTATCGTGTCGGCGTAGGCGTCCATACTCGCATCTTTGCTCTCGCCCGGCAGGTCGAGCGACTGCCCGAAGCCGGGTGTGTCGACCGCTATTACGTGCGCCTCCTTGCTGAGGTAATCCACCTGCTCCTGCCAGATGCTCCCGTCGAATGGGTAGCCATGCAAAAGCACCACGCCCGTCCCTTTCCCCTGCACATTCGCGTGCAACTTGCTTGCTGCCATGGTCTCGCTCCTCCTTAGGCTTGTCTCTTCTCCAAATATCCCTAAGTATACCTTGCGCGGGGCATGCTGCCTACTACCGGCTCCACGCTTCGCAGGGTTGATGCAACGTCGATGGGAAACACGATCCAGCTAGCCTTTGTCATTCCGAACGCAGTGAGGAATCACCAGGGGAAACTGAGCGCTCCAAGCACCGACTTTGCACCAGCCTGGTAAGCAGCAATCTAAGCGTTCAGGACTGTAGGGGCAGACCCACGTGTCTGCCCTGGTGGGGTGCCGATTCTCTATCCGACCAGGGCAGACACGTGGGTCTGCCCCTACAAGATCTTCTTCACCCCATTTCTGAACGCTTACATAACTAATAACGGCTTGCTTGCCTGCCCTTCAATATGCTATCTTCCTGAGATAACGAGACTACTATTAATGTCATCCAACCCACAACGCAAAGGCCTACTTCTCGTGCTTCTGGCAGCGGGGCTCTGGGGCACGCTGGGCACGATCTATAAGCTTGGCACCGACAGTTTCGGGCTGACCCCGCTGACGGTCGTTTTCTGGCGGGCAGCCCTGGCCGGGCTTATACTCGTTGTCGCCCTTGGTGCGGTCTTGCCCTTGATGGGCAAAGGGTGGAGTGCTTTGCGCGTCAAGCGGGCTGACCTGCCCATTTTCTTCACCTTCGGCCTGCTGGGAGTTACCGCCTTTTACCTACTATACATTTATGCTGTGGTGCTGGTGGGTGTAGCCGTGGCCGTGGTGCTCCTCTATACCGCGCCCGCATTTGTGGCGCTCATGTCCTGGCGCTTCCTGGGGGAAGATTTTGGGCCTCGTATTTTGGCGGCGCTCGCCCTCACTCTTGTTGGCTGCGCGCTGGTGGCTCGTGTCTACGACCCTTCCCTTTTGCAACTGAACCTCGCAGGCATACTTTGCGGTCTCGGCTCGGGCTTCACTTATGCCCTCTACAGCATCCTGGGCAAGCTCTCGCTGAGGCGCGGTTATCCAATCGCCACCATGAGCTTATATGTCTACATCATCGGGGCTGCCGGCCTGCTATTAGTCGCCCTGGTTGGAAGCGGGCCGGCAGGGGCAGGGCAGTTGTTCGCCATGGGTCCTGACCTCGCCGCCTGGAGTTCTGCTTCTTCTGCTGGCGGTAGCTCAGACCATCGGAGCGCTCTACGCCTACACGGCGGGGCTGCGCCATATGGATGCGGCGGCCGCCAGTATCGTAGCCACTTTCGAGCCTCTTGTCGCTGCGTGCCTCGCCTATTTCGTTCTGCACGAAACCCTTGAATGGCTCCAATTGCTGGGTGGCGCCCTCATATTGGTGGCTGTGGTACTCTTGCAACTGCAATCCAGAAGGCGTATAGTGATTGCGCAGTCTGAAATGTGAGCTTTGCGGGGATTATTCGGGGATTATTCTCGGGCAAAGAAGAATATTCTCTTCCATTTGAGACCCAATTGTGCTAATATATCTGCGTAATCCTTTGTGTATCCTTCTTCATGCCTTGATCCCGTGTCAGGCAGCACAAACTCGTCGTTGTATTGACGTTCTAGCCTGAAGCATATCGCAGCAAATCCAGTAGGCGGCTTTTTTGTTCCGCTGCGCTATGGGTGCCTCACTAATGAGCCATAGAGTTCATACAAAGATATTCATCTATGCGCGGCTATTTACAGCGTGCGCAGCCTTGCTATTGCTTACTTCCACAGTATTGCAGCGCAACGACCCCGATGGATACCAGGCCACCCACCTTTTCTTCATGCCTCGCCAGACCTGGGAGATGGATGGTGGCGTGGGCATGCTGCATGACCCCGATTACTATGCATCTATGGACATGGCGGCCATAGCGGTGCAGGAGCCTGATAGCATTTATCAGGCTAACCGGGCAGCCGCCCCTAATCTTGACAGCGCACATGGCGCGCAACCCTATTTGGTCAGTCAGATAAATAGTTCCAATGCCATTTCGCAGAGGGAAGGCCTATCAAAATCGGGCCCTCTTCTGAACTTTTTTGGGAATACTATACCTGTGGAGCAGATTGGCGCTACATACTCGTGGGAGTTGAGCCAGTCTTTCATGTTGCTCTTAACGGTTATAGCGCTCACTATATGGTTGGGAGATATCCCAACTCCCCCACCGCGTAGATTTCGCTGTGATCCGAACTTAACACTCGTCAGAGTGATTTATTGTCTATTTTTCGGATTCTCTTATTTCAGGCTGACCGGTCCCTGGGCATTTTGCCTGCGCATGACGCGTTCGGGCTTTGGAGTTAGCCGTCCTTATCACTGCAAATCTAAAGGAGTAGAAAAATGCGCACAAAGCGAATCATGATAGTATTGGCCGTACTTGCCATTATCAGCCTCGTGGCTGCAATGTCGGCTTTCGTTGGGAGCAAGGGCGGTAGCGTTGCAGCCGGCACAGACCCAGATCTCAATGTGCCTTCGGCAAATATGCCCATGGGCGTCAACTTCAAAGCTAATCCCGCGACGGGCGTGAACTCGACAAGCAGTGTGAATTTCGCCAATCTTAAGGTGAACCCTGACAGCTCGAGCCAGGCACAGAACGAGCCCTTTGTGGCTGTCGATCCCAACAATGCCAACCATATCGTGGTTGGAAGCAACAGCTGGCTCGCGGGCAACGGGCACTTTGATGTCTTCGCATATGCATCGTTCGATGCAGGCAAGACCTGGACCGCTTCCCAGCCCTATATCGACCGCAACGCCTCTCGCCTGAACGCAGCCGACCCGACAGTGGCCTTCGGCGCAGATGGCAAGGTTTATTTCGGCTTCGTAGCGCTCAGCCCTGCACAGGGCGCAGTAGCACTCAGCACGTCCCTCGACGGTGGCCGCACCTGGGCTTCTCAGAGCTGGGTTACCTCCTTCGCAGGCGCGGCTGACAAGCCCGCTATCGCTGCTTCCAATGGCAGCCTGTACGTCTTCTATCAGAACCAGGCCCTCCTCTCGACAGTTTCGGCTAACGGTGGAGCTAGCTGGAGCACTGCCCGCACCATCGAGGCCGGTGGCCGCAACGCCGCCCCTGTCGTCGATCATAACGGCGGCGTCTGGGTCTTCTACAACACCAATACCGCCCTCAGGATGGCCAACGCCGACGGCGCTTCGCCCACCACCGTTTCCAAGGTTGTGGCTTTGCAGGGTCGCCCCACCAACTATCGCGCAGCCATTTACCCGGCAGCCGGTGTTGATGCTAACGGCAACTTCTCAGTAGCCTGGGCCGATGGCCGCAACACCGGTCGCGGCAACGACATCCTCTACACCCACTCGACCAATGGCGTCTGGTCAACTCCAGTCACCGTCAACACCGATGGCAGCAGCTCCGACCAGCTTATGCCTTCATTGGCCGTCAGCCGCGATGGCTCAGTTACCGTCGCCTGGCTTGACAACCGCAACGACCCTGCAAACGTCAACTATGACGTTTACATGGCTCACTCGGTCAACGGCTCCAGCTTCACCGCAAACCAGCGCGTAACCAGCGTTTCCTCCAACCCCAACAACGATCCTGATACCGGCGGCTCGTTGATCGGCGACTATTTCGCCATGGGCGCCAGCGGCAGCACTGTCTACACAGCATGGACCGATACCCGCAACAACAACGAAGACATCTACATTTCGCAGGTCTCTAGCTCCAACAACTAGACCCTTTATGATTTGTTAGAGTGGAGAGCAACCTCTTGCTCTTCGCTCTAACAAGTAAAGTAGCATACAGAGCAGCCTTTTCATTGATCAGGCTGCTCTTGTGCTTCCACCCGCGCCTATTTTTGACCGAGTGGCGTGCGGTTTGCTATAATCAGCAGATACACTGCCCTTATTGCATCTTCCTGTCCCTCACGCAACCTCGACCGATACCAGGCATTGAGAAAGGCGGCCCAGCCTGATGGCAAAATCGTACTCGCTTCGACCCTTGTGGTTATTTGGTCTCCTCTTGCTCCTCTGCGCACTCGGTCTCGCTTCGCAGTCGTCGCGATCCGAGGCCAGTATAGGCAGTGCGAGCAGCGCCGGTGCGCTTTCGTCGCCTCTTTTCGACAGTTTGCCGAGTTGGGGTCCCGATATTCGTGTGATAACGGATACTGTCTGTCTTGGGCCGGGCGCGGACGCCCCTGATATTGGCTGGCAGAATGAGAAGAACTTTTCCCTGGCCACCTCCCCCCTCAATCGCAACTTTGTTATCGGTGGATACGAACTGGCCGGCAACTATTGCGATACACACAGCCGGTACGTTGCCAGCACCGATGGCGGATATACCTGGCAGGGCGGCCACTTTGGCTCCCAATACTTCGGCGACCTCGAAATGCGCAACGACTCTCTTGTGGCCTTCGATAGCCATGGTACAGCTTACTTTGCCGGCCTCGCCCTTGGTGGCTCAACCAGCGGCTATCTTGTCTTCACCTCAACCGATGGCCTGACCTGGAGCAGACCTCAGCAAATAGTTGTTGCCGACTACAGCGAATATCGCTATCTGGCGGATTTCGTTATAGATCAGAACCAACCAGGCTCAGAGCCTTATGCCGGCAGCCTCTACTTTGCCTCTCCCTACTATCACAACGTAGCCCCCTATGACCAGGGCCTTCACCTGCGGTACTCGCGTGATGGAGGCGCTACCTGGAGCTCGGATGCGGTGGTGTCAGACCCCGGCAACGACTACAATTACCGGCCCTCTGTGAAGGTGGCGTCCAACGGCACCGTCTACGTTGGCTTCACAGATGTGATAAGCGGCTCGATATTGAATCCTCCCCGCTTGTTCCTCGATAGGAGCACGGACGGTGGGCAAAGCTGGGGTACCGACCATCTCATCACAGGGGCTCCTGTCGATCCTATAGGCGCTCCCGACTGGAAATATCACGAGCTGACGCTGGTCGACAGCACCGGCTGCGACTTGCTGCGCATCAACCATAACCCCATTATCGGCGTGTCGCCGACTAACCCCGACGAGGTGTACGTGGTCTGGAACGATGCACGCTGGGACCTTACCGAGGACCTTTGCCAGCGCGCCGGTGCTCATCATAGCGACATCGCTTTCAGCCGCACCACGGACGGCGGAGTGACCTGGTCAGCACCCGTACGCATTAACGATGACCCACAGGGGAACGGCATAGACCAATGGCAGCCTACGATGGAGGTGGCACCCGACGGCACGATCGGCGTGACCTGGTACGACCGCCGCTATGACCCCAACCACTACATGTACGACCTGGCATATAGCCAATCGACCGACGGCGGGCTCACCTGGAGCCCCAACCAGCGAGTGACCGACCAGTCGAGTGATCCCACCCAGCTCGCTGACTTTAAAGGCATAGACGACGTAGGGTTCCGCAGAGGCTGGTGTTCGGCTCAGACTATCTTCTATCATCATGGATAGACACTCGCGATGGCTTGACCGAAGGTCACTTGTACGTAGACCATGGCATCTTTACATCGCCCACACCGGGACCATCTCCCACCAAAACGTCCAGCCCCACACCCACAAGCCTCCAGTCCACCCCCTCGGCCACCTCTACCTCCATGCTAACATCGACGGCAACGATCATGACAACGGCCACGCCAACGTCCATACCGCCCACATCGCCCACCCCGGTGCCATCAGCTATCCCCACCGCGTGCACAATCTCCTTTACCGACGTGCCTGTGGGCAGCACCTTCTACCCCTACATCCATTGCCTTGCCTGCCTGGGCATCATCAACGGCTACTCCGATGGCACTTTCAAACCCAACAACAGCGTTACCAGAGGCCAGCTATCCAAGATAGTGTCCAACGCAGCAGGCTTCTCTGACAACCAGACCACCCAGATGTTCCAGGACGTGCCCGTCGGCTCTACCTTCTTCCAGTACATTGGTCGCCTGGCATCTCGTGGCTACATCAACGGATATCCATGCGGGATACCACCGGCAGGACCATGCGGACCTATCGGTAACACGCCCTACTTCCTGCCCAACGCTAACTCCACAAGGGGACAGATCTCAAAGATCGTCTCTAATGCGGAGGCTTCAACGGACCCCGACTGGCCAGCAGTTCCAAGATGTGGGACCCAACAGCGCATTCTACACCTACACCTACCGACTGGTAGCCCAGGTGATGAGCGGTACCCATGCGGACCGCACCGGCGGGGCCGTGCATACCACCCTCTAACCTGCCATACTTCCTGCCCAACAACAACGCCACGAGGGGGCAGACGTAGAAAATAGTGGCTAACACCTTCTATCCTGACTGCCGGACGCCATAGAAGACACAAACGATGCGATAAAGCCGTTTTTGGCATCGACTTATACATGGGGCATGTGAAGGGGGAAGAAGCAAATGAGTGCTGCATCAGTAATTGACAATCCGACCCCCCGCGCACAAGGCCGCAGGTCAAGAACATATGCGGTGCTCGAACTCATTCTCGCATTGTTCCTGATGCTTGGCGTGGGCATGATGACCGCGGTGATAATGCTGCCACAGAACGGATCTGCGTCTGTGCAGAGCACGCAGCAGAACTGGTCTCCAGGCTCAGGCGCTCTCCCAGCACTTGGTGCACCCGGCATGTCGAGAGCCCAGGCCGCGCCAGAGTGCGATCCCAATTGGGTCGTGGTCTCGAGCCCCAACGTGGGCGTATACGACAACGAACTCGTCGGAGTAGCAGTGGTGTCCACCAGCGATATATGGGCTGTGGGCGATTACTACAATTACTCCTCCGCAGGGGACCAGACGCTCATTGAGCATTGGGATGGGAGCACCTGGGTCATTGTCCCCAGCCCCAATGCGGGCACCTACCACAGCTACCTCAACGGCGTGGTGGCGTTATCCGCCAGCGATGTGTGGGCTGTGGGTTATTACAACAGCTCAGTGAACCAGACGCTCATTGAGCATTGGGATGGAAACACCTGGGTCATTGTCCCCAGCCCCAACGCGGGCTCTTGCCACAGCGTCCTCTACGGAGTGGCAGCGAGATCCGCCAGCGATGTGTGGGCTGTGGGCGATTATTTATGCGCCGCGGGGGCCGTGTTCCAGACGCTGGTAGAGCATTGGGACGGGACCAACTGGATTTTGGTCTACAGCCCAAGTGTGGGCACATACGAAAACCACTTGAGTGGAATAGCTGTGGTATCCGCCAGCGATGTATGGGCTGTGGGTTATTATTACAATGAGTTTGCGACTGTGTACCAGACGCTCATTGAGCATTGGAACGGGAGCACCTGGAGCGTGGTGTCGAGTCCCAATGTGGGTATAGGAGACAACCACCTCCGTCCGGTGGTAGCCGTATCCGCCAGCGATGCGTGGGCTGTGGGCGATTACTACCATAACGAAGCCTATTGGACGCTCGTAGAACACTGGAACGGGAGCACCTGGAGCGTGGTGTCAAGTCCTAATGTTGGCACATTAAGCAATGGCCTCTCTGGAGTAGCAGCGATATCGAGCAATGAAGTATGGGCTGTGGGTACTTACTCCAGCGGCTCTGCGCTCCAGTCGCTGGTAGAACACTGGGATGGGAGTGATTGGAGCGTTGTCTCCAGTCCCAATGTTGGCACTCACGACAACTACCTCAACGGCGTGGCAGCGTTAGCGAGCAGCGATGTGTGGGCTGTGGGGTATTACGACAACGGCTCCTCAGGGTTCCAGACGCTGGTAGAGCACTATAACCCTTGTCCTCCCTCACCTACTCCTACGACCACAACGACAGCCACAACGACAGCCACAACGACAGCCACAACCACGTCTGTACCGACAAATATGGCAACGACTACAGCCACAATAACTAGCCCTATCCAGACTAGCACCCAAACCTCTACTCCAGATATCGCTACCACCACGCCAGAATTTACATCTGCCTCATCGTCCACGCCCGTGCCATCACCCAGCCCCACAGAGTGCACTCTCTCCTTCACCGACGTGCCGGTGGGCAGCACGTTCTACCCATACATCCACTGCCTTGCATGCCTGGGCCTTATCAACGGCTACCCCGATGGCTCCTTCAAACCTAACAACAACGTGACACGCGGGCAGCTATCCAAGATTGTGTCCAACGCAGCGGGCTTCTCGGATAATCAGACCACCCAGATGTTCCAGGATGTGCCCCCAGGTTCTACCTTCTTCCAGTACATTGGTCGCCTTGCATCTCGTGGCTATATCAATGGATATCCATGCGGAATACCACCGGCAGGACCGTGTGGACCTATCGGTAACACGCCCTACTTCCTGCCCAATGCTAACTCCACAAGGGGACAGATCTCGAAGATAGTCTCTAACGCTAGAGGCTTCAACGAGACACCTAGTGGCCAGCAGTTCCAGGATGTAAGCCCGAACAGCCCATTCTACGCATACATCTACCGCTTGGTACTGCACCAGGTGATGTCGGGGTACCCATGCGGTACCCCACCGGCAGGGCAGTGTGTACCACCCTCCAACCGGCCATACTTCCTACCATCAAACAACGCCACCAGGGGACAGACCTCGAAGATCGTGTCCAACACCTTCTTCCCTGACTGCAATACGCCATAAAGTCGAAGGACGAAAGACGAGGGACGAAGGTAATTTGCCTTCGTCCCTCGTCTTTCGTCCTTTGCTCAACGCTTCGCCTCGCTACTGCTTCTCGTATAGACACGAGAGCTTGAGGAGTGCGTAGTTGAATAGCTCGCTGAAAAGTAGGGGACTTCCTTTTCGGCGGGCGATGGAGTTGGAGGCGCGTGCAATGAGGCTACCTTCTTCCCGAACTGCCGGACGCCATAAAGACCGACGAATGCCGTTTCAACCACATGCTATCTCTACCAAGCTAGCCTAAACGGACTACCAAGGAAGATTAATAGCAGCTACTGCCGCCGTCTATCCATAACAGACAACCTTGACCTGCCCAGACATTGAGAAAGGCGGCCCAGCCTTATGGCAAAATCGTACTCGCTTCGACCATTGTGGTTATTTGGTCTCCTCTTGCTCCTCTGCGCATTCGGCATCGCTTTGCAATCGTCTCAATCTGAAGCCGGTGCCACCGGTGGCACCGGTACAGCCAATGTGGGCGGCGCGGGCGGTGGGCATGCGGTGCCTCTTTTCGACAGTTTGCCGAGTTGGGGTCCTGATATCCGTGTGATAACGGATACAGGCTGCCTTGCGCCAGGGGGCGACAGCCCTGACGTCGGCTGGCAGATCGAGAAGAACTTTTCTCTGGCCACCTCACCTCTCGATCCCAACTTTGTTGTTGGCGGATATGAACTGGGCGGCAACTATTGTGATACACACAGCCGTTTCGTTGCCAGTACCGATGGAGGATATACCTGGCGGGGTGGCAACTTTGCCGGGCAGTACTTCGGCGACCTCGAATTGCGTAACGACTCCCTCGTGGCCTTCGACAGTCATGGTGTTGCCTATTATGCCGGCCTTGCAGGAGGTAGCAATAGCAGCGGCTATATTGTTTTCACCTCAACCGACGGGCTGACATGGAACAGACCTCACCAGATAGCTGTTGCCAGCTACAGCGACTATCGTGACCTGGCCGATTTTGCCATAGATCGGAACTCCCCAGGCTCAGAGCCTTACGCCGGCAGCCTCTACTTTGCCTCCCCTTACTACCAGGCGGTCCCTCCCTATGATCTGGGTCTCCACCTGAGGTACTCGCGCGACAATGGTGTTACCTGGAGCTCGGACGAGCCGGTGTCGGATCCGGATACAGCTAACAACTATTACTATCGTCCGTCGGTGAAGGTGGCCTCCAATGGCATTGTGTATGTTGGCTTCACAGAGATCATAACCGGCTCAGTTTATAACTCACCAAGGCTATACCTCGATAAAAGCACGGACGGAGGGCAAAGCTGGGGTACCGACCAGCTTATTACCGGGGCTCCCATCTACCCCATAGGCGCTTCCGACTGGAAGTATCACGAGCGGACGCTCGTCGATAGCGCCGGTTGCAGTTTGGTGCGTATCAACCATAATCCCATTATAGGAGTGTCACCCTCTAATCCCAATGAGGTCTATGTGGTCTGGAACGATGGCCGCTGGGACCTTACCGAGGACCTTTGCGAACGTGCAAACGCCCAGCACAGCGACATCGCCTTCAGCCGCACCACGGACGGTGGGGCGACCTGGTCAGCGCCCGTACGAATTAACGATGACCCACAGGGGAACGGCATAGACCAATGGCAGCCTACGATGGAGGTGGCACCCGACGGCACGATCGGCGTGACCTGGTACGACCGCCGCTATAGTACCGACCACCATATGTACGACCTGGCATACAGCCAATCAACAGACGGCGGGCTCACCTGGAGCCCCAACCAGCGAGTGACCGACCAGTCAAGTGATGGCACCCAACTCAATGACAACAAAGGTATAGACGACCTGGGCTTCCGCAGAGGCATGGTGTTCGGCTCAGACTATCTTCTATCATCATGGATAGACACTCGCGACGGCTTGACCCAGGGGCATTTGTACGTAGACCATGGCATCTTTTTGTCGCCTACACCGGGACCGTCACCCACCAAAACGTCCAGCCCCACACCAACAAGCCTCCAGGCCACTCCCTCGGCCACCTCTACATCCATGCTAACATCGACGGCAACGTCGATGCCCCAATTGTCGTCCACGCCGGTGCCATCTGCTACTCCCACCGCCTGCGCAATAGACTTCACCGACGTGCCTGTGGGCAGCACTTTCTACCCCTATATCCATTGCCTGGCCTGCTTGGGCATCATCAACGGCTATCCTGACGACACATTCAAGCCCAACAACAGCGTCACCAGAGGGCAGCTATCAAAGATTGTCTCCAATGCCGCAGACTTCTCGGACAATCAGACCACCCAAACCTTCCAGGACGTGCCCTCAGGCTCAACATTCTTCCAATTCATAGGCCGCCTTGCCTCTCGTGGGTTCATTAGCGGCTATCCTTGTGGTGGGTCGAGAGAGGCATGCATTCCTCCTGCCAACCTGCCGTACTTCCGCCCCACTAACAACTCAACCAGAGGGCAGATATCCAAGATAGTTTCTAACGCAGCAGGCTTCTCGGACGCGCCAACGGGCCAGCAATTCGAGGATGTACCTGCAGGGAGCACCTACTACACATACACCTACCGCCTGGTGACGCGTGGGGTGATGAGCGGCTACGCATGTGGAGGAGCAGGGGAGCCGTGCATACCTCCTGCTAGTCTGCCCTACTTCAGGCCGAACAACAACGCCACTAGGGGGCAGGTATCCAAGATCGTGGCTAACACTTTCTTCCCCAACTGTAATCCGCACGTCCAATAGCGTGATGGCATAGTCATGTGTGGCCCACTCTTCATTTAGACAAAGATAAGTAACGAGAATCCCGAATACTCAAGACAGATATTACAGAAGTGACCACCATTTTCCGCCCACCTTTCTAAGGAAGATCGCAAGTCCTAAGTTGTGGCATTTCCAGCGCCCTGTCTGACTCTTCCTATATTATTTATTATTGCCAAGCACCCCTAAAAGCCCTACACGGAGAGTGCGACTTCTCAGTCCCAGGAGAAAGATACTATGGCGACTACATCTCCAACTTTACCGATCGACATCGGAACGCTAATAACCAGATCACCCGGATTGCGTGGTGGACGCCCGTGTATCGCGGGTAGAGGTGTATCGGTGATGCGCATCGCGGGCTGGTATAAGCAAGGCTGGATCCCCGAAGAGATATCACGGCGGCTGGAACTTACACTAGCTCAGGTCCATGCTGCACTGGCTTACTACCATGCTAACCAGGAGGAAATCGAAGCCGATTTAGCTACTGAAACTGCTGAGTACTGGGGGTTGCAGGGTTAGGTCGATGAATTCAAAGGGACCAGCGGGGGCTAGAAGGGTGCCACATACCTCGCCAGATTCAGTGCCATCAACCGAGCAACTTCACAGCTTGGCGTGTAGTGAGTAGTCAGCTCATCTCCCAAAAAGCCGTTTCATAATCAAAGTGCCACTGCTTACGTAGTGCCCAGAGTTTTGATACTCCGCTCCTATGTCCGTACCAATATGTACGCGTCTCCACCCAGACGCATTCCATTGGTGATGGCGGCTGGGGAGTGTCACTTGAACCGGCCGCTGTTTCTGTATTAACCCAGTCTGGGCAGGAGGTCCTCCGCATAGCGGCGTATGCCTTCTATATCGCTGTTGTGGTACCACTGGGTCATAACCTCTTCGACCCCGGCCTCTATGTAGGGCGCTAATTGCTCAGCGATTTCTTCGGCGTTACCTATCAGAACGTGCCTCTCGTCGCGCCAGAAAGAGACCTTCTCCTCGTAGGATTTACCTGCCAGGCGCGGGTTGTTGAAAGGCGGCCTTTCGAGGCGGTCCTCCAGCTCCTGGCGAGTGCGTCCGAAGATGCCGGTGGACATTATGGAGCGCTTTACGTCGCTCGGCTTTCGCCCTTCCTTCTTGAGCAATTCGTCCAGGTGAGCGGACATTTCTTTGTAGTGCTCCACCGAGGGGTTTACGCTGTTCCATTGCCTCGCGTAACGGGCCACCAGCGGCAGAGTGCGATTTAGCCCGCTGCCGCCGATTTGAATAGGTGGCCCGCCCTTGCGCCGGGGGCGGGGGAGCAAAATGGCGTCGCGCAGATGGAAGTATTGCCCCTCGAAGCTGACCGGCTCGTCGCTGTTGAGCAACAGGCTGACCACCTGAACACCTTCCTCGAACCTGTCCATCCGCTCCTTCATAGTCCCCAGGTGAAAGCCGAACATGGCGTGTTCCCGTTCCTGCCAGCCCGCGCCCAGTCCGATAAGCATGCGTCCGCCGCTCAGGTCGTCAAGGGCCGCGGCCTGCCGGGCAAGCATGCTCGGCTCGCGAAAGGAGAGCGGTGACACCAGCGGCCCGAAGTGCACTCGCTGGGTGTGGTCCGCCAGGTAAGCCAGCGACACCACCATCTCCAGCGAGTCCTTTTCGGGCGGGGAGGGGTTGGTGTAGTGGTCCGAGCGGAACAGTCCCGCGAAGCCCAGCGCCTCAATTTCCTGCACCAGCCTCTTCCAGAGAGGCCAGTTCACCCCGTCCTGCCCTTCTATCATGATTGATAGTTCTGTCATATCTGCCATATCTGTCCATGCCTCCTAGTCGTTCTCGATCAGGATTGCCTTATCTTAGTAGCTTGTAGCTCAAGAATTGAGCCAGATCAGGAAAATCAGGTCAAGATATGATACAGTATTGTCACCATTCTCACCTGGTGCGCTCGATACGAATGAAGAGCAAGGTTCCAATCACCATGAACACCACTGACACCACTGACACCACTGACACCACTGACACCACCGCCGTCTGCCAACCTGCCCTACTTCCGCCTGGCCAACAATGCCACCAGGGGGCAGACCTCGAAGATCGTGGGCAATACCTTCTTGCCCGACTGTAATACGCCAATGAAGCGGTGAGTGCCAGGCGATAAGTGACGTACTGCCACTGTATGCTTGGACAGCTAGGACAACAGCGAACATTCTGGGACGATCTAGGCAGCTACATGGGAGGCACATTCTTATGGGCTCAACAACACTTTCATCCAACCTTGCCCACCGGGGCGCTAGAGGCGGCAACCGATACGCGCGGTCTGTGGCAATCGGGTTCGTGGTGACGGTGGTGAGCCTGGGCCTGCTATCCGGCGGCGCATTCGCCTGGGTTGGCCTGAGCAGCGTGAGCAGTGCTGCCCCGCTGGTAGCTCAGGGCGTTGCCTCGCCGCACATCCCCTTCGCCTCGTCGTGCCCTTCGCCCAGCTTCGGCCCCGCCACTAACTACTCACTGGTGGGAGCCCCTTCCTCGGTAGCAGTAGGTGATTTCAATGAAGACAGCAATCTCGATCTCGCTGTTGCCGGCAGTGGCAACAGGACGGTAGGAGTGCTGCTTGGGAACGGCAACGGTGGCTTTGGGCTTGCCACTTATTTCGCTGTGGGATACAACCCCCAATCGGTAGCAGTAGGTGATTTCAACAGGGACGGCAAGCTCGATCTCGCTGTTGCGAACGCGGGCGACGATACTGTATCAGTGCTGCTTGGGGACGGCCACGGTGGCTTCGGTCCTGCCAATAACTTCAGCGTTGGAACACACCCCTACGCTGTAGCAGTAGGTGACTTCAATAAGGACGGCAAGCTCGATCTCGTTACAGCCGATAACTTTTCCAACAGCGTATCAGTGCTGCTTGGGGACGGCAGTGGAGGCTTCGGTCCTGCCAATAACTTCCCAGCGGGCACATATCCGCTCTCGGTAGCAGTAGGTGACTTCAATAAGGACGGCAAGCTCGATCTCGCTGTTGCAAATGTCTTCTACAGCTCCGTATCAGTGCTGCTTGGGGACGGCAATGGCGGCTTTGGCTCCGCCAATAACTTCGCTTCGGGGAATGGCCCTTACTCGGTGGCAGTGGGCGACTTCAACAGGGACGGTAATATTGACCTGGTCACGGCTAACTACTACTCCGCAGACGTTTCGGTACTGTTGGGGGACGGTGGTGGAGGCTTCGGCCCTGCCAATAACTTCAGCGTTGGAACACACCCCCTCTCAGTAGCAGTAGGTGACTTCAACCGAGATGGTAGTCCCGATCTGGCTGTTGCCGACTACTCCAACACTGTTTCGGTCTTGCTTGGGGACGGAGGTGGTGGTTTTGGTAGTGCCGCTGGCTTTGCAGTAGGAACAACCTCCATCTCAGTGGCGATAGGGGATTTCAATAGGGACAGTAGCCCCGATCTGGCCGTTGCTAACTACTACTCTGTTAGCGTATCGGTGCTGATGAACACGTGCAACGTGTCTTGCCCCACGCCTGACTTCGGCGCTGGCGCCAACTTCTTCGTTGGACCAGGTCCCCACTCAGGAGCAGCGGGCGACTTCAACAGGGACGGTAATCTTGATCTTGCTGTTGCAAACCCAAACACCAACGATGTATCGGTGCTGCTTGGTAATGGCAGTGGCGGCTTCGGTACGCCCACCAGCTTCGGGGTGGGCACAAACCCTTACTCATTAGTTGTAGGTGACTTCAACAGGGACGGTAACCACGACCTGGCTGTTGCTAACAATGTCTCTAACGATGTATCAGTGCTGCTTGGCAACGGCAGCGGTGGCTTTGGTGCCGCCACCAACTTCGGGGCCGGAACAGGCCCCACATCAATAGCTGTTGGCGACTTTAACAAGGACGGTAATCTCGATCTTGCCGTTGCCAACTACTCCAACACTGTATCGGTGCTTTTGGGCAACGGCAGCGGTGGCTTTGGTGCTGCCACCAGCTTCGGGGCAGGGTCGAACCCCTCGTCGGTAGCAGTGGGTGACTTCAACGGGGACGGCAACCCCGATCTTGCTGTTGCAAACCAAGGCTCTGACAATGTATCGGTGCTGCTTGGCAACGGCAGTGGCGGCTTCGGCGCTGCCACCAGCTTCGGGGTGGGCGCATACCCCCTCTCAGTAGCAGTGGGTGACTTCAACAGGGACGGTAATCTTGATCTGGTAACAGCCAATAATGGCTCTAACGATGTGTCGGTGCTGATTGGTAACGGCAGCGGTGGCTTCGGCCCTGCCGCCAGCTTCCCGGTGGGATCAGTCCACACAGTAGCAGTAGGTGACTTCAACAGGGACGGTAATCTTGATCTGGTAATAACCACCTTCGAGAGTGACGTATCGGTGCTGCTTGGCAACGGCAGTGGCGGCTTCGGTATACCCACCAACTTCCCGGTAGCCGGTGGTGCCTTATCAGTATCAGTGGGCGACGTCAATCGGGATGGCAGCCCCGATTTAGTAACAGCCAACAACAACAACTATGTATCGGTGCTGCTGAATACGTGCGGAGCTGGAATTGCCACACCAACATCCACTCCCAACCTTACTACTACTCCCGTTCTTAGCCCCACTTCAACTTCCACACCAACACCAGATTGCGCGCTCGGCTGGTCCGTTGTACCGGCGCCCGACCCCGGAGGCGGCGTGTTCAGCCATTTGTACGCGGTAGCGAAGGTGACTGCGACCAACATATGGGCTGTTGGTGTCTATTATCCGGGTCCTAACTACACCGGCCAGACGCTGGCTGAGCACTGGGATGGGGCCGCTTGGAGCATCGTCCCGAGCCCCAACGCGAGCAGTGACGACTTTCTGGCTTCCGTTTCAGCCACGGCAGCGGACGACGTATGGGCTGCGGGCTATTATCACGAAGGGGGAACTGGCGGCCCCGCGCGAACGCTTGTGTTGCATTGGGACGGACAGACATGGACCATCGTAACAACGCCAAACGTGGGTACTGCCGACAACTACTTAGCGAGTGTGTCAGCCATCACGCCGCAGGACGTGTGGGCCGTCGGGTACTACTCGGATGGCACGCGGCAGCGCACGCTCACGATCCACTGGGATGGTACACAGTGGATCGTCGTTCCCAGCCCCAACGCCAGCACTTTCGACAACGAGTTGCAGAGCGTGTCGGCACTCTCTTCGGCGGACGTATGGGCCGTCGGTTATTACGACGACAACACTCGGCTGACACTCACCCTGCACTGGGATGGCATTCAATGGACTATAGTCCCAAGCCCCAGCCCCGGGCCGAACCAGTCGTACAACTACCTGCTGGGGGTGGCAGCCCTCTCTTCAAACAATGTGTGGGCTGTAGGGCACTACTATGACGGAAGCATGGAACAGACGCTGACGATCCACTGGGATGGCTCGGTGTGGACGCAGATCCTGAGCCCCACCCCGCCAAACCAGCATGTCTACCTTGAAGCTGTGGCGGGCCTTTCCTCAAATGACGTATGGGCCGTAGGTCAATTCGCCAACCCCTCCGGCTATGATGATACATTGGTCGAGCACTGGGACGGTGCAACCTGGAGCATCGTGCCAAGTCAAAATACAGGCTCGTTCAACGATCTATATGGCGTTGCTCCCATCTCGCAGACCGATGTGTGGGTCGTTGGCCAGGCTCTCATGCCCGCCAGGTGGGAGGCCCTGATAGAGCACTACACGGTGTCTTGCGTTACCCCAACTCCGACCCCTGGCGCAACATCTACGGTCGACCTCACCAGCACGGCTACCCAGACCCCTACCCAAACCCCTACACAAGCAGCATCGCCCAGCGCAACCGCTCCTGTGGCGTCCATTACTCCAGGCACGTCCACTCCGACACGGACCCCTGGCTCACCAACCACTACTCCGACTGTCGGCGTTACCACGGCTACGGCAAGTGCTACGGCCAGCAGTACAATCGAGGCGACGCCCTCTGCCCAACCTTCTATGACACCGACAGCGACGGCAACGGCGACAGCGAGACCCGCGTCGGCCACCTCGACACCTACGGGCACGTTTGCCACAGCGACGTCGACAGTTGCAATAGCACCGAGTCCGACCTCTTGCACGATCCAGTTCAGCGACGTGCCGGTGGGCTCGACATTCTACCCTTACATCCGCTGCCTGGCCTGTCTTGGCATAATCAACGGCTATCCTGACGGCACATTCAAGCCCAACGCTAATGTGACGCGGGGACAGCTATCAAAGATCGTGTCCAACTCCGCAGGCTTCTCGGATCCTCCAACCTACCCAGATGTTCCAGGATGTGCCTGTAGGTTCAACCTTCCAGATATATATCGGCAGGCTGGCTTCTCGTGGGTACATCAGCGGCTATCCATGTGGCGGACCAGGCGAACCATGCGGTCCGGGTAACCTGCCCTATTTCCGCCCTGGCAACAACGCCACAAGAGGGCAGATCAGCAAGATAGGACTTTAACGCTGCTGGGTTCTTGGACGCCCCGAGTGGGCAGCAATTCGAGGATGTGGCGGTGGGTAGCGCCTTCTACACCTATACCTACCGGCTGGTGAGCCGGAGTGTGATGGGGGGCTACCCGTGTGGTGGGGTAGGAGAGCGATGCCTACCGCCGTCCAACCTGCCATACTTCCGACCGAACAATAACGCGACGAGGGGTCAGACGTCGAAGATTGTGGCCAATACGTTCTTCCCTGGATGTGATACGCGGGTAGGAAAGTAACCGATCCACCTACCCTCAATGATAGTGAGAAGGTAAGGCGAAGCTACCATGACGACCAGCCTCAAGGTATCAAAGTCTACGATCTATAGATATGTGAAAAATGCATGAAGTTGGGCCCGGCCCCTCGGGGTAATCCCAGTCCGAGAATAGCCATTGCCTACGCACCGGGCAGGTCCGGGTTCACCTGGGGCATCCCCTCTATGGCTACTTTTTCTACCAACTCGACCGCGCGCTCTATGCCGGGAAGGGCGTGCAGTTCGGCTCGCAGTTTCCCGGCCTCGCTGCGGTATACCGGGTTGTGCAGCACCTCCACCACAGCATTTCGCACTGCCTCGGGCGTAAGCTGCTCTCTGGACACAACTTTGCCCAGGCCTATTTTCTCAGTGATATTGGCGTTGAAGAACTGGTCGGCGATAAGAGGCACTATCACCAGCGGCAGGCCCAGGTCCAGCGCGGCGAGCACACTGTTGCTGCCTCCATGCATGAGCATAAGGTCGCAACGGGGCAGGAGCAAGCTCTGCGGTATATAAGGCTCGATGTGAACGTTGGAGGGCTGAGGTCCAAAGTGGGCCGGGTCGTTGCCTCTTCCTAATGTTACTATCAGGTTTATGGGCAGGTCGCGAAGTCCCTCGATGATTGTTTGCAGTACGCTCGGGTAAAACTGCGGATCCCGGTTCACCTCTGTGCCCATGGTGGCATAGACCGTGGGCCGGGCGGGCATTTGGTCTACCCAGGTAGGCAAGCTCTCTGAGCCCGATTGGTCGAATAGGTCAGGACGAACAAAATGGGTGGTGAGTGGCACGTTCCGGTTGGCGTGTGGCTCGCCTGCATACCCGGCGTCTTGCAACGCGAAACCGGGCGGAGTGTACGCCAGGTAAAGATAGCGGTACAGTGAATCATGATGCAAGTCAGCGGCGAGACCTACGCTTTGCCTTACTGGATTGAGCTGCTCGGGCACCTCGCGCTCGAAGATAGACATGCCTCGCAGGGCCGAGGTGAACGCCACTGTGGCGTGAGGCAGGCCCAGGTATTCGGCGGCGACCAGGGCGCTATACTCTGCGCCTTCGCGTATGAACATATCCGGCTGCCACTGCCGGGCGATCTCTATCATTTGTGGGGTGCGAAGCCGGCATGCCATACCCGCAAAGATACGAGGGTAGCTGAATAGTTCCGTCGCCAGATTCATAGGCATCGTACGCAGCTGGGCTTTGAACTGTTGGTATTCGGGGTCGTCTGCCGGTTTAGCGGTCAGCACGAAGCAATGAAAGCCAGACGACTCCACCAGTTGTTGCATGATAGGCCCCGACACGAAAGCCACCGCATGACCTGTGTGCTCAAGGGCCTGCGCCAGAGGCACAAGGGGGTGAAAGTGACCGGACCCACCGCCCACTGTGAATAAGAACCGCTTTGGTAAGTGCGCGCTCAAGCTCGACGTCTCCGCAATACGATAAAGATAACAGCTGCGAGCACGAGTATAACAAAAACGAAACCTAAAACGGCAAAAGGCAGCAGCAGATTGAGCGTGCTCGTCAGCGCTCGGAAATGTCAGAACTCGGAGCGCCCAATCTTCCCTTTGGCGCTTGGAGCGTTCTAACTGTGGCTGAACCGCAGCAAATGCGTGTCGTTAGGCAGTCATCATCAGGTATTGCAAGGCACCAAATCTTCGCCGGAATATCCGACGCTGTTCAGGCAAAGTCACCTTCTCTTTTGGCTTGGTGCGGTATCGAAAATAGTCCCTCTGCTCATCGTAAGCGCGGCAAAACCGAGAGGCCGACGCGAAGACCCCGAACCCCTAGATCGCATAAGTCCTTCCTTGAATAATATCTCTGCTTGATGCCTCGATGGTCTTGCTCAAGGCGATAATAAGGAAGCTTTATGAGGGCAAGGCAACTGGTTCGGTGCACGACCTTGCGCCCCAGTATCCGGCGGATGGCACGTGGGTGTGGGTAGGCTATGTGACCGTCGGTAGTCACTCGCTCATGAGCATGGCCCACTACTTCTTTGGCCCCCTTGAAGAACCGCTTCGCTGCAACCATGTCTCGCCTCTTTGAGAGCATTGAGTCTACCAGCTTGTCATACCTATCTGCAGTGCGGTAGAGGTAGCCCCATTTGCCCCCGACTTTGACGTACGCGCCGGTAGCACTTAGCCCCTTGCCACCTTGTCGCCGCTCGCCTGGCTCTTCACCGGCGTAAACTGGTAGCGCCGGTGAAGAGCTAGGCGAGCGCAAGTGCATGAATGCGCCGGGTTGGTGATCGACGGCTGAATATGAACAGCCTTTACTTCCGAGGAGATTGTAACAACTCGTTTGTTGCCAACAGGTGAGCGGAAGATGCTGCAAGAACAACGGAAAGAGGGAATAATAAGTCAATCTTAGAGAGTGTCTAGAAAGCTAGAAATCGAATATACTTCCAGTTATGGAAGCACGAAAACCTTAGAAACTGTCTGAAAAGGGGTGACGATCAGGAGGAAAGGCGGATAAACTTGGAGTGTGACCAACCAAAGTTACCCTACCGACCTGACTGACCGTCAGTGGGAGTGTATCAGAAAGAACATACCGCCCGCAAAGAGCGGTGGCAGACCTCGCACTCTGGACATGAGAAGTGTTATCAACGGCATTCTGTACATAGTGGTTGGTGGGTGTCAGTGGAGGATGATGCCCACACAGTATCCTAGGTGGAAGAGCGTGTACCACTATTTCAGAATATGGCGTGATGACGGCACATGGCAGCGTGGCAACGTATCCATGACAGAGTACGAGCAGACCTCAGCCGTAAGTTGGGACGTGATAAGCAGGCAAGTGCTGGGTGCTTGGACAGCCAGTCGGTCAAGAGTACGCAAGTGCCAGGTGTGCGTGGGTACGACACCAACAAGAAGATAATGGGACGCAAGAGGCACCTGGTGACTGACACGATGGGACTGCTGTTGGCTGTAGTAGTTACGGAAGCCTCTGTTTCCGACCCACGAGGAGCAAGGCATGTGTTGCGCAGGCTGCGTGGGCTGGGCAGGGGCAAACGGCTGAGACGTATCTGGGTGGATAGCATCTATCGTGGAGGGTTGATGGAGTGGGTTAGGGGACATTTCAGGTTTGTGTTGGAGCCGGTGTTACGCTCAGATGACACCAAAAATGTAAAAGGCTGGGTGGTTTTGCCGAGGCGATGAGTAATCGAGAGGACATTTGCATGGCTGAGTTACTCCAGAAGACTAACCAGGGGACTATGAAGTGTTACCCAAGAGCAGCGAGGCTTTCATCTACATCACTATGACCCGTCTCATGCTTCGTCGCTTGGCCCGCTGACCTTTTCAGACAGTTTCTTAGGAATCCTTTGGGCTGGCACTCAAGTGATTCGTCGTCCCTAATCCACGGCCATAGTTTCGGGTATTTTGCACAGTTATGGATTGCTAATGAGCTAGGTACCATAGATACCGCGACCAAGGGTAACCATTCCTCCAAGCTAGGCTACTGGGAGAATGTCACAACAGGCTCTACTGCTGCTCAAACAGGGTGGCTCGACTATCCCGATATAAGAAGGTTTCTCGCTAGGCTGACGAAAGAGGAATTGCTGCTGCCCAATATAAAAACGCCGCATGATCCAACCTCAATAAGTCAGGTATGCCATGACACGTTGCAGATGCTTAGATCGGCGAGTGAAGCAGAATGCGGACTTTGTATTATCACCTCAGGCTAAACACTAAAGGCAAACACTGGAAAGGGGTTTTGTTACTTTTACTTACGTCACCTTACAACGCCAGTGCGACAAAACCTCCTACTACAAAGTTAAGGAGCGAAGGACAAGGGACTAGCGAGGTACGTCAGGCTCAAATGACGGCAACGACCCGGCCCAGGTGAATTCTCCTACACCCCATAATATCTGTGTTATTGCCCACGCTGCCGGAGTGAAATGCTTATCCAAGACCCTGATCGTCTAGGCGACATCTGCCCGACGTGCGGTTTAGCTCTCCGCGGCCGGATTATCTATCAATTGGTAGAGCGACATCCACATCGAGACCGAGACGGGCACTGGAGGTAAGTTAGTAAGCGAGCTATGCGGCCAGCGGTTTGCGCCCAGAACGAGATAGTGAGAACGCCCAAGATGCCAACTCAAGCATAGCTCGCTCAACTCTGGTGTCGGGCCTAACGAATACAGTCCGGAGCCGAGTTCTCGTCTTCGTTAGTTCCAAGCTAGTCCGCGAAAACATCCAGCCCGTGCTTATATCGAAAGAGGTATCCTCAATGACATCTGAGTCCCAATCTACGGGATATGCGACCGATCCAAGGGTCGATGCCTACATCGATGCCCTTCCTCAGTGGCAGCAGGAGATCTGCCGTGAAGTGCGCGCATTGGTCCACACAGCCGATCCCGAGATAACAGAAACGATCAAGCGCACACGCCAGCCGTACTTCGTGCTTCAAGGTAACGTCTGCGCCTTGCTCACCGCGAAAGACCATGTGAACATCTTCCTATACGACGGTGGTATAGTCCCCGATCCTGAAGGCATAATTACGGGCGGACACAACAACAAAACCGGAAGAACTGTGGCTGTCTATCAGGGCGAACAGATCAACGCACGCGCGCTCACCGATATGGTCAAGCAGATCGCTGCCAACAATCGCGCAGGAGGCTGGCGAAAGTTGAAGATGGTAGAGGGCACAGGCTAAAACAACTGGAGAGTTTATGAACCAACATTCACGGGAAAAAGCATCAGGACCAAACCCAGCCCTTGAACCCTTTAGCGTACTGATTGGAAGCTGGAGTACGACTGGAACACACGGTCTTGCCGCAGATACTATTCTACACGGTCATACTTCGTTCGAATGGCTGGAGAACGGAGCATTTTTGCTGATGCGCTCGGAGATTGATGATCCGCGATTTCCCAGCGCTATCGCTATTATTGGCAGCGACGATGCGGAAAGCGAATACTACATGCTCACCTTCGATGAGCGCGGTGTTTCAAGTCCCTAGTCAGACTAGAAGATGTAGCGGGCTTGGGGGGCCTGGCTGACGCCTTCATCGGTGATGCCCATGACGAAGACTTTTCGCAGGGTCATTTCGTAGATGTCATAGGGCGCGGGACCGGTGGTTGGGGCATGATAGGGTGCGTTGAGGGTGCCGCCGCCGACCTTGGCTTCGACGGGCCAGCCTACCAATTGGCAGAAAGCTGCTAATTGCTGAACTTTCGCTTCGTCGCGGGTCATGCGAGCGGTTCCTTCGGCCACTATGTCGTAGTCACCCGCGTGGATGCTGATGGTGCAACTTGGGTTCTGAGCCAGGTTGGCACGCTTGCGGGTGCCTTGGCCGCTGGTGAAATAGAATGTCTCGTTGACAAAGAAAGCGCCGATAGGGGTGGTGTGGACCTGGCCTTCGCCTTGCCCGTCGCCGCTAACAGTCGAGAGCCAGCTTGTGCCCTGAGGATTGCTGAGCAGTTTAACAACTTCACTCCAGCCGAGGGGGCTGGCGCTTCGGATGAGGGGCTGGGTCTGCGGGTATGGGTAATCGACCATGACTTCTGCTTTGGGTTCGTGATTACTCATGTTCTTCTCCTTGATTGACGCGGCGAGCTAGTCCACGATCTCGCCACAGGTTACATTGGCAACCGCACCGGTGATTGGGCTGGCAAGGTCAGAGGCCATCAGCACGGCCACATTTGCTACCTCAGCCAGCAATGGCAGCCGCTTTAGCAAAGTGCTCGCAGCGAACCTGGCCTCGAACTCCTGGCGTGATATACCGGCGTTGGCGGCGTGCTGGTTCAATACCTCACTGACGCCCGGCGCATCGGGCGAGCCGGACGAGCGGAGGCAAACCACTCGGATACCATGCGGCCCTACTTCCGCCGCGAGCTGCCGGCAAAAACCCTCGATAGCGGCGCAGGCCACGGCAAAACCCCCCATATTTGCTTGTGCCGTCCGCGCCGCGTTTGCGGTGATCGCCATGATAACTCCAGACCGCTTCTTTGCCATGTGGCGCGTGGCCGCGTTTGCCGTGTAAAAGTGGCTCGTCAGCGCGATGTTTATGGGAAGCGCAAAACTCTGCTGTGTGATCTCTGATAAGCGGCAGCCCCTGCTCGTCCTCTAGCCCTATAGCGTTAAAGGATATATCAATGCTGCCAGTGCCGGTGGCCCGCTGTGCTACGCTGCTAACGAAGCTTTCGACGGCTTGCTCGTCAAGAGCGTCAACTACCGAGAAGTCGGCTTTTCCTCCGGCGGCTCGGATCTCTCCGGCCAGCGCTTCAAGGGTAGCGGCGGTGCGGCCCGCCAGAAACACATGTGCGCCCTCCCGAGCAAAGGCCCGCGCTACCGCGCTGCCAACTGCGCCTGCAGCGCCATAAACCACTGCGTTCTTATCCTCAAGTAACATGCTTAGCTCCTTTAGCTCCTGTTCCCTATTCCCTGTTTCCTGTCGTACTTTGCGGTTGTCATGTCGCGAGATTCCGGGACAAAAATCGGCGTTGATCCATCAGCTGGCAGTCAGATCCTTGTCATGCATTTCCCAAGCGTGGTCGAGGGTGTGAAAGGCGGTGTGCCGGATCAGGTACCGCAACGGCCACTTGCGGGCCATTTTACCTTCGGAATGGAACGCTCGGATCGCGTTGCAGTAGGCGTCGCGATAAGCGTTCAGTTCCTCGCCGGTCAGTATCGTCTCCTCAGGCGTGATCACGCCTACCATTTTCGCCCAGTCTTGCTCTGTGAAAAGCACATGACGGACGATGCGGTCCCGATCTCGCCCTCCGCCCCTCGGACCCTTCTGCATCTCAGCCGACACGCGCCGTCGCACATCGTCGAAGAAGGCCCAGCACGAGCGCATTAGCTTTAGCTCACGATCCAATGCCTCGTCTGACATGGCTTGCTGGTCGATGCTCGAAAAGGCGAACGAGATACCCCAGAAGTCGGTTGAGCCCGTGCCCGGATAGTGCTCGACCACGTCAACCGCTTTTTCGACAGCACTGCCGACCGTACTGGTCGTACTGGTCGTGCTGGCTGCAAACTCGGTCTCCATCCCAGCAAGCTCTGCCACCGGTGCATAGCGTGGAACGTAGGAGAGCAAGCGCTCGATCGCAGCCTCCTCGGTCGTTGCCCCACGCTCGAGACCGGGCCAATCTGGCGCCACTGCCACCACTCTCTTGCCTCTCAATCCGATTTCCAGCGTCACTCGAAGGCTGTAGGTTTCGTTAGCGTCATTAGCGTCATCTGCGTCGTTACTATTCTTACTTTGGTTACCCATGGCTCCTCCTTAGCTCTTTGGGCACGAGTTTGCACGTCCTGTGTCATGTAAGCTTGCAGACATGGACACCTGCAAAAGCGAGTGCAATGAAGGCACCCAGCACCTATGGGTGGCCCATGTTTCACCCTTGATTGCCCTATGCCTGATACGAAGCTATGCTATACTCAATGCTCAATTCATCGAAGGCTTGCCCTATCACGTTTGGAAGACGTTCTTCCTCTCCGCGAGGAGCAAGTTTCTCTTGCTGCTGTAGCTTCTGTAGCTGCTGTGTGACATGTATGATGGTGGTCTCCCGGTCCCATCCGCTGGCGAGCGCTTCTCCAACCTGAGTATGCAGGGAGATAAACCAAAGTCTTAAGTCAGCCAAGGGCATCAGCGCCTTGGATTGGACCATGACCAGGGATGGCGTGCTCAACTTCCAGAGCTTCGAGCTTTTCCAGAGCCTGGATCCAGTTCGCCACGCTCCCGCCGGGAGGCGTCCCCACAGCGCCATGGTTCCAGACCGGCACTTGGGCGTTGAAGAGGAGATCGCCGGCAAACAGGGTGCGCGATTGGGGCAACCACGCGACGCTATCGCTCGGGCTATGCGCTCGGGCAAGATAGAGCAGTTGCACTTCAATATCACCAATGAACAGGGTCATCTGATCCTGGAAGGTCAGCGTGGGAGGAGTAATGATCACATCGCTTACCAATGCTGCCGTATCTCGGATTCTGGCGCCAACGAGCAAGCGCCCCCTCTCCATGGGCGATCAGAAAATCCCGTACATCTTTGTGCGCGATGATAGGACAATCCGCAAATATCTGGTTCCCATACACATGATCGCTATGGGGATGCGTATTGAAAAGGTTCAACGGGCGCAATGGGTATAACGCCCCGTCCCCGTCTTTATGACATTCCTGTGCGGCACGAGCGGCAGCACGCAAAGGAGCTGCTTCGGCCACGCTAATCCCAGAATCAACGACGAGCACGCTTCCGGCGTGAGAGATCAAACCGCGATTGCAAATACCTCCGAAGACGGCATGCACTCCCGGAACAATCTCCTGAATACTCAAATCAGACATTTCTCTCCCGTTTTGACGTCATATGACAACATACATAGCATCTTGCACAGCACCCTGCTCCATCAGGAGCTTGCGCATCCTTCATTCTGAGTGCATGAGGAACTGGACTCCAAGCGCGAATCCACTTTCTGATACTCAGTCTCGTGGCAGTCTCGTGGCAGTTGCGCAAACTCCTGTTAGGGCGTGAACAATTCCCAATGGCCTTCGGAGACGACTTCAACGCTACCGGCGATCACTTTGATTGCGGTATCATCGTCAACCACGTAAGCGGGCACAGTCAGCTTGGCGGCCCATTTTTCTGCGCGGGCTAGCGTATTCCACGGCAAATCCGGGTTGTCCAGGTGCGGAAACATCGCAAAATCGACCAGCCCCAGTGTCTTGTCGCTTTCGCCGTTGCCATCGCCGTCGCCAGTAGTGGGCGGCCTCCAGTTGACGAACTCCTGCCCGATGTTGGGGGCCAATATCATGCTCCCGGCGCTCATTCCCACATAGACCGTCTCGCGAAGCTCCGGTCCGGTCAAGAGGTCCGCCAGCCCCGACTGCTGCATCCAGTAGCACAGATACAGCGGATCGCCTCCTCCCACCAGCAGAACGTCAGCGGCTCTAAGGTGGGGTAGCCAGGCTTCTTGCGGGATACTGGGCAGGGCAGTTAGCTCCAGTACTCCGAACGCTTTCCACTCCTGTTGTAGGAGATTTTCTGCCGACCGCCCGACAAAGAAGGGTCCGAGCGGTTGCTCTGCTGTGGGAACGAACAATGCAGTGGCCTCGGCAACGGGTTTGCCCATCATATCAACCAGCGCGTTACGAATGCTGTTGTTCACGATGCCACCGGAAGTCAGCAATAGTTTCATGATTTCTCCTTCCTCTCCTTGCCGAATAATCGCTGCGCTAAATGCGCTAAAACTCAGGTGTTTCAAAGCCAAGCACGCCCAGCATGAGGGCAAGCTCCCCGGCATGGCACAGGTCGTGGTCGAGCATGCCCCAGACGGTGCGCAGGCCGTCCTTCTCCTGCTCCAACACCGTGCACGTGTCATCTGTGGTGGATGGCTCGATGTAGGCACGCAGTATCCTCCAGGTGTGCTGCAGGCCTGCCACTACCTCGCCGGCTGAGCGCGTCGGGTCGTCCGGCTCGTCCCAATTCATCATTGGCTCAAGCGATGGGTCGTCTACGACTTTGTGTACCCACAGAGCACGCCCGCGCACGATATGCTCGGCCTGCTCGCCTAAGGTGCGCACGTTGGGCGCGATGCGCATGTTCATTTGCGCGTCGCTCAGCAGCCCAACCACGCGCACCAGTTCATCCTGCATGTGCTGCCAAATCTCCAGCGCCCGCTCCGCCGCGATCTGCGATTGTGTCATTCGCTTCATTCTTTACCCCTCTCTTTTGACCCGGAAGCGCAGGTGCATCACATCTGGGGCCAGTACGGCGATGGTGCGCTCCAGCTTGATCGGCTCGATCCCCAGGTATTCAAAGAGGCGAATGCCCCGGCCGAGCAAGACCGGCACCAGGTCTATCTCGATCTCATCGAGCAGTCCGGCCTTGAGCGCCTGCTGTGCTACGTTGGCGCCCGCCAGGATCACCGTCTTTTCGCCTGCCACCTTTTCCGCCTGCTCGATTGCCCTCTCGACGCCGTCGGTGCCGTCGGCGGCATCATCAGTGACAAAGGTGAAAGGTGCGTCGTGGCGCGGCCAGCCTTCGGGGAGTTCGGGCATGCTGTGGCTGACGACGAAGGTTGGCACGTTGAGCGGATGGGTGCCGCCCCAACCGTGGGCAATGTCGAACATGCGCCGGCCGGTCACAAACGCCCCCACCGTCTGAGCAATGTCGCGTAGCACCATCGCGGTGGCGGGCGAGACATGCACGGTGAACTTGCCGTCTGGAAAGACGAACTCGGTGTCGCCATTGTCGAACCAATCGAACAGGCCCTCGGTGTTGTCGTCGGGGTTGGCGATAAAGCCGTCGAGGGACATCGTGAAGCCCGCAATAACAGTCGCCATAGTGCTAAACCTCCTAGTGCAAAGCCCTGCTGCAAAGCAATATTGCCTGGAGCATTTGAATTATAGTCTGTCTCACTTTACGCAGATGAATGTCCGTAGAGAGGACAGGTCAACCTTGCGGAGTCCACATTCATAGGATGCAGGTCTCAGCGTAGGGGCGGGTCGCGCCTCGCGCTAGAATCTGGTCGTCTAGGAACATTAGGAACATGCTAGTCGCGAGGTTGACCTGCCCTTTATGGGCGCGGTTCTACCGCTCTGCCGCCCCTATTCTCCAACTGTGCCCGTCTGAACCTCACCCGCCCGCTCCAGATAGGCGACTATGACACCAGTTGGCGAAACCAGACCCTTAGTGACCTTGAATGCCGCCGGAATCGTGCCTTCCGCGAACAGGCGTTTACCTGTGCCCAGCGTAATCGGGTAGATTTTCAGCCAGAATTCATCGATCAAATCGTGCTTGAATAGCGTCTGGATCAGGTTGCTGCTGCCATAAACCCAAATATTGGGACCATCCTGTTGTTTGAGCTTCCTGACTTCCTCCGCAACATCGCCTTTTAAGAAGACCGACTTTTCCCACTCATGCGCGGCGAGTGTATTCGAGGCAACATACTTGGTGGCGTTGTTGATGCCCGATCCTGGTTGTCCCTCCCCATGATAAGGCCAGTAAGATGCGAAGATTTCAAATGTTTTTCTGCCCAAAAGGAGATCAAAGGGTTCGCGCAATTCCTCGTCCAGGATCTTGCCCACAACTTCATCCGAATAGGGAGCCTGCCAGCCGCCGTAGGTAAATCCGCCGCTGGTGTCCTCCTCAGGCCCGCCGGGAGCCTGGATAACGCCATCGAGTGTGATAAAGGACTGGACCATCAGTTTTCGCATGGTTGTTCGCTCCTTTCGCTCACTTTGCTCACGCAGCTCTTATGAGTTCTACGCGATCGTTGGAAGGGCCTGAATTGAGCGAAGCCCAAGAACCCACACCTCGCCCTACGCGATATGCGCTGATCTTCTTGTCAGGGTACGGCCGGAGAAGGCTCAAGAGCCGTTCTGTCTCGTTCATGCCGGGGTCGAGCCACAACTCCTCATCTCCTCTCGAGAGGATTACAGGCATTCTCGCATGAAGAGCACGTATTCCCGGGCTCGCCTCGGTGGTGATGATAGTATAGGTCAGCAGCGGCTCACCGTACTGCCCCTTCCACGCATCATATAGCCCAGCCATCGCCATCATCTGGTTCTCATCGTTGTCGCTGTTATTGTCGCCGGTCACCTGCACGCGGTAAGGCTGCTTTTCTCCGATCCCGTCAGAAATGGCCCACTCAAAGTAGCCAGTGGCGGGCACCAGGCAGCGCTTGCTCGTGAGCAGCTTGCGAAATGCTGGCTTCTGCGTGATGGTTTCGGCTCTCGCGTTTATCGTGGAGAAGCTTGTCCTCGGCTCCTTAGCCCAACTGGGCACCAATCCCCACTTCATCGTGACCAGATGCTTATCCTGGTCGTGACCGCTAACGACTAAAGTGTTTAGCTGGCTTGGGGCAATATTGTACCTCGGCTGCCACGCCTCCAAGCCCTGCCCGACCTCTCCTGCTTGCTTCGGCGCGACTCCGAACCTCGCCGCAAGTGCTTGACCAATAACTATTAGCTCGTATCTTCCGCACATGGCACACCTCCCGGTTTGCACATACCACGATTATGCCACTAGAGCACCATTATAGAACATATGAGCTATGCATGCAACCTGAGCGAGAGGCATCTATTGCGTTACAGCGGTACATCACCTACAGCCTTCAGGGTTCTTCTCCAGTGAGCGTCCCATATTGCCAGTCGGGTAGTTCAACACAAATGGAGAGCCAGTATCAGCCCCCACTTTGCCAACCCATCAACACGAGGATAAGTAACGAGAATCCCTAATTCTCAAGACAGATACTTCCGGTTGGACTTGGGATAAGCGTTTGCGGAGAAAGTAGTAGGTCTTGGGAAAGGGGTCCTTCTAGGCACGGATGAGAGACCAACCTGCCACTCATCGGGCGTCAATCGAAGTGCTGACCGTTCATGTTCAAGCTTCTGTGCAAGCGTTGTTTTCCCTGAACAAGGAAGTCCAACCATCAGATGAAGAGTTGCCACACGTTTACTACAAAGGATCGTTTACAAGCCTCCTAACAGTATATTGTATATACGATCCGTTGTTCTCTCATGCAAATCCCCGGAGTATAAAACATGGAAAGCCGCCCCAAGAAACTCCTGAACCAGGTGAATGATCTCTGGGTTCTTTCTAGTGAACTGCTCTTTCCGGAGGCGGCTTCTCGCAGCAGCTAACTTCTTCTTGGCCGAAGTCAACCGGCCCTCCATCAAAGCGGCCTCGGGTCGCCGCATCGCGGGCTCATATGCAATGAAGCCACGGTGGTGAGCATACAGGGCCCATTGGCTGAGCCGTTGTGCGCGTTGGGCGGGTGTGCTAGAATGCGGTCAAGCCATTGGTTCTTTTGTGGGGATGTGGCGGATGCCGCAACTCAGCCATAGCTCCCAGGGTTGTTTTTGTACGTCTACCGGCCGCACTGCCAGGTTCCGCTGGTCTTTACGTTATGGAACCTTGTCCAGGCTTCCGTCTTCCACAATCCCTGCGTGTGGGGAGAGGAAAAATTAACAGCCATGTCAACCGATCTAAAGGCGCTGTATACCGAACTGGTCGAGATCGCCCATGCCATCGTGCGCAGCGGCGCGATCTCCATGTCTGGCCATGGCAATATCAGTATCCGCATCCCCGGCAGGGATGAATTCCTGTTCACCACCGCGCCGACGCTACATGAGTTTCAGGAATTGAGCATTGCCCGGCTTAGCTTGGACGGGACGGTGCTGGAGGGCGAGGTGCCGCCCATAGGGGCAGCGGTTATCCCCATGCATACCGTCATCTATCACGAACGCCCAGAGATGGGCTGCGTGCTGCACACCCACTCACCGTTCGCGACCGCCTTTGCCGTGGCGAAGCGGCCCATCGAGGGCTGGACCGAGGCCTTCGGCATCTTTGGACTGGAAGATGGAGTGCCACTGGCAGCCTACGGGGCACGGGGGTCGGAGCAGGCGGTGCAGAACATCCGGGGCGTGTTGACGGCCAAGACGCAAGCCGTGCTCCTGGCAAACCACGGCGTCCTGTGCTTCGGTCCCAATGGGATGCAGGCGGTGCAGACGAATATCATCGTCGAAGAGGCAGCCCAGGCGGCAATCTACGCGGCAGGCATCGGCGGCGCGCAGGTGGTCCCCCCGAATTGCTCCACACCTCGCACACACGCGCAGCTACCTTTGCTGCCCAGGGAACCGGGTAGTGCTGCAACAATGGTCCAGCCTAAAGCATAAGGTACGACGAGTTTGCTTGTCACTGCTAGAGCTAGTAGCCAATCCGCCTTATAGTCGGTTGTTGCAACACTACCACCAAAATCATCTGCCTTAGTTCGAGCATGGTTTCCTTGGATTCCAGGTTGATCTCCGACAACCGCTCTACCCTGGTGCATGAGCGCATCGTGGTAGTGTGGCACTGCCAGGCGAAGCGGTGGGCTATTCACTCTCACGCGGCACTGCTAGCGCGACTCGTGCCTCGACGAGGCACTCCTCATACAGCGCCACGACCCTCTCAGCTAACCTGGGCCAGGCGTAGAGCTTCACTGTCTCAAGGGCTGTGGCTGCCAGGCGCTCTCTCAGGTCGTTGTCCTGCAAGAGGCGAGTGATGGCGCGTGCCAGAGCCGCCGGGTCCTTTGGCGGCACGACCAGTGCGTCCTTGCCGTCGGTCACTACGGTGCGGTAGCCTTCGATGTTCGTAGTGACGATTGTAGTGCCTGCGGCCATGGCCTCCAAGAGCACGATGCCCAACGCCTCGAAACCCGTCGAAGGCGCGCAGAACACCTGCGCACTCTTATAGTAGCGCACCAGGTCTTCTGCGCTCGCAGGCCCCACGAAATCAACGTCGTTCAGGTAGTGGCGCCGAGCGTAGTCGACGTATGGCGCGGCCTGGGCATCACTGTAATGACCGACCACAAGCAGGTGGGCTTCCGGCACTGAGCGCTTGATAGCCCCAAACGCACGTAGCAAATACCCGAAGCCTTTGCGCGGCTCCAGCCGCCCGACGAAGAGGATATTGGCCCTTCCGTCAACCAGATGAAGTAAAGGACGCGCGCCCTGGTCTCCAAAGTCGCCTAAATCTACCCCATCCGAGATGATACGGTATTCGCCCGGGAAATACTGCGCTGCCCATCGCTGGGCGTCGGTGGAGACAGCAATACGTGCCGATAGCTTGCCCATCAGGCGGCGCAGCAGCGGCCGCAGCACCTGGTAGACGATGTAACCTTCTCTGTAGCCGTGGATCGTACCTACCGTAACCGATCTGGCCATGACCGATTTGCTAACTAGTATACCGGACAGGCACACCATCGGCATCAGCGGCTCATGAAGATGCACGACGTCGAAAATGCCTTTGTGGAGGATGTGCCTGATGCGCGGGTAGACCAGCGGCGAAAGCGATATGCGGGCGATACTCCCGCTTCCTGGCACCGGCATTGCCCACCTGGATATGCGCACCACGTTCGGCGCAAGCTCCGAGTTTCCCGAAGCAGGCGCGATCACTGTCACATCGTGCCCCATAGCGCGCATCTGCCGGTCGAGATTTCTCACATGCTCGCACACCCCGCCGGCCACGCTGTAGTCATAAGGGCATAAATGCGCTATCCTCAATTCGTCACCTCCGTCCAGAATGGGTGCACCGCCAGCCACTGGTCGAGATGGGAGGTGATGAGCGGCTCCAGGGTCGTGATCAACTCCTCTACCCCGCATCGGGAGTCAGCGCGGGCGTCGGTCGTGCGCGCAGGTTGTATCGGGGACAGGATGCGCAAGTAATGGCGCGGGCGCACCCACCTCTGCCCTCTACTCGCTCGCACCGGATCGGTAGGGACGCGCCAGCCATATGCCACGATTACTGGAGCGCCAGTAGCCCTGGACAGTCGCACAGCGCCATCGGGCATGCGAGCCGGCGCCCCGAAGAAATCAACCACAATGCCACTCCCCGTGCTGTCCAGATCGCCCGCGAGGATCAGGCTCCAACCGTCCCTGAGCAGGCGCACTATTCGTGTCACCTCGGTCGCGGCGACGATCCTAAGCCCCTGGCTGCTACGCAACCTGTGCATGAGGTGAAACACGCGGTCGTCCTCCATTCGCTCAACCAGCGTGAAGAGCCGGTACTGAGGATAGAGCAAGGGGATCTGCATGAGCATCTCGAGGTTGCCGATGTGTGGGAAGACCACGATCGCGCTTTTACCGCCGCGCAACACTTCCTCGGCATACTCAGCACCCTGCACGTGCAGACGGCGTCTTAGCTCCGTCGGGCTGTAGGCCGGCAGGCGGAACATCTCATAGTAGTTCCACATCAGGTTACGAAATACCAGCTCGCCCAGGCGGTGTACCTTGCGCCTTGAGGCACCAGGCCCCAGGGCCTGCCTCAGGTTCTGGTGCACCAGCCTGCGGGTGCGAGGCGCAATCAGGTAAAGCGCAGTTGCCAGCCAACCCGCTGACCTGTAACCCACCGGCTCACTGACACGGGGGACAACCAGGCTCAACAGACGAAACAGAAGGTAGCGCAACATGCTCTTGCTTGTCAGGCTCCACGCGAGCGGTTGTCGTACAGCCCAGAGAGCAGAGGTTCCTCCGAAGCTCTCAGGTGCTCGCGCATCTCGCGCAACGTTTCTTGCAGTCCGTGGCTGAGGTCAGCCGGCCTCCAATTCAGCTTCGCCACGGCCTTGGCAGAGCTTACGAAGGGGAAGTCAGCCTCTTCAGGCCTGCCTGGATCGAAGCGCACCTCGAAGCCCATCGTACGGCGCAGATACTCGGCCAGCTCGCTCGTTGTGGTGACCTCAGGCGAGGTCAGGTCGAAGGTATCACTACAGGTATCATTGCGGCTGTCGAGCGAAGCCACTATCCCACTCGCCAGGTCACCAACAAAGGTGTACTGGTTTCGCCTGCGACCGCTCCCCCACACCTCAATCACGCGACCCTGTAACCCTGCCTCTATGAAGGTGCGGATGGCATTGCTGCCGCCGGCGCCGTAGGCCGAGCCGAGCCGCAGGATCGTATGACGCAGGTCGTACTTGCGCGTATACTCGCGGCACAACTGTTCCGACATCAGCTTGGCCGCGCCAAACAGATCCATATGCAATCCGTTCGGGGAGGTGTCCTCATCGACCGCCTGATTCTCAGGCATACCGTAGAAGAGGTAGAAAGAACTCGCCAGGATAATATGGGGTACACGGTTCACCCGGCATGCTTCCAGAACATTGCAGGTGCCCTGGACCTGAAGCATGGTTCCCTTGTACGGGTCGCGGCGGAACGCATCCCGGATGTGTCCGGCCAGGTGGATAACGGCACCGGCATCCCTTATTACAGACGCCATTTTGCCCGCGTCCAGCACGCTCTCCTGGTAGAGCGTGACACCCTCTAAAGGAAGAGGTAAGGGTGCAATATCAACGACGCTCACCTCATGTCCGGTACGGCGTAGCTCGTTAATGACGCTCAAGCCTATGAAGCCTGAGCCTCCGGTTAGGATAACATGCATAGACACCTCTCTTTGCCTTTAGGCTAACGCTGCTTCGCTCTGATCTTCTGCGAGTTTCGCCCAAGTGTCGGGGGTACGGTCGGTTCGCTTGCGCCTTCTATCTGCATCATCTCTGTGCGTATGGACTCGGCAACGTATTCGGCATGCTCGTTAGTCAGTTCAGGATAAATGGGCGGGCAGATGCGCCGGCGGCACCGATCCTCTGCTGTGGGGAGCGGTCCTCGGAAGAATGGGCGAAATGCGGGCTGGGCATGAAGCGGTAGCTCGTATACGAAACCACCCATCGACACCTGGTGGTTCCGCTTGAGCCTCAATATGAGGTCGTCAGGGGCTAGCTCGCGCAAGAAGGCCACGTACTTGTAGTAGTTTGATCTGCAACGCCCTGGTAGTGGCAAAAGTTCCAGCCCAGGCACACCCGCAAGTGTTCGATCGTAGATAGCGGCGATCTGCCGGCGTCGGTCGATGAATTGGTCCAGTCTACGTAACTGGGCCAGGCCCATGATCGCCTGGACTTCGGGCATGCGCCAGTTGTAGCCCAGCGTCTCATGGTAGTTTCCTCCGTGCACTTTGGCCTGATCGCGGAGAACCTGCGCTGCACGGTAGATGCGCTCGTGGCTGGTGAGGATCATCCCGCCTTCGCCGGTGGTCATCACCTTAGTTGAGAAGAACGAAAAGGCAGCGGCCACACCGATGTGCCCGCTGCCTTGCCGTCCAGTGTGCTGCCATGCGCGTGGGCCGCGTCTTCGACCAGCGGGACGTTGCGCCGGGCGCATTCGGAGACAAGGTCTACGGTTGTAGGCGATATCAGGCCGCCAATATGCACGGTGACCACGGCGCCCGTATTCTCCGTTATCCGGCGGGTTGCGTCAGCCGGGTTCAGCGTTAGGTCGGGCAATATGTCCGCAAAGACCGGTGTCGCGCCTGCCCGGACGACAGCAAAGGCGGTGGCCGCGAAGGTGTTGGTGGGGACGATTACCTCTTTGCCTGCCACACCGATCGCATGGAGGATTATCTCAAGAGCCCCTGTTCCGCTGTTGGTGGCAACAGCCCAGGGAACATCATGATAGCGCGCAAATTCCTGCTCGAACTCCTCACCATGCCTCCCCAGCGTCAGAAACTCCCTCGCTTCGAGGAGGCTCCGGAACTCCCTAACAATATAGTCAATGTCATCAGGAAGGAAGGTGTAGCTTTGTGCAGGGACTTTCATGTTCATCTCTCTCCCACAAGTCATTTTGAGCTAGGCAGGGGGTCGTTGGGTCTGCCCGAATCTAGTTGCCCTATTTTATACCCTCAGTGGGCGGAGCTTTGGCAAAGATCTAGGTAATCTTGCCTACCCCTATGCTAGCGGACTTACTTTACACGCCTACGGAAACGCAAGCTATACCAGAATTGCCCGCGCTCCGGCATGACCTGCCATCCTTCTTTACTAAGGCTGGCAATAAACTTGTTGAATTCGGCCACTATACTTGCTATTTGCTGTGGCACAATATATCGTCCCGTCCGCTGTACGGCGTCTCGCAAATAGGCGGATTTGGCCTCCATATATGGGCCATCCTCCCCGATTGCCGCCGCCTCAATCATAAACCCATTTTGGCCCAGGTAATCGCTTTGCGCTGGAATATGATTTCGCAAGTTT
>CAWINE010000004.1:0-23555 GCA_963837315.1 uncultured Chloroflexia bacterium
TACTGCGCCATCCACGGCGGCGCAGGCGGCCAGGGGATGCGTCAAAGATAATCGTGCAACCATAAGAATGTAATTACGAATTACGAATTACGAAAGACCTTCCGCAGAATTCGTAATTCGTAATTCGTAATTCGTAATTCCCGAAGGGGAAAGCCATGATAAACCTCGACCAGCGAATGCTGCGGATAAACAAGGCGGTCTTTCTGATGGCCGGTTGGGGCCTGCTGATATTACTTGCCTCGGCTATCAACCAGTTCTTCGATCTGCCGAATCCCGATTACGTGCTGATGCTGTGGGGTGGGGTCACTGTGCTGGGTATCGTCTGCCAGGCGGTTGCGCTGGTGCGCGGGCTGGGGCTGAACTTTTCGGTATGGCTGGTATTGATCGGCGCAGGTTGGATCTTCACCTTTTATGTGGTGAAATTCGACAATGGCGCGCATATCGACCTTTATGGTGACCTTGCAGGCGTATGGTTGATTTTGCTGGGCATAGGTCACCTGGTAACCGCGTTCCACGTTGTCAAGCGCTTTCTGTTGCTGGGTGCGATCCATATTGTCGCAGGTATTGTGCTGGAGATATCTGCACGTGGAATAGTGACGATCGACTTTATCAATTCATACTCCACGCTCATATTCGGCATTGTGTCAGGAGGATCGCTGATCGTAGCCGCACTCCCCGTCTGGTACAGACCCCGGAAACCGGCCGCAGCCCCTGCACCCGTCCCGGCCACCACGGGCTGAACCAAGTTGTCAGTTGTCAGTTGTCAGTAGACCAGTGGCAGGGGCTAGGGGCTGACATGCGGCATGCGGTCGTCTATCATCTATCACCCATCGCCCGTCCCCCAGCCTCTGAACCCCGGTCCCTGACGTATATCACTATCATAGTGACACTCGCCGGCACGAAGAGGATCAGCGCCCCAAAGTCATCGCCCTGCCGAGATAATCTGCTACAACGGCCTCACCCACCGCACCAGCCTAGTCCGCTGTGGGTTTTAATTCAAAATTCAAAATTAAGAATTACCGCCTGGCTGCCGAGGTGACCCTAGCTATTCGCAAGGCGCGTGAAAAGGCGTCCCCAGTAACGAATGGCCAGTTTGAAATCTTCGAGCCTGATCGATTCGTTGGGCGAATGGAGCTGCGATTGGGCAAAGGCGACCCCTCCGGTCGACACGGTTGGTATGCCAAGCTCGCCGGTAATGAGCGACATTGGGCCGCTGCCTCCTGTGATAGGCGACACCAGCACACGCTCCTCGCCCAGGTCGTGCCAGGCATCGACGCTCATCTGCACGAGGGGGCTGTCTACGGGCGTTTTGGCGGCGTAAAGCTGGCCCAGCTTCACTATCTCGATGTCACTGTAGCCACGCCTGTCGAAGTGGGCGCGGAGCAGCTCAAGCATCTTCTCAGGCGTCTGGTGGGGCACAAGCCGAAAATCCATCTTCACCATAGCAGCGCTCGGCACGATAGTCTTGGAGCCTTCGCCGCCGTAGCCGCTATGAAAGCCCGCGATATTAGCGGTCGGGTCGAAAAGTTCGGCGGTTAGCACATCGCGGCCGGAAAGGCCTCGCTGCCAGTGGTCAAGGCCATAGACAGAGCGGGAGACTTGATCGTCGAATGGCATGGCCTCGACAGCCTTGATATCCTGCTCGGTTGGCGGGTCCACGAGCTCGTCAAGGCCATCCATGATAAAGTTGCCTTTGTCATCACGTAGCGTGGAGAGAGCCATTACCAGACGCCAGGCAGGGTTGGGCAGCACGCCTCCCATACCTGAGTGCGCGTCGCGGTTGGGGCCGGTCGCGTGGAGCTCAACGTATAGCATTCCTTTCACGCCGCAGACCACACGAGTCATTTCCAGTTGATCGCGCGAAGAGCCTTCCCATGCACACCAATCGGCTTCCAGCTCACGGGCATGCTGCTCGATTATCGGGGCGAGATGTGGGCTGCTCACTTCCTCTTCGCCCTCCACCAACCAGCGCAAACGCAGAGGTAAGTCGCCGATAGTTGATTGGTACGCACGCACCGCGAGCACCCGCGACAGGAAATCGCCTCTATCGTCGGCAACACCTCGCGCGTAAAATCTGCCATCGCGCACATCGCCGGCGTAGGGCGGCGAGTTCCATAGCTCCAGCGGCTCGGGAGGTTGTACGTCGTAGTGGTTGTACAATAAGAGGGTACGTGACCCTGAGCCAAGCTCGGCCAGCACAACGGGCGGAGCGCCATCGCCGGTTTCCGCCACGCTGGTAACAGCCCCGAGAGGCTCAAGCAGATTACGCACGGCCACCACCCCCTCTTTCAGGCCGATACGCTGCCCGGCAAGCGTAGGCGTTGAGCAGAAAGTGCGTAGCTCTTGCACCATTTCGTCAAAATGCTCATCAACATACCGGTCGTAGGCGCTGAAATCGCGAGTTTCGCTGGCACACATGGGCTAACTCCTTTGTTTTAGTAGCCGCAGTTTAACAGACCCGGGGCTATGCGTCAAAGCTGCGTTAGCCGGCCCACAGCTTGGGAAACATGAGTCATCCCGAATATTGGAGTTACGCTTGCCAGGCGTGAAAGCTCATATTCAAAATAATGGAAAAGAGGACAATGGGCGGCGCGCCGCCCATTGTCCTCTTTTCCATTATTTTGAAAGCCCCTGCCCGCGTGCGGGAGGGGTTGGGGAGGGGCCGTTAGATACTTACATGCGTGAGACAGGCACGAATGCGAAATTCGGGACGACCCATGTCTCCAAAATACTATGCCTGGAACGTCGGAGGCCCAGTTGGGGCTGCCACAGGTGCGTAGAGCGCAAAATTGAATTCCAGGGTTGTCCCACGGCCCGGTGCAGAATCAACTGCCATGGTGCCACCATTTTCGGCGGCACGCTCTTTCATGCTGTAGAGGCCGATATGCCTGTGCTTTTCCTCGGTGGAACGATTCGAGAACGCAGCCTCATCGAATCCCTGGCCGTCGTCCTGGATTAGAAGCTTGACTTCTCCTTCCTTGCTGGAAAGGCTGATAGTCACATTATGCGCGTGTGCGTGCTTCCTGACGTTCTTCAGGGCCTCGACGCTCAACTGGTATATACAGTTTACGAGCGGTTCGGATAGAGCTTGCTCCTGATCCGGGCCCGGCGAGACGGTCACGTCGATCTGCAAGCCGGCGCTTTCCCGAGTAGTGCGTGCAAGATTTCTCAACGCGGGCTCGATACCGCTGTCGAGCAGAGTGTTACGAAGTGCGTTCACTGTGTTGCGCAGGTCTGTTATGCTCTGCCTGGCTATATCGCCCAGGAACTCAAGCTCCTGGCTCGCTTTGCCGGTCTCGCCCGACTCGAGCCTGCGCTTGACGCGCTCCATCGTAAGCAGCTCCACGCCCAGGGCTTGCAAAGGCCCATCGTGGATATCACGCGCAAGGCTGCGCCGCTCTGTATCCTGCGCATTTAGCAGCATACGGTTCAGCCTGGTCACCTCGGCTGCCAATTGCTGTGCCTCTTCTTTGGCGCTTATCGCCTGCCGGCGGGAGGTGAGCGCTTCCTCGTGCGCTGCTACGGCCTGCGCAGCCAACCGTTCCGCCTCTTCCTTGGCTGCCAGGGCCTTATCTCTCATACCAATAGCAGCGGCTACGAATATCCAGGCCATAAATCCCACAGTGGCCTCTACAATAATGACATACAGGTTGGTTGCAAGATCGGCTGTTGGATCGGTAAGCATATGGTATCCGTCCGCGAGCACCACCAGAGCGAGTATGCCCCCTCCGTAGCGTGGCCCATAGTACAGGAAGATAACTTGCACCAGTATTATGGACGCCAGGTATGCGTTAGGGAATTGTGAGTCGAAAATGGCGACGTACCAGAGGGTTATCGCCCCGCCCATCGTGACCGCCGCAAGCTTTGCCCATAGCGCATCTTGCTTTGCCAGCCAGAATACGAAGAGCGCAACTACGGCCACCAGGCCAATCGCAAACAGGGATAGCGCAAGCGGGTCCTGAGGGTGAGACAGCTCGCTCATGATTGCAGGAATGAGATTAAGTAACGCGATAGGCAGGAGCAGGAGTTTGCGGTTCCGATGGGTGAAGATCGCGCCTATCGACCAATTCGTTTGCTTGCTTATCGTCCTTCGTCCTCCAGAGGCGCCTGCCAGGCCCACTTGTAAGGTTTCAGACTACTAAGAGAAGAGACCAGGCAGTCGGTTGCAATGGCTCTGCCTGGTCTCAAAACACAACATGCGGTTGAGCGAAAGTGTGTCCGAAGAGATTGTAGTCCGGGTGGCCACAGACCGATAGGGAAAGAAGTCCCGAAAAACAGCGGCAATGGTCCCGAAGATTCTTGTGGTGGGCTCGATATCACCCCTGGTGCAGGATCAGAACACCTGTTAGGGAAAGAGGGGTGCAGGGGCGCTCCCCTGCCGGGGCATGGGTGTCCCCATAGTCTCTCCATTTTCCAAGTTGGGGAAAGGGGTGCAGGGGCGCTCCCCTGCCGGGGCATGGGTGTCCCCAAAATTCCCTCCATTCCCTAATAGGTTGGCTGAAGGTGCCCTAACTGACCGGCGTCGTTCCGTTAGTTCTGAGTTGAAAGCAAGAACTCAGAACTCAGAACTCCCGAGAGGCCAGCGCATCCTGGATGGCTGAGAGCAGTTGTTCCCGGTTCCGATAATCGGCGAACACTCGCCGCACGGTCATATCTACCGAGCCCTTCGGGTCGAGCTCACCACCGTTGTACTCCGGCATCTGCTCGCGGATCGCAACCAGGGTTGCCGCCCACGCTTCCGGATCGTCGATAATCTCGCCGAGCGTGTTGTCGATAGTCAGCCTGGCTTTGTCCTTCTCTCGCGGGCTCAGGACCTTTCGCGCGCCCGTCGGATCTTCGTACGGGTACGACCACCGGTATGTCCCGGACCCGACTTCGATGGGCCCGGTGTCTCGACATGGCAAAGTCACGCCGGCTGTCGTGTTAGGCGGGACCACGACCTCGACCTCGATCTGCCCTTCCTTGATCGCCCAGGCGCACTCGGCTATGCCATAGGGAGTACGGTGACGCGAGCGGGCATGGGTGAGACCGCCGGTCGGATACCCATTAGCGAAGGGAACCGGTGTTGGCCTCATTTCCATGCGGCGGTAGCCGGGCTCCGCAGGCGCCAGGCCGCCTACGGTACGGTGCAGCCAGTCGGCCACCGCACCAAAGGCGTAGTGGTTGAACGAGGTCATCCCCTCGACATTGATCGAGCCATCCGGGCGCATGCTGTCCCACCTCTCCCAGATGGTAGTCGCTCCCATTGTCACCGGATAGAGCCACGACGGGCAGTCGCGCTGCATGAGGAGACGGTAGGCGGCGCCATACTCGCCCACGCTGCAAAGGGCATCGCAGATCAGCGCAGTGCCCACGAAACCGCTGCCAATGTGGTAGCCGGTTGCGCGTACCAGTTCCGCCAGGCGCGCACCGGCATGCCGGCGCTGGTTTGCGCTGGGGAGCAAGTCGAAAGCGATGGCCAGGGAATAAGCGGTTGCCGAGTCGCTGAGTAGCCGCCCGGCCGGCGTTATGTACTCGGCAGCGAAGGCGTCCCTCACCTCAGCGGCGAGGGCCAGATACCGCTTCGCATCCTCAGCCCGTCCAAGCACGGCAGCCGCCTGCCCGACCAACTCAGCCGACCGGGCGAAGTACGCAGTTGCGACCAGATAAGGCGGCGTGCGCGCTTCCGCCGGACGATCCGGTGGGGCACCAGGGTCGAGCCAGTCGCCAAATTGGAAGCCTCGATCCCAGAGGCGGCTCGCGCCGGCCACGTTAGCCACTACATCGACCCACGAGCGCATGCTCTCGAATTGTGCCGCCAGCATGTCTACGTCGCCATAGCGCTGGTAAAGCACCCAGGGCATGACCACTGCGGCATCGCTCCAGGCCGCCGCGGGGAAGGGTGGAGTGTCCATAACGTTGGGGATGATCACCGGGACCACTCCATCTGCGGCCTTCTGGTCAGCAGCAAGGTCGGCGAGCCATGATTGGAAGAAGCCGGCGGTGTCATAGAGGAAGCAAGCCGTGGGTGCGAACACCTGGGCGTCGCCGGTCCAACCCAGCCGCTCGTCGCGCTGCGGGCAGTCGGTCGGGATGTCGAGGAAGTTGCCACGCATACTCCATACGGCGTTCTCATGCAGCCGGTTGACCAGAGGGTCCGAGCACTCAAACCAGCCGGTGCGTTCCATATCGGAATGGCAGACCACGGCGAGTATCTCCGAGGAGCTTGCGAGCTCTCGCCCCCCGGCTCTTTCTCCTCTGCCGGCCTCCAGGTCACCGGGCCAGCCGTCTACCTCGGCGTAGCGGAAACCGTGGAAAGTGAAGCGCGGTTCCCAGGTCTCTACCGTATGGCCGCGCAGGGTGTAGCGGTCGGTGGCCTCGGCGTGGCGCAAAGGCCGTGTGCATAGCTCGCCGTGCTCAAGGATCTCGGCATGGCGCAACGTGATCGTTTCGCCTGCCTTCCCGCGCACAGTTATGCGAAGCCTGCCGACCAGGTTCTGACCAAAGTCCACGATAGTGCGGCCCGATGGCGACCTGGTGACTGCGACCGGAGCGATCAGCTCGAAGCGCCGCACCCGCGGCCCGGCCGGCGCTACAAGGTGCCGAGGTCTCTCTCGAGCGGCACGACGGCGGCCCAATCGTGATCATCGTAGCCGGGCATCGACCACCCTGGTCGTTCGAGGCGGGCGTCGTAGGTTTCGCCATCGTAAATGTCACTGGCGAGGATGGGCCCCGTGGCGGCGCGCCAAGCACCCTCAATTACGGATTGCGGATTGCGGATTGCGGATTGCGGATTGGTTACCTGTCGTCCTTCGGTTACAATGCGCTCGGTTGTTCCGTCCGCTGTAGCTGATCTCCAACTGTGCCAGCAGCCCGAGCCGGTCGCCGTAGATGTTGCGCCGGCCACCATTGAAGCCCAGGCGACCACGATACCAACCATCACCCAGTATTGCGCCGATGGCGTTGCGGCCCTCACGCAACATTTCGGTGACGTCGAACGTCTGGTAGCGCAAGCGGTAGGCGTAACTGGTCCATCCGGGGTCGAAGATGTACTCGCCTACGGGGGCACCGTTGATCTGCGCCTCGTAAAGACCGAGAGCCGTTATGTACAGCCTGGCGGCAGTCACGCCCGGCCGGACGTCAAACTCACGACGCAGCAGCGGCGAGGGCTGCGGGCGGGACGTGTCCTCCTCCCAGGCAGGCGTCACGAAGCGCGCGGACCAATCATCGGCGCTAAGCAGTCCCGCCTCCACCCAATACGGGTCGCTCCACCCGGTTGCGGATTGCGGATTGGTTGACGACGCACGATGCCGATGGACGAGCTACCACCGGTCAAGCCGCCATCGGTCGCGGCGGTCCAGACACGAACTCGGACCGTGAGGCGCTCGCGAGAGGAGAGGGGCGCGAAGGGCCATGGCACGAGCACCGACTGATCCGAATTCGACCCGGCCGGTCTCACCACGGAGTTGGCCATCGGGTCCCCGAGCTTCAATCTCGTAGCCTGCCTGTCGCCATCCGGGCTGTGTGGTCTCGACGAGCCAGGATAACCGGGGCTGAGCCGTACCTATGCCCAGTGTGTCGTTGCGATGCTCGAAACGGACGCGTGTTATGGCGACCTCGGGATCCGAAGTGCTTACTATTGGCGTTTGTTGTGTCACCTTATATGGCCCTCTTCTTTGGCTAAGCCTAAATCGCTGAATATCATGCGCGTGTTGCAATCGAAGCTGCTTAGAGCCCCTGGACCCCATAGTACCACGTCCGGGGTTGTCTGCGATCGGAATTCGGTAGATTGACGCTTGATTGACTCCTCAAGACCTGACCATCATCGGCCGGCGAGAGGCCGCCCAAGCATTGGTCGTGTCACTGTGAGTAAACATGACCCTGGGGGCCACCACCTTGATCGAATAGTATCTTGTAATCCCGCTGCGCATCCCATACAATCGCCTTAGGACTGCCGGAATTCCGGCAATGACACAAACCTGCACGAACGACCTGCCAACGGGGCATGCGAAACCCAAGGATGGATCGAGACTTATGAGCAACATTGCGCTCGAACAGGGAGAGGGGATATTGCGGCTGGCACCGGCATGGGTCCCGCGCTCTTTTTGCATTCCAGGCAAACGCCTCAAGCTCCACCCCGCCGATCTTTACGCCTATGGAGCGCACCGCGGAGGCATAGACGAGCGCTGGCTCTCGTCTACGACGAAAGCCGACAACGGGCCGCACACCACCCCTGACGAGGGCTTGAGCTATGTTGTCTATGAAAACGACGGCGTGATACAGAGGAAGTTGCTACTTGAAATGGTCGGTGAATTGGGAGAGGCTCTGCTTGGGAGCGAGTTATGGAGCCGGTACCATGGTTGGCCCGCCTACTCGAAATTCTTTGACAACAAGGGAGCGCTGCCTCACCACTTGCACCCAAGGCCCGAGCATGCGGCTCAAGTCGGGCAACAGACGAAGCCGGAGAGCTACTTCTTTCCCATACAGATGAACAATTATGCCGCTGACTTTCCCTATACTTTTTTTGGACTGGAGCCGGGAACGCGCCCTGATCAAATTCGCCATTGCCTGCAGATATGGGAGCAAGGGGACAACCATATTACGGCACTCTCGCGGGCCTACCGTCTGGAGGTAGGCAGCGGATGGTACGTGCCGCCGGGAGTGCTGCACGCGCCGGGGAGCATGTGTACATACGAACCCCAGTGGGCCAGCGACGTGTTCGCTATGTTCCAATCCCTGGTGAACGAAGTGCCCACGCCCTGGGAGCTTCTTGTGAAGAGCGTGCCACCCGACAGGCAGCATGACCTCGACTATATTGTGTCGCTGGTAGATTTCGAAGCCAACTGCGACCCCAGCTTCAAGGAGCGCTTCTCCCGTCCGCCTCTGCCCACCCAGGCTCTTGACGATAAAGATGCGGAGAGCCAGGGGTATACAGAGCACTGGATCAGCTACCGCAATCCCTACTTTGCAGCCAAAGAACTGGCTGTGCTGCCGGGGCGTACCGTTGTAGTCGGGGACTCGGGGCCGTATGGCGCAGTGGTAATACAGGGGCACGGCACAATGGGGGTGTGGCCTGTGGAAACGCCCGCCCTGATACGCTTCGGGCAGCTAACGTATGATGAGTTTTTTGTGTCGGCGCCCACGGCCCTAAATGGAGTCAGGATCCACAACCCGAGCAAGTCCGACCCACTAGTGATGCTAAAGCATTTCGGCCCCCATCCCGAGGCGCAGCGTCTCTAATACGACGCTGGGGGCTAGGGGCTAGGGGCTAGTGCAAGCTTCAACCGACCTATTAGAGAAAAGAAAGATTTTGGGGACACCCCAAGCTCCGGCAGGGTTAGCCGCCCCTGCACCCCTGTTCCCAACTTGTGAGAACTGAGTTAGTTTGGGGACACCGCCAACCCCGGCAGGGAGATCCCCTAACCCCTAGCCCCTAGCCCCTAGCCCCTAACCACTGGTCAACCCCATCACTTGTTGAGCCGCGGATCGAGAGCATCGCGCAGACCGTCGCCGACGAACGAGAAGGAGAGCATCGTGATCGCGATCAGCAGGGTAGGGAAGAGCCCCAGGTACCAGTAGACCCGGATATAGGAGCTGGACTCGGCCACCATCTTGCCCCAGCTTGGCAGCGGGTCGTTGATGCCGAAGCCCAGGAAGCTCAGTCCGGCCTCGGTGAAGATCGCTGTGGGCACACCCAGCGTGACCGAGACGATCAGCGGTGTCAGGGCGTTGGGCAACAGGTGTTGCAGCGCAACGTGCAGCCGCGTCGCGCCGATTCCGTAAGCGGCCAGTACAAAGTCTTTCTCGCGCAGCGACAGCAGTTGGGCGCGCAGTCAGCCGGCAGATATCGACCCAGCCGATCAGCCCGATCGCCACGATGACGTTGATAAGCCCACTGCCGGGAGCCGAGTCGGAGCTGCGCCAGACGGCGATAATGAAGAGGGCAAATAACCAGATCGGGACAGCCGTCAGCACCTCGACCCCGCGCATGATGACGTAGTCAACCCAGCCACCTCTCATCCCGGCGAGCGTTCCGAGCGGCACGCCAATTAGCAACGCGATCGCCTGCACCGAGAAACCCACGGTCAGCGACACGCGCGCGCCATAGATCAAGCGGCTGAGAAAATCGCGGCCCACAGGGTCGGTGCCGAGCAGGTGCGTGGCGTTCGGAAACTGGTTGGCCTCGGCCAGCACCGAATAATCGTAGGGTGCGGGCGCGATGACGTCGGCGAAAATCGCCACCAGGATCAACAGCACCATAACTACCAGGGCGCCGACCGCGAGCTTGTTCCTGAAAAAGCGTCGAGCCGCGTCGCGCCACAGAGTGGAGGCCGGGCGCGTGAGGCGATCATGCGCTGCCGCCACGGTTGGGGCGGTTGAGGCGCTTGAGGCGGGTGTTTTGGCCACAGTCCCCATAGGTTCCCCTTTGCGAGAAATGAGATCGAGTGGTTGGTGGTTAGTGGCTCGTCGGTCTTCTACACCACCAACCACTCGACCTCAATGCAGTCGGATGCGTGGGTCAACGAAGATATAGAGGATATCGCTCAGCAGGTAGGTAATGCTCCAGAGCACTGCCACCAGCAGCATCGTCGCCATGATCATCGGATAATCGCGGAGGTAGATGCTAGTCACAAAGAACTTGCCCAGCCCTGGCACACGAAAGATCACCTCGACGAAGATCGTGCCGGTGATCAGGTTGGGGATCTGCGGTGCGAGGATGGTGATCATCGGGATCAGCGCGTTCTTGAGTGCGTGCCGCACCACTATCGTCTGTTCGCGCAGCCCTTTGGCGCGGGCGGTGCGGATGTAGTCGGAGCGGATGACCTCGACCATGCTGGCGCGGGTGTAGCGCGCCACGAGCGCCGAGGGACCTAGCGCCAGGGTGATCACCGGCATGATGATGGTATTCCAGTCGCCACCACTGCCCGGCCACCCTCCGGTCGGTAACCAGCGCAGCTGCACCGCAAACACGAGCAGCAGCCAGATCGCTATCACGAAGCTGGGCACAGTGATGCCCAGCGTCGAGACAAAAGTGACGACATAGTCAATCCAGGTGTTCTGCTTGACCGCCGCGATGATCCCGGCGGTCAAGCCGGTACTGAACGCCAGCAGAATCGCCATTCCGCCAAGCTGGATACTGATGGGCCATGTGCTGGCCTATCAGCTCCGTAACGGTCTGGGTCGGGCTTTGGAACGAGATGCCGAAGTCTCCATGCAGCGCGCTGCCCATATAGAGCAGGTACTGCACATAGAGCGGCTTATCCAGCCCATACTTATGCAGGATATTGGCTTTGCCGGCCGGCGGCAGCGGTTGCTTCTCTTCATCGAAAGGGCCGCCAGGCACCGAGTGCATCATCAGGAACGCCAGCATCGAGACGACCACGAAGACGATGATCAGGCCGAAGACACGTCCAACAAGGTAGCGCGCCATAATCCCCTCCGGGAGTTGTCAGTTGTCAGTTGTCAGTTGTCAGTAGACGACCGGTAACTGATCATAACCAGCAACCGGCAACTGACAACTGACAACTGACAACTTCGTTTACGGCGTGGGGAGCTTGCGGTTATAGTTCGACACGTCCTTAGATATGTACATGGAGCTGATCACCTGGCTGAAGCTTGCGTAGCCGGGCCAGTGGATCGCGGCGACGCCGTTCTGATCCGGATCAAGCTCGCTGCCCTTGAGATACGGCCTGTACAGGTCGCTCTGGTAGCGGTGGTAGATAAAGACCCCCGGTGCCTCGGTGACCAGCAGCTTCTCGGCGTCCTGGAACATCTTGATGCGCTGGGCGGGGTCGCCGGTGAAGGCGGCGGCCTTCTTCACCATGTCATCGAACGTGGCATTGTTCCAGTCGTGCCGCCCACCGCTCAGCCATACGCTCAGCATGTTGTACGGGTCAAGGAAGTCCATGCCGTAGGAGACCATTCCGAACTGGATGCCGGTTGGCTTGGCGTTGAGGGCGTCAGTATAGGTCTTGGTGTCTTTGTTCGAGACCTCGACATCGATACCCAGGTTCTGCTTGATCGAGGCAGCGATAGCATTGGCGACGTCCACGCGCACTTGCGCCTCCTGGCGGAGCCAGAGCGTAAGTTTGGGGAAGCCCTTGCCACCCGGGTAGCCGGCGTCGGCCAGCAACTTCTGGGCCGCGGCCACGTCGTAGTTCTGGATGTCCTTGAGTCCCTGCGAGTTCGAGGCAGGGAAGCCGGGCATCAGGAACGAGTATGCGGGGATACCCTGGCTGGGCTTGATGATCTGCTTGATCAACGAGTCGCGGTCCACGATGTGGCTGAAGGCCTGCCGCACTTTGATATTGTTGAACGGCGGATTCTGGTCATCGAAGAAGAGATAGTCGGTGCGGAAATCATTGGGCTGCGGGTGGACGTCCTTGGCCAGCGTGGCATCGGCGGCGATCAGATCGTTGTCCGCAGGCGAGAGGTTCGAGCCAAGCACGTAGTCGATCTCGTTGGCCTGATAAGAGGCGAAGTCAGTGGATGGGGCGGCACCGATCACGTAGATTTTCTGGATGAGCGGCTTGTTGGTGCCCTTGTACTTGGGGTTGGCCTCGTAGACGACGCGGTTGCCCTTGGTCCACTCCTTGAGGACAAACGGCCCGGACGAGACAGAAGTCGCTGGGTCGGAGTTGTAGAGGCCGCCGTGAGCTGCGAGTGCCTTCTTCTGCATCGTGTCGCTGTAGAGCATCATCGTGGGCAGATAGGGGGCCGGGGCTACGGTGGTTACCTGCAAGGTGTTTGCATCCACGGCTTTGACCCCAAGCTGATCGAGCGGCACTTTGCCGGCAACTGCCTCGGTCCAGTTCTTGATCACGCCACCAAAGAACCAGGTGAAGTCCCAGGCGTGTTTCGGGTCTGCGCCGTACTGTAGGGTAGCCACATAGTCGTCGGCTGTTACCGGCGTGTCGTCTGACCACATCAAATTGGGGTCGAGGTGGAACGTCCAGACAAGACCGGTGGAGTCGACTTCCCACTTCGTAGCTGCGCCGGGTTGGATCTTGAAGTTCTTGTCCAGACGCACGAGCGAATCGGAGAGGACATCGGCGATCGCCCCGGCACGTCCATAGACCAACTCGTAGAAATCAACCGTCGTGAAAGGGGCAGTGTTATCGTAATGGACGACATAGACCTGCTGGTCGGCCGGAGCGGCGTCCGCAGGCAATGTCACTCCGTTCAGCGTACCGGCACTGCTCCCTGTGCCTGTGCTCCCTGACGACTGGCCGTTCGCCACGGGCGTCGCTGTTGGGGCCGTGTCGCCGCCACACGCCGACAAAGTGAGGACGAGCGCGAGAAGGGCGATAGACCAGATACGGTTGCAACTCATAGTTTGGACCTCCTGTTCATTCAAACCGGATACTGTTCACGGTCGCATACATGTACCTGTGCATGCTACACCCAAGGAGTCGTACCATTCGACCAACGAATAGGTTAGTGAGCGGCCATCACTCCTTTGTGATACTTACCGTCAGGTATCCAGCAACGCCAGGCAAACGAGCGTGATCAATAAGTGATGATCACGCGACCTATCGATAGGGAGGAATATAGCGCGAAGCAAAACTTACGATAGGTAGAGCAATGCTAGCACAAAATCGGCAGTTCGTCAACGCTTTTTGGCTCAGTTGCAGCAATAGTCCTGACCCGACATGCCTCGTGGGCGAACGGCCTCGTAGATAACTCGCCAGGCATGGCAGGCACCCGTGCGCGTAAGCGCGGTTTGGGCGCTCTGGCAGGCGTATGCGACGGCGGCGGTATGCAAGCGCTGGGCGGCGGAGGGGTGTTGGCAGGCCTGGTGCTAGGTGATATACTGGCCTTCGTGATAGATGAGAACTTCAAGATGGCCGCCCTGTACGCGGCAGGGGGTGCTATGCTGTCGTTCTTCGGCTTCATCCACAGCCACAGCTCAATATTCCTACCAACTTTGTATCGGTTGCCATAGTCATAGGGTGCACGCTTATGCCGGTCTTATTCCTCGTCTTCGCTCATGTGCCCGCTTTGCAGACCACCGGCGAGGAGATGGCCGAGGCCGAAATGGGTAGGGATGAGCTGCCGAGCTGCCATAGCCACAGCTTGGAGGTGCCGTAGTGTCCGCCGCGCACGACCCGGCTACCAGTTAGACCAGGTTGCCGGTTGTCAGTAGACCCATCGTCCTTCGTCTACTGACAACCGGCAACCTGGTCCCAGGAGGTACGAAACATGAACTCGGGAGATACCGCTCTGGTACTGATCAGCGCAGCCCTGGTTGCTCTTATGACCCCAGGTCTTGCTTTCTTTTATGGTGGGCTGGTGCGGCGCAAAAATGTGCTCTCCATTATGATGCAGAGCTTCATCTCGATGGGGGTTGTGACCATTATCTGGGTGCTGGTGGGCTTCAGCCTCGCATTCGGCAAGGACAACTTCGGCCTGATCGGCGACTTCAGCTTCGTGGCTCTCAGGAACGTGGGCTTCAACCCGAGCGCAAGCTACGGCCCCACTATCCCCTTCCTCGCCTACTTCCTCTTCCAGGAGATGTTCGCAATCATCACTCCGGCCCTCATTACAGGTGCTTTCGCCGACCGGGTAAACTTCAAGAGCTACCTTAAATTTCTGGTGCTCTGGAGCCTGCTGGTCTACGTGCCATTCGTCCACTGGATATGGGGCGGGGGTTTCCTGGCACAGTGGGGCCTTGTCGATTTCGCAGGGGGAATAGTGGTGCACCTCAGCGCAGGGATGGCAGCGCTGGCATCGGTCTTCGTGGTGGGCAAGCGTAAGCTCGCACCGGGCGAGAAGGTGCTGCCTCACAATCTGGCTTTCGTGGCTCTGGGCACAGGGCTGCTCTGGTTCGGCTGGTTTGGCTTCAACGGGGGTAGTGCCCTTGCTGCTAACGGCGTCGCGGCCACCGCCTTCGTGAACACCGACATTGCCGCCTCGGTGGGGATGATAGCCTGGCTCTTCATCTCATGGGCGCGAGAATCCCGCCCCAGTATGACGGGAGCGATGACGGGAGCTGTGGCAGGGCTGGCGACCGTCACACCCGCCGCTGGATATGTAGAGCCCTGGGCAGCAGGCGTCATCGGGTTGCTGGCCGGCATTATCTGCTACATCGCTGTGCAGTTCAGAATGAGGAGAAACTGGGACGACGCATTGGACGTATGGGGCGTTCATGGTGTGGGAGGCGGGTTGGGAATAATCCTCACAGGAATATTCGCCAGCACGCTCGTCAACACCACGAGCGGCTTGATCCAGGGGAACTTGAACCAGTTCGGCGTGCAGGTGCTAGGGGTGGCGATCACGGCGACCTACTCGTTCGTCGTAACGTTCCTCATCCTTAAGGTGCTCAACGTATTCGAGCCTGTACGGGTATCCGAAGAGGTGGAGGCCGCCGGCCTGGACCAGGTTTTGCACGGCGAAACCGCTTACGACCTGGCGTAACCGAATTTTGAATTCTTAATTCTTAATTTTGAATTGACGGGGTAAACTGTGATGTCGTTCACAGGATGCTGACCCAACACGGCCAGCATCCTGTGACGATGATAGAAAGCGAGCAAGATGATTCGAGCGGTTGTGATGCCCGCTCCCCTGGCGCCGCTGGAGATACGTCCATTTGCCGAGCCGAGGGTCGAGCCGGGGGCAGTCTTGTTGCGCACGCTCGGGAGTGAGGTGTGCGGCACAGATGTGCACCTTTGGCATGGGCAGCTCGCGGGCGTGCCCTATCCGATTATTCCAGGGCATGTGAGCGTCGGCGAAGTAGCCGATCTCCGTCCTTCGTCCTCCGGCGGCGAGGTAGCCGACGTGGATGGCAAGCCTCTCGCGGTCGGAGATGTCGTAACGTTCCTGGACGTATATGGATCGTGTGGCCGCTGCTGGTACTGCACGGTGGCTCACGCCAGCACGCGCTGCCCGCATCGTCGTGTGTATGGCATCACCCTGTCGGCGGATGATGGGCTACTGGGCGGCTGGGCGGAATATATCTATTTGCGGCCCGGCGTGCACATTGTCAGTCTTCCGACTGGGCTTCCCTGGGAGACCTTCCTGGCAGCGGGGTGCGGATTGCCCACAGCCCTGCACGCGCTTGAGCGAGCCGAGGTGCGGTTTGGCGACGCGGTGGTGGTCCAGGGGAGCGGCCCGGTGGGACTGAGCGCGGTGATCCTGGCCCAGCTAAGAGGCGCATCGAAGGTGATCGTGGTGGGCGGTCCGCCGCTTCGCCTTGAGATGGCAACGCGAAGCGGCGCGGATGCGGTGCTGGATATAGGCGCAATAGACGCGGCCGGGCGGCTGGAGGCGGTGCGGGCGCTCACAGGTGGTCGGGGAGCGGATGTGACGATCGAGGCGACCGGCGTGGCGTCAGCCGTGCCGGAGGGCATGCGCATGACCCGCGACGCAGGCAGATACGTGGTGGTCGGCCAGTACACCGACTCCGGCACCGCGGAGTTCAATCCGCACCTGGACCTGAACCGCAAGCATCTGGACGTGCGCGGCTGCTGGGGTAGCGATCTTAGTCATGTATACAGGGCAGTGCAGGTGCTGGCGCGCTACCACACCCGGTTCCCCTGGAGCGATTTTGTCAGCGCACACTATAGCCTCGAAAGAGCACAGGAAGCCCTAGAGGCAGTTGCCGCCCAGCAGGTTGTGAAGGCGTTGATTGTGCCGGAGTGACGACCACCCACCACCGAGTGAACTACGGAAGCTATGAAAAGGGGTGCAGGGACCACCCTGCCGGGGGGTATGGGGGTGTCCCCCAGTCTCCTCCTTTAGTGGGCCGAGCCGATAATGGGGAAAGCACCTGCGGGTGGGAGGATAGTTTGGGCTGCCAAGCGGATTGCCTGCAAAAGGGATTGGTGATGATCGTCTTTGAGGATAAGCGCGCTCGCTCCGGCTTGCTCGGCGAGCGAACCTAGCTCTTTGCTGGGAAGCATAGTGAGAATGATCACTGCTATCTGGGGGTGGTACAAGCGTATTTGCCTGGTAGCAGCTATGCCGTCATTATTACCCTGCGCACTCTGCATGCGGACATCCATTAAAGATAACATCGGGTTGGAGCTTCCGCGCGGCTACCTCAAGGGGAAGCCAGTCATCTGCTTCGCCGATTATCTCGATGTCGTCCTCCATCTCTAAAGTCAGCTTCAAGGCCTTGCTGTACTGGATATGGCTATCTGCTATCAGCACCTTGATAGGGTTCGATTTCGCTACCACTTAAATCACCCCCTATCCTAATAAACGTTAGATAGAGAGCTATGTGATGCACAAAATAGCAGGCTAGCTAATTTTATTACCTGGCTCGTATAGCGCCGGCAGCCACACGGAACCCGTGCAAGCCAATCTTCCTGCCAAACGGCCGGAGCGCCCGTCCGGCTCGTTATACAGCTTAGTATAGACCAGGGTGGGTAGTGATGAACTCTACAGGTGAATTTGCGAAATTAACTGCGGGTAATGGCGAAGAGAGGCTTTATGGGGGTAAATAGAGCCTCTCTTCGCCTGCCTGGGTCAGATAGAAATAGTTAGATGAGCACCTGTGGGGAATCTTTACCTCAAGGCTGTCCGGGCGATTTCCGGGACTCAAGGAAAGCCACAAGGTCGTTCAGCTCCTGGGGCGTCAGGATGCTTCCATATGCGGGCATATTGTCGCCGCCCGTCAGGATGCGAATAGTAAGCTGGTTGTTAGTCGAGGCGACTCCCCACTTCCGACAGGTTGGGGCCACGCTGGCCTCCTTGTCCGCCTATCGTGTGGCAATACTCGCAGCCTTTCGACAGGAAGAGCTTGGAGCCGTTTATCACGTGCGGATCGCTGCTGTTCACAACGCTCGCAGCCAGGGGCTGGGCGTCGAAGTTCGGTGACCAGCTAGCCTGCTGGCCGGCTATCCAGAGCGTGCCCACCATCACCAATGTAGCCAGCACAAATCCCATTGCCCAGGGGCGGCGCAGAGGGCTTCTTTCTCCCTTATTCGCCACCAGGGGCAGAATGAAGAGGAGGAATCCCAGCAGAAGCGGTCCGCCGATTATGATGTAGTTCTCAAGGGCGGGCGGCACGAGAGCCAGCACCGCGAAGTACCAGAGGAAGTAGAAGTCGGGCCGAGGATAAGCCTGGACGATGGTCGGGTCTGGCGGCTTATCGAGCATCGGTGGGCCGAAGATGATAGCGAGCAGCATGACGATCACCACCACGCTGGTTGCGCCGATTACGTCGCGCCAGGCGGCGTCGGGCCAGAAAGGCACGCCCCGCTTTTTGAGCATATCGTGATACCATTGCCTGTAGGTCTTCGGGTCAACTACGCGTGCGATCTTCGGCGGCTCCGATATGCCGTTGCGCACCACGAGAAAGAGGTGGATGCCAAGGAAGAGGAAAATCACAGCAGGGATGAAAAAGACATGGAACGCGAAAAAGCGGCTGAGGGTCGCCCCTCCCACCGTATCGCCCGCCAGTAAGAAGTGCGCCAGCCCCGGGCCTACAAAGGGGGCGCGCCCAGCTTGCGAAGCCGCCACTACCGTCGACCATACTGCATTCTGGTCCCAGCGAAGCAACTGCCCGGTAAAAGCCATCGCGAGGGTGACAAGCAGCAATATCGAGCCTGTCAGCCAGTTCATCTCACGCGGGAACTTGTACGAGCCCATCACGAAGACGCGAGCCATATGGATCCCTATAAGCACTATCATAGCCGACGCGCCCCAGGAGTGCATCCCCCGCAGCAAGTTGCCGAATAACGCCTCGTTGGTGATGAACTGAAGGCTATTGTATGCGTCCGCAGTGGAAGTCACATAGGCTGTAGAAAGAGCGATACCGGTGCCGACCTGCACCAGAAAAGCCGTCAGAGTGGCGCTGCCAAAGATATACCACCAGCCGGTATCGGGCGGAACAGGGTGATCCAACAATGGCTTCGCGGCTGCCGCCACCCCGGTCCTGTCGTCTATCCAATGCCCAAAGCTCTTCACAGGATTCATGTCGCTTCGCTCCAATTTGACGAATTACGAATTACGTAATTACGAATTACGAATTACTTAGGAATTTGCATAATTCGCTAATTCGAATTCGAATTCCGGCACCGCCGGTTAGCTGCCTAGCGGGATGCCGGTTGCCTCGATTTCCACCTGGCCGTTTTGCACGCGCACAGGATAGGTGGGCAGCGGTTTGGGCGGCGGGCCTGCGGCTACTCTGCCGTCGTTGTAGTAGACCCCGCCGTGGCATGGACAGAGAAAGAGATTGCCATCAGGGATCCAGTTGACCGGGCATCCAAGGTGCGTACAGTTGACTGAGAAGGCGGTGAAGTCTTGTTCGGTGTTGCGGCGCAGCCATGCAGCGGTCTGGGCCGTCACTCCTGCCCAGGGCAGAGGCGATGCGTCCTCGAACTTTACCTCGACAGTCTCGCCCACCTTGAACTGGCTCACCGGGCCCACAGGCCGCCACACCTCAGGAGACTGCTGGAACAGGGGCGCCAAAAGAAAGCCGATTACAGGCACACCCACCAGCGCCGCAGCCACGCCCGACAGCCCGATGCCCATTTTATTGAGGAACGCACGCCGTGTAAGTAGCTCCGGGCTATCGACCCTCTCGCCTTCGGCTTCCTGCCCCGCGTTCCCGGCGTTCCCTATCTTACCCGCATCTCCGGCGTCCATGCCCGAATCATTGTTCTGGGTTTTCATGTAGAAGCTCTCCAATCCAACCTGTTAGCGCTAAAGCGAAAAGGGCAAGCCCCACAACCGAGATAATGACCGAAGTCACGATACCCCACAGGAGCATCGTAATTCCGAGCGCCATGACCGCAGGCCAGTACGTTGGCTCGGACAGGTGCTCAGGCTTGGGTCTGCTCCAGCCTCTCGGGAATGCGGAGTGGCGGGGGAATCGTCGTTACTCTGCATTCCATCGTCGTCTTTATTCCGCATTCCGAATTCCGAATTCTGCATTTCGTCGTTCCTCCACGCGTAGAGATTGCGCCGTGACGGGTGCCTCTTCGAGTGCTTCCTCGTCATCCGGCGAAGCGTACCATCGTGCCAGCACACCGAAGATAGCCCCAAGATAAATCAGGCCCCCAGGAACCCACATGAGCAGCCCGCCCAACTGCTGGTCGGCTTCCGGCGATAGGCCCCAGCTATCCCGAATTACGGCAAGAACGCCCGCATTGCCCGCAGGGTGCAGATAAGCAGGATAAAGGCCGGGTGGCACAAACGTGAAGTATATGCCTAGCAAAGTGCTGGCCATGGCTCCAGCCAGCAGATAGGGCACGGCAGCAAGCACAGACATCCGGCTGCTTTCAATGGGCGCAAGCACAGGCCACCAGAATATCACCGACGTGACGAGGAAGCTGAGGTGCTGGAGAACATGCACATTCTCGTTTGCCAGGGCCGCATTATATAGATCTGGCACGTGCCAGACGAAAAGCACGCCAATACCGAGCGACCACGCCAGCGCAGGCTGTCTCAACATGCGCTCCAGCCCGCTGATGAAAGAATTGCGAAGGGCCATCTCAAAGAGCCGCGCCGGAGTGCCCAGCAGGAGCAATGGCGGCACAACGAGTATGAGCAGGAGATGCTGTAACATATGCGCGCTGAAAAGATAGTTGTCGCCGAGGGTGTCCAGCGGCGAGATCAAGGCAAACAAGAGCACAAGCACCCCGGCGAAAAAGAAATAGAACTCTCCCCCCAGCCATCCCCGCAGCAACCACGTGTAGGCGACCAGCAAAACCAGGCACCCGACCAGCACAGACGGATCCCAAGCCCAGAGCGACCAGATGTTGCCCTGTGCAACCGGCTGGTCGGGGTGTAGCAGTATGGTAAGTCTGTAGAGTGGCTCGGACACGTGTCGCTTCGCTCCAATTTTGAATTCTTAATTTTGAATTATGAGACGGTAAATTACTCCAAGATTCAAAATTAAGAATTAAGAATTCAAAATTTCATAATCGTTCGATCCAGCACCATAGCCAGGTAAAGAAGTGCCAGGTAGATATTCGAATACTTGAAGAGGCCCCAGGCGTGCGCGGTCGATGGGCCTCTTGCAAGCTGAACGGCTCGCGCTACGAAGAGAAGGCCCAACCCGAGCGCGGCGGCCAGGTAGAGCCAACTGAGAGAGTGAGTAACAATAGGCAGCAGCGAAACGATAAGGAGCAATACACTGTAGCGCACGATGCTGGAGCGGGTGTACGCTTCGCCGCGCACCACGGGCAGCATCGGAACGTTGGCGGACCTGTAATCCTCCTGCCGGACCAGGGCGAGCGCCCAGAAGTGCGCAGGTGTCCAGAAAAAGATGATGGCAAAGAAGAGAAGGGCCGGTATGCCCACACCGCCGGTCACTGCTGCCCAGCCCACAAGTGGAGGCACAGCGCCCGCTGCGCCGCCGATGACGATATTCTGTACGCTGGTGCGCTTGAGCCACACTGTGTAAACGAATACGTAAAAGAGGTTGCCGCCGAGCGCAAGCAGCGAAGCCGTGAGGTTGACTGTAAGCCATAATTGCAGGAATGCCGCCACCGTGAGCGCTATACCGAATATGAGCGCGTGGCGTGGCGGGATCTGGTGGGTCACCACCGGACGCCGTCGCGTGCGGCGCATTTTGGCGTCGATGTCGCGGTCGAGGTACTGGTTGATGGAGTGCGCACCCGCTGTAGCCAGCGTGCCGCCAAGCATGGTGAGCAGTATGAGGACGAGCAGTGACCGCTCGGGAGGATATTGGACGGCCGCCATCAGCATCGAGGCCACCGTAGGCACCAATAGCAGCGGTATCACGCGCGGCTTGATGAGGCTGAAATAGAGGCCGATCCTGGATTGCGGATTTACCGAAGCCTTGCCGGACCTGGGATTCCGCATTCCGAATTCCCCATTCCGCATTGGGTCGCTGGACACCCATATCAAAGTAGCCAGGACAACCAGAACGCTCCATGTAGCGGCGGCGAGAGCAAGGTGCGCTCCACGCAGTACCTCAGGCGCGCCAAGCCAGATAGTGAAAGCGCCCAGGAATACCTGTGAAACATATAGAAAAGCCAGCAAGTGCGCGGCGGTCCGTAGCCACCGCCTGTCTCGGTAGAAGCGCCAGACAACCACTGTCAGCAACAGCATAAGTATGTCCGACATCCCCACGGTCATGCGGTGCCCGAAGTTGATCCAGGCATTGTACGTGGTCGGAAGGAGATTATCAGCAGAGCACTGCGGCCACGAAGGGCAGGCCAGGTCCGCCCCCGCGCCCACCACGGCCGAGCCTGTAAGCATCGCAATAAAGGTTGTAACGAGCGTGGCCCCTGTCAGGAAGCGGATTGCGGACGTTGACAATTTCAGGTTACGGAAAAGGGGAACCGAAACCCCCAACAATCTCTGTGGTTTCTGCGTACTTTGTGACCATGAGTGGGGGCCCTCTGGGCCGCGAGCTCTGATTCAAACCCATAAAAACCTTCGTGCTCTTCGTGATCTTCGTGACCTTCGTGATTCAAACCATAGAAACCTTTGTGATCTTTGTGCCTTTGTGGTTCAAACCGTAGAAATCTTGGCGGCCCCTGGCGGATCTTGGCGTCTTGGCGGTTAAGAGGATCCGCAGCACCCTCCATAGGAAGGCGGGCAAAGAGCGCGAGAAGGGTGACGGAAGCGAGAAGGAGCATCGAGTTGCCCATGTGCGCGGCCACCCACGTCTGGTCGAGGTGCAGCAGGACGGTGATACCCCCAAGGATGGCTTGACCCAGGTAAGTGGCGGCGGCCAATATCGCCAGCACGGCCAACCGGCGCGGCTTGCGATACCACAGCAGCGTCGAGCCGACAGTTACCGCCATCAGCAGGCCAACCAGGGTAGCGAACAGTCGGTGGTTCCACTCGACCAGCTCGTGGTAATCGAGACCGGGCAGCACACCTCCCTGGCAGAGCGGCCACAACTCGCCACAGCCCGTGCCTGAGCCGGTAACGCGCACCATCCCTCCGAGCACGATGAGCGCCCACACGCAAAACGCAGTAAAGACGGTAAGCCGCCTGAACCATTTCAGCGAAATCCGTCTGTGCAGCCTTCGGTCCTGCCACGGCTTAGAAAGTGATAAAAGCATGTCGGACTCCCTTTGCGAAATCTTGAATTCTAAATTCTAAATTCTGAGTTGCCGGATTAATTCAAAATTCAAAATTAAGAATTCAAAATTTGATAATCGCTGTGCCGATGTAAACGATGGAGAAAATGAATATCCATACCACATCAACAAAGTGCCAGTAGAGAGAAATGGCGGTTAGAGCGCCTGCCCTGGGGCCTTTGAGGTGGCCTGTAAGAGCAATGACTGTAAGGATAGTGAGCATCACAAGGCCCACGAACACGTGGAAGCCGTGGAAGCCGGTAAGGGTGAAGAAGGTTGTTCCGAAGACGTTGCGGCTGATGGTCACGTTATCTGTGAGCAGCCGCCAGTATTCCGACCCCTGGCCGATGAGGAATATCAGGCCAAGCACGATAGTCGCCACCAGCCAGACCACTACACCCCTCTGATCGCGCCGATCGTGGGCCTTGTCGGCGCGCCAAACAGTGAAGCTGCTGGCGAACAAGGCTATGGAGAAGAAGCTCGTGGTGAGCGGGTCGAGGCTGTTGGCGGCGTTCGGCCCCGTGGTGACAGAGTTACGGAACGTGATATAGGCGATGATAAGCAGGG